>JBIOUX010000048.1:0-53937 GCA_044867425.1 Acidimicrobiia bacterium | reverse complement strand
GGGAAATCGGGCCGCCGCCGCCGGGGCGGCCGCCCGGCTGGGAGGCAAGGTCCTGGTCGTCACCGTCGATCCCGCCCGGCGCCTGGCCGACGCCCTGGGCGTGACGGGCCTGGGCAACCGGGAGCGGGAGGTGCCCGCCGAGCGCCTGGTGGCCGCCGGCATCCAGCCCCTTCGGGGACACCCCGAACCCCGGGCCCGCGGGGGCCTCTGGGCGGCGATGCTCGACACCAAGCAGTCGTGGGATGACCTGGTGCTGCGCCATGCCCCTGACGAGGAGACCGCCTACCGCATCCTCGAGAACCGCCTCTACGACAACATCACGGCCCGCTTCGTCCAGAGCCACGACTACATCGCCATGGAGCGGCTCCACGAGATCCACCGCAGCGGCGTCTACGACCTGATCGTGGTGGACACGCCCCCCTCCCGCAACGCCATCGACTTCATCGAGGCCCCCCGACGGATGGCCGAGTTCTTCGGCAGCCGCCTGCTGCGCTGGTTGACCATGCCCTACCGGCTCGGGGGGCGCCGGGGGGCTCGGATGATGAACCTCGCCTCCCGGCCCTTCTACCAGGTGGCCGACCGCATCCTGGGCAGCCAGTTCCTGGAGGACATCGCCGAGTTCTTCCTCAACTTCCAGTCCATGTACGAGGGGTTCGTGGAGCGGGCCCGAGCGGTGGAGCGGCTCCTGCGGGACAAGCGCACCACCTTCGTGGTCGTCTCCACCCTGGAGCCGGCGCCCGTCCGGGAAGCCGAGTTCTTCGTCTCCGCCCTGGCCGAACGGCGCCTCCACCTCGGCGCCCTCGTCCTCAACAAGACGCTGCCCGGCTATTTCCTGGGCGCCGGCGGCGAGGCCGCCGCCCGGGCCCTGTGTGCCGGCCAGGAGGAAGCGGCGAAGGCCCTCGACGATCTCGACCCTCCCACCGTGAGCCGGGTCCTCCACACCGTGGGCGAGTCGTTCCTCAACTTCTCGGTGGTGGCCAAGCGGGAAGCGGAGCTGCGAGCCGAGCTGGCCGCCGCCCCCGACCTCGTCCTGTCCGTGCCCTACTTCGAGGCCGACGTCTGCGACCTCGCCGGCCTGGCCCGCATGGGAGCCCACCTGTTCGGTTCCTGAGAACGGCTTAAGGACGAAGGGGACATTCCGGTCGTAGGCCCGGGCGGGGGTGAGGAGCGGGTCCCGGCGGGGCATACACGATCCCGTGAGCGGAGTGAAGAACGACCAGGTCCTGGCTGGGCGCTACGAGCTGACCGAGGTGCTCGGTCAGGGTGGGATGGGCGAGGTGCGGGCTGCCCGCGACCTCCGGCTCGGCCGGCCGGTGGCGGTCAAGACGCTGCGGCCGGGCCTGGCCGGAAAGGGGGAGGTGCGCCGGCGCTTCGAAGCCGAGGCCCGGGCCGCTGCCCGCCTGGCCCACCCCAATGTGGTGGCCGTCTACGACGTGGGCGAGGAGGACGGCGTGCCCTTCATCGTCATGGAGCGGCTGCCCGGCCCCGGTCTGGAACGGGAGATGGCCACCGGGCCCATAGATCCCGCCCGGGTCCGGGAGGTCGGCACCGGCATCCTCGCCGCCCTGGGCGCCGCCCACGCCGCCGGGATCGTCCACCGGGACGTGAAGCCGGCCAACGTCCTCCTGGCCGCGGAAGGCGCCGTCAAGGTGGCCGATTTCGGGATCGCCAAGGCCCTGGACCACCCCGACGGCGCCCGCACCGCCGAGCTCGACCTCACCGGCGACGGCCAGCTGGTCGGCACCGTGGCCTACATGGCGCCCGAGCGGGTGGGCGGGGCGCCGGCCAGCGTCCAGAGCGACCTCTACTCGGTCGGGGTCATCTTCTACGAGGCGCTCACCGGCTCGAAGCCCTTCGACGCTGACACTCCCATCAGCCTGTGCTTCGCCGTCCACCAGGGCACCTACGAACCCCTGGCCGCCCGCCGGCCCGGGCTCGATCCCGGCTTGGTGAGGGTGGTGGAGCGGGCCATGGCCAAACGGCCCGAGGACCGGTTCGCCACCGCCGCCGAGATGGCCGCCGCCCTGGCCGAGCCAACCGCGCCCGCCGCCCGGGACTCCGCCCCCACCATCTCCGCCGGCCCCGAGACCAGGGTCCTGCGCCAGGCGCCCCTGCCGGCGGCCGCGCCGGCGCCGGCTGCGGTGCCCACCCCTCGGCCCCGCCGGTCCCCGGCGGTCGTCGTCGCCACCATCGTCCTGTGCCTACTCGCCGCTTGGTTCGTCTCAGGCCTGGGTCGCGCGGATGAGGGCTCCGGTACGGCCGGCAACCGGCCGGCCGCCGCCGGCGGCACGGCCACCACGGTCGCCCCCGCCGGCCCCATCCCCGCCCCCCTCGACGACGCCCTCTCCCACCTCGAGGAGGTGACCCGGTGAACGCCGTGCTGCACCGGGCGATGGACCCGCTGGAGCACCTGAACCGGGCCAGCCTCATCGCCTTCTTCGCCTTCCTGTTCTTCTTCTTCGGCTGCGGCGATCCCGGGGGGAACCTGCCCGACCAGGCCGCCAGCGCTCTGGCTCCCCGCGTGGAGGCCATCCGGGCCGCCGCCGCCGCCGGCGACCGGGCCGGCGCTCAGGCCGGCGTCGACCAGCTCCGGGCCCAGCTGAGCGAGCTCCGGGGCCAGGGCAGCCTGGATGCGGCCGACGCCGCCCGGGTCCTCGACGCCGTCGACGCCGTCGAAGCCCGCCTCGCCCTCCTTCCCGCCCCCACCACGACCACCACCGCCCCCCCTGCTCCGCCACCCGCCGACCAGGAGGGCGACGGCGACCGGGGCAAGGGCAAGGGCCACAAGCACGACGACGACTGATCGACCCGACGCCGGTCCTTCCCCCGACCCAGCCGGCAACCGTCGTTTCACCGGCGAGGGGTAGTGTGCGCTCGGAGGGAGCATCAGCCGTGGCCGACACCGTCGCCTGCGCCAAGTGCGGGCAGGAGAACCTCGCCACCCAGCGGTTCTGCGGGGGCTGCGGGCAGGCCATGGTGCGGGCCTGTCCCACGTGCGGGGAAACCAATCCCGCGCCTTTCAGGTTCTGCGGCTCGTGCGGCGCCGCCCTCGACGCGGCGGCCGCGGCCCCATCCCGCCTGGCCCTCGGTCCCGCCACCGTGCAGGCCGACCAGGGCGACGCCGACCTGCCCATGATCGGGCGGGACCGTGAGCTGGAGCTCTTGCACACGACCTGGCAGCGGGTGCGCTCGGAGCGCAGCCCTCATCTCGTTACGGTCCTGGCGGCAGCCGGCGTGGGCAAGACCCGTCTGTACCGGGAGTTCGCCGTCGCCGTTCGGGCGGGCGGGGGAAGGACGGTCTCCGGCCGGTCCTTCCCCTACGGCGAGAGCACGGGTTGGGGCGCCTTCGCCCAGCAGCTGCGGGCCGTGGCCGGCATCTTCGAGACCGACCCCGTACCGGTGGCGGGCGAGAAGCTGTCGGCTTCCGTGGCCGCCGTCCTCCCTCCTGAAGCGGCGACCACGGTGGGCGCCCACCTGGCCCAGATGACCGGTCTCTCGGACGACAGCAAGGCCGACAAGGGCTCCCTGCTGCTGTCGGCCCGCCGCTTCGCCGAGGCCCTGGCCCTCGACCAGCCCACCGTGCTCATCTTCGAGGACCTCCACTGGGCCGACCCCACCCTCTTCGAGCTGGTCGAGTCTCTGGCCGGGCGGTGCCGGGACGCTCCGCTGCTCGTCCTGGTGCTGGCCCGCCCCGAACTGCTCGACGCCCGCCCGCGATGGGGTGGGGGTCTGGCCTCCCACACCAACCTGGTGCTCTCCGACCTGTCGGCCGAGGAGTCCCGGCACCTGCTCGCCCAGCTCCTCCCGGGCATCAGCGACCCCCGGGTGGTGGAACGCCTGGTGGAACGGGCGGGCGGCAACCCGCTGTTCCTGGAAGAGCTGTCCGCCTCCTTGGAGGAGCGCGTGGCGGAGACGGCCGTCGAGCTGCCCACCAGCGTGCGGGCCACCATCGCCGCCCGGCTCGACTCGTTGCCCGGCCCCGAGCGCCAGTTGCTCCTGGACGCCTCCGTCGTCGGTCGGGTGTTCTGGGTGGGGGCGCTGGCCCGCCTGGGCACATCCCCCGCCGACCTGCCCCGCCTCCTCGACTCGCTCGAAGCCCGGGACTTCATTCGCCGCGAGCGTCGCTCCGGCATCGAAGGCGACGAGCAGTTCTCCTTCAAGCACGTGCTCATCCGGGAGGTGGCGTACGGCATCCTTCCCCGAGCCGCCCGCCGCCAGCGCCACGCCGTGGTGGCCCGCTTCATCGAGGACATCGCCAGTAGCTACGTGGAGGAGGCGGGCGCCTCGCTGCTGGCCTACCACTGGCAGGAGGCGGGCGACTCGGACGCGGCCGTCCGCTATCTGCTGTTGGCGGCGGACAACGCCGGACGGGCGTGGGCCAAGGGGGAGGCCGTGGCCCTGCTCAACCAGGCCCTCGACCTCATCCCCGAAGCGGACGTCGACCGCCGCCGGAAGGTCCGCCTGCTCCGGGCGGTCATGCGCCTGGAGGCGGTCGACTACGTCACCGCGGCGGCCGAGCTCGACGTCCTGCTCCCTGAGCTCACCGGCCGTGAACAGCTGGAGGCGCTGTTGACCCGGGCCCGGTGCGCCGGGCTGCTCCAGGACGCCAGCGCCTTCGCCTTCGGGCAGCAGGCGGTGGAGCTGGCCCGGGCCCAGGGCCACGACGACCTCGTCGGCCCGGCCTTGGCCCTGGTCGGCACTGGCGCCAACCTGGCCGGCCGTCCGGCCGAGGCCCTGGCCATGGCCGAGCGGGCCCTGGACGCCTGGTTTCCCGGATCCCGGCCATCGGACCTGGCGTGGTGTCTGGGCATGGCCGGGCTCGCCTCCTATCACCTGGGCCGCCACGAGGAGGCGACCAGCTATGGGCGGCGGGGTCACGACCTGGCTCAGGAGATCCACAGCGGCGAGGTCCTGATCTTCGACGGTGGTCAGGTGGCGATGGGGCTGACGGGGTCCGGACGCCACGAGGAGGCCCTCGCCTTCCTCGAGCCGCTGGTCGCCCACGCCATCGAGCTCGGCACCGTTCTGCCCTGGACGGCCCGGGCCATCAACATCGCCGGCGGCACACTGCGCGAGCTCTACGCCCTGGACGAGGCCAGGGCGCGCAACCACGAGGCCGCGGAAGTGGCCGCCCGGGCACCGTTCCCCATCGCCGTCGTCCAGTCCGAGGTCGACCTCCTCTTCGTCGACCTGGCCGAGGGCGAGGTGGGGAAGGTGGACGTCGCCTGGCCCCGGCTGTGGGAGGCGGCCCAGGGCCTGAAGGGGTTCCACACCTGGCTGGTCTCAGGACGGCTAGAAGCGGCCCGGGCGGAGATCTCCCTCGGACTGGGCGACCTCGAGGCGGCGGCCACGGCGGCGACGACGGCGCTGGCCTCGGCGCAGCGCCACGGCCGGCTCAAGTACGAGGTCCTGGCCCGGATGGTCCTGGCCGAGGCGCTGACCGGCCTGGGCCGGCGGGAGGAGGGGGTGGCACAGGCCCGGGCCGCTCGGGACGGCTCGGAGCGGCTCGGCCATCCGCCGTCGCGCTGGCGGGCGGAAGCGACGTTGTCCCGCATCCTCGCCGCCACCGGGGACGACGCCGGCGCCGAGGCCGCCCTGGCGTCGGCCCGGCGGACCATCGGGGGTTTTGCCGCCGGCCTCTCCGACGCCCGCCGGCCCGGGTTGCTGGCGGCGGAGCCGGTAGCTGCCATCCTGTCGGGGTGATCCTTCCGGGACCGGTCCCGTGAGCGAGCGTGTCGAGCTCGCCTGGTACGGAGACGACGTCCCCTTCTACGACCACGGCCCCCAGCATCCCCTGCGCCCGGCCCGGGTCCTCCTCACCCGTTCGCTGATTCGGGCCTACGGCCTGATCGACGGCCGGCGGGTGGTCGAGACCCCGGCCCGGGACGCCACCGGCGACGAGCTCACCCTGGTCCACACCGAGGACTACATCGACGCCGTGATCCGGGCCGGCCACGGCGAAGCCGGCGACTGGTGGCGCTACGGCTTCGGCCCCGGCGACAACCCGATCTTCCCCCACATGCACGAGGCGTCGGCCCGGGTGGCGGGGGCCACGCTGGTGGCGGCCGAGGCGGTGCACTCGGGCCGGGCCGAGCACGCCTTCAACCCCGCCGGCGGGCTGCACCACGCCATGCCCGACCGGGCCAGCGGCTTCTGCGTGTACGACGACCCGGCCATCGCCATCCGCTGGCTCCTGGCCCGGGGGGTGGAGCGGATCGCCTACGTCGACGTCGACGTCCACCACGGCGACGGCCCCCAGGCCATCTTCTGGGACGACCCCCGGGTGCTCACCATCTCCCTGCACCAGACCGGTCGCACGCTGTTCCCCGGGACCGGCTTCATCGACGAGCAGGGCGCCGGAGAGGCGACGGGCACCAAGGTCAACGTCCCCCTGCCCCCCTTCACCGGCGACGAAGACTGGCTGGGCGCCTTCCGGACGATCGTCCCGCCCCTGGTGGAGGCGTGGAAGCCGGAGGTGCTCGTGACCCAGCTGGGCTGCGACACCCATTGCACCGACCCGCTGGCCCACCTCCGCCTCACCACCGCCGCCTACCGCCGGACCGCCGCCCTCCTCCACGACCTGGCCCACCGGGCGGCAGGCGGGCGCTGGCTGGCCACCGGCGGAGGCGGCTACCAGTGGGCGGCCGTCGTTCCCCGGGCATGGACCATCTACTTCGCCGAGATGGCCGGCAAGACGGTCCCCGACGACCTCCCGCCCGAGTGGGTGGCGGAGGCGGAGGCGGAGGCCGGCCACCAACTGCCCCGCCGGCTCTCCGAGCCACCCCCCGGTCCCGCCCCCCGGGACACCGACGCGGTGGCCGCCGTGGTCGAGAAGGTCCGCCGGGAGATCTTTCCCCGCCACGGGCTCTGACGCCGGCGGCGGCCGGACCCTAGGCTGTGCCGCCATGAGCACAGCGGATTGGTCCCAACTGGCGTCGGAACTCGGTTCCGCCCTCCACCTCTCGTCCCCCCCGCTCGCCATCACGTTCTCGGATGCGCCGCCACCCGGCGTACCCGCCGCGGATGACGCCATGCCCGAGCCGATGGCCGACGGCCGGACCGGTCGTGTCCCGGCGGGCTGCGTCTTCTGGGTCAAGGCCGCCGACCGGACCTTCTCCACCGTGGCTGCCGACCACGCCAACTGCAGTGTCGGGAGCATGACCCACGGCTTCAAGACCCTCGACGAGGTGGCGGGCAACTCCGACGTCGCCGCCCTGCTCGAGACCGGCTGGGTGACGCTGGACGTCGTCCCCCAGATCCCGGTCGTGCGTCAGCGCCCGGGGGCGGTGACGTACGGCCCGCTGGCCGAGACCCCCGTCGATCCCGACGTGGTGTTCCTGCGGGTCAGCGCCCGCCAGCTCATGGTCCTGTCCGACGCCATCCCCGGGCTGCGCATCGAGGGAAAGCCCCAGTGCCACATCGTGGCCATCGCCAAGGAGCTTCAGGAACCGGCGGCGAGCGTCGGCTGCGCCCTCAGCCGCGTGCGCACCGGCATGCCCCCCACCGAGATGACGTGCGCCATCCCCGCCGCCAAGCTGGCCGGCGTCGTCGCCGCCATCCAGCGCAACGCCGTGGCCGACAACGAGGTGGCCAAGTACGCCGCCGAGGACGCCAAACGCTTCACCTGACGGACGGTCGGCGGCTGGACACAAGGAGGCGGCGGTGAAGATCGGCGTCCATCTCGGCAACTGGGGAACGGCCACCGGGTCGGTGGAGCGCATCACCGGCCTCGCCCGGGCGGCGGAGGACCTCGGCTTCGACTCCGTGTGGGTCACCGACCATGTCGTGATCCCCGACGAGTTCACCTCCGCCTATCCCGTACCCGGCCTGACCCACACCCCGGACACGGCGGCGATGACCTACGAGCCGATCATCACGCTGGCGGTGGTGGCCGGCGCCACCCGCCGGGTGGGGCTCGGCACCTCGGCGCTCATCAGCGCCCAGCGCAACCCCCTCCTGACCGTCAAGCAGCTGACCACCCTGGACGTGCTGTCCGGCGGCCGCCTCGAGGTGGGTCTCGCCGCCGGGTGGCTGGCCGAGGAGTTCGAGGTGCTGGGCGCGCCGGCCTTCACAGAGCGGGGGGCGGTGCTCGACGAGCACATCGCCATCTTCCAGGCCTTCTGGAACGAGGACCGGCCGAGCTTCACCGGCACCTACACGTCGTTCCCCCCCGTGCGCTTCGAGCCCCGGCCGGTCAGGCCCGGCGGCCCGACCCTGACGATTGGGGGTTTCGGACGAGCCGCGCTCCGCCGGGCGGCACGGGTCGACGGCTGGCAGCCCATCAACCTCACCCCCGACGAACTCGTGGCCCCCATCGCCGAGCTCAACCGGTTCCGGACCGAGCTGGGACGGACGACGCCGCCCGAGGTCCTGCTGCGCTGCGTCGCCGAAGTCGTGGACGACGCCGCCTCCGACCCGGCCCGGCCCTTGGTCGGCTCACCCGAGACGATCGTCGCCGCCATCCGCCGCTACGCCGACGTCGGGGTCACCGGGCTGCTCGTCTCACCCGCCCTCGGGAAACCCCTCGACGCCAACCTGGCGGCCATGGAACGCCTGGCCGCCGAGGTGTTCCCGAAGCTCGCCCCGGCGACCGCCAGGCCACCATCGGCCTGATGGCGCCTGACCAGCCGGGTCGGCCAGTTGGGAGCGTCAGGACAGTGGTGGGACGGGAGAGCGAGCCCACCCGTCATCGCCCTTGGTCAGGGCGATGTGGCACGGCATGCAGTAGCCGGTGGAGCCATCCGGGAGTGTCCCTCTCACATGCCTCCTGCCCTTCGGGCTGCTGACACCGACAAGGGCGCCGTGACACATCGGGCACTCCGGCAACTCGATCACTGGTCCCCATCTCTGCTGGGCGCTCGGGGTCGTCGGGTCCGGCGTTGGGTACCGGCGTCGACGAGTAGACCCAGCACCTCGCCGATCGTCCGCTCTCCGCTGATGGGTTCCGGCAGGGGTAGATGCGCCTGGACCTGGTAGCGGTTGCGCCGGCCGTCCTTCTCTTTCACCACGTAGCCCGCTGCTGTCAGCTCCGTGACGATGCCGTAGGCACTGCGCTCAGTGATGCCGATCGTGGTGGCAATGTCCCGGAGGCGGATACCGGGATCGTGGGCGATGCAGAGCAGGACCCGAGCGTGGTTGGTGAGAAAACTCCAATCCCCGATCACGCGATCATCATAGTCTATTTCTAGAGAAAAATTGCTAGTAACTGATAACCGGAGTACGGTTGGTGTTCCGACCGGGACCGCCGCCGACCACGGTCGAGCCGCTCGGTCAGGGAAGGAGCACCATGCCCAACAGCCTGGCCACCATCGCCCTTGTCCTCGTCGCCATCGGCGTGTACCGGTTCTGGCGCGGACGGACGTCGAGCTGACGTTCCCGAAACCCATGGCCACGTCATCGACATCAACCGGATCGGCTTCGCCCGTCGCTCGCCGGCGACAGTGCGGGCGCTGCCAGGTGACCTTCCCTGGAGACCCGGCTCTCCACCCCACCGCCCAACTGGGATGGTGGTTGTGCCCGCCCTGCCGAGAGGCCCTCCTCGGCCGAGGGAGAGGTTGATGGTTGCGGGAGGCTCGAACGGCCGTGCGAGCGGGATGACGGGCACTCCCGTCACCTCCGCCGTGCCCGCCCTCCGTCACGTCGGCTGCACGCTCACGTTCGAGGTGCGGGGCGACACCGTCCTGGCGCTGCAGGTGGCGCCGGCGAAGACGGCCGGGGAACTGCTGGCCGAGCAACTCGAGGTGACCCTCAACGACCAGTCGTTGCCCGAACCGGTGACGGAGCGGGTGGTCGAGGGCACCGGCCGCATCCACCTGGTACGGAGCGGCACCGGGACGCTCGCCGTCTCGTACACAGCCACCATCCGAGCCCCGCGGCCGCTGGCTCCCGAAGAGGCACCGGCGTCGGATGACGAAGCCGGGTTCGACACCGAAGCCATCGTGGCTCTCCGTCAGAGCCGCTACTGCCCGTCCGACGCCATGACCGGCTTCGCGGCGGCGGAGTTTGCATCCCTGGACCGTGGACCGGACCTGGCCGGTGCGGTCGCGTCATGGGTGTTCGAGCACCTGGCCCGGGCGGACTCGAGCGACCCGCTCGACACCGCCGTCGACACACTCCTCTCCAGCGCCGGTGTCTGTCGCGACTTCGCCCACCTGACCATCAGCCTGTGCCGGGCGCTGGGAGTGCCGGCACGGTTCGTCTCCGTGTACGCGCCGGGCTTGTCACCGATGGAGTTCCACGCCGTCCTCGAGGCGCGCCGGGACGGGCGATGGGAGGTGCTCGACCCGACACGCCAGGCACCCCGCCCCTCGCTGGTGCGGATCGGCACCGGCCGGGACGCCGCCGACGCCGCCTTTGTCACCACCCTGCGCGGCGAGGCGGAACTGGTCTCGACCGAGGTCTTCGCCGTCGTCGACGGTGATCTGCCCGCCGACGACCACTCAGCCTCGGTCTCGCTGCCATGACGGGGGAGCTCCTTCGGGTGGTGGTGGTCGATGCCCGGCCCGAGCGGCGCCAACTCGTGCGACACCTCGTTGAGAGCACCGGGCTGGCGGCGCCGGAGATCGGCGAAGCGGCCGATGCGGCCGAGGCGGTCGACCTTCTCCACCGCGAGGAGCGCGACGTCGCCGTGGTCGAGATCCAGATGCCCGTCAGCCAGGGGCTGGAGACAATTGCCGCACTTCGGACCCGGTCGGCAGGCCTGCGGATCGTGGTCTGCTCCTTCGAGGGCGATCCCGCGGTCAAGGAGCGGGCGCTCGCCCAGGGAGCCGACACGTACCTCGACAAGCCCGTCAGCGCCTTCTCGCTCAAGACCTTGCTCCAGGGGTTCTTCCCGGACTCTCCGCCCGGGTCCGAACCGGTGCCGCCGATCCAGGTGCCGGTCTGACGGAGCGATGGACCTCGTCGGCCTAGAGTCGTGAGCATGGAGTGGAAGAAGGAGGGAGACGTTCTCGCGCAGGCTTCGACCGGCGATCCCGACAGCGTCCGAGCCTGGGAGCCGTGGGCACTGGAGGAGGAAGACGGCACGCTCCGGATGTGGTACTCGGGCCACGACCGCACGACGGGGAGAATCCTGGAGGCGGTGCGCCGGCCGGGTGAGCCGTGGCTGCGGGTGGGAATGGCCGTCGACGCCGGCCTCGCCGGTGACAGCGACCGCTACGGGGTGGGATCCCCCTGCGTGGTCAGGGCCGGCGAGGGCTATCTCATGGCCTACGCGGGCTTCGACGGCGAGGACAGCCGCCTCCACCTGGCCGCCTCGGCCGACGGGCACCAGTGGACCAGCCGGGGAACCGTGGTACTGGGAGAGGACGAGGGCAGCCTGGAGGGCGACACCCCGTGTCTGGTGGTCGGGGGGGAGCAGTGGTGGCTCTACTACTCGGGCTACGACCGCTCCAGCAATGGGCGACGCAGCTCCATCCTGGCCGCCGTCTCCCGGTCGGGCGACTCCTGGGACCGCCTCGGGCCCGTGCTCCATCCCGAGGCGGGCGAGCTGGCCGTGAGCCATCCGTGCGTGGTGGAGATCTCCCGGAGGCTGTACATGTTCTACGCCACCGAGTACGACGAGCAGGGCAGCATCGCGCTGGCCACCTCGGCTGAAGGGGTGGAGTGGACACGGCGTGGCATCGTGCTGTCCGGCCCCAGCGACGACGCGGACGCCTCAGCCGTCAGCTCGCCGTGCATCGTGAGGTTGAGGGACGGGTCGCTTCACATGTGGTACGCCCGTCGCCCGTGGGGAGACGACCAGCTCGCCTACTCCATCAGCGCGGCCAGCTTCCCCGGTCCGTGGCCGGGAAGCATCGAAGGCTGACGGCCCGACTACCGAGGCGCCACGCCGCCGAAGGGCGTGTTTCCCGACTTCTTGTCCTTCTTGTCCTGGCGCTTTTCCTTGAGCGACCGGTCGGGGACCTTCTTGGCGCTCGGCTTCCGTGGGGACTTGTCCGGCATGGGGACCTCCGTCGTCGTGTGAAACCTCGCGCACGTACTCTCGAACCATGATACTGGCAATTCATTTCCACAATCGAGCCCGGTGGGCCGCGTGGGACGTGACGGCCTCTCAGACACCGCTGTAGGCGACGAACTCGAGCTCCGCCTCCCGGCCTTCGTCGGTCAACGCGACCACCCGGGCCTGACGGGGCTCAACGGCATCGCCGACCACCAGCACGACGTCGCCGACCTGGAGGCCCTCCCGCTCGGAACGAAAGAGCCGGGTGCGGAACCGACTGGCACACCCGATGTGGTTGTAGTCGACAAAGATCTCACGCATCCAGGAACCCTCCACCCAAAGATTCTACTTGGCTCTCCTCGGCAGAAAGAGAGGTAGGAGTTCGTCGACCGCCGGCCCCAGAAGCGCATCGAGCGCGGCGAGGTCGGCATCATCGAGGTCCTCGCGCCGCCGGACCCACCGCCGGCGCCGACCACTTCGTCCCCCACCCTCCATGCCCGAGCCAGCCACCGAACCGCTACTCCCACGTACTCCAGAACCCTTCCTCCCGACCGACGACCAGCCGTCTGCCCACCCACACAGCCGTCCCGAACCTCACCCCTCGACGTCCGTCAGGCATTTGCCATCCCTCCGGGCGACGGGTGGCTGCCGCCCCGTTCCTCCAAGTTACGGAAGGGAAGGCTCGGGAAGCGGGAGGGCGGTGTCGTTCACGAAGGCGCGGAGGACGGCCCAGTGCTCGGGCACCGTGGCCGAGTTGGTGATCAGCAGCGAACCCTCGCCGTCGAAGGAGGCCATGAACGGGAAGTCGTAGGGAATCTCTTGTCGGGCGTTCTCGCCGGGGCTCGGAAAGCGCAGGTCCTCGGTCCCATCGGGGCGAAGAATCGAAACCTGGTTGACCGAACCGAGCATCACGTAAAGCTTGCCCGAGTTGCCGAAACGGAGGCCGACCGCGCATGAGCCGGGCGCGTAGCGGAACAACTCCTGGAAATGTGAGGAGTCGGGGTGGTCGACCGGAAGGCGATAGATGACCCCCTGAGTGGGACTGTCCGGCTGCTCGGAGATGCACATGGCGATGTAGAGATCCCGCCGGTCAGGGCCCAGTGTGATCCCGTGGCTCCCGAGGGGGTAGCTGAGCAGGCGGGGGTCTTTGAACCACAGGTCAACCTGGCCTCCGCCGGGAGAAACACGCCAGATGCCGGGGAAGTTCGTATCGGTCACGTAGGCGTTCCCGTCGCCGTCGAAGACCATGTCCATAGGCATAGTTCCGGCCGGCCACATGCCATGGGTCGGGAGGGCGGCGTAGACCTCCCAGATGCGCTTGCCCGGCGTGGTCCGCAGGATCCGGCCGTTCATGTCCACGACGTAGAGGCGGCCCTCGGCGTCCTTGGCCATTCCTGTCAGTCCCATGAACGACACGGGCATGTCGCGGGCAAGGCGCGTGGTCGCGCCCGCCTTCTGCCGGCCGGTTCGCCGGTCGAAGGCCCAGACGGCCCAGTCGTCGACGGGTTCGGTGACGAAGCCGGCTCCGCTGACAAACACCGTGTCGCTGTCGACCAGGATCCCGGCCGGTTGTCCAGGGTGGGGAACCCGGGCGAAGACGCTCGTCTCCCCAATCGCCCCCGCCGAACGTCCCTGGTCTGCTTTCGCCGGAAGTATCAGTCCGAGCGATTCGAGCGACGCCAGCATCAGGATGACCACCAGGGTGCGTGTGGTGCGCATTTCCCCTCCTCGGTTAGACATGGACGTCATGGCTTGCCAGATCACCGTGGTGTCCGGCGATGATCACGGCGCCGCCCGCTCTGACGGCGCATCCGGTCCGGCTCCAGCGAGCAGCGTGAGGTAGCCCCGGGCGTGACTGGTCGGGTGATTGAGCGCAAAGCTGGTTTCCCGCCAGGACGAGCCCAGGAACTCGGCGACCGGGGTACCCGGTCGTGCTTCGAGCGTCGCCCCGCACGACGCCCGGACGGCGTGGACCATGCGATCCACCTGGTAGGGGTAGCCGCACGAGGACTCGATCATGCCGTGCAAGTGCTCCAAGAACCCGACCGTGCCCTTCGGACCGTCGTGCCAGAACGCCCAGTCGTGGTTGTGGGCGAAGCAGCAGTCGGGAAGCATCGTCGTGGTCTGGAGCTGGTAGGGCGAGTTCCCCGAGGGCACGACGAGGAAGTCGCTCTTGTCGGCGCGGGCGTAGTCGGTTCGGAACACGAGGCCCGCCACCGTCTCGACCTCGAGCCCAGCCTCGTCGAGGAGCCGCCCCACCGCCGGGTTGTTGGTCTGCGCGGCGATCAGGTACCAGCTGGCCGACGGCCCGAGGTTGAGCATCGACTGGTTGTAGGCATCCCAGAGGGCGTCCGCCGGGTCGCCGTCGCCGGTGGGCGCGGCGCGGACCTGGGCGGCGACCATGCTCAGCACCAGCGAGGAAGCGGGTCCTCCGGCGACGCTGGCCTCGTCGCACGCCAGTGCGGTGGCGAAGACGGTGGCGACGCCCGGCCCGAAGTAGGGGTGGGTTCCCAGCTCGCAGTGGGCGGGGACGAAGCGGCGAACTCGAGCGGGGTCGTCCCGAAACCAGCCGGCGGCTTGGGTGCAACCGGCGAGTCTCACCGGTGCGTCCGCCGGCGGCGGGTCGGGGGCCACGTGACCGAGGCCAGGGATGCTGCCGAGCCAGCTTGGCGGTGCGGCGTTCTCCGGCAGGCCGGCGGCCGCTGTGCTGAGGGCCAGCCAGGCGGCCATGGCCACAGCCGGGATCAGTCTCCAGCGTGCGCCGTCCATCTCAATCCCTCCTCTACGAGTGCTTGTTCTTCGTCGCGGCCACGGTGCCGGTCCCTTCCAGCTGGACGGGAGTCCCGTTGAGTGACTCGACGGTGAGGCGGACGACGCCGGTCGACACGTCGGCTTCGGTCGTGACCCGGGCGTCCACATCACGGGGATCGGAGGAATGGAGCGTCACCCCGGTGAGGCGCACGACGCCGCTCGCCTCGAAACCGCGCTGGGAGAACAACGAGCGGGAGGGGAAGCCGCCGCCGCACCCGGCCAGCGTCGTCACCCAGCCCGAGCCCCGCAAGGCATCGCCCGATCCGTAGACGGTGATGTCGACGTGGTGGCCCGACGAGCACGGGCGGCCGGCGGTCACCAGTCGGGCCTCGATGTGCACGCCTCCCGGCCCCGCCCCGATGTTTTCGGTTCGCTTCATCAGGATGAAGGTAAGCCGCCGGCGGAACCGTGTCCCCCGTAGAGCTACGTAGCGTCCTACGTATTTCTTGTCGCTGTCACAGACCGATCTCGGTTGCCCGCCGGGCCAGTTCCACCTTTGAGCGCACCCCGAGCTTCGCGTAGGCGTTGGCCAGGTGGGCCTCGACTGTCCTCGGGCTGATCGAGAGCTGTTTGCCCATCTCGGCGGCGGTCAGGCCCAGGCGCGCCAGCCGGACGATCTCCCATTCCCGGCCGGTGAGGGAGCCGGGCCCGAGGACAGCGGCGGCCACCCGCCGCCCCCGACCCGGCATGGCCCGAAGGGCTTCGAGGGCCCGGTCCCGTCGCCATGTGGCGCCGCAAGCGGCGAAGATGGTGGCGGCCGAATCCAGGGCGGCAATGGCCTGGACCCGATCGCTGAGGGAACGGCCGAGGAGGTAGTGAGCCCTCCCCAGCAGGGCCCGGCATCCGGTCACCGACAGGAGGTCGACGGCCCGCCGGCCGGCCGCCGCCGCCTTCGCCGCCGACGACGGCCGGCCAGCCGCCAGGTCGGCCCAACCCTCGGCGAGGGCGGCGATACCGGCATACAGCGGCGGATCCAGCTCCCGGGCGAGCTCCTCGAGCCGCCTCGCCGCCGCCGCGGCCGCCTCCACCTCGGTTGCCTCCCCGGCCATCTCGGCGAGATCGAGGAGCCAGAACGGGGAGCAGAAGAACGGTCCGAGGACGGTCGTTCCCGTCGCCGGCATCGCGGGCAGGTGGTTCGTTCGCTCCCCATCTCCGGTTCGCCGGCTGGCCAGGACCGACTCGGCCCAGCGGAGGGCTCCCAGGGCGCCGAAGAACTCCCGGTCTTCGAAGGCGTCGAACCCCAGGGCGAGGAAGCGCGAGGCGTCGGTGAAGGTGCCGGTCTCGGCAGCGGAGAGGGCAGCGAAGATCATCCCGATGCCACGGCGCCGGCTCAACCCGGTCGGTTGCCAGGCGACGGCCTCCCGGGCGAGGGCGACCGCCCGGGCGAAGTCGCCTCCCAGCCAGGGCACGATGCACTCGAATTCTGGGAGCAGGCTGTCCCGCCAATCGGGGTTCGCCGCCTTGGCCTCCTCGAAGCGAACCGAGCCCTCGTCGATCCGGCCCTGGACGGCGGCGTTCAGGCCGAGGAGGCCGAGCATGAGCGAATGGAAGTACCTCCAGCCGTCGGCCTCAGCGATGGCGATCGCGCGGCGGGCAGCCGCCTCGGCCTCCTCAAACCAACCCGCCAGCATGGAGAACCAGCCGACAGCCCGCCCGTGGGCCTGCATGGCCGCGAACCGATCGCCGGCCGCCTCCGCCTGCTCGCCGACGCGCTGGCCGAGGGCTACTGCTCCGGCATAGTCCCCGCCGATGGCGGCAACATACGCCACCTCCAGGTCGGCGAGGAGGCGCAGGTGGTCCTCGCCGGCCTCGGCGAAGAGGGCCCTGGCCTCGGCCGCATAGCGCCCGGCCTCTTCGAGCTCCGCCGTGCCGAAGCTGAGGAAGCTGGCCAGACGGAGCTTGACGACACCCCGGCGGACGAGATCGGCCGAGGTGGCCAGGACCCGGTCGATCTCGCGCATGGCTCGTACGGCGGTCACGGCGTGGAGATCGCCGCGGTGGTCGGGGACCCACTCCGCCCGGAAGGCCAGGGTCTCGGCCACCACGAGCCAGCGCTCGTCGCCCGGCGGGACCAGGTCGATGAGCGAGGCCAGGATGGCCAGCGCCTCCCGGTAGGACCCGCGGTCCTCGGCCTGGCGGAGGGCGTCGGCCAGTGCGCCGATGGCCTCGTCGTCGCCGGGTCCGGCCGAGCGGGCGAAGTGGGGAGCGGCCTCGCCCAGTCGCCCGCCGACCAGGAGTGCCCGGCCGATCCGTCGGTGGAGCCGCCGGCGGCGGGCGCCGGTGATCCCGCGGTAGATCACCTCCTGGGCGAGGGGATGGCCGATCTCGTACTCGAGGGTGGCGCCCCGCTCGTGTTCGAGCACCAGGCGCGCACGTAGCAGGGTCTCGATGGTCTCGCTGACGTCGTCCATGGGCTGCCCGCTGACGGTGGCGAGCTCGCCGAGTTCCACCCGCCGGCCGAGCACGCCGAGAAGCTCGAGAATCGAAGCGGCCGCGGGGGGAAGGTCCCGCACGCGGGCCTGGACCTGCCCGGCCAGTCCCTCCGGGAGCTGTTGGAGCCGGGGGGCGGACAGGTCGGCCCCTTCCTCCAGCAGGGCGCGGAGGAGACCGAGGGCGAACAGCGGATTCCCGCCCGAGCGAGCCATCAGCCAGTCGACGAGGGCGGCGGGCGGCTCGCGGTCCGTCACCGCCCGGGCGAGGGCGCCGACTCCACCGGCGTCGAGCGGACCGAGGGCCAGCCGCTCGAGGGTCCCGTCCTGCTCGAGCCCGAAGAGGACCTGGACCGGTAGAGGCTGCTCGCCCAGTTCCGCCGGCCGGGCGGCGAGGATCACCAGCAGCGGGCTGCGGGGCAGGTTCCGGGCGAGGTACTGCAGCGCCTCCCAGGAGGAGGCGTCGGCCCAGTGAGCATCGTCGAGGAAGGCGACGACGGGCTGAGCACGCGCCAGCTCGGCCAGGAGCACAGCGAGGCCCTCGAGTAGGCGAGCCCGGGGTGGCTCACGCTCGGGGACCGAACCGCGGGTGGCGGCCACGCTGCGCAGCACGGCCGCCAGGTCGTCGAGGAAGCCGCCGCAGAGGTCCGAGACTTCTGGAGGCTCCAGCTGCCGGAGGTGTCCCTCCAGGGCCTCAGCCCAGAGGCCGAAGGACGACGTCGTCCCCAGGGGGTGGGCCCGGCCTTGAAGGCTGAGGACGCGGTTGTGATGGCGGCCGAGGATCTCGGCCACCAACCGGGTCTTGCCGACACCCGGCTCGCCCGCCACAAGGAGGCAGCGGAACTCCCCCGCCCTCGCCCGGGCGAGCTCGGCTTGGAAGATCTCGAGCTCGCGGTCTCGTCCGACGACGGCCGGTCCCCGGTCCCCCGGCGGGCGAGTCGGCTCTCGGCGCCGGCCCCGGCGGTCCTTCGGGGGGTGCCCGGTGCGGGCTTGCCCCCATTCCACTGCCACGGCCGGGATTGCCTCGGCGAGACCCTTCAGCTTCAGTCTCCCGACCGGCCGGAAGCTGAACCCGCCACGGGTGCCGACGAGCTGCGCCACCGTCTGGCTGGCGAGGATCTGGCCGCCCTTGGCCGCATCGCAGAGCCGACTGGCGGTCACGACCGGAGTACCGAAGTAGTCGTCTTCCTCCCGGAAGGGCTCCCCGGCGTGGAGCCCGATTCGAAGGAGGAGCGGACGATCCCGATCGTCGTTGCGGCTCGCCGCCTCCTGAACGGCGACGGCGCAGCGCAGCGCGTCCAGGACGCTCGGGAAGACGACCATCAACCCATCTCCCAGGTTCTTCACTTCCCGACCGCGGTTGGCCGCCACCGCCTCCCGCAGCAGCGAGAAGTGGACGCGGCGCACCTCCTCGGCCAGGTCGTCACCCACCCGCTGGAGCAGCCGGGTTGAGCCCACGAGGTCGGTGAAGAGGATCGTGACCAACCCCGAAGCTGGCTCGGGCATGACACGAGTGTCGTTGATGTCCGGGAATGGCGCCAGGGCCGGCGACCGAGGCACAAGGCGGAGGACAGGACCACGGCGGTCGACACGTCCGGAGCCGACCCCCGACCACGGCGGGGAGGCGTCGCGGCGGAAATCGGCAGGTCGAAGGTCAGGAAGATGATGGCCGACCCGACACCGATGATCGACGGTCGTAACTAACGGTTTGCTTACCGGAAAGGGCGACACAGGGTGGTAGGTGGCACCTCCGGTCGGCGGCCGCTCCGGTCGGCAGCTCGGGACGGGCCGGTGCGGGCCGGCACGAGACGACACGGCACGGCACTGCCCGGGCACTCTCCGTGCTGCTTTGCAAGCAGGCGCTCCATGCTTGCCCTTTCGCACCGAGCCCCTTGTCAGCGGTCCTCTTCGACGTCCAGCAAGGCGGCGAGCTGGTCGGCAGCAGCCCGATCCCGACCAGTCAGGAACGCGGCGTAGGTGTTGAGGGTCGTCGACGTCTGAGCGTGGCCGAGGCGATCCGAGACGGTGCGGATGTCGTGGCCGGCACCGATCAGCTGCGTGGCAACGAAGTGGCGAAGGTCATGGAGACGGGCCGCATCGAGGCCTACTCCCGTCCGGAGACGCTGGAACACGTCGCTGGCCTTGTCCGGGCGAATCGGCCTCAAACCGTCCGGCGACTCCGAGAGGATGTAGGCGCCGGGGCCGGGTTCGGTCTCAAAGCGACGCGCCCGACTCTCCATCTCAGCTCGGTGCCGAGAGAGCAGCGAGACCGTACCGGGATCAAGGGCGATGATGCGCTCGGCGTGGGTCTTCGTGTCCTTCACCTGGAGCGCGCCGGCCACCTCGACGACCCCGCGGCGCACCTTGATGGTGCCACGAGTTCGTCGAAGTCCTCCCACCGCAGCCCACAGACTTCGCCCCGGCGGGCTCCGAGGAGGGCGGCCAGGCGAATGAACATCCCCATCTCCGGGGAGTACTCCTCCGCCGCGGTGAAGGCGACGCTGCGGTCACGCCGGCGGCCGGTGACGGGGTCTCGTCCGAGAGCCACTCGCAGCTCCCACCGTCCCGGTCGCCGCTGCCGGATACTTCCGCGCATGTCCGAATGGTCTCCGAATTGGTGGGTTTTTGGTGGGCCATCTCAGTGAGCCTGTAGCCACCGGCAACGAAAAATGCCTTTTGGATCAGCATTTCTCCCGGTGGGCCGCCAGGGACTCGAACCCTGACCTGCCGGATTAAAAGTCCGTCGCTCTGCCAATTGAGCTAGCGGCCCGGCGAGAGCGTACCGGCGCCCCCGGGTTCCACCGGCGACCGGGAGTCGTAACACCAGAAGGCCGGCAGGGCGGCGGCGGTGGCGGCCACGCTCAGGACACACAGGACACCGCCCGACACCACCGACGCCTGCACCCCGAACAGCGAGGCGGCGGCCCCCGCTTCGGCGTTGCCCAGCAGGGGCCCCGACGTGTAGCTGATGAGCTCGATGGAGGCGAGACGGCCCCGGAGATGGTCGGGGATGGTGCGGTTCCACATGCTCATGCGGAAGATGCCGCTCACCATGTCGGCGGCGCCGGCCAGGACGAGACCGAGGAGGGCCAGCCACAGCCATGGCGCCAGCCCGAAGCCGACGATGGCCAGGCCCCACAGACCGGCCGCCACCGAGATGGCCCGGCCGTGGCGGTGCACCCGGCCCGTCCACCCGCTGGTGAGCGTGGCCAGGAACGCCCCCAGGGAGGGGGCGGCATAGAGGGCACCGAGGGCGGCCGAGCCGCCGTAGCGCACGGCCAGGGCCGGAAACAGCGCCAGCGGCATGCCGAAGAACATGGCGGCCATGTCCACCAGGTAGGTGCCCATGAGCTCGGGGCGGCTGCGGGCGTAGCGCAGGCCCTCCACCACCCGGGCCACGCTGGGACGTTCGGCGTCGGGTGGGGCGGGCACCGGTCGCATGGCCCACAGGGCACCCAGGGACACGAGGAAAGTGGCGGCGTCGACGGCGTAGGCCACCTCCAGGCCCGGTCCGGCCAGGAGCAGGCCGGCGCAGGCGGGCCCGGCGATCATCCCCACGGTGCGGGTCAGGGCGTCGATGGCGCCGGCGGCGGTGAGCTCCTCCCGGTCGACGAGCCGGGGCACGACGCCGGCGAGCGCCGGGCGCTGGATGGCGCCCAGACCGGCGGCCGCCCCGGCCAGGGCGAACACCACCCAGACACGGGGCGCTCCCGAGACGGCGTTGGCCAGCAGAGCGCCCGAGCAGGCCAGCAGGCCGGCGTCGGACAGAAGCACCAGCCGGCGCCGGTCGACGGCGTCGGCCAGGGCACCGCCCAGGAAGGCGAGGGCCAGGAGGGCGGCCATCTGGACCACTCCGAGCAGGCCCACCACCAGGGACGAGCCGGTGAGCTGGAACACCTGATAGGGCACGGCCACGTAGGTGACCATGGAGCCGAAGAACGACACCGACTGGCCCACGGTGAGGAGCCGGTAGTCCCGGTGGCGGCGCAGCGGCGTGAGGTCGGGCGCCAGGGCGCGCCAGCCGGAGGGGATCCCGGGGGCGTCGGGATCGGGCGGCACCTCGGGCGGGGCCGGGGCCAGGCGTTCGTCGGGCTCGGGCAAGGCCGACGAGGGTAGGAGGAGGCCCCCCCGGGCGTCGAAAGATTTGTAGGGCTCGAGGCTGGCGGCGCAGGTGGCAAACCGCCCCAAGCGGGACCAACTGATTGCAGCTCTGATGCGCTCGACCGATGAGCAGGCGAAGCTTCACGATCGTGAGAGGGAAGACGATGGGCCGGCGGAGATGGCAGCGCACCATCGTCATTGCCTTCATCGTTCCCGTCCTCTCCGCCCTCGCCGCCCCCGTCCAGGCGTCGACCAGCGGGCAGTTCCTCGTCGGCGTGTACTACGGCAACCAGGGTTGGGCCATGGACCAGGTCCGGGCCCTGGAGGCGTGGCAGGGCAAGCGCAACGCCGTGGTCAACCTCTTCACGAACTGGGACGGTTCCCCCAAGACGAAGAACAACCTCTTCACCCAGCAGCTCCCCAACATCTGGGCCACCGGCAACGTGCCCCTCATCACCTGGGAGCCGTTCACGGGCAAGAACACCCCGTCCGACATCGAGCGGCGGATCGCCTCAGGCCAGTACGACGCCTACGTGACGGATTGGGCCGTCCGCCTCCGGGGCTTCCTCAACGGCCCGGACGGGACGCCGTCCACCACCGACGACCGCCGGGCCTATCTGCGACTCGGCCATGAGATGAACGGCGACTGGTACCCGTGGGGAGCCGCCATGGGCGGCGATGCCCCCTCCGATTTCGTCGCCATGTGGCGCCGGGTGCACGGCGCCTTCGACGCCGCCGGCCTCGGACCATCCCAGCTCCAGTGGATCTGGGCCGTCAACTCCGAAGACGTGGGAGGGTTCCCGGCCGAGGCCTTCTTCCCCGGCGACGCCGCCGTCGACTGGGTGGCCGTCGACGGCTACAACTGGGGCGCCAGCCAGTCGTGGTCCTCGTGGCGTTCGCCGTCCGAGGCGCTCGGGCCCATGGTGAACCGGCTGCGGGCGCTCTCCGCCCGGCCCCTGGCATTGACCGAGACGGCCACCACGACGGCCACCACGACCGGCCCCAGCCCATCGGCCAAGTCCGCCTGGGTGACGGCGCTCTTCGACTATGCCGGGGCCGCCCAGGCCCGCATGGTGGTCTGGTTCAACCAGGACAAAGAGACGGACTGGGCCGTCTTCGGCGGCGCCAAGGGCGATGGCGTCTTCAAATACGGGCGGACCTCGTACCGGACCTACTCCGCCTACCGGGCCGCCGTGAACCGCCCCGAGGCCGTCGGCTCGTCGGGCGGCCCCGGCCTGATCAGCGACGCCCAGTTCGCCGGCTCGCTCCCGTAGCGGCGGACCGGCGCCTTCCCGCCGGGACGACATCATCAACATTGATGACTTCATAACCGGCTCGGGACGGTCGATGGAGATTTGTGACCAATGCGCCGCGTCTTCCCGAGATCCTGACCAACCCGGACCATCCCGAGGCGGAATCGACCTCGACCAAGTGGCGGATCCGGGTGATCGCCCTGGCCGCCGTGGCCATGAGCGTCGTCTACCTGACCTGGCGGGCGGCGTTCACCCTGAACATGTCGGCCTGGTGGCTGTCGATTCCCCAGCTCCTGCTCGAGATCCACGCCGCCGCCGGCCTGGCGCTGTTCACCTTCTCGCTGTGGGACATCGACGCCGTGCCCCCCGCCCCGACCTGCCTGGCGGCACCCGGGCGCATCGCCGTCCTCATCCCCACCTACAACGAGTCGATCGACGTGCTCCTGCCCACCGTGGCCGCCGCCGCCGCTCTGGAGCCGGCCCACGAGACCTGGGTCCTCGACGACGGCAACCGGCCCGCCGTCCGCCGGCTGGCCGCCCAGCTCGGGGTGCACTACCTGGCCCGCACCGACCGCAGCGGGGCCAAGGCGGGCAACGTCAACCACGCCCTCACCGTGATCGAAGCCGAATTCGTCGCCATCCTCGACGCCGACCACGTGGCCGGGCGCAACTTCCTGGCCCACACGCTCGGGTACTTCACCGACCCCAAGGTGGCCTTCGTCCAGACCCCCCAGGACTTCTACAACGTCGACTCCTTCGAGCACGAGACCCCCCGGCGCTGGTGGCGGGGTGGCGGCGCCGCCCAGCACGCCTTCAGCGAGCAGGCGCTCTTCTACCGGGTGCTCCAGCCGGGTAAGAACCGCTGGCGGGCCGCCTTCTGGTGCGGCACCGGCGCCGTGGTCCGCATGGAAGCCCTCCGCCAGGTCGGCGGGGTGGCCACCGAGACCGTCACCGAGGACATCCACACCACTATCCGCATGCACAAGCTCGGGTGGCGCAGCGTCTACCACAACGAGGTGCTGTCCCGGGGTCTGGCCGCCGCCGACGCCAGCCAGTACCAGATCCAGCGGTTGCGGTGGGGCAAGGGCGCCATGCAGGTCCTGGCCAGCCGGGACAACCCGCTGTTCACCCCCGGGCTGCGGCCCACCCAGCGCCTGGCCTACGCCACCACCCTGCTGGGCTGGTTCGACGCCTGGCGCTCGCTCGGGTACCTGCTGCTGCCTCCCGCCGTGCTGCTGAGCGGGGCGTCCCCCATCCTGGCCGATCCCCTCACCTTCACCGGTCTGTTCGCGGCGACGTTCCTGCTGCAGCGGGCCGCCCTCTCCCGTCTGGCCCGGGGCCGGGCCCCCCACATGCTCTCCACCGTGTTCGAGTTCGTGCGCATGAGCGCCAACATCGGGGCCACCCTCACGCTGCTCGGGCGGCGGGCCGGCGGCTTCGTGGTGACCCCCAAGGGGCGGATGGGTGACGACCGCCGCCGTCCGCCAGTCCCCGTCCTCCTCCTGGCTACCAGCGCCCTGGCCGTCCTGTCCAGCCTGTGGTTCGGGGCCACGCTCCTGGGCCTGACCCCGTTGCACTACGGGGTGCCGTGGGTGGCCTACGGCGCCTTGGGCTGGCTGGTGGTCAACGGAACCCTGGTGGGTGTCGCCGTGGCCCGGATCCGCTCGGACCGCTTCGCCGGCGAACGCCGGGCCAGCGTCCGCTTCGGCCTCGACGCCGTCGCCCTTCTCGACGGCCGGCTCTGCCAGGTCAGCGACCTGTCCCTGACCGGCGCCCGGGTCGTGTTTCCCAGCCAGGAGATCGATCTGACGGCGGCTCAGGCCGAGAGTGTGACCTTCGCCGTCGACCTGGGCCGGCCCCTGGCGCTGCAGGTGGAGGTCCGCTCCTGCCGGTCCGGCCCCGACGGCGTGGTCCTGGGCCTCCAGTTCTGCGAGGGGCAGGACGCCGAGCGGGCCAGCCTGGCGCTCGCCCTCTTCCACTCGGACACCACCCCCGAGCGGGTGCCCGATCGGGGCGTGCCCGCCTACGACGTCGCTGCTGCCTAGCTGGGGCGCAGGTGAGGCGGTCGCGCCTCGTAGCCTTTGGGGATGGCCAACGGCCGAGGGAATCGCGCCGCGCTGCTCTCCCTGGGACCGCACCGGGCGCCGGCGGCGACCGCCGTCGCCGCCGCCGTGCTCACCGCCGCCCTCGTGTTCACGCCCCTGGGGTTCACCTACCGGAGTCCGGAGCTGCGGGTGTCCCTGGAGACGGCCCAGGCGGTCATCGCCGCCCTGGTGGCGCTCCTCCTCTACGGCCGGTCCCGCCGCAGCGGCCTGTGGGGTGACCTCCTGGCCGCCTACGCCTTGTTCCTCTTCGCCGCCACCAGCCTCTTCTTCGTCCTCCTCCCGCTGCTGGCCGACCCCAGCCCCGGGGGCAACCTCGACCGCTTCGACACCTGGGCGCCGCTGTTCGCCCGCATGGTGGGGGCGGGTGCGCTGGCCTGGGCCGCGCTGGCTCCTGTCCGCTGGGTGCACCTGCGCCGGGGACCGCTGGCCATGGTCGACACGGTGGGCGCCACCGTCGTGTCGCTCGCCCTCCTGGTGTGGGCGACGCTCGACTGGCTGCCGCCGGTGGTGGAGCACCTGCCGGCCTCCGGTTCGGCCCGGCCCGACCTCGACGCCCCCGGCGGCCTGCTCGCCGCCCAGCTGTTGCTGCTGACCCTCTTCGCCCTGGCGGCCGCCGGCTTCGCCCGTCGCGCCCGGCATGAGCCGAATCCGCTGAACACGGCTCTGGCCTGCGGGTGTGTGCTGGCCGCCTTCTCCCGCCTCAACTTCTTCCTGTACCCGTCGATCTACACCGACGTCGTCCACGTCGGTGACGTCTTGCGGTTGTTGTTCTTCCTCGTGCTGCTGGCCGGGGCCGGCGCCGAGATCGCCGGCTACTGGCGGGTGGAGGCCGAGGCGGCGGCGGGGCGGGAACGCCAGCGGCTGGCCCGGGAGCTGCACGACGGGCTGGCCCAGGAGCTGGCCTTCATCCGGTCCCACACCGCCGCCCTGGCCAAAGGCGCCAGCCACCCCGGGGTGACGCCCCTGGTGGCCGAGGCGGCCGAGCGGGCCATCATCGAGTCCCGACGGGTGGTCGACGCCCTGCGGGCCAACGGACTGGCGTCACTCGAACAGGTGCTGGCCGACGCCGCCGGCGATGTGGTCCGGCCCACGGGCAGCCGGGTGGCCGTGGAGGTCGAGGTCGACAGCCAGGTCGTGCTCCCGCCTGCCGCCCAGGCCGGCCTGCGCCAGCTGGTGCGCCAGGCCACAGCCACGGCTGTGCGCCTCCGGGCGGCGTCGAAGGTTTCCGTACGCCTCGAGGTATGTCAGGGTCGGGCGGTGCTGACGGTGGAGGACGACGGGGTGAGGACGGCCCCGGCGGGGCCCGGCCGAACGGCGCAGCGGGATCTCGAACGCGCCAGCGAGGGCCTGGGCGGGACCCTGCGAGCGACGTCCCTGGACCGGGGCGGGACCCGGCTCGAGATCGTGCTGCCCTGGCGGCCGGGCCGGCGGCCGGGAGCGGCGGAGGCACCGTGACGCCCCGGGTGCTGATCGTCGACGACCACACCGTCCTGTCCCAGGCCCTGGCCGACGCACTCTCCCTCCACGGCATCACCGAGGTGCGGGTCGCCGGCCCCCACGAGCTCGGCGCCGAGGCCGTCGTCGCCCTGGCGCAGGCGTGGCGTCCCTCCGTCGTCCTCCTCGACCTCCACCTGGGCGACGGAGCGCCGGCCATTCCGCTGGTGCCACTGCTGGGCTCGACGGGCACGGCCGTGGTGGTGCTCACGGCGTTGGAGGACCGGACGGTGTGGGCCCAGGCCGTGGAGGCGGGGGCCGCCGGGGTCCTGCCCAAGTCGGTGGACTTCAACGACCTGGTCGCCGCCGTCCGCCGGGCGGCCGCCGGCCAGCCGCTGCTCGAGGACTGGGAGCGGGCGGAGCTCCTCGCCGAGGTCGCCCAGCGGCGCAAGGCGGACGAGCAGCGGCTGGGGGCGTTCCAACGCCTGACCCGCCGGGAGCAGGAGGTGCTCGCCGCCCTCATCGACGGCCGGTCGGCCAAGCAGATCGCCCGTGACCTCCACGTCTCGATGCCGACGGTGCGGACCCACATCCGCAGCCTCTTCGACAAGCTCGGCGTCAACAGCCAGCGCGCCGCGGTGACGATGGCCCTGTCCGCCGGCTGGAAACCCGACGCCAGCTGACGGCTGTCGAGGCTCGGCTCCATCATGTGGAGCCAGGTCGCAATGCGGCTGGCCCACTGGTCTTTGAACATGTCCGGGCGTCTTCTGGAAGCCTTAACCAGGCTCGTGTCACCCACCCCTCGGCCGGAATACACCGAACGTCGGGATCACCTCGCGGTTTGCTCACCACTCACTCTGGACAAAGCGGACCAAACATGGGGCAGTGAACATCACAAGCCCGGTCGAACTCATCAACATTGACGATCCTCGCTTTTCTGTTCGCACCTTTAGCTCTCGTTAAGGCCGACCGATAGACCTCTCGTAAGGCGGTGCGATGAACCGTGGTCCTGTATGTGGTCGCCTGGGACCCGGGGAGCTAATGGCGAAACCGACGCAAGGCAATCCTTCTCAACGGCGGACCGCCGCCGTTGACCTGATCGGAGCAGCTGCGTGCGTCGGATATCCGTCCTCACCGCGTTCACCGTCGTCTTCCTGCTGGCGGCGGGCCTCCCCGCCTTCGCCGACCAGCTCGAAGCGGACGGCGACATCGTCACGGCCGGTCAGCAGGCTGGCGTGTCGCTCTCGGCCACGCCCGGGCAGGTCAAGTCGTTCCCCGTCGACCTGACCATCCAGTGTCAGGGCAAGGACCACATGGGAGCCACTCTGACGCTGTCGTACGACGCCGAACGGTCAACGGTGCCCTCCGGGGGTGGCCTGGCGGCGACGTCGGTCACCGTCACCCGGCCCAGCAGCTGGCCCGCCGATCGCGACGACTGCCCCAGCCAGACCGCTTCGCCGGCGCCCGTGCGGAGCACGGTGACGATCACTGCTCCGTCCACGTCCGGCACCCACACGTACAAGGTGCAGTGGTCGAGCAATGACGGTGACGTCACCACGAACGGTGGCCACGGCTTGGTCACCATCACGCTCACGGTCGCCCCCGCGGCGCCCTCCGACTCCACCCCGCCGGTGATCACCTCAACGGTGACCGGAACGGCCGGCGCCCACGGTTGGTACACCTCGGACGTCACGGTCACCTGGAGCGTCGTGGACGACCAGTCGGCCGCCACCATCGACGCCGGCTGCGGCGTGCAGACGGTCGCCACCGAGACGCTCGGGACGCTTTCGGGTTGCTCGGCCCACTCCGCCGGGGGTTCGGCCAGCTCCTCGTTCAACGTGAAGATCGACAAGACGGGCCCCTCGGCGGGCCTGTCACCCGCAGGGACGCTGGGATCGAACGGCTGGTACACCTCCGACGTCACCGTCACCACCGCCGGCACCGATACGATCAGCGCGCCGGTCACCTGCACGGCCCCGCAGCTGTTGACGGACGAGACGGCGGGAACGGCGGCGCAGGGCTCGTGCACCAACGACGCCGGGCTGAGCACCCCGGCCAGCGCCCTCACGGTCAAGGTCGACAAGACCGGCCCCAGCGCCGAGCTGACGGTAACGGGGGGCAACGCCGGCGCCAACGGCTGGTACACCTCGGCCGTCACCGTGCACGCCGCCGGCAGCGACAGCGTCAGCGGACCGGTCACATGCACGGCCGATGCCCTCCTCAGCACCGACACCTCGGGCACCGCCGTGAACGGCTCGTGCACCAATGCCGCCGGGATCACGACGGCGGCGGCAACGCTCACCGTGAAGCTGGACAAGTCGGACCCCAACGCCAGCCTCTCGGTGACCGCCGGCACCCTCGGCGACGCCGGCTGGTACACCTCCCCCGTCACCATCCACACGTCGGGTTCCGACAACGTCAGCGAGCCGCTGGCCTGCACCCCGGACCAGACGCAGGCCGCCGACACCGCCGGCGCCACCTTCAACGGGTCCTGCACCAACGACGCCGGCCGCAGTCAGGCCGCCACCCCACTCACGGTCAAGGTGGACACCAGCCCGTCCACCGCCAAGCTGGAAGTCATCTCGGATACGCCCGGAACCAACGGGTGGTACACCTCGGCGGTGACCGTCCGGGCCGTCGGCGCCGACGCCACCAGCGGCGTCACCTGCTCGGCGGACACGACCATCGCCGGCGACACGACGGGCACGGTGGTGACCGGCTGGTGCCGCAACGGCGCCGGCCTTCAGACGGCCGCCGCTCCCCTGACCATCAAGATCGACCGGTCCGGCCCCACGGCCAACCTCGCCGTGTCCGCCGGCACGGCCGGGACGACCGAGTGGTACACGTCTCCCGTCACGGTGTCGACGTCGGGTACCGACCCGATCAGTGGACCGGTGGTCTGCACCGCCGACCAGTACCAGAACGTCGAGACCACCGGATCCGTGTTCCACGGCCACTGCACCAACGCCGCCGGCCTCAGCACCGACGCCGACCCGCTCAGTGTGAAGCTCGACCTCTCCGGTCCCTTCGCCGGCCTGTCGATCACGGACGGTCGCCCGGGGGACAACGGCTGGTACACGTCGGACGTCACCGTGGCCACCAGCGGCGCCGACGGGACCAGCGAGATCGCCTTCTGCAGCGACCCCCAGACGCTCACTGACGAGACGACCGGCACTGAGGTGACCGGATCGTGCACCAACGGCGCCGGCCTGCAGAGCGCGGTGGCCCGGCTGACGGTCAAGATCGACGAGACCGCCCCAACCGCCACCGCCTCGGTCGCGGCCGGGACGGCGGGGGACCACGGGTGGTACATCTCAGATGTGACCGTCCACGTCTCCGGTTCTGACCCGGTGAGTGGCGGCGTCGTCTGCACGCCCGACGTCTTCATCTCCGACGAGACCGCTGGCCGGGCGGCGGGGGGCTCGTGCACCAACGCCGCCGGTCTGACCGGCATCGCCGAGTCCCTCACGATCAAGCTCGACGAGACGCCTCCGTCGGCCACCCTGTCCCCGTTCGGCACGCTGGGCACAGGCGGCTGGTACACGTCGGACGTCTCCGTCAAGACCTCGGGCGAGGACACGATCTCGGGACCGGTCGTCTGCAGCAAGGACCAGACCCTCACGAGCGACACGAACGGGACCGAGGTGAACGGGTCGTGCACCAACGACGCCGGTCTCTCTGCTGACGCCCAACCCCTCATGATCAAACTGGACAAGAGCGACCCCGACGCCTCCTTGTCGATCAACGGCACACTGGGACAGGACGGCTGGTACATCTCCGACGTCACCGTCCACGCCTCGGGCGACGACAACGTGAGCGACCCCGTCATGTGTGACCCGACGGACCAGTCGCAGACCGAAGACACGGCCGGCGCGACCTTCTCCAGCATCTGCACCAACGATGCCGGCCGCGTCCAGACGGCCGGACCGAAGACGATCAAAGTCGACCAGACGCCGCCCACGGCCCGCCTGGTGGTCGTCTCTGGGACCCCGGGCACCAATGATTGGTACACGTCCTCCGTCACCGTTCGCACCCTCGGCGAAGACGCGACCAGCGGCGTCACCTGCAGCGCCGAGCAGACCTTCACCTCCGAGACGACGGGCACCACTGTGACCGGCTCGTGTCGCAACGGGGCGGGCTTGGAGACCCCCGCCCAACCGCTGGTGCTCAAGATCGACACCACCCGTCCCACGGCCAGCCTGCGGGTCACCGCCGGCACGCCAGGGGAGAACGGCTGGTACACGTCGGACGTCACCGTCAGCACCGAGGGAGCGGACACCGTGAGCGACGTGACGTGCCGCGCCGACCAGGTCCAGACGGACGAGACGGCCGGCACGCAGTTCAACGGCTCCTGCACCAACGGAGCCGGCCTCTCCACCGACGCCGCGACGCTCACCGTGAAGCTCGACAAGACGGGCCCGTCGGCCGCCATGTCGGTGACGGCCGGAGATCGCGGGACGGACGGCTGGTACACCTCAGACGTCACCGTCCACACCTCGGGCAGCGACGGCATCAGCCGTCCGGTCACGTGCACGCCCGATCAGTTCCAGACGGCGGAGACGGCCGGGAACGCCTTCCACGGCTCGTGCACGAACGACGCCGGGCTCGCCACCGATGCCTCTGCCCTCACCGTCAAGCTCGACAAGACCGTTCCCACCGCCAGCCTCTCGGTCACCGGCACGCTCGGCGCCCACGACTGGTACACGAGCGCGGTGGTGGTCCACACCGAGGGCCAGGACGCCATCAGCGGCGTGGCCAGCTGTACGCCTGACCGGACCCTGGACAGCGAGACCACGGGCGTCACGGTGAACGGGTCCTGCACCGACAGAGCCGGCCTGACCGGCCATGCCGCACCCCTCGGTCTCAAGATCGACCTCAGCGGGCCGTCGGCCAAGCTCCTGGTCACAGGCGGGACGTTCGGGCCCAACGGCTGGTACACGTCGGACGTCACCGTTGCCACCACGGGATCGGACGACATCAGCGGCCCCGTCACCTGCACCGCCGACGAGTACGTCTCGACGGACACGACGGGGACCAGCGTGGCCGGCTCCTGCACCAACGACGCCGGCCTGAAGACCGACGCCGAGGCGATCACCATCAAGCTCGACAAGTCGAACCCGACCGCGGCGCTGTCGGCGGAGGGAACCCGGGGTGCGAACGGTTGGTTCACCTCCGACGTCACCGTGCACACCTCAGGTTCGGACAACGTGAGCGAGCCCGTGGCCTGCACCCCTGACCAGCTCCAGCACCCCGAGACGACCGGCAACGTGTTCAACGGCTCGTGCACGAACGGCGCCGGCCTCACGCAGGTGGCCGACCCCCTGACGGTCAAGCTCGACAAGACCCCGCCGACGGCCAGGCTGGAGGTCGTCTCGGGGACGCCGGGCAACAGCGGCTGGTTCACCTCGGCCGTCACCGTGCGGACCGTCGGGGTGGATGACATCAGCCAGGTCGCCTGCAGCGACCCCAAGACCCTGACCGCCGACACGGCGGGGACGGTGGTGACCGGTTCGTGCACCAACGGCGCCGGGTCCACCACCGAGGCCGCGCCGCTGACGATCCGGATCGACACGACGGCCCCGACGGCGGTGCTCTCGGTGACGGCGGGCACTGCAGGAGCGAACGGCTGGTACACGAGCACCGTCACCGTCCACGCCGCCGGTGAGGACGCAGTGAGCGGCGGCGTGACCTGCAGCGTCGACCAGGAGCAATCCGACGAGACGCCCGGGACCATGTTCCTCGGCTCGTGCACCAACGCCGCCGGGTTGACCACCGAGGCCGACCCGCTCACCGTCAAGCTGGACACGACCGGCCCGTCGGCCGTGTTGTCAGCGGCCGGAACGCAGGGGAACGAGGGCTGGTACACGGATGACGTCACGGTCTCCACGGCGGGCGCCGACGACGTCAGCGGCCCGGCCTCCTGCACCGCCAACCAGGTCCAGACGGTCGATACGACGGGCACCGCCTTCAACGGCTCCTGCACCAACGGTGCGGGGCTGACCACCGTGGCCGCCCCGCTCACCATCAAGCGGGACGCCACGCCGCCGGTCGTCACGGTGACCGGCCTGGAGACAACCACCGAGTATGTGCTCGGCACCCTCCCGTCTCTCGGCTGCGACACCAGGGATCCGGTGTCGGGCGTGGCCGTGGCCGCGACCTACGCCGTGACGGGCGGTAACAGCGCCGGCGTGGGCGTCCACGTGGTGACCTGCAGCGGAGCGGTGGACGTGGCCGGCAACGCCTCACCCCCGATGATCAAGAACGGCTTTGAGGTCTACTACGGGTGGAACGGCTTCCTCCAGCCCATCAACGACACCGCCCACCAGGTGAGCACCTCCACCAGCATCTTCAAGGCGGGCAGCACCGTCCCGGTCAAGTTCCAGCTGAAGCGGGCGGACGGCAGGGTGCTGGCATCGGCAAGCGCGCCCCGTTGGCTCACCCCGGTGAAGGGGAGCGCGACCACGGCCGCCGTCGACGAGAGCCTCTACACCGCGACGGCAACCGGCGGCGACAGCTACCGCTGGGACGCGACCGGCCAGCAGTACATCTACAACTGGGCGAGCCCGAAGAACGGCGCAGGGTTCTACTACCGCATCTGCGTAGTCCTCGACGACGGGGAGACCTACTACGTGAACATCGGCCTCCGTTGACCTGAAAGCAGATCGACGGCGAGACAGCCAGGGGGCGCCCAGCTCGGGCGCCCCCCTCTTCTCGGCCGCCCGGCTCCCGTCGGCCACGGGATTACTGGGCACCGCCCGATGGTTGTCCCTTGGGTATGTCCTCTGCCACTCACCGGGGCCTGCATCCGCAGGAAGCCGCCATCCTCGCCCTCCTCACCTCCGTCTGGGGGGCGTCTTTCCTGTTCATCAAGGTCGCCGTCGACGACGTCGGTCCGGTGGGGGTCGCCCTTGGACGCTTGGTGCTGGCCACGGCCACCATCGGAGGCTGGCTGCTCTTCCGGCGGGGCCCGGCCGGGGTGCGGGCGATGCTGGCCGGCGTCCGGCCCGTCCAGGCGGCCATCTTCGCCGCCACGGGCTCCGCCACACCGTTCCTGCTCATCGCCTGAGCGGAGACCCGGATCACCTCCAGCCTGGCCGGCATCCTCAACGCCTCGATCCCGCTGATGACCGCTGGCCTGGCCCTGTATCTCCGGGCCCCCGACCGCATCCGGGGCTGGCGGTCGGCGGTGTTGCTGCTCGGCTTCGCCGGCGTGGCCCTGGTGGCGAGCGGCGACCTGTCCGGTCAGCCCAGCGCCGTGGTGGCCATGCTCGGTGCCGCCTTCTTCTACGCCACCAGCGCCCACCTGGCCCGGCGGTACTTCGCCGGGGTCGAGCCCCAGGCCGTGGCCCTCGTTCAGGTGGCGGTGGGGACCGTGCTGGCCCTGCCCTCCCTCGTGTTCCTGCGGATCGACGGTGTTCCGCCTGTCAGCGCCGTGGTTGCTCTTGTCGCTCTCGGTGTCGGCGGAACCGGCTTGGCCTACTTCCTGTACTACTCGCTCGTCTCCAGCGCCGGGCCCCAGCACGCAGTGGCCGTGACCTACCTGGTGCCCATCGCCGCCGTCATCTACGGCTCGCTGCTCCTCGACGAGCACGTGGCCCTCACGGCGCTGGTCGGGATGGCGCTCATCCTGGCCGGGCAGGTGGCCACGTCGCTCCCGGCCCGGCGCCGGCGGGCCGGCGACCGGCTCGCGCCGGAGGCTCCACCTCTTCCCGAAGTGGCCGCCTGAGCCACTCACATCCGGCGAGGATGACGGCTGCCAGCGGTCGTGGCCAACTCCCGGGTCCGGTTCGCGCTGCTACCATGTAGCGCTTCGTGAGAATCCCTAGCCCCCATCGTCTAGCGGCCCAGGACGCCGCCCTTTCAAGGCGGTAGCACGGGTTCGAATCCCGTTGGGGGTGCGAGCCTCCAAGGGGGTTGTAGTAGGCAGTACAACGCATGGTCCAGTGGTGCAGTCCGGTTAGCACGCCGCCCTGTCAAGGCGGAGGTCGCGGGTTCAAGTCCCGTCTGGACCGCTCGGTGGGAGCCAAGCCGACGACGTCTGCTTCCGCTGTTCGGCCGGGTAGCTCAGTCGGCAGAGCGCGCGCCTGAAAAGCGCGAGGTCGCCGGATCGACGCCGGCCCCGGCCACTCCGGTAAAAGCCCCGCTCAGGCGGGGCTTTTACTCTCTTCAGCAGGCTCATACCATGTGCCCCCTCGAGCCCAGGGGGATGGGATGCCGGAGCTGCCCAGCGGCGAGGTCACCTTCCTGCTCACCGATGTCGAGGGTTCGACGCGGCTGTGGGGTGAGTACCCGGAGCTGGCCGGGAAGGCGCTGGCCCGGCACGACGAGATCGTGGGCGGCGTCGTGGGGAGCCACCACGGCGTGATCCCCCATCGGGGTGAGGGAGACTCGATCCTGGCCGCCTTCGCCCGGGCCGGGGACGCCGTGGCCGCGGCGCTGGCTCTCCAGCTGGCCCTGAGCGCCGAGGAGTGGCCGGGGGGCATTCCCCTGCGGGTGCGCATGGCACACCGGTGAGGCCGCCATCCGGGAGAACGACTACGAAGGGCTGGAGGTCAACCGGGCGGCCCGGCTGCGGGGGATCGCCCACGGTGGCCAGACCCTCATCTCCCGGCGCACCGCCGAGATCGTGGGCGAGAGCCTGCCCCTGGATGCCAGCCTGCGGGATCTCGGGACCCACCGGCTCAAGGACCTGGAGGGGACCGAGCAGGTGTGGCAGCTCTGCCACCCCGGGCTCGAGGTCGACTTCCCGCCGCTTCTGTCGCTCGACGTCATCCGCCACAACCTGCCCGTCCAGCTCACGACCTTCGTGGGCCGGGAACAGGAGGTGAAGGAGCTGATCCGGCTCCTTCCCGAGAACCACCTGCTGACCCTGACGGGCGCCGCGGGCTGTGGGAAGACACGGCTGGCGCTCGAGGTCGCGGCCCAGGTGCTCGATGCCTATCCGGACGGGGTGTGGCTGGCCGAGCTCGCCCCGCTGGCCGATCCCGACCTCGTCCTCCAAGCCGTGGCCGGCGCCCTCCATGTGAAGGAGGAGCCGGGCCGGCCCCTCATCGAGACGATGGCCCACCAGTTGGCCGGGCTTCCTTGGCGACTGTGCCCTCATCCGGGAGGACTGCGTGCTGTCCGAGGAGCGCTACGCCCGGAGTCTGGCCGCCGCGCTTCGTTTGCGGGACCGCCTGGAGGCGAGCTTCGAGATCTCGGGCCTGGCGATGTCGGCGCCGGGCTGGCGAAGCCGGGCCGCGCCCTGCGCCTGGAAGCCTCGGTGCACGCCTTCTGGAAGACGCTCGGTGTCGCCCAGCTCTCGGTCCCCTTCTGGGACGTCCTCCTCGAGAAGTGGCTGGGGCAGACCAGGACGGAGCTGGGTCCCGAGGCCGCCGCCGCGGCCTGGGACGAGGGGGCGCAGATGTCGTTCGAGGAAGCGGTGGCCTACGCCCTCCGGGAGGCGCCCGAGAGCCTCCAGTCCTGAGTCGACCGGCAGGATTGACCGGATCCGGGTCGAATTCCGTTTGGACGCCCCCTGTTCATCAGACGTTCACCCGGAACGGATTCTCATGCTCCCCTCGACGTCATCGCGCCGCCGCACGACCGCCGCCGGGCTCACCGGTGCTCTGATCGCCGGATTGCTGTTCGTGGCCGCACCCCCCGCGCCGGCCGCCGATCCGATCCACCAGGCCCCGGCCGTGGTCGAGACGACCCCCTCGGACGAGATCGGCGACTCCGTCGACGACCCCGCCATCTGGGTCGACCCCACCGACCCCACCCGGTCGGTGATCATCGGCGCCGACCACGCCGACAAGGGCCTGTCGGTCTACGACCTGTCCGGGACCCGGATCCACGAGCTGAAGCTCTCCAGCGCCAACAACGTCGACATCCGCCCCGGCTTCTCCCTGGACGGCGCCACCCTCCCCATCCTGGGTCTGGCGGGCAGCGGTGACATCAGCTTCTACACGCTCGACCCGGTCACCCGGACGCTCTCGAACGTCACCCCCGGCGGCGAGAAGATCGAGGGTCCCGACCTCACCCAGCCGGGAGATGCGACGTTCGTCCCCCACGGCATCTGCCTGTACCGCAGCCCCGTCAATCAGAGCTTCTACACCTTCGTCGTCGACCGGTACGGCACGATCAAGCAGTTCGAGCTCACCGACGGCGGCAACGGAAAGGTGGCCCTGGAAGAGGTCCGCGAGATGTACGCGGCGCCGAGAGGCACGGTCGGCGGCGACCCCAACGACGCCCTCGAAGGCTGCGTCGCCGACGAGGTCGGCCGGAGCCTGTTCGTGGGCGAGCAGGACTGGCACATCTGGCGCTACGGCGCCGAGCCCACCGATCCCACCGGTACGGGCGACCGAGTGATGGTGGACAAGGACGAGAGCGAAGGCGGCCACTTCAAGCGGGACGTCGAGGGCCTGACCCTGGTCAACACCCCGGGCGGTGGGGGTTACCTGATCGCCTCGTCGCAGGGTGACTACACCTACACCGTGTACCGCAGCACCGCCCCCTACGACTTCATCCGCAAGGTGAAGGTCACCGGAAGCGCCACCTCCGACGGCTGCGAGCGGACGGACGGGATCGACGCCGTGGCCGCCAATCTCGGTCCCGCCTTCCCCCAGGGCATCTTCGTGTGCCAGGACAACACCAACAAAGAGCCGGCGCCGGGGAACATGAACTTCAAGTTCGTACGCCTGGAGCACGTCGTCCCCCTGGGCGGGACGCCGCCGCCGACCACACCGACGACGACTCCGACGACGGCCCCGACCACCGGCACGACCACCATCACCTCGCCGCCCCCCGGTGGTCAGACCGAGATCCCGGGTCCCCCGCCCCAGCAGACTCGGCGGTCGGGCTACTGGATGGTCGGCTCGACGGGCAAGGTCTTCGCCTTCGGTGAGGCACGGACCCACGGGGATGCCCCCGTGACCCGCCCCGCCCGGGCCGTCGACCTGGAGCCGACCCCCACCGGCAACGGCTACTGGGTGATCGACGACCGGGGCGCCGTCTTCGCCCACGGCGACGCCTTGCATCACGGGTCGCCGCCCGTGGCCCGGCTCCGGGCCGGCGAATCCGTCACCAGCCTCTCCGCCACCCGCACCGGCCGGGGGTACTGGGTCTTCACCAGCCTGGGCCGGGTGTTCCCCTTCGGGGACGCCACCCACCTCGGGGACATGGCGGCCACGGTGCTCAACGGCCCGGTGCTCGACTCCATCACCACTCCCACCGGGCGGGGCTACTACATGGTCGCCTCCGACGGAGGCATCTTCTCCTTCGGCGACGCCCGCTTCTTCGGGTCGATGGGCGGCAAGCGGCTCAACAAGCCCGTCCAGTCCCTCGTCCCCGATCCCGACGGGGCCGGCTACTGGCTGGTGGCCGCCGACGGCGGAGTGTTCGCCTTCGAAGCCGGATTCCGCGGTTCGATGGGCGACAAGGCGCTCAACCGGCCGGTCACGGGCATGGTGCCCTTCGGCGCCGGCTACCTGATGGTCGCCGAGGACGGAGGCATCTTCAACTTCTCCGACCGGCCCTTCTCCGGCTCGCTCGGCGCCAACCCCCCGGCCGACCCCATCACCTCGGTGGCTGCCCTGAGCTAGCTGGTAGCGAGCGACCCTCATACCGCCGAGTCAGCGCGACGGTCATGGCACTGAGCACCGGGGTGGTCGCGCATGACCCCCTCCCAGGGGGTGAAACGCAACCACCTTCGCTCGGACCTGGCCTGACTACACCGTCGTGCCATTCCGCGGGAACACTCAGGCGTGCATGATCGTGGCACGGGGACCGGTGGGGCCAGCCGGCCACGGCCATCCACGCAGAAAGCCCCGCTCAGCGGGGCTTTCTGCTCTTTTGGAGGCGCAATGGTCCGGCTATGACCAGCTCAGGGCCGAAGTACGCCCTCGCCGACGAGTTTGCCCCTCGTCATCGGGGCGGTGACACAGTCGCCCTCGGTGGGGGTGAAGGTGACCGACCCTGAGAGGTGCTCTCCCTCGAAGGTGGCCGACATCTGCCCCTGCGAAACGGCACCGAACTTCATGACGAAGGTGTCCTTGGTGTTCCCGTCGGCGAAGGTGTACGAGAGGACACCCCAGCCTTCGCCCCCCGACGTACACGTGACCGGTCCGGCGGTGCCGTAGCGGCCGTCGTTGCCGATCGTGCCGTTTCGGTCGCCGCAGGTGATCGGGCCGGTCTCGCCACCCGAGTGGAAGACACCCGAGCTGGGCTGCGCCGACAGCCCGGGCGACAACGTCATGTCGATCTCCCAGCGGCAGCGCACTTCTCCCTGCGTCCGAACTGTTCCCTGCGCCCGGGCGGGGACAGCTGCTCCGGCGGAGACAGCGAGCACCAGCGCGGCGACGGCGGCGTATCTGCGGATCTTGGACATGGTTCCTCCTCGGGTCAGGCTTCTGTGTCTCGGAACCTAAGGTCGGGCTCCCACAGCCGGCTGCGGACAGGGCCCCAGCCCGGCTGAGTATCCGTACTCACCGTCCTCCGATGATGCCCGCGCCCGAGAGGCGACAATGTGGTGGTGGAAGAGGTCAACCCGCAGCCCGGGAGCTTCCTGGCCGGCCTCAGCGCCGAGGAGGCCGGCGAACTCATCCGGCTCGGGAGCCGCCGCCGCTACCCGGCGGGTTCCACACTGTTCGTGGAGGGTGATTCCGCCCACGAGGTCCTCGTGCTCCTGGACGGGTCGGTGAAGGTCTCGGTCGGTTCCGTCGAGGGACGGGAGGTGATCCTCGATGTCTTCGAGCCGGGCTCGCTGCTCGGCGAGCTGTCCGTCATCGACGGCAAGCCCCGCTCGGCGACGGTCAGCGCCCTGTCTCCGGTGGAGGTGGTCACCGTGGCCGCCGGAGCCTTCAACGAGTTCCTCGACCGGAACCCCCGGGTGCTGCGCCGGCTGCTCGGCGAGATCATCGAGCGTCTGCGGACGCGGGTCCGGCACCAACTCGAGTTCGGGGCCGGGGATGCCCTCGGCCGGGTCTGCGCCCGCCTGGCCGAGATCGCCGAACGCCACGGCGAGCCGGCCGGCGGAGGCGCCGTCGTCGTGCACTCCCCGGTCAGCCAGACGGACCTGGCCTCCTGGGCGGGGCTGTCCCGGGAAGCGGTGGTCAAGACGCTCAGATCCCTGCGCCAGCTCGGGTGGATCGAGAGCGAGGGCCGCACCATCGCCATCCGCGACCTCGAGGCGGTCCGCCGGCGGGCCACGCATTGACCCTGGGACGGGCGCCAGCGCGGCCGTACACTCGCGCCGGGGGAGGGTGACCTCCTTGGAGCGGAAGGAGGCAGCGCCGATGCCGCTGTATGTCATCGAGCGGAACTTCGCCGAGCAGTTCGTGCTCACGGAGGAAGGCGTGGCCATGGCGAAGCCCGTCATCGCCGACGCCGGAAACCACTGGATCTTCACCTTCCTCAGTGCCGACAAGAAGAAGGCCTACTGCCTCTATGAGGCGCCGAACCCGGAGACCATCCGGGAGGCTGCCCGCAAGCTGGGCATGCCGGCCGACGTCATCATCGAGGTCGACGAGTTCCGCCCCGACATGTTCGGGTGACGGCCCGGCGGCGGCCAGGCGGAGTGACGGGCGGTCGTGGCTGACGAGCCGCGGGCAACGACGGCGACCGTCGTCTTCACCGACATGGTGGGCTCGACGGTGCTGCGCTCCCGGCTGGGGGAGGAGCGGGCCGATGAGCTGCGGCGCATCCACGACTCTCTGCTGAGCGCCCGGATCGAGGCCCATCGGGGCCGGGTGTTGAAGGGCAAGGGCGACGGGCTGGTGGCCGCCTTCGCCGCCGCCTCCGACGCGGTCGCCGCCTCCATCGAGATGCAGCAGGCCATCGCCGCCTACAACCGCCGGCGCGACGCCCTGGCCGATGTCTCCATCCGCATCGGGCTCTCCACCGGCGACGTCTCCTGGGAGGGCGGGGACTGTTTCGGGGCGCCGCTCGTAGAAGCCGCCCGCCTGGAGGCGGTGGCGGCGGGGGGGCAGATCCTGTGCTCCGAGTTCGTCCGGATGATGGCGCGCGGGCGGGGCGGCCACGAGTTCAGGCCGATCGGCTTCCTCGAGCTGAAGGGCCTGCCCGAGCCGCTGGCCGCCAACGAGGTCGTGTGGGTGGCCGGACCCGATCCGGGCGCCCTTCCCCTGCCGCCCGAGCTGACCGGAGAGCTGTCCCGGCCCTTCGTGGGTCGAAAGACGGAGCTCGACGCCGTCGAGGACCTGTTCGCCGGTCGAAGCAACCAGCGCCTGGCGGTGCTCTGGCTGCTGGGCGAGCCCGGGATCGGCAAGACCCGTCTGGCCGGCGAGCTCGCCCGCCGGGCCCGGGCCGCCGGCGACGTGGTGCTCTTCGGCCGCTGCAACGAAGACCTGGCCGTTCCCTATCAGCCCTTCGTCGAAGCGCTGCGCTGGTTCGTGGCCCGGGTTCCTCCCGCACAGCTCGACGGCCGGCTCGGTGAGCTCCCCGGTGAGCTCACCCGGATCCTGCCCGAGCTCTCCGCCCTGCGGCCCGACCTCGAGCCCGCCCGCTCCGCCAGCCCTGAGCTCGAACAGCACCAGCTGTTCGAGGCGGTTCGCTCGTGGCTGGCGTCGGCCGGTGACGGCCGGCCGGTGGTGGCCGTCCTCGATGACCTCCACTGGGCCGCCCGACCGACGCTGGCTCTCCTCGGGCACGTCGCCCGCAGCGCCGAGCCGTCACCCACCCTCCTGGTCTGCACAGCCCGCAACACGGCACCCGACGACAACGAGGCCTTGGCCGCCCTCGTCGAAGACCTCGAACGACGGGGAGTGCCCAGCCGGCGCGCCGAGCTGGCCGGCGTGGACATCCAGGACGTGGGCGAGCTCGTGGCCCGGGCCGCCGGCCGGCCGCTCGACGACGGCCTGCGGGCGCTGGCCGGCCGCCTCCACCAGGAGACAGCCGGGAACCCGCTGTTCGTCGACGCGCTGCTCTCCGGCCTGCCCGACGACGGCTCCGCCTATCCGGACACGCTGCCCAGGACGCTGGCCGAGACGGTGAGCAGGCGCGTCGCCCGCCTCGACCAAGGCGTGGCCGACTTCCTGCGGGTCGCCTCGGTGGCCGGCCTCGACTTCGACCTGCGGGTGGCCGCCGTCGCCGCCGGATGCGAGGACCTCGCCGCCGTGGACGCCTGCGAGGCGGCCGCGGGAGCCGGGCTGGTCAACGAGGCGGGGCCCGACCGCTACTGCTTCACCCATGGTCTCGTGCGGGCCACGCTGCGCGACGAGCTCAGCCGCTCCCGGCGGGTACGCATCCACCTGCGGGTGGGCGAAGCGCTGGAGCAAGTCTTCACCGACCGCCTGCACGAGCACCTCCCCAACCTCGCCTACCAGTTCTTCGAGGCCGCCCCCGCCGGCGGCGCGCTCAAGGCCCTCCGCTACGCCGTCCTGGCCGCCGAGCAGTCGGCCCATCAGCTCGCCTACGCCGAGGCGGCGGACGCCTACGGCCGGGCGCTCGACCTGCTCGAGACGGTCCCCCCGGAGGGCAGGCCGGCGCGAGCCGAGCTGCTGCTGGCCCGGGGCGAGGCCGAGAACCGGGCCGGGAACAAAGGACCGGCCCTCGAGATGCTGCGGGCCGCCGCCGAGGCGGGTCCTTCCCCGGGCGGGACCGAAGTCCTGGCCCGGGCGGCCATCGCCTACGAGCAGACCGGTTTCAGCTTCGGGTCACAGGGGCCGGGGGCGGTGGCGCTGCTGGAACGGGCCGAGGTGGTGCTGCCCGGGGAGGACTCGCCGCTGCTCGCCCTCGTCCTGGCCAGCACCAGCCGAGCCCTCGAGTTCACCGGGCGGCGGACCGAGGGCATGGAGCGGGGACGGACGGCGCTGGCCATGGCCGAGCGGCTGGCCGACCCGCACACCACCGCCCAGGTGCTGCTGCGCACGACCTTCGCCTACGCCGGCGTCGAGGGAGCCCCCGAAATGGCGGCCCGCTGCCCCCGTCTACTGCGCCTGGCGCGTGAGACGGACGACGACGAGCTCGAGGTGTGGGCGCTTGGCTTCTCCCTGTTCGCCGCCGCCGAGCTCGGGGATTTCGTCGCCTTCGACGAGGTCCTGGCCGACCTCGCGCCCATGGTCGAACAGCTGCGGCAACCGGTGCTCCTCCACGCCGTCGCCCTGTGGCGCCACCTCCAGGCGATGCTGGCCGCGGATCTGACCCGGGCCGAGCAGCTCGTGACCGAGGCCAGCCGGCTCAGCCAGGGCTACGCCTGGGACTTCGACGGCGTCTACGCCGTGATGATGTTCCTCGTGCGCCGGGAGCAGGGAGCGCTGGATGATGCCGTACCCATGGTGAAGATGGCCGTCCGGCTGAACCCCGAGGCGTCACTGTGGCGACCGGGTCTGGCCGCCCTCTACGCCGAGCTCGGGATGCGGGACGAGGCGCGGGTCGAGTTCGAGGCGCTGGCCCGCGACGAATTCGCGGCCGTGCCCGACGATGGCAACCGGCTGATGCTCCTCTGCCTGCTGGCCGAGGTGTGCTGCGCGGTGGGCGACCCTGAGCACGCCACCGACTTGCTGGAGAAGCTGCGCCCCTGCGAGGGGAGGATGCTGGTCTTCTTCAGCCCCGTCTGCCTCGGCCCGGCCGACCGATTGCTCGGGATGCTGGCCTCGGTCGCCGGCCGCGCCAACGATGCCGAGCGGTGGCTGGCCCGGGCACTCGAGCTGAGCCGGCGAGGTTCGCCGCTGTGGACGGCCCACTGCCTCTACGACTACGCCGTCCACCTGCCACCCACCGACGCCGGCCGGGCGGCGGCGCTGCTTGAGGAAGCCGCCCGGTTGTGCCAGCGTCATGGACTCGTGGGGCTCGGCCGGCGGGTGGCGGCCGCACTGGAGTAGATCGCCGGCCGAGGCCCGCCGGGCCAAGGACCTCGCCGCACGGGCCTCTGAAGGTTCTGGTGCTGGGCCGGAATAATCCCGGCGGACCACCAGAACCTTGTTGATCAAGCGGCTTGGACCCGGGGGACGCGGCGCTTCAGCCAGGTTTCGACCACGGTCGAGCCGGGTTCCAGGTCGTGCTTGGTGACGCGTCCGATCTGCCATCCGAGGGCGGCGAGACGTTCCTGCCGGTCGTCGTCGTCGGCCCAGCGCCGGGGCCCGTGGAACGCCTCCCCGTCGTACTCCAATCCCGCCACCCAGGTCGGCCAGGCGAGGTCGATTTTGGCCACGAGCCGCCCGCTGGCGTCACGCACCTTCCACTGCCGCTCCGGCAGCGGAAAGCCCAGCCGGTGGAGGTGCCGGACGAGTCGCATCTCCGCTGGGCTTCCGGGCCTGGGGCCGGGTGTCCAGACGGTGAGCGCCTCCTGGAGGCTGGGGAACCCTTTGCGTCCTGGTGCCCGGCTGGCTCGGCCCATCGCCTCCCGCACCCGCCGGGCATCGGCGTGGCGGAACAAGGTCTGGTCCACCAACTCGCAAAGCGCCTCGTGGCTGACCGCGGCCGCGCAGTCGGCGAGCATCCGGGCCGGTCCGGTGCACGGGATCTTCGACACCACGCAGACGTCGACCGGGTCCAGAGGACTCCAATGCACAACGGCGCCGCGGTATCGCCCGTTGGCTCTCGGAGGCACGGTGACATGGGGAATGTCCGGTGGCTTGCCCACATCGAGGAGGGCAGCGGCTGTCAGGTGGGAAGCCACCGTGCCCGGGGGCCCGGCCAGGACAGCGACCATCGCTGCCTGTTGCCATGTCGGGCGGATCCCGGCCACGGCGTACACCTGACGGGACGCGGTGCTGTGCCAACGGCCAGTGCGCCGGCGCCACTGGATCTGTTCGGCGGTCAGCCCGGCCTTCACAGCCTGCTTGTGGGTGATGACCCCGTGCTGCTTCTCGGCCTGCGCGGCCGCCGCCCGATCAGCCTTACCGGAGCCTTCCACAGGGCGTCAGTATCAGCAGATCACCGGGTCGCCGCCAGGCATTTTCAGAGGCTGGCCATGACGGTGGCTACCGTCGGGGCCCGTGAGCCAACGGGCCGAGGCGGTGATCGAGACCAGGCAGCTGACCAAGCGGTTCGGCTCGCTGGCGGCGGTGGACGGGCTCGACCTCGAGGTCCGGCGGGGTGAGGTCTTCGGCTACCTGGGGCCCAACGGAGCGGGCACGACGACGACCATCCGGCTCTGCCTCGACTTCCTCCGCCCCACGGCGGGTTCCCTGCGGGTCCTGGACGGGACCGGGCGGGATCCGGCCGTTCGCCGGCGCATCGGCTACCTGCCGGGAGAGCTGCGGCTCGACCGCCGCTACACGGCCGCTGACGTCCTCGGGTTCTTCGGGGCGCTGCGCGGTGGGCTGGATCAGGCCCTCGTGAGCGAGCTTCTGGAGCGCTTCGATCTCGACCCCACCCGGCCGGTGGGCGAGCTCAGCACCGGCAACCGGCGCAAGATCGGGATCATCCAGGCCTTCGCCCACCGCCCCGAGTTGTTGATCCTGGACGAACCCACCTCGGGCCTGGACCCGCTGCTGCAACATGAGTTCCAGCAGGTCCTCCGCCAAGCCGTGGACGGCGGCGCCACCGTCTTCCTGTCGTCCCACATCCTCCCCGAGGTCGAGACGCTGGCCGACCGGGTGGGAATCCTGCGCCGGGGCCGGCTCGTGGCCGTGGCCGGGATCGACGAGCTCCAGGCCCAGGCTCGCCAGCGGATCGACTTCCACGTGGCCCCGCCCGCCGACCCCGGCGTCTTCGCCGGGATCCCCGAGGTCATCTCGGTGGAGGCGGTCGACGGGGTGATCCACGTGGTCGTGGAGGGCAGCGTGGACGCGGTGATCAAGGCGGCGGCCCAGCTCGAGGTGCGCCGGGTGGTGACGCACGACACCGACCTGGAGGACATCTTTCTCGCCTACTACCAAGAGGAGCCGGCGTAACCGCTCTGGTCCTGGCCCGCTACCTGCGCGACAGCCGCAGATCGCTCGGCTGGTGGGCGCTGGGCATGGTCGCCCTCGTCGCCATGACCGTCGCCTTCTATCCCAGCGTGAAAGGCAACGCCTCCTTCGACAAGCTGTTCGAGGACCTCCCCGACGCGGTCCGGGCGCTCGTCGGCGCTCAGGAGGGCATCCCCCTCACCTCGCCCCCCGGCTATCTCCATGGCCGGCTGTTCGCCATCATGGTCCCGGTGCTGCTCCTCACCTTCGGCATCGGCCACGGCGCCCGGGCCATAGGCGCCAGCGAAGCCGACGGCACCCTGGAGCTGCTCCTGGCCAATCCGGTCACCCGCCTGCGAGTCGTGGCCGAGCGTTTCGTGGGCGTGGTGCTGCTCCTCGGCGCCGTCACCGCCGTCCTCACCATCTCCCTGCTCGCCCTCGGTCCCCCGGTGGGTCTCCTCGACGGGATCAGCATCACCCGGCTCGTGGCCGCCGGCGTTTCGGCCTTCTGCCTGGCCCTCCTCCACACCACACTGGCCTTCGCCGTGGGGTGCGCCGCCGGGCGCCCGGCTCCGGCGGTGGCGGCGGCCACCTCGGTGGCGAGCGCCGGCTACCTCTTCCAGGGACTGGCGGCGGCCACGGGCGATGCCCTGGGCCCGTTGCGAACGCTCTCGCCCTGGCACTGGTACCTCGACCGGAACGTCTTGGCCGAGGGCCTCGCCTCCGGCGCCGTTGTCGCCCCTGTCCTCCTCGCCGGCGGGCTCTTGGCCGTCGGGGCCTGGTTGTTCAACCGGCGCGACCTGCACTGACCGCGTCCGGTGGCGCCGTATTGTTCGCGGCGTGGAGACGACCCGGCTCGAGACCTTCAGCGACGGGGTTTTCGCCATCGCCGTGACCCTCCTGATCCTCGAGGTCCGCCTGCCCGACATCGAGGGGGCGGCGCTGTCGACGCGGCTGGCCCGGGCCTGGCCCGACTACATCGGCTTCGTCATCAGCTTCGTGACCATCGGGATCATGTGGGCCAACCACCACAGCATCTTCGGCCTCATCCACCGGTCATCCCACGGCTTGGTGGTGGCCAACCTCGTGCTCCTCCTGTGCGTGTCGTTCCTGCCCTTCCCGACCAAGGTCCTCGGCGAGCACCTGCGGGTGACGGGGGATGACCAGCAGAAGGCCACCGTCTTCTCCAGCGGGTCCTTCTTCGTCACCGCCGTCTTCTACAACCTCGTGTGGCAGACGGCGGCGTTCCGCAACCGGCTTATCGTGCCCGGCTGCGAGTCGGAAGCGGCCGAGGTGACCCGCCGGTTCCGGCCGGGCGCGCCCGTCTACCTGGTGGCCACGCTGGTGGCCTTGTGGAGCGTGCCCGCCAGCCTGGCCATCGACGGGGGACTGGCGCTGCTGTACATCCTGCCCCGGCACTCCCCGAACTGAGCCGCCGCCTCAGCTCGGCGCTTCCCCGGTCCGGCAAACGGGTACGCGCCTTCCGAGAACGGGAGGAGCACACATGTCGCGCCGTGACAGGCTGGCCGAGGTCCAGGAGGCAATCGCGGCCGCCGCCCAGGCATCCGAGAGAGACCACCACCGGGCCCCGTTGCTCGAGGCCTTGGAGGCGTTCCGGGAATCCGACGTCGCCCCGTTCGCCATCCCGGCCCACAAACAGGGACGGGCCATCGATGAACCCACCCGGCGGGTCCTCGGCGACAGCCCCTACCGCGCCGACGTGATCCTCCAGCGGGGCCTCGACGATCGGGTCTTCTCGAAGAAGGTCCTCGGCTTGACCCAGGATCTGGCCGCCGACGCCTTCCGCGCCGACGAGAGCTTCTTCTCCACCAACGGGTCGACCCTCAGCGTCCAGATCGCCATCCTGGCCGCCGCCCGCCCCGGCGAGAAGATCCTCATGGCCCGCAACGTCCACAAGTCCGCCGTCTCCGGGCTGGTGATGAGCGGCGCCGAGCCGGTCTGGGTCAACCCGGACATCGACCGGGACCGCCGGCTGACCCACACGGTCACACCTGACGCACTGGCCTGGGCCTTCGAGCGCCACCCGGATGCCCGGGCCGCGCTGTGCGTCAGCCCGTCCTACTTCGGGGTGGCGGCCGATGTCGGCGGCCTGGCCGAGGTGTGCCACGACCGGGACGTCCCCCTGCTCGTGGACGACGCCTGGGGAGCACTGTTCCCCTTCCATCCCGAGCTGCCCCCCGGCCCCATCGAGGCGGGGGCGGATCTGGCCATCGGCAGCTTCCACAAGTCCATCACCGGCCTCATGCAGACATCGATCGTGTCGGTGAAGGGCGACCGGATCGACAAGGAGCGCCTCCACCTGGCCTTCGACTCGCTCGAGACGACGAGCACCTCGTCGCTCCTCCTGGCGTCGATGGACGCCGCCCGGCGCCAGATGGTCCTCCACGGCGAGGAGCTTCTCGGGAACGCCCTGCGGCTCGCCCGCCGGGCCGACGACGAGATCCGGGACATCGAGGGGCTGACGGTAATGGGCCGGGAGGTGCTGGAGCGGCCAGGGGCGGCCGGCCTCGACGAGACCAAGGTCACCGTCGACCTGGCCGGGATCGGCATGACCGGCTTCGAAGCGGGGGACCGGCTCTACGACGAGCGGCGCGTCACCCCCGAAGGCGTCGACCACCGCCATCTCATGTTCGTCGTCTCCATCGCCGACGACGACAGCACCATCGACCGTCTGGTCAGCGCCATGCACGACGTGGCCGAGATCGGCCGGTCCCGGGCCCGGACCGTCCCCGACCTGCCCGACGCCGGCCAGCTGCTCGCGGACGCCGACTACGTCCTCCTGCCCCGGGAGGCGTTCCTGGGCCGGACCCGCCGGGTGAAACTCGACGACGCCGCCGGCGAGATCGCCGCCGAAGCCGTCTGCCCCTACCCGCCCGGCGTCCCGGTGGTCGTGCCCGGCCAGCGCATCACCCCGACCATCGTCCGGTTCTTCCAGCAGGGCATGGACGAGGGCATGTACGTGAAGGGCGCCAGCAACCCCTCGCTCCAAGAGCTGCGCGTCGTCGCTTAGCGGTCAGCCCCCGGGCTCGAGCACCACCGGGGGTCAGGAACTGTTCTTCCCGCCGAAACCGGGGTCGGGTCCACCCTTCGTAGACTCCAACCCGCCGCGGCTCCGATCGGAGGAGGAGACATGGACCGCAAGGAGTGCACCACGGTCATCCTCGAGGCCAAGAAGGCCCAGGGCCTGACGTTCCAGGCGATGGCCGACAAGGTCGGCCGCCACGTCATCTGGACGACGGCGGCGATCATGGGTCAGGCCACGATGGACTCCACCGAGGCCGAGACGCTCACCTCACTTCTGGGCCTCGGACCGGAGGTGGCCCAGGCCCTCCAGGCGATCCCCACCAAGGGCTCGCTCGACGACACCGTCCCCGTCGACCCGCTCATCTACCGCTTCCACGAGATCACCCAGGTCTACGGGACGAGCATCAAGGCCGTCATTCACGAGATGTTCGGCGACGGGATCATGAGCGCCATCGACTTCGACATGGACATCCGCCGCATCGAGGACCCCAAGGGCGACCGCGTCCAGGTCGTCTACACCGGCAAGTTCCTGCCCTACAAGAAGTTCTAACCCAGGCCCAGCGCGGGCAGCAGATCGTCGTAGGAGCCGACCACGGCGTCGCCCGAGGGACCCTGGTCGGGGTCGTCGTCGAACACGGCGGTGAGACGGACGGCTCGCATGCCCAGGGCCTGAGCGCCGGCGACGTCGGTGCGACGCCGGTCCCCGATATGGACACACCGGGACGGATCGGGCGAACCGAGCCCCTCCAGAGCATGCTCGAAGATGCGTTTGTCGGGTTTGTACACCCCGACCTCGTCGGAGAACGCCCAGGCATCGAAGTAGCCGAGCAACCCGTGGTGCTCCAGATGCCGGCGCAATTCGGACGAAGGGGTGAAACCGACGTCGCAGACGATGGCCAGCGGCAGACCCAGCTGACCGAGGGACGCCAGGGTGTCCGCCACCCTGTCGACCAGGACGAGCTCGGCGGCTCCGGCGCGTGAGGCCGAGGCGAAAGCGTCGAAGAGCTGCCCCCGCACGCCGTTGCCCAGCCCGTAGTGCCGGTGGATGGCGTCGGCGATGCTGCGAGCGGCATGGCGCCAGGTGTACTGGGAGTTCGCCTCCCAGGCGGCCACGTACTCCAACCAGGCGGCGTCATAAGCGCCGGCAAGCACGACGCCGGCGTCCCCCACGCCGGCATCGCCCATCACTCTGCCCATCGCCTCCAGCCGGCGGCCCCGCAGGTAACCGCCCGGAGGTTCACAGCACAGGGTGTTCCAGTAATCAAAGGTGACGGCCTCGACAGCCGTTCCTTCCACCACGAGGGCCAGAGGCTACAGGCCCTGCTCGCTCTCAACCTGCTCCAGGTAGCGCAGGATCTCAAAGGCACGGAAACGGCGGTGGCCGCCGAGGGTCCGGATGGCGGAGATCTTCCCGGCCCGCGCCCAACGGGTCACGGTCTTGGGGTTGACCCGGAACATCTCGGCGACCTCTGACGGCGTCAGCAGGGCGTCGGGGTCGGTGCGGTCTTGCATCGCCTATTCCTCTTTCTCTGAACGGAGCTGCTCGCGGCGGTTGCCGGGAGGGGGGACTGTCCGCTTCGTTCCCGAGGGTACGCACAGCACCCTTTGGGGTCGATAGCCCGGAGGTGTCATTTACGACCCCTCCGCTCGGACTAGTCCTCTTCGGTCATCGCCTCTGACCAGCGGGTTTCCACAACGGCAGTCCACTGCGACGACGAGAGCACGAAGGGTCGTGGCGCCCGTCGTGGGATGTATCGGTCACAAGGGGCAGTGACTGAAGCGCGTACCGATCGATTTGGCACGCCCTACCATTTCAGGGCAGAGGAATCGTCCGAAGGAGTGTCGAAGGCCGATGCCAGTGTTCGATCGCATCGAGGCCGACGACTACGAGCAGGTGGTGTTCTGCCATCACCGGCCCAGTGGGCTGCGGGCCATCGTGGCCGTCCATTCCACTGCCCTGGGCCCCGCTCTGGGCGGCACGCGCTTCTACCCCTATGCCACCGAGGAGGACGCCTTCGCCGACGTGCTGCGCCTGGCCCGGGGCATGACCTACAAGGCGGCCATGGCCGGCCTCGACCTCGGGGGCGGCAAGGCTGTGATCCTGGGCGACCCGGCCCGGGACAAGAGCGAGGCCCTGCTGCGGGCCTTCGCCCGTTATGTCGACGCCCTCGGGGGCCGCTACATCACCGCCGAGGATGTCGGCACCACCCAAGCCGACATGGACCTGATCCGCCGGGAGACCCGCTGGGTCACCGGGGTGTCCCAGTCGCTGGGCGGCTCTGGGGACCCCTCGGTGGCCACCGCCACCGGCCTCTACTACGCCATGAAGGCCACCGCCCACCGCCTGTGGGGTGACGGCTCCCTCGAAGGGCGCCATGTGGCCGTGGCCGGCGTGGGCAAAGTCGGCTACGCCGTCGTCCGCCACCTGGTGGAGGAGCGGGCCCGGGTCACGGTGGCCGACACCTCGCCGGCGGCGGTGGAGCGGGCGGTGGCCGACTTCGAGGTGGAAGCCACCGACGTCGAGACCATCCACACCCTGGAGTGCGACATCCACGCCCCCTGCGCCCTCGGCGCCACCCTCAACGAGGTCACCATCCCCCAACTGCGCTGCGCCGCGGTGTGCGGCTGCGCCAACAACCAGCTGGCCGGCGACGGCGACGACAAGGCCCTGGCCGAGGCCGGGGTCCTTTACGCTCCCGACTACGTCGTCAACGCCGGTGGGATCATCAACATCTCCGAGGAGCTGCGGGGGTACAACCAGCAGCGGGCCGAGGAGGGCCTGCGCCGCATCTACGACAACATCCTCGCCGTCTTCGAGCGGGCCGAGGCCGACGGCATCACCACCGCCGCCGCCGCCGACCGTCTGGCCGAAGCCCGCATCGAAGCCGTCGGCCGCCTCGGCCTCATCCGACCCCCGTCACGTTGAGCACGACGATTCGCTGACCGTCTGATCCAGGAGGCACACCGGCAATGGCCTTCGCCCCGCCCGAGAACGCCGACCTGTCGGGGTTCCATCTCCACGACCGGCACCGGGCCCTCGGCCTCTCCGACGACGACGTGCTGGCCATGTGGCGCACCATCCTCCTCACCCGCCGGCTGGACCAGAAGATCTGGGCTCTCAACCGGATGGGGAAGGCGCCCTTCGCCGTGTCCTGCCAGGGCCAGGAAGGCGCCCAGGTGGGCGCCGGCTGGGCCCTGCGGGAGGGCCGGGACGTCGTCTGCCCCTACTACCGGGACACCGGGCTCATGATCGCCCTGGGCATGACCGCCCAGGAGGTCTTCGAGGCCGTCTTCGCCCGGGCCACCGACCCCAACTCCGGGGGGCGGCAGATGCCCAACCACTGGGGCTCCTCCAAGCTGCGGGTCATCACCGGCTCGTCGCCCATCGCCACCCAGATCCCCCACGCCGCCGGCGTGGCCCTGGCCGCCCGCATGAAGGGCGAGGACACCGCCGTCGTCACCCTGTTCGGCGACGGCGCCGCTTCCAAAGGCGACTTCCACGAGGCCCTGAACTTCGCCGGCATCCACGGCCTGCCCCTGGTGGCCATCTGCGAGAACAACGGCTACGCCATCTCCGTGCCACTGTCCAAGGAGTCGGCCGTCGAGAACATCGCCGAGCACGCCCACCAGTACAAGTTCTTCGGGATGATCGTCGACGGCAACGACCCCCTCGACGTGTACGCCGCCACCTCCTCCGCCCTGCGCCGGGCCCGCCGGGGCGAGGGCCCCACCCTCATCGAGTGCAAGACCTACCGCTACCTCTCGCACACCTCCGACGACGACGACCGGACCTACCGCCTGCCGGCCGAGGTGGAGGCGTGGCGGAAGAAGGACCCGTTCCAGCGCCTCAAGCAGTACCTGATCGAGCAGCGCCTCCTGTCGGAGGCCACCGAGGCGGAGCTGGAAGCCGAGGTGACGGCCGAGATCGAGGAGGCGGTGAAGGCGGCCGAGGCCGCCCCCGCCCCCGATGCGGGCGATGCCTTCACCAAGGTGTTCGCCCGGCCGCTGCGGCCCATCCCCGGGGTGCCGGCGGAGTTCGCCGCCACCCAGGAGGGGATCGCCCCCTCCCGGCCCGACCCCGGCCACCCGCCCGCCGACGCCCCCGTGCGCACGCTGGTGGAGTCGGTGCGGGAGACGATCCGGGAGGCGATGGCGGCCGACGAGCGGGTCTTCGTCCTGGGCGAGGACGTGGGCGCCCGGGGTGGGGTGTTCAAGGCCACCGACGGCCTGGTCACCGAGTTCGGCGAGGCCCGGGTGCTCGACACGCCGCTAGCCGAGTCGGCCATCATCGGCGTGGCCATCGGCGCCGCCCTCCACGGCCTGCGGCCCATCGCCGAGATCCAGTTCGCCGACTTCATCCACCCGGCCTTCGACCAGATCGTCTCCGAGGCGGCCCGCATCCACTACCGCTCCAACGGCGACTTCTCGGTGCCGCTGGTCATCCGGGCCCCCTACGGCGGCGGGGTGCACGGCGCCCTGTACCACTCCCAGTCGGTCGAGTCGATCTTCGCCCACGTCCCCGGCCTGAAGGTGGTCTGCCCCTCCACGCCCTCCGACATCAAGGGCATGCTGCTCGAGGCCATCGAGGACCCGGACCCGGTCCTGTTCTTCGAGCACAAGAAGGCCTACCGGGCGGTGAAGGGGCCCCTCCCCGAGGGGGCCGACTGGCGGGTGCCACTGGGCGTGGCCCAGGTGGCCCGCCCCGGCTCGGACCTGACCATCGTCACCTATGGCCTCCAGCGCCACCTGGCCCTGGAGGCGGCCGAGGCGCTGGCCGCCGCCGGTGAGGGCGACGTCGAGGTCGTCGACCTGCGCACCATCTCTCCCCTCGACCGGGACACGGTGCTGGCCTCGGCCACCAAGACGGGCCGGGTGCTGGTCGTCTCCGAGGACAACTGGTCCTTCTCGGTGGCCTCCGAGGTCGCCGCTCTGGTGGCCGAAGAGGCCTTCTACGACCTCGACGCCCCGGTGATGCGGCTGGCCACCGCCGACGTGCCCGCCATGCCCTACGCCCCGCCCATGGAAGCCGCCGTCCTCATCACCACCGAGCGCATCACCGACGCCGCCCGCAAGCTCCTGCGGGCGTAAACCCCGGGGGTTCGGGGGTAGTCCCCCGACGACAAGAATTCGCGCCGCCGAAATCTGGAGGGCGCGAACGCACCGTTAAACTGCGCCGCCTATGACCCGGGTCCTGGCGGTGGCCAACCAGAAGGGCGGGGTGGCCAAGACGACCACCACGCATTCCCTCGGCGTGGCCCTGGCCGAGTTGGGCGAGCGGATCCTGCTCGTCGACCTCGACCCCCAGGCGTGCCTGACCTACTCGGTGGGGATCGACCCCGAGACGCTGGAAGGGTCGCTGCATGACGTCCTGGCCGGGCGGACGGAGGCGCGGGACGTGCTGGCCAAGGCGGGCGATCTCTCCGTCCTGCCGGCCACCATCGACCTGGCCGGCGCCGAGGTCCATCTCATGTCGAAGACCGGGCGGGAGCACGTCCTGGCCCGGGCTCTGAAGCCGCTGCTCTCCGACTACGACACCGTGTTCATCGACTGCCCGCCGTCCCTGGGAATCCTCACCATCAACGGCCTGACCGCTGCCCACCAGGTGCTCATTCCCCTGCTGTGCGAGACGCTGGGCCAGCGGGGCGTGGGCCAGCTCCTGGAGACCGTCGGCGACGTGCGCAGCTTCACCAACGCCAAGCTCGCCGTCCGGGGCCTGGTGGCCACCATGTTCGATGCCCGCACCCGCCATGGCCGTGAGGTGCTGGGCGCGCTGACCGAGCAGTACGGGATCGAGGTTCTCGACCCGCCCGTGCCCAAGTCGGTCCGCTTCGCCGAGGCGCCCGGGCGGGGGCGTTCCATCCTGGAACACGCTCCCCGCTCGGCGGGGGCGGAGGCTTATCGCACCATCGCCCGGACGCTGCACCGGGAGCTGGCGTGAATGGCCGACGCATGCGTCGGCCGGCGACTGGGGCAGGGGCCCCCAGTCGC
>JBIOUX010000047.1:0-8085 GCA_044867425.1 Acidimicrobiia bacterium | reverse complement strand
CGGAACACGTTCGAGAACCTCGGCTTGAACACCTCAGCGCTCAAGCTCTTCACCTTCGGGGCCGTCATCGTGGCGTTCCTGCTGCTCGAGCCCCGGGGTCTGGCGCGGCTGTGGCAACGCATCAAGGACTATTTCCGGCTCTGGCCGTTCCGCTATTGACAGCTAGCAGTCCCACCACACAAGGAGGAGGCATGCATCGAATGGCGAGAAAGTCCGTGCTCTTCGTCGCCCTCGCCCTTCTCGCCGTAGGTTGCGGCGGAGGAGACAAGGGCGGTGGCAACGAGAACGCGGGATCGGGAGGCGCAGACAAGAAGCCCATCATCGTGGGGGCCATCTTCGACCAGTCCGGGCCCACGGCCGACGTGGGCACGCCCTACTCCCAGGGCATCCAGGACTTCGTGAAGTTCAAGAACGACAAAGGCGGGATCGACGGGCACAAGCTCGACCTGCGCTTCTCGGACTTCGGCTACAAGGTCCCCAACGCCGAGCAGCTGTACTCGCAGTACGTCTCCGAGGGCGCCGTCGTCTTCATGGGATGGGGCACGGCCGACACCGAGGCCCTGCGGACGCGCGTGACGAGCGACGAGATCCCGTTCATGTCGGCCTCCTACGCCGAGACGCTGGCCAACCCCCAGGAGACGCCCTACAACTTCTTCCCGGGGGTCAGCTACTCGAACCAGCTCCGGGCCGTCCTCAAGTACGTCAGCGACACGGAGAAGGGCGCCCAGACCAAGGTGGCGGTGTTCCACCACGACAGCCCCTTCGGCACGTCGCCCCTGGAGGACGGGAAGAAGTACATCGAGGAGAACAAGCTCAAGATCGACATGGTGGCGGTGAAGATGCCCACCGGCGCCCAGGACTTCAACCCCCAGCTCCAGAACGAGGGCAAGGGCGCCAAGTACATCGTCATCCAGAACGTCCCTTCGCCCAGCGCCAAGCTGGCCCAGAACATCCGGGCGGCGGGCAACCAGGCCACCATCATCTGCATGAACTGGTGCGGTGACGAGATCTTCCTCAAGGGTGCCGGTCCCGCCGGCGAGGGCGTCGTGGCCGTCATGCCCTTCGCTCCCGCCACCGGCGGGGCCAAGGGTCTGGAGGACCTGGTTGCCTTCACCGGCAGCGAGGCCAACCTGGAGGCCAAGACCCTCCGCTACGTCCAGGGCTGGTTCACCATGGCCACCATGGCCGAAGGCATCGGCAAGGCCCTCAAGGCCGCCGACGGCGGCGACATCACCGGGACCGACGTGAAGGCCGCCCTGGAGACGGTCAAGGACTTCGAGACCGGCGGGGTGTCCAAGCCCATCAGCTTCAGCGAGACGAGCCACGCCGGCCTGCAGTCGACACCGCTCTACGTGGTGAAGGGCGGCAAGTTCGAGAAGTTGACGGACGAGATTGAAATCTGAGCCGGCCGCCGCCCAGGCGACCGAACCCGGGGCCCGGCCTGAGCCGGGCCCCGGGGGCAACGTCCTCGAGATCAACAACATCGAGGTCATCTACGAGGACGTCATCCTCGTGCTCCGGGGCCTGTCGCTGGCCGTGGGGGAGGGCAAGGTCGTCGCCCTGCTCGGCTCCAACGGCGCGGGCAAGTCGACCACGCTCAAGGCGGTGGCCGGGCTGCTCTCCACCGAGCACGGTGAGGTCACCCAGGGCACCGTCCTGTACCAGGGGCGCCCCATCCACCGCCTCAACGCCGCCGCCCTCGTCCGCCTCGGCATCTCACTGGTCATGGAGGGCCGGCGGGTGTTCGAGCATCTCTCGGTGCACGAGAACCTCCTGGCCGGGGCGTACACCCGCAGCGGTGGGGTCTCGGACGACCTCGACCTCGTCTATGGCTTCTTCCCCCGGCTGAAGGAGCGGCGCAGCGGTCTGGCCGGCTACCTCTCCGGCGGTGAGCAGCAGATGCTGGCCATCGGGCGCTCGCTCATATCCCGGCCGAAGCTGATGATGCTCGACGAACCGTCCCTCGGCCTCGCCCCGCTGCTGGTGGCCGAGATCTTCGAGCGCATCAAGGCGCTCAACGCCGAGCTCGGCACCACCGTGCTGCTGGTGGAACAGAACGCCCGCCGGGCGCTGGAGATCGCCGACCAGGCCTACGTGATGGAGAACGGCCGGATCGTCCTGGAGGGTCCGGCGGCCGAGTTGGCCTCCAACCCCGACGTCCAGGAGTTCTACCTCGGTCTCTCCGAGAGCGGCACCCGCAAGAGCTACCGCGACGTCAAGCACTACAAGCGACGGAAGCGCTGGCTGTGATGGCCTCGGTGGCCGAGTACACCGCCGGGTTCGAGGCGCGGGCCCGCGAGGTGCTCGTCCCCGCCGCCGCGTCCCTGCCGGCCCTGGCCGACCGCCTGGCCGCCGCCGGGCTGACGGCCGAGCACCTCGGGTCGATCGAGTCGCTGCGCCGGCTCCCCATCCTGACCAAGGACGACGTCATCGAGCTCCAGGCCAAGGCGCCTCCCTTCGGCGGGCTGCTGGCCGAGGGCACGGCCCTCAGGCGCATCTTCCAGTCGCCCGGCCCGCTCTACGAGCCCGAGCCCGAGGGGCCTGACCACTGGCGGTTCGCGATGGCCCTGGTGGCCGCCGGCTTCACCGGGGCCGACGTGATCCTCAACTGCTTCGGCTACCACCTCTCGCCCGCCGGCGTGATGTTCGAGGAGGCGGCCCGGGCGGTGGGCGCCGTGGTCGTGCCCGCCGGGGTGGGCAACATGGAGCTGCAGGCCCGGGCGGCCCGGGACGTGGGGGTGACCGCCTACATCGGAACCCCCAGCTACCTCAAGGCGCTGCTGGAGAAGGTGGCCGAGCTCGAGGGGCCCCCGCTGCGCTTCGAGCGGGCGGTGGTGGGGGCGGAGCCGCTGCCGCCCAGCCTCCGCAGCTGGATCACCGAGCGGGTGCCGGTCGTCCGCCAGATGTACGGCACGGCCGAGGCCGGACTGCTCGGCTACGAGTGCGAGGAGCTCTCCGGCTGGCACGTGGCCGACGACGCCCTGGTGGAGGTGTGCGCCCTCGACGACGGCCAGCCCGTCCCGGTGGGGACCGAGGGCCAGGTCGTCGTCACCCTGTTCTCTCCCCACTATCCCCTGGTCCGTTTCGGCACCGGTGACCTGTCCGCCTTCGTCGAGGGCGACTGCGCCTGCGGGCGGCCCAGTCCCCGGCTCGTGGGTTGGCTGGGACGCTCGGGCGAGGCCGTCAAGGTGCGGGGCATGTTCCTCCACCCGCGCCAGGTCACCCAGGTGATGGGCCAGGTTCCGGCGGTGTCCGCCTTCCGGTTCCTCATCGATCGGGTCGAGCACAAGGACGTGCTCCGCTGTGAGGTGGTGCCGGCCGACGGCGCCGCCGGAGACCTGGTGGCGGCGGTGAAGGACGCCGTGCGGTCGGGGCTGCGCTTCGACATCGACGTGGCCGTCGTGGACGCCGTCGACCCCGACAGCCCGCCGGTGACAGATCGTCGCACCTGGGATTGATTTCGGGTCATTCCCGGCAATCCCAACCCTTCCGGCGAGGAACTCGTGAACGTCCGGCGAAGTCTTCGGGCATCAGGCGGCCAGGTGGCGGACCGCCGAGTGCCAGAGGAGCTCACGTGGGTCGTTCCCCCCGGCCGGACGCCTTTTTGGTCACTGACCGCAGTTGTAATACTCCCGTTATGTCACGAGGCGTGAAATATGGGAGAATTTCTGGTGGTTCGCGTCATCTGGGGATTGCACCGGCGTTGTCTGGTTTGGGGAGGACGCCATGAGCGACACCACGGTCAGGCTCATCAACCTGACGGACATAGCGGTCATCACCGAGGAAGAGCTCCTCGACCGGGCCCGCGAGGGTGACAAGACCGCGTTCGGGGCGCTGTACCTGCGCCACCGGGATGCCGCCCGCAAGGTGGCAGCCATGTGCGCCACCTCCGCGGCCGACGCGGAAGACGCCGTGGCCGAGGGTTTCGCCCGGGTCTTCGCCGCCCTGCCCCGCATGGCCGGGCGTGACATCAGCTTCCGTCCCTACCTCCTGACCGCGGTGCGCAACGCCGCCACCGACCGGCTGCGTCGGGAGCGCCGCGTTGACCTGCGGGACACCGTCCCCGACGAGCCCGCCAGCCTGACCGCCGACGACGTGGCCCTCCTCGGGCTGGAGCGCAACCTGGTGGGCGAGGCCCTCCAGGCGCTGCCTTCCCGCTGGCGGACCGTGCTGTGGCTGACCGAGGTCGAGGGCCTGTCCCCGGCCGAGGTGTCGCGGCGCATCGGCATCAAGCCCAACGCCGTCGCCGCCCTCGCCTACCGGGCCCGCAAGGGGCTGCGAGAGGCCTATCTGCAGGCGCATCTGCGGTCCGAGGCCTCCGAGGAGTGCCGGGCCACGGTCAGCCGTCTCAGCCACTACGTGCGCGGTGAGCTGCCCGACCGGGACCGCCTCGGCCTCCAGGCCCACCTCGACGGCTGTGCCAAGTGCCGGTGCCGGCGAGACGAGCTCACTGATGTCAACGCCACCCTGCGCAACGCCTTACTCCCCGTCCCGCTGCTGCTGGCCGGCCTGCAGCGGGGGTGGATGCGGTTCTTCGACAACGGGTCGCTCTGGTCGCACGCACCCGAGGTGGCCCAGGTGGCCCAGGCGGCCCAGGTCGCGGAGGCGCCCCTGGCGCAGAAGACCCTGGCCGGGCTCACCATGATGGTCCTGGCCCTCACCGGTGCGGCGATGCCCACGGTCATCAACGACAACAAGTCGGCCCCCAAGGTCGAGGTGGCGGCCGCCCGGTCGCAGGACGGTCCGGCGGTCCTCAGAGTCCTTCCCGGACAGCACGACCCGGCCCTGCTGTCGGTGGTATCGGTGAGCGCCGAGAAGTCCTCCCCGTCGACGGCGGCATCGGCCGGGTCGCCGGCGCCGGCTTCGGCTGCTCCGGCCCCGGCGGAGAGCGGGGGACGCAACCGTCTGCTGCCTCGTTTCGGCCGTACCCCCAGCGACGGGACGGGGCGCGAGGGCGACACCCGCCAGCGGCTGCTGCGGCCCCCCACCGATGACGGCTCCGGCTCGGAGGGCGGGGTCCTGCCCGGCACGCCCGTCGGCGACGTGGTCGCCGCCACCCTGGGCACGGCGGAAGATGTCGCCACCGCCGTCGGGGTGGACCTGGCCGAAGCCGTGCCCGTGGGCATTGCCGTCACGACGCCGGCACCCGGCGTGGAAACCCCGCTGGGCGTCCAGGTCACCGTCGCCCTTCCCGAGCTCCCCCTGGCCGACTCGGTGCTGGACAGCATCACGGGGCTCCTGGCCCCGGTCGTCGGCCAGTTCGGCATCACGCTCGACTGACCCGCTCGGGTCCCGGGCTTTCCCGTTCGGCTAGGGGACGCCTTCCTTCTGCTTCTGGGGGGCCCTCTCCCTCAGGCCCTCCCAGAACTTGACCCGGGGTCCGTTTCTGTCCCCGGTGTCGAACCTCTGCTCACCGGCGCGGGTGGCGGCCACCGGCACCACCCCCGGACGGGCGGGAACGTCGATGCTCACCTCGACGGTGCCGTGGCGGTCCTCCCACAGGACCACCTCCACCATGGCGGTGAAGGCCACCAGCCGGCCGAAGACCAGGAGCCAGGCCAGCACGGCGAACACCACGCCCAAGGAGCCGTAGAGGGCGGAGGAGGAAGCCACCGCCTTCGGGACCCACACCGAGCCGACCACCTTGAGGATCTCGAAGCCGAGAGCACCGATCACGGCGGAGGGCAGGAGCGGACGCCAGCCGACGTTGCGGTTGGGAAGCACCTTGGCCGCCCACAGCCACAGTCCGACGCCGGTGGCGAAGCCGGCCAGCACCCCGACCGGGGCCAGGAACCAGGGAAGCACCTGGGAGGCGGCGGAGAGGGTGAAGGAGGCGACGAAGCCGAGCCCGGCGCCGGCCAGCCAGCCCAGCCCCAGCAGGCGGTCCCGCATGCCCCGGCCGGGCACCTGCCAGGCCGTGTCCCAGGTGTACTGCAGGGCCCGGACCACGCCCAGCCCGGTCCACAACAGGCCACCCAGGCCCACCACCGACGCCGCCCGGCGGCTGGCCTGAGCCTGCTCCATGGCCGTCTTCAGGGTATCGGCGGCCTTGCCCGAGAGCCCCAGCTCGGCGATCACCTCCTGGGCCAAGTCCTTGGAGGAGGCGGCGGAGACGAAGCCGAGGACGGCGATGCCGACGATGAGCAGCGGGAGGAGGGAGACGAAGGCGGCCAGGGTGACCGCCGAGGCCAGCTCCCCGCCGTGCAGCTCCCGGTAGCGGCCGTAGGAGGCGTGAGCCAGGCGGAGAAGACGGCTCACCGGCCCTACCGCATCACGATGCGCGCCGCGAAGTACCGCCGCAGCGCCCTGCGCACCACGGCCCGCACGGGCGGGAGGAGGAGGGCGATGGCCAGGCAGTCCGTGAGGAACCCCGGCGTGAGGAGGAGCGCGGCGGCGAACAGCACGAGAAACCCGTCCACCAGCTCCTTGCCCGGCATCCGGCCGGCGTCGAGCTGGGCCTGGATCCGGCGCAGCACGCCCAGACCCTCGCGTTTGGCCAGCCAGGCGCCGACCACGGACACAAGGATGAGGAGGCCGATGGTGTTGAGGACTCCGATGTGGGAGCCCACCGTGATGAGGACGGCCAGCTCGGCGATGGGCACGACCAGAAACACCACGGCCAGCAGGGCCAGCATGGGTAGATGGTACCTGGGGCTTTTGTGTCGCCTACAGCTGCACGCTGCCCATGCCGAGGTCGGGTTCGGCCCCGGTGCGCAGGTGGGTGGCGCGCTGGTCCTCGTCGAGCTCGAAGACCACTCGCTGGCCCTGGCGCAACGTCCGGAAGATGGACCCCTCGAGGGCGGTGCGGGCCAGGGCGTACTCGGCCCGGTCGGTATCCCGCACGACGAGCCCCTCGCCAGTGGCAGGATCGTAGGTCTTGATGACGCCCTGCATGGGTGGGGAAGGTAACCGGAGGCGCTCCTGAGCGGCGAATTCGTGTTCCTGGAGCGGCTGGCCGGCGTCCTGCCCCCACCGCCGGCGGGCCAGGTGTGGATGGGCGACGACGCCGCCGTGCTGGCCGGCGGGCTTCTCTTCGCCACCGACGCCCTGGTGGAGGGCGTGCACTTCGATCTGGGCCTGTCGACGCTCTTCGCCGCCGGATGGAAGGCCCTGGCCGTCAACTGCTCCGACCTCGCGGCCATGGGTGGCACGCCCCGGGCGGCGGTGGCGGCCGTGGTGGTCCCCGCCGGGCGTCCGGGTGTGGCCGACGGGCTGGCCGCCGGGGTGGTGGCGGCGGCGGACGCTCTGGCCTGCCCGCTGGTGGGGGGCGACACGGCGGTCGGCCCGGTGCTGGTCATCACGGTCTCGGTGCTGGGCGATGCGCCGGCGGGCGGGGCGGTGCTGCGCTCCGGGGCCCGTCCGGGCGACGGGGTCTTCGTCACCGGGACCCTCGGCGGACCGCGGGCGGCCCTCGCCGCCCTGCGCCGGGGTGACGGTCCGCCCCCAGAGGCCGTCGAGCGGCTGCACCGGCCGGTGCCCAGACTGGCCGAGGGGCGGGCGGCGGCGGGGGCAGGGGCGAGCGCCATGATCGACCTGTCCGACGGGCTGTCGTCCGACCTGGGTCACATCTGCCGCCAGTCGGGCGTGGGAGCGCTCCTCCAGGCGGTGGCGATCCCGTTGGGGCCGGGCGCGGGGCTGGAGGATGCGCTGTCCGGCGGGGACGACTACGAGCTGTGCTTCACGGCGCCCGATGCGGCGCGGGTGGCGGAGGTGTTCTCAGCCGCCGGGTTGGTGGCGCCGGTGCGGATCGGCACGGTGACGCCGGATGGGGAGATCGCAGTGAAGGAGGCCGGGGGGCGCGTCCGGCCGGTGCCTCCGGCGGGCTGGGAGCACCCAGTCCCGTAGCTCCGCATTTGGTGACAGATTTTCTCAGCAGTTGAGAATTTGTGTCACCAGAAGCCGTGGGAGCCCAAAAAAGGGGAGGAAGGGAAGGCGGGCGGCGGGGCCTTACGCCTTCTGGACCTTGCCGGCCTTGAGGCAGGAGGTGCAGACCCGCATGCGGCGGGGGGAGCCGGCCACCAGGGCGCGGATGCGCTGGATGTTGAGGTTCCAGCGGCGCTTGGTCCGCCGGTGCGAGTGGCTCAC
>JBIOUX010000046.1:0-34307 GCA_044867425.1 Acidimicrobiia bacterium | reverse complement strand
CCGGAAGCGGGCAGCCCGCTGCGGTACTTGTCCAGTGACCCGGCGCAGGCCGCGGCCGCCAGCGCCAACGCCACCATCACGGCGATGGTCGAACGCCGCATCACGCCACCTCCTCAGAAGCCAGGGCGCCAGCCGACCTGGGGCATCGTCCAGCGTCGGTTGGTGCAGCAGACGCTCACCCCCACGTGCAGGGGCCCGGACCGGTTGCCGGGTCCGAAGCTGGGCGGCGGCAGGTAGCCGGAGTCGTAGCCGTTCATCTTCGTCTCCATGGTCTGCACGAACCCCTCCCGGGTGAGGTCGGGTCCGGTGCGACGCAGGGCCTCGACGAACGTCTGGGCCAGGCTGTAGACGAGCAGCATGATGTCGTCGTCCTCGGCACCGGTGTTGGGGGCGTACTTGCGCATGGCCTCGACGTAGTGCCGGCCGGCCGGTGTCTCCAGGGTGGTGATGGAGGTGAGGGTGCGGATCCCGTCCGCCCCCCGGCCGCTGGCCGCCGCCACCACGTTGAAGTTCCAGCCGATCCCCCCCGTCCACGTCGGGCGGTAGTTGAGCGCCCGGGCGTCGCGCAGCATGCAGATCCCGCCCAGCGGCCCGTTGATCATGACCACCAGCCCCACCTGCTTGGCCTGCAGGTTCGACACCTCGTTGGCACAGGTCGACTGGTTCTGGGCGATGGGCTGTTCGAACACCACCTGCAAGCCCGCCTCGGCCGCCTTGGCCTTGAACGCCTCCTTGGCGTTCTTGGTCGTGCTGGTGCCCTCATAGACCACCGCGATGCGCTTGCCGCTCCCGCCGAGCACATTCCTGATGAAGTTGGGCAGAATCGTGACCTGGCGCTCGATGAAGGTGAACAGCGGGAAGGCGTAGGTGAGCGGCAGCGCCACCTTCTCGTCGATGTTGCCCAAGATCACCGGCACCTTGTGCTGGTCGGCCAGTGGGGCGAGGACGACATTGGATTCGCTCACGACGGAGATCAGCCCGAACGCCTCGTCCTTGGCCCTCTTCTCCTCCACCTGGATGGTGCTGGCGTTGGCCGTCCCGTCGTCATAGGTCTTCACCACCAGCTTCCGCCCGTGGATGGCGCCCGCCTCGGCGAAGGCCGCCTCCAGCACCTTGTCGAAGTTACGGGCGAGGCCGGTGTAGGCACCCGTCTTGGGCATGAACAGTCCGACGGTGACGGCGTCCTTCGTCACCCCGACCGTTGTTCCCGGGCCGGTGGGCGCCGGCGCACCGGCGGGGACGCCGGGGCCGGCCGGGGGGGCGGTGCCGTTCAGCGTGGGACCGGCGGCCTGCTGGCCGGAGGCCGCTGCCGGTGCCGAACTCGCGGGGCCCGTCCCACCGGGCACCACTCCGGTCCGGACCCCTCCCGCAGACTGGATGCCGGAGGGCCGCGGAGCGCCGGAAAGGACCGCCGAACCAGCCGTCGGGATCGTGCCGGTGCTACCCATCGTCCCCTGTCCGCTCGCCGCCGCCGACGCGCTACCGCCCCCGGCATCGCCCGGGCCCGCCAGCGCGCTCTCCGTCGGGGCCGGGGAGGTGACAGCACCGGACCCGGGGAGGCCGTGGCGGTACTTGTCGAGCGACCCGGCGCACGCCGTGGCCAGCAGCGCGGCCACGGCCAGAACGGCGGTCGAGCGGATGCTTCGCATCACGATGACCCTCCCGGCACGACGGGCTCGGAGGACGTCTCGAGGTGGCCGCCCAGGTAGGTGGCGGCCACCCGCTCGTCGGAGAGCAGCTCGGCGGCGGTGCCGGACAGCCGCACCCGGCCCCGCTCGAGGACGTAGGCCCGGTGGGCGATCTCCAGGCTGGCCCGGGCGTTCTGCTCCACCAGCAGGATGGCGAGGCCCGCCGCACCCAGGCGGGCCAGGGCCTCGAACATGTCGGCGGTGGTGTTGGGGGCCAGGCCGAGCGATGCCTCGTCGACCATCAGGACCCGGGGCGCCGACATCAGGCCCCGGCCGATGGCCAGCATCTGCTGCTGCCCTCCGGACAGCGACGTGGCCCGCTGCTGGCGGCGTTCGGCCAGGATGGGGAACAGCCCGAAGACCTGGTCGAGGGCGGCCTGCGCCTCCCCGGCCGGTAGCCGGCGGGCGTGGGCGGCGACCTGGAGGTTCTCCCCGACGGTCAGGTCGGTGAACACCCGGCGGCCCTCGGGCACGTGCACCACCCCGGCCCGGACCCGCTGCGCGGCGGGCAGGCGGGAGATGTCGCGCCCGTCGAGGGTGATCTCCGCGCTGGCTCGCACCGACACGCCCGAGATGGTCCGCAGCAACGTGGTCTTGCCCGCCCCGTTGCCGCCCAGGACGGCCACGATCTCGCCCTCGCCGACGTCGACGGTGACCTCGTGCAGCACCTCGACCGCCCCGTAGCGGCTGGAGGCCACACCGGCGTGCAGGAGGGGGGTCATCCCGCCGCCTTCCCCAGGTAGGCCTCGATGACCCGGGGGTCGCGCCGCACCTGCTCCGGTGGGCCTTCGGCCAGCAGGACGCCGAAATCGAGGACGTAGATGTAGTCCACCGTGCTCATGGCCAGCTGCACGTCGTGCTCGATCATGAGGACGGAGAGCCCCTCGTCCCGGTGGAGGTGGCGCAGCAGCTCCCCCAGGCGGGCCCGTTCCGGCGGCCCCAGGCCCGACGACGGCTCGTCGAGGAGGAGCAGGCGGGGCCGGCGCAGCACGGCGCAGACCAGCTCGACCAGCTTGGCCGTCCCCACCGGAAGCTCGTCGACCCGCTCGCCCAGTACCCCGGCCAGCCCGAGGCGTTCGACCAGCTCGGCCGCTCCGGCCGGGAGTCCGTCACCGTGGCCGGCCACCCGGGGGGCGAGGAACATGCGCACCTCGTCGGTCAGGGTGCCGCCCTCCCGGGCCACCCGCAGGTTGTCGGCCACCGTGGCCTGCTTGTCGAGCCCGATGTTCTGGAACGTCCGGGCGATCCCGGCCCGGGCCCGGCGGGCCGGGGACCAGTGGTCGATCTGTTGTCCAGCCAGCCGCACCCGGCCGTGATCGGGCGTGACGAAGCCGCTGACCACGTTGAAGAACGTCGTCTTGCCCGCTCCGTTGGGACCGATGAGACCGACGAAGGCGCCGTCGCGCACCGCCAGGCTGACGCCGTCGAGGGCCCGCACCGCCCCGAAGGCGACGCTGACCCCGGCCACCTGCAGGACCCGGCCCCGCCCGGGCGGGAGCCGGCGGGCCCGGCGACCAGTTGGGCGGTGGACGGCCACGCTCACGGGGTGGCGCCACCCCGGCCGCCGGCCGCCTCCTCCAGGATTGCCGAGCGCCGGGGCGCCAGCGCCTCGAGGCAGGCCCGGGTGTCGGCCACGTCGAGCTCCATGTCGTCGAAGCGGTTGCGCAGGTCCTCGAGCACCGCCCGGGTGGCCTTCACGTCGTCGAGCCGGAACAGGCCCGAGCCGACGACGACGAGGGCCACGCCGGCCACCCCGCCGCTGGTCAGGTAGGCGAGTTGCACGGCGACCACCGTCGTCGACTGGACCCCGGCCCACCCGGCGCCGATGGCGGCGAAGCCGGCCGCCACCAGCAGCCAGCCGAACAGGTTGTAGTGACGGTTCACGGATCATCTCCTTGTGGCACAGGGACACCAGGGTGGCGGTGGCGGCCGTGGAGCCGCCGCTTGAGGGCCGCATCGAGGCCGTTGAGGCCGGCCGGCGACACGATGACGACCAGGAGGATGGCGAGGGGACCGATCAGGTCGATGTAGCGGCCGAGGCCCCGGAGCAGGACGGGGAAGGCGGCAAAGCCGGCGGCGGCCCGCAGCGATGCCCCCACCGGGCCCGGGCCGCCCAGGAGGGCAGCGGAGAGGAAGAGAACCGACTTCTGGACGGGGAAGGCCTGGGGGCCGACCCGGCCGATGGACACCACCGTGAAGGCGCCGGCCAGCCCGGCGCAGGCGGCGGCGAAGCAGAAGGCGGCCAGCTTGTGGGCAGCCACGTTGATCCCATAGGACGCCGCCACCTCCTCGTCGTGGGCCACCATGCGCAGGGCCCGGCCCAGCGGGCTGGCCCCGAGCCGCGCCGTGAGCGCCGTCACGGCGACGCACACCACGCCGAGGGGGATGACCAGCTGGCGGCTCTGGGTGATGTCGAAGCCGAGGAGGGTCTGGTCCCGCAGGGGGATGCCGGAGACCTGGGGCACGAGCCAGGTCTGGAGGAACAGCCAGCGGCTGGCGGCGAACCCGAAGGCGAGGGTGATGATGGCCAGGGCCAGGCCCCGGATGCGCAGGGCGGGAAGGCCGATGGCCAGGCTGGCCACCACGGCGCCGGCGGCGCCCAGGAGCATGGCGGCGGGCAGGGGGATGGCGAAGTCGGCGTTGGCCCGGGCGGTGACGAACGCCCCCACCCCCATGAGGGCCACCTGGGCCAGGGAGATCTGGCCGGCCCAGTGCACCAGCACATGGAGGCCGGCCACCGTGAGCATGGCGATGGCCGCCTGCACCACCACCGTGTTCCCGAACTCCGAGAGGGTGGCGGCGCAGACGAAGGGGACGGCAAAACCGGCGGCCAGCGACACCCAGGGGAGCGCCCAGCGAGCCCCGCGCACCTTGGGTGCCTCAGGGGCGGCCACGGTCACGTCCACCACCGGGACCCCCCGAACCTCGGCGGTGCTCACGCCGTCCTCCGCTGGGCGGCCTGGGGCCGCAGCAGGATGAGCACGATGAGGCCGACGAGCACCGCCTCGGGGAGGCCGGGCTGGGTCGTCTGGCGGGTGAGGGCAGCCTCGGCCATGCCGATGGCGAGACCGGCGCCCAGGGCACCGGGGACGTTGGTCAGGCCGGCTAGCAGGGCGGCGGCGAACCCCCGGATGGCCAGCAGCGTCATGAAGAAGATGTCGAAGCCGACCAGGGGCGCCACCAGCACGGCCGCCGTCCCGGCCAGGGCGCCGGCCAGGGTCCAGGTGGCCAGGTCGAGGCGGGCCACGTCGATGCCCATGAGGGTGGCGGCGTAGGGGTCGGTGGCGCTGGCCCGGAAGAGCAGCGCCACCTTGGTCGTCCGGAAGACGACGAAGAAACCACCGGCCAGGGCGGCCCCGGCCACCAGGACGAGGAGGCGGGGACCGACGAAGCGCAGCCCGAGGACGTTCACCGAGACGCCCGACAGCGGCGGCGGTACGAAGAACTGGTCGGGCCCCCAGATCTCGCTGGCCACGAAGACGAGGATGCCGGCCACGGCCAGCGTGCCGATGAGCATGGACAGCGGGTCGGTCCGCCGGCGGGCCAGCACCGCGAACGTGGCCGCCCCCAGCAGCGCCGAGGTGGCGATCCCCCCGGCCGCCGCCACCAGGTAGGGCAGCCCCTGTTCCACGTAGAGCACGTAGAACACGAAGGCCCCCACCATGCCGACCTCGCCGTGGGCGAAATTGAGGACCCTCGACTTCTTGTAGACGAGGGTGATCCCCAAGGCCACGAGGCCGTAGATGGCGCCGATGACCAGACCGTTGGAGAGGATGGTGCTCAAGAGCCCTCCTCTCCAACGGGGCTTCCGGTGCTCCCTCTCTCGTCCGAAACGTAGGTAAGCCCGGAGGCAATCTCATCCGTACTGATACGGATTTCGGTCAGGGACGGCGGGCGGCGAGGGCGGCGAGCTCGGCCCGGGTGGAGACGCCGAGCTTGGTGAAGACGTGGCCGAGGTGGGTCTTGATGGTGGAGGGAGCGACGAAGAGGCGCTCGGCGATCTCGGCGTTGCGCAGGCCCTCCGTGAGCAGGTCGACGACCTGGCGCTCCATGGGCGTCAGGCTGGCCCAGCCGGTCGAGGGCCGCTTGCGCTCGCCCCGCCCCCGCTGGGCGTAGGCCACGGCCTCGTCGACGTCCAGGACCTGGCCCTCGGCCCATGCCGCCTCGAAGGCGTCCGGCCCGAGGGAGCTTCGAACTCGGTCAAGGTCGGCGCCGCAGTCCGGTTGGTCCCAGGAATCCAGGACCGCACCGAGCCGCCGGCGGAGGGCGTCGGCGGCGGAGAAGAGCCGCACCGCCTCTTCCCAGCTCTCCTCGGCGGCGGCGATGCCGGCCACGGCCGTGAGGTGCTCGGCCACGTCGGGGAGCATCCCGGCATCGGCGGACAGGATGAGGGCCCGGTGGGCGAGCTCGTCGGCCGCCTCCAGCTCACCGTCCTGTCGGGCGAGATGGCTCAGTTCTCGCAGTGCCACCGCCTCGAAGGCGCGGTTGTGCTGTTGACGGGCGTGGGCAAGTAAGGCCTCAGCGCTGATCCGGGCGTGCGCCCAGTCGCCGCGGAGGCGCAGCAGGGCGGCGTGCCATCCCTGGCAGAAGGCGTACTGCAGCCCGTCGCCGAGCTGCTCGGCGAGGCGCACGCATTCCGCCAGCATCGTCTCGGCCTGCTCGAGTTGCCCTCGGAAGGTCAGCATCCGGGCCCAGCCCCCGGTCAACATGGGGTCCTGCCGGCTTGGGCCCGAGGCCCGAGGCTCGCGCAGCACGGCTTCGATCACGGCGGCGGCTTCCGCCATGCGCCCCTCGGTGAGCTCGAGCAGGCTGAGCATCAGGGCCACGAGGGCGCCCGCCATGGCGGGATCTCCGATCTCCGTGGCCAGGGCCTGACCCAGCTCGCCATGCCGCCGGGCTTCTTCGAACCGTCCAACCCGCACATGGCTCCATCCCACCATGGCGTGGTAGAGCGCCTGCATCTGACGGCTGGATCCTTCGAAGACCGGCGTCCACTCTCGAACCTTGAGCGCAAGGCGGGCGTGGTTGTCCTGGTGGACGCTGCTCACGAGGAACAGGATGCGGGCCAGCGATGACGAGAAGGGGTCGTCGGCCTCGTCGGCGCTGGCAATCGCCTCCTCCAGGATCTTGTCGCCGACCGGCGGGTCGGCCATGGCCTGCACGGTGCCGTGCACCATCAGGCATCGGGAGACGTAACGGCTGTCTCCGGCCGTCCGTGCCTGCTCGGCAGCCTCGCCGGCCATCAGCAACGTCGGGTCCGGTTGACCGTCGATCAGAGCGATGACCGCACGAGCACACAAGGCCTTGTAGCGGAGGGATGAGTCGCCAAAACCGGGATGGCCAAACACCCGGTCGAACCAGACGAGGGCTTCGCGCAGCAGTCCGCTGGAGAGCCAGAGGTTGCCCAACCCGATGAGCAGCTGGACGGCCGAGTCGAGGTCATGGCGGGAGAGGGCCCACTCGAGGGCACCTCGGAGGTTGTCGTGCTCGACTTCCTGGCGGCTCGTGAACCCGTCGTCGGAAAGGAACCGGTCGTCCGCCTCACGGGCCAGCTCCAACTGGACGGCGAGATGGCGGTCACGTATCGCCTCCGCCTCGCCCGCGGTGTCGAGACGCCCCAGCGCGAACTGACGGATCGTCTCCAGGAGCCGATAGCGGGTCCTGGCCCGGTCGTCGTCGGCCACCACCAGCGATTTGTCGACGAGGCTGGTCAGAAGATCCAGTACCTGCAGCTGCTCGATGCCCTCTCCTGCGCACACCGCTTCGGCGGCGTCGAGGGTGAACCCGCCGGCGAAGACCGAAAGGCGTCGCAGCATCGTGCACTCCGGCTCGTTGAGGAGGTCGTGACTCCATTCCACCGAAGCGGCGAGGGTCTGCTGGCGGGCCAGGCCGCGCTTGGACCCTCCGGTCAGGAGCCGGAAACGGTCGTCCAACCCGGCCCGAATCCCCTCGGGCGACAGCACCCTGACCCGGGCGGCCGCCAGTTCGATCGCGAGGGGAATGCCGTCGAGCCGCGCGCAGATCTCCGCCACCGCCGGAGCGTTGTTGTTCGTCACCACGAAGTTTGGCCGGGCCTGTTGGGCCCGCTCCACGAACAGGGCGACCGCGTCGTATGCGGTCAAGGCCTCCGGGCTCGAGCCGCCCAAGGCGGCCGGCACTGCGAGCGGGGGGACCCGCCAGGTGGTCTCCCCGGGCACGCCGAGCGGCTCCCGGCTGGTAGCCAGCACCGTCAGCTCCGGGCTCCGGCCCAGCAAGGGCTCGATCAGCGCCACCACCGAGTCGAGGAGGTGCTCGCAGTTGTCGGTCACGACCAGGGCCCGCCCAGCCCCGAACTGGTCAGCCAGCTGGTCAACGGCACTCCGGGACGGGTGCTCCCGCAGCCCCAGCGCCGACAGCACCGCCGTCGACACCGCCGAGCCGGGACCCAGCGGCGCCAGCTCCACCCACCACACTCCCGCCGGGTAGGACTCGGCCACGGCGGCGGCGGCGTGGGCGGCCAGCCGTGTCTTTCCGCAGCCGCCGGCGCCGGTCAGCGTCAGCAGCCGCACCTGGGCCAGGAGGCGCTCCACCTGGGCCAGCTCCGACTCCCGGCCGATGAAGGAGGTCAGCTGGGCGGGCAGGTTGTTGGCCACGCGGTCGAGGGACCGCAGCGGCGGGAAGGTGCCGGGGAGATCGGGGTGGCTGACCTGGAAGACCTGCTCGGCCCGGGTCAGGTCCCGCAGCCGGTGGCTCCCCAGATCGACAAGCGCCACCTCCTCCGGGAGCGTGTCGCTCACCAGTTCCGCCGTGGCCCGCGACACCACCGTCTGGCCGCCGTGGGCCACCGCCCGCAGCCGGGCCGTCCGGATGATGGTCGGCCCCGCGTACCGGTCGTCGCGGGCTTCAGCCTCGCCGGTGTGCAGCGCCATGCGCACCCGAAGCGGCTCTCCGGTGGGCCACGGCTCAATGGCCAGCGCCAGCTGGGCCGCGACCGCCGCCGCTACCGCGTCCGTCGCGCGGGAGAAGGAGGCCACCACGCTGTCGCCCTCCCCCTGTTCCAATGGCCGGAACCCGCGGTGAGCGGCGATGGCGCCGGCCAGTATCTGCTCCTGACGGGCCACCGCGGCGGCCGCCGCCGCGCTGTCGGCCTGCCACGCCTGGGTAGAGGCCTCGACGTCGGTGAGCAGGAAGGTGACCGTCCCCGAAGGTGCCCGCATGAGGGCCAGCATGTCCCATCCCGGCGGGCACAACATCCCCCGAACGGCGGATGGGCCCAGCCAAGCCCCTCAGTGTCTCTCGACCATCAAGGCTCTGGTGATCAGCCGGGACTATTCCGGTTCACCACCAGAACCTCCGGCCTCTGGGAACCAGCCCGGCTCATTTCTCGGCGACGCACTCGTTGACGAGCTCGCCGACCCCCTCGATCGCCGTCCGGACGACCTGCCCGGGGGTGAGGAACACCGGCGGGGTCCGGCCCATCCCCACCCCTCCGGGCGTGCCCGTGGAGATCACGTCACCCGGTTCGAGGGTCACGATCCGGCTCACGTACTCGATGATGGCGGCGGGACCGAAGATCAGGTCGCCGGTGCGCGAGGACTGGCGCACGTCGCCGTCCACTTCGCAGCTGATGGCCAGGTCGGGGGTGTCGGCGGGGTCGGCCACCACCTCGTCGGCCGTCACCAGCCATGGCCCGAGCGGGGTGCTCCTCTCGAAGATCTTGCCCTGCAGCCACTCCGAGGTGCGGTACTGGAAGTCCCGGACCGAGATGTCGTTGCACACCGTGTAGCCGGCGATGGCGGCGCCCGCCTCCGCCCGATCGGCGTGGCGGACCTCCGAGCCGATGACCACCGCCAGCTCCGCCTCCCAGTCGACCTGATCCGTGGGCAGCACGATGGGATCACGGGCTCCGATGAGGGAGCGGGCGAACTTGGCGAAGAGCGTGGGGTGGGCGGGCAGCTCACGGCCCATCTCCTGGATGTGGGCGGCGTAGTTCATACCCAGGCAGATGATCTTCGGGGGTGCGATGATCACCGGGGCGAGCTCCAGGTCGCCCAGGGCGTGGCGGCGCCCGTCGGCCTGCTCGGCCTGCCGGCGCCACTTCGGCCCGGAGGCGAGAAGCACGCCGACGTCCGCACAGTCGAGCTCAACCACGTCGTCGCCGTCGACGCGCCCGGCACGGGTACCGCCAGCGGTGCGGAAGGTCAGGATCTTCACCGGCTCTCCCATCCCTCGTCGGTTGCGGGAATCAACCTATACATGTCGGATGGACAAGGGCGCCGACCCGCCGGTCATCGTGGTCGGGGCCGGACCCGTCGGTCTCGCCTCCGCCCTTGCCCTCCGCGCCCGGGGACTGCCCGTGCTGGTGCTGGAGGCGGAGCCCAGGGACCGCAGCCGGGCGGGGAGCCGGGCCATCTTCGTCCACCGCGAGTCGCTCGAGCTCCTGGAGACGTTCCACGCCGGCCTGGGCCGGCGGGTGACCGCCGCCGGCCTGGTGTGGCCCACCCGGCGCAGCACCTTCCGCGGCCGTGACGTCTACGTCCGGACCTATCCCCCGCCGCCGCCCGACCGCCTCCCGGCGTCGACGAGTCTCCCCCAGGTGGAAACCGAGCGGATCCTCCTGGAGGCCTGCGGTGAGGCGGGGGTGGAGGTCATCTGGAATGCGCTGGTGACGGACGTCCAACCCGACCCGGACGGGGTCACGGTCGCCACCGCCGGCGGGGCCACCTGGCGCGCCTCCTACGTCATCGCCGCCGACGGAGCCCGCTCCGGGGTGCGGACCGCCCTCGGGATACCCATGGAGGGACCCCGCCACGAGGCTCCGTTCGTGATCGTGGATGTGCACGAGGTCTCCGACCGGCCCATGCCCCCGGAGCGGGTGTTCCACTACGAGCACCCCGGCGTGGAGGGCCGCAACGTCCTGCTGGTGCCCTTCTCCGGCGGGTGGCGGGTGGACCTGCAGTGCCGGGAGGAGGACGACCCCGACGAGTTCAGCAGCTACGCCGGCGTGCAGCGTTGGCTGGCCCGGGTCATCGACCCCCGGTACGCGGAGAACGTCGCCTGGGTGTCGACCTACCGCTTCCTCCAGGTGCTGGCGGCATCGTTCACCGACTCCCGGTCCCGGGTGCTGCTGGTGGGGGAGGCCGCCCACCTCTTCGCCCCCTTCGGCGCCCGGGGCATGAACTCGGGTTTCGCCGACGCCCACGTCGCCGCCGGCGCCGTCTCCCTCGCCCTGGGCAGCACGGACCCGGAAGTGGCCCGCCAGGCCATCGGGCACTTCGCCGCCGACCGGCGCCACGCCGCCGAGTACAACCGGGCCGCGGCTGGAGCCGCCCTGGCCCACATGCAGGCCCGGGACCCCCGCCTCCGGCTCAAGCGCCGCTTGGCGGCGGCGGTGGCGCCGGTGCTGACGCCCGCCGGCCGGTGGCTCGACACCGCCCCCTACGGCCCGCGCGCCGGCCGTGCCGGCCGGCCCGGAACGTATTGAGATCCGGGTCTGGTGACAGATTTTCTCGGCAGCTGAGAAATTCGTCACCAAAAGCTGCAAAGAGTCCGGCGGGCCGATCACTCCTCGTCGTCGACGGGCGCCCGTCTCCATTCACTGCCGTCCTTCTCTGACTCCCAGCCGGCGGGCAGGTCGGCGAGGGACGCCAGCCCGGGATGGCAGGCGAGGAGATGGGCCAGGTGCACGGGGGTGAAGTCGTCGGCCCCCGGGCCCAGGAACTGCCATTCGCCCTCCTCGTCGTGGGCGACCAGCGTGACGGGCGCGCCGTCGAAGGCGACGCTCCGGGTGGCGGCCACCAGCGTCTCGGGCGGGTCGGGGAAGGGCCAGCCATCGGGCACCGGCTCCGGCGGGCAGCGGTCCCACAGGCGAGGCTGGTACACCTCGTCGACGACCACGAGCTGGACGACGGGGACGGGCTGGCCCCGGTAGAACTCGAGCAGCGCCGGGAACAGCCGGCGGTGCCAGGTGGCCAGGACCGGGCGGCGCTCCACCAGAACATCGCCCAGGATGTCGTCGTCGCCCTGGTCGGGCGGCAGCACCCGGCCGTCGGCCACCTCGGCGGCCACCCTCTCCAGGCGGTCTCCGGCGTCCGGCAGCCCGAACAGGGTCACCTCCGGCTGGCCGCAGGAATGCCACAGCCCCACCGTGTAGGCGTACTGCGCCTCGTCGTCCGCCACCACCTCGAAGCCGGCCGGCCCCGGGGCGCCGGCGGCGCACAGGATGCAGTGGCAGTCGCGCACGGACCCAGTATGCGGCCGCCGCCGCCCGGGCCGGCGGACGCAGCGTGACAGCAGAAGCAACCTCTGCCACTACCCTGTGGCGCCGTGAGCGCCGGCGACCTCCTCCACGCCTCCCTGAACGACCTGATGGCGGAGGCCGGCCGCCGCCGGGACGGCGCCTTCGGCGACAGGGTGACCTTCTCCCCCAAGGTGTTCATCCCCCTCACCATGCTGTGCCGGGACCGGTGCGGCTACTGCACCTTCGCCAAGCCGCCGGCCCGCCTGGCGTCGCCCTTCCTCGACCTCGACGAGGTGGTGGCGATCGCCGCCGCCGGCGCCGAGGCCGGCTGCCGGGAGGCGCTCTTCACGCTGGGCGAGGCACCCGAAGACCGCTACCAGGTGGCCCGGGGCTGGCTGGAGGACCACGGCTACACCTCGACGGTCGACTACCTGGTGGCCGCCGCCGGCGCCGTGCTGGAGAAGACCGGCCTCCTCCCCCACGCCAATGCCGGCGCCCTCTCCCGGCCCGAGCTGGAGCGCCTCCGGGCCGTGAGCCCCTCGCAGGGGATGATGCTCGAGACGCTGGCCGCCCGCCTGGGCGAGCCGGGCGGCGCCCACCATCGGGCGCCGGACAAGACCCCGGAGCGCCGCCTGGCCACGCTGGAGGCGGCCGGCGAGGCCCGCATCCCCTTCACCACCGGGCTGCTGGTCGGCATCGGCGAGACCCGGGGGGAGCGCCTGGAGACGCTTGACGCCATCGCCGCCAGCCACGCCCGCCACGGCCACGTCCAGGAGGTGATCGTCCAGAACTTCCTGCCCAAGCCGGGCACCGGCATGGCCGCCCATCCTCCCTGTCCCGAGGAGGAGATGCTCTGGACGGTGGCCGCCGCCCGCCTCGTCCTGCCCGAGGCCATCCACCTCCAGGCGCCGCCCAACCTCTCCGCCCCCGAGGACCTGGGCGCCCTGGTGGCCGCCGGCATCGACGACTGGGGTGGCGTGTCGCCCCTCACCCCCGACCACGTCAACCCCGAGCGCCCCTGGCCGGAACTGGAGCGGCTGCGGCTGGCCACCGAGGCGGCCGGCAAGGTGCTCGCCCCCCGTCTCACCGTCTATCCCGAATACGTCACCCGGCCCGACGAGTGGCTGCATCCCGACGTGCGCTTCGCCGTCATGTGCGCCTCCGACTCCGAGGGCCTGGCCCGCGACAGCCGCTGGTCGGCGGGGGACCACGAGGCACCTCCGTCCCTCATCCCCTACGCCGGCACGGCTCGGGCCGGCGGGCCGGTGGGCGAGGTGCTGGCCGGCGTCGGACTCGGCCAGGAGGTGGGTGTCGACGAGATCACCACCCTGCTCGGCGCCCGCGGCCCCGAGGTGGCGGCCGTGGCGGCGCTGGCCGACGACCTGCGCCGGCGGGCCGTGGGCGATGTCGTCACCTTCGTGCGGAACCGGAACATCAACTACACCAACGTGTGCACCTTCAAGTGCCGGTTCTGCGCCTTCTCCAAAGGGCCGCTGTCGCTCAACCTGCGGGGCGACCCCTATCTCCTGGACATGGGGGAGATCCAGCGCCGGGTGGTGGAGGCGGTGGAGTGCGGTGCCACCGAGGTCTGCCTCCAGGGCGGCATCCACCCCAGCTTCGACGGCGACTACTACCTCGAGGTCACCAAGGCGGTCAAGGCGGTGGCGCCCTCCATCCACGTGCATGGCTTCACCGCCCTGGAGGTCCACGAAGGGGCCCGGCGCCTGGGCGTGGACCTGGCCGAATACCTCACCACCATGAAGGCGGCGGGCCTGGCCACCCTCCCGGGGACGGCGGCCGAGATCCTCGACGACGAAGTGCGGGCCATCATCTGCCCCGACAAGGTCACCACCGACGAGTGGCTCGAGGTCCACCGGGTGGCGCACTCGATCGGCCTGCGCTCCAACGTCACCATCATGTTCGGCCACGTGGAACGCCCGGTCCACATCGCCCGGCACCTGGTGCGGTCCCGGGCCCTGCAGAAGGAGACCGGCGGTTTCACCGAGGTCGTACCGCTGCCCTTCGTGCACATGGCGGCGCCCATCTTCCTCCAGCGCAAGGCCCGTCCCGGGCCCACCTTCCGGGAGACCCTCCTGCTCCACTCCGCCGCCCGGATCGCCATGCACGGCTGGATCGACAACATCCAGGTGTCCTGGGTGAAGATGGGCCTGACCGGGGCCCGGCAGGCCCTCCAGGCCGGCTGCAACGACCTGGGCGGCACCCTCATGAACGAGAACATCTCCCGGGCGGCGGGGGCCGAGCACGGCCAGGGCGTGGAGGAGGAGGACCTCCTGGAGGTGGTCGCTCCCCTGGGCCGGCCCCTGGACCAGCGCACCACGGTTTACGGCCGGGTGCGGACGGCCGGCCGGCGCCTGCCGGTTGCATCTGCGTAATCCTTACTGGTTCTTGGTTCTGCGGTCCTGCCGACCTTGACGGTCGAAGGGAGATTTCCCTACGTTCAGGCCGGGGGCGCGGAAGCGCGCCCCTCTCCGTCGGGGGTGGTCGAGTGGGCGCTCATGGGAGTCCCGTGGATGTATCGCCGAGTCAGGGTCGTCGCTGGCAAGGACGCACGACCAGGCGTAGTGGTTCCTACGCCGAGGAGGAGGACGCCGCCAGCGGCGGCACTGGCCGGCGAGACGCCACGATGACTCCCGTGAGGGTCCACTGATGCCTCGAGCCCAGGGTCCCATCGAGCAGGCGATCCGGAAGCGGGTGGCGGATCACCCGGATGACACCTGGCTGAAGTGGAAGGACGAGGAGGTCCCCTGGCACGAGGTCCTCGCCAACGTCCAGCGGGCCGCCAACGGGTTCCTCGAGCTCGGGGTGAAGCCCGGCGAGCGGGTGGCCCTCCTCCTGCCCAACTGCCCTGAGTTCATCTGGGCCCACCTGGGGATCATCTTCATCGGGGCGCACTCCGTCCCCATCAACACCTCCCAGCGGGGCCAGACCCTGGCCCACATCCTCTCCGACTCCGACGCCGTGGCCGCCGTCGTCCACGAGGATCTGCGCGACGCCCTGCTGTCGGTCCAGGGCCAGTGCCCCGACCTCCGCTCCGTCGTCGTCCTCGACGGGAAGGCCGGCGACGGGATCGACTGGGACTTCGATCGCCTCATGGAAGGGCCCGACACCGAGCCTGACGTCGAGCTGGCCGAACCCAGCGGCGGCGTCGGCATGATGTACACCTCGGGAACCACCGGACCGCCCAAGGGCGTGGTGGCCACCAAGTACGACACCAGCCCCCTGGCCACCATCCTGGGCGCCACCGGGGTCAAACCGGGGGAGACGATGTACACCCCGCTCCCCCTCTTCCACGGCAACGCGCTCCTCATCACCATGCTCGGGTCGATCCTGCTCGACGCCAAGCTGGCCCTGGCCGAGCGCTTCTCCGCCTCCCGGTTCTGGGACGACTGCCGGCGGTACGACGCCGTGCAGTTCAACGCCCTGGGCGGGATGATCTCCATCCTCCTCAAGCAGCCGCCCAAGCCCGTCGACCGGGACCACCAGGTGCGCATCGTCCTGTCCGCCGCCGCCCCGCCCGATCGCTGGCGCGAGTTCGAGGAGCGGTTCGGGGTCAAGATCGTCGAGTTCTACGGCATGGTCGACTCGCCCGGGTTCCTGCTCAACACGGAAGGGCGGGTCGGCTCGATGGGCAAGCCGTTCGCCAACATCGAGTTCGCGGTGGTCGACGACGACGACCAGCCCCTGCCCGCGGGCAAGATCGGCGAGGTGGTGTTCCGCCACCCCATGGGCCAGCTGACCCACTACCACAACCTGCCCGAAGCCACCGCCGAGGCGTACCGGGGCGGCTGGTTCCACTCCGGCGACCTAGCCGTCGTCGACGACGAGGGCTGGTGGTACTACAAGGGCCGCAAGAAGGAGTCGATGCGGCGGCTGGGCGAGAACATCTCCGCCTGGGAGATCGAGACGGTGGTCAACCAGCACCCCGACGTGCTCGAGTCCGGTGCCCACGCCGTCAAGTCGGACCTGGGTGAGGACGAGGTGAAGGTGGTCATCGTCGCCCAGCCCGGAGCCACCCCGGCGCCCGAGTCCATCCTCGACTTCTGCGCCGGGAAGATGGCCCACTACGCCATCCCCCGCTACGTCGAGTTCGTCGATGCCCTCCCCAAGACGGAGACGCACCGCATCCAGTACACCGCCCTCAAGGCCCGCGGCGTCACCCCGGACACGTGGGATCGGGAATCCGTCGGGTACAAGGTGGAGCGACCGGGGCGCGGGGTGTCCCCGAGATAGAGGTGATCCGATGAGGGACGTCTACATCGCCGGGGCGGGCATGACCGCCTTCGGCAAGTTCATGGACTCGACCATCCGCTCGCTGGCCGAGGAGGCCACCGCCGAAGCCCTGGCCGACGCCGGCGCCGCCCCCGGCGACGTGGAGATGGCGTTCTTCTCCAACGCCACCGCCGGGATCCTCACCGGCCAGGAGATGATCCGGGGCCAGGTGGCCCTGCGGTACACCGGCGTGCTGGGGGTGCCCATCGTCAACGTGGAGAACGCCTGCGCCTCGGCGTCGAGCGCCTTCTACCTGGCCTGGATGGCGGTTTCGTCGGGTGCGGCCGAGATCGCCCTGGCCATCGGGTCGGAGAAGCTGACCCACCTCGACAAGGCGCGCAGCTTCGCCGCCATCGGCACGGCCGTGGACCTCGACAGCATCGGGGCGGCCAAGGACGCCCTCAACCGCAAGCTCCTGGCCGCCATGCCCGACGCCGGCTCCCCCCTGCCCATTACGACGGAGGAACGGCCGGGCATGGGGCAGGGGCCCCATGCTCCGGAGGAGGGGGGCGCAGGGGCCCCCCGGGAAGACAAGCAGAGCAAGAGCCCGTTCATGGACATCTACGCCGCCATGACCCGCCATTACATGAGCCAGAGCGGCGCCACGGCGGAGGACTTCGCCCGGATCGCGGTCAAGAACCAGGGCAACGGCAAGCTCAACCCCAAGGCCCAGTACGGCGCCGACGTCACCGTGGAGGAGGTCCTGGCCAGCCGGGAGATCTCGGCGCCCTTGACCCTGCTCATGTGCTCCCCCATCGGCGACGGCTCCGCCGCCGTGGTGGTGGCTTCGGAGGACGCCGTCCGCCGGCTCGGGGCCGACGCCGTGAAGATCCGGTCCACGGTGCTGGTGTCGGGGCGCGACCGCACTCCCGACCAGGAAGGGGCGGTGGAGCGGGCGGTGCGCCGGGCCTACGAGGCCTCCGGCGTGTCACCCTCCGATCTCGACGTGTGCGAGGTCCACGACGCCGCCGCCCCGGCCGAGCTCATGATCTACGAGGACCTGGGCTTGTGCCCGCCCGGCGACGGGCCCAAGCTGCTGGCCTCCGGGGCCACCGCCCTGGGGGGCCGGGTGCCGGTCAACCCCAGCGGCGGCCTGCTGTCCAAAGGCCACCCCATCGGGGCCACGGGCTGCGCCCAGCTGGTCGAGCTGGCCGATCAGCTCCGGGGCCGCTGCGGCGCCCGCCAGGTGGAAGGCGCCCGGGTCGCCCTGGCCGAGAACGGTGGCGGGTTCCTGGGCACCGACCCCGCCGCCATCGTCATCACCGTCCTGTCCCGATAACCCCCGAGCCCAACAGAAGGAGTGCGCAGATGGAGTTCAAGCAGGTTCTGGGCAACCGGCGCAGCATCCGCTACTTCGAGCCCGACAAGCCGGTGGAGAAGGACAAGATCCAGGCCATCCTGGAGGCGGCCAACCGGGCCTCCCGCTCGGGCAACATCGACTACTTCAGAGCCATCGTCGCCTACCGGGACGAGCTCGGGCCCGATGTCATCGACCGGCTCCGCGTGCCTACCACCACCGCCGACCTGGACATGGCGCCCGTCCAGATCTACTTCTTCGCCGACATGTCCTACGCCGACCCGGCCAACTTCCAGCGCAACCTGAAGGAGCTGGTGTCGGTCGGGGCGCTCAACCCCAGCCACGGCTGGTCCGAGGCCTACGTCGACGAGGTCGTGGTCGGCCAGATCATCGCCCCCATGCTCACCGACCCCCAGATCGTGGGCTGGATGGGCACCATGGAGACCGGCCTGGCCGTGGCCAATGCCATGCTCACGGCGGTGGACGAAGGCCTGGGCGTCTGCCTCCACGCCTACAACGTGGAGACGGCCAAGGACGTCTTCAAGTTCCCCGACCACTGGGTGCCGTGCTGGGTGCTGCTGGTGGGCTACCCCGCCGAGGACCCGCTCACCGGGGGGCAGCGCCCCCGCCGGTCCATCTCCGAGTTCTGCTACCTCAACAACCTCGACACGGCCTTCCCCGAGGACGAGGCCACCACCGACCGCCTCAAGCGCGAGGGCCTCATCCAGGACCCGGTGGACAAGGAGAAGCGCATGGCCGAGGTCAGGGAGGTCAGCCGGCGTCTCGGCCTGCCCGAATGACACCCGACGACCTGGCGGCCACACCTCAGGTCCGGCGCTGGTTCGCCAGCGCCCGGTACGACGATGACCCGGCCGAGGAGCGTCAGCAGAAGCTGGCGCTCCTCGGCGACTTCTGCGACCACACGGGCCACTCCCCCGAGGAGCTGGTGACGGGGCTCCTGCGCACCACCAAGGCCGGTCTCACGGCCATCTCGGCCAAGCGCCGGGAGAAGATGCAGGCCGCTATCGAGGAGTTCGTGGAGAAGCGGGGGCTCAGTGGCCGGGAGGCCACGGTGGCGGGCAACACGCTCCGGGGATTCCTGATCCACAACGGGATCTTCATCCAGGGCCGGCCGTTCCGGAGGTGACCTCGTTCCACAGCCCGGCCGGCTCCAGCGTGTCGGCCAGGACCACCTCCAGCCCCCGGGCCTCGATGGCGGGCAGCTGGTGGCCGTCGTGGATGTCGAGCACGAAGGTGCTGGCGAAGCCGGAGTAGAGGCCGGCCACCGAGGCGGCGGTGTGCTCCAGGCCCCGGCTCATCATGAACGCCTCCCGGACCTGAGCCCGGAACCGCTCGGGCTCCGTGGCCGGGTCCCGTCCCGTCACCACCGGAGTGACGGCCACGGTGGGAAGGACCCTCGACACCAGCGCCTCCCGCACCCCGGCCAGCTCCAGGATGGGGCCGATGCTCGACACCGGGTTGCTGGGAGCGACGACCACGACGTCGGCGTGGAGGATGGCGTCGATCACCCCGGGTGCGGGACGGGCGTGCTCGACGCCTTCGTGTTCCACCAGCACCACCGCGGGCCCGGCCTGGTGGCGGACCAGCCAGTCCTGGAAGGGGAGCCGGTCATGCTCGGTGACCACCATGGTGCGGACGGGGTCGTCGCTCATGGGCAGGACCCGGGCGGTGAGGCCCAGCGACCGGGTCAGGTCGGCGGTGGCCTCGGTGAGGGTGGCTCCCGCCCGCAACAGCTCGGTGCGGTGCAGATGGGTGGCCAGGTCCTGGTCGCCGATGCCGAACCACCCCTCCCCGAAGCGGCGCAGGGCTTCGGCGTTGCGGAACGTGTCGCCCACCAGGCCCCAGCCCCGCTCGAAGTCGTACCGCCCGGCCAGGGCGTAGGAGACGGTATCGACGTCGGGGGAGACGTGGACCCCGGCGTAGTCGAGATCGTCGGCCGTGTTGACGATGCAGGTCAGGTGCTCATCGACGTCGGGAGGCCGCCCGGTCAGGAACCGGGCGGCCCCGAAGCCGCCGCAGAGGACGGTCACGTTCGGCGGCTCAGGCGTAGAACGTCTCCGCGATGCCGCCGATGTAGAACATGACCTTCTCGGGGGGAAGCCCTCCGATGGGAGGGACCAGGCAGAAGGAGTCGGCCACGTCCCACACCTCCTCGAGCCGCTTCCGGCAGTCGTCGGCGGTGCCGAGGATGACGAAGGTCTCCGCCATCTCGTCGGTCACGGCGCCCACCCAGCCGGCCATGTCCTTCTTCTCCAGGGCGGCCGAGCAGGCCTGAGCCTCGTGCTCGAAGCCCATCTTGGCGAACATGGGCTCGTACTGCCTCATCCCGGCGTAGAAGGCGACCGTGGCACGGGCGTCATTGATCGCCTCGGTGCGGTCGTTGTTGACGGCCACCCACAGCCACGAGCTCCAGTGGATGTCCTTGCGGTCCCGTCCCGCCTTCCTCAGTCCGACATCGAGTGCATCCCGGCCCTGGGACAGCATCCACTTGGTGCCATGGATGGGATGGTCGATGAACCCCTCGCAGATCTCTCCGGCCAGCGTGGTGAGGCTGCGCTGGTTGGCGGCGAGCCAGATGGGAACCTCTTCGCGGAGGGGCGGGGCGAAGGGGCCGAGCCAGGTCGACCAATCGTGCTTGTGGTACTTGCCCTGGAAGCGGTCCAGCTCTCCCGTGTGGCTCTTGGCAATGACCAGCCGGATGACCTCGATCGTCTCCCGGGTGTGCTCGACGGGCTTGCCGTAGGGCATGCCGTAGAACCCTTCGGTCCAGTTCTGGATGGACGGGCCGACCCCGAGGATGAGGCGTCCGTTGCTCACCCGGTCGAGGTCCATGACCGTCATGGCGATCTCGAAGGGGCTGCTGGCCAGGATGTTGCTGATGCCGCTGGCGAGCTGGACCCGCTCGGTCACCCCGGCGCAGAACCCGAGGCCCATGAACGGCGAGCTGTAGATCTCGGGCACGAAGATCCCGGCCATGCCGAGTCCCTCGACCTGCTGGGCCTGGGCGGCGAGGATCTCGCCCGGAACCAGAGGCGCCAGAAAGGCCCACTGCCGGCTGACGTCGTTCTGCATTTCGGACCCCCGTTCCGAGTTCCGTTAGGCACCGAGGAGGCGCAGGAGCAGCGACTTTATCTCCGTGGCGGCCAGCGTCTCCTGCGTAACAGATACGGGTTCCGAACAGAGGAGGACGGGCCCGCCGGCCGGGTCGTCGGGGAGACGGCCGTGCGTCCCCCGCACGCAGCCCGGGTCCAGCGGGACGACGTCGAGGGTGGAACGCAGCCCGGCCATCTTCTTGGCCAGCGCCAGGCCGGCCCGGGCCTTGACGAAGCGGTCGGCGGGGTCGAAGAACAGCTCGGCGGGGTCGTAGCCGGGCTTGCGGTGGATCTCCACCGTCCGGGCGAAGTCGGGGGCCCGGGCGTCGTCCAGCCAGTAGTAGTACGTGAACCAGGCGCCGGGTGCGGCCACCGCCACCAGCTCGCCGGCCCGCTCGTGATCGAGGCCGGCGGCCCGCTTCCCGTCGCCGTCGAGGACCTCGGCCACCCCCGGCAGCTCGCCCACCACCGCGGCCAACTTGTCGACCATGCCCGGGTCCCGCACGTAGACGTGGGCCAGCTGATGGTCGGCCACGGCGAAGGCGGCCGAGGCGTAGGGGTCCAGGTATTCCATGTTTCTGACCCGGCCCGCCCGCCCGCCGCCCGCCTGGGTCGAGACCTCGAGGAGCCCGGCGCGGCGCAGCGCCCGGTTGACGTCGACGGGCCGGTGGGCCGGTTCGATCCCGTACTCCGAGAGCGCGACCACCGTCGCCCCCTGTCCGCGGGCGGCGTCGATGATCCGCCCGGCCACGGCGTCCACCGCCCGGGCGGCGGCCATCGCCTCGGGCCCGTCGGGCCCGTGGCGCTGCAGGTCGTAGTCGAGGTGCGGGAGGTAGACGAGGCACAGGCCGGGCCGGTGGCGGGCCAGCACCAGCTCCGCCGCCCGGCCGATCCACTCCGAGGAGGCGATCCCGGCGGCCGGGCCCCAGAACTGGAACAGGGGGAAGGAGCCGAGCTCGGCCGTCAGCTCATCGTGGAGCGCAGGCGGGCGGGTGTAGCAGTCGGGGCTCTTGCGCCCGTCGGCGTGGTAGACGGGCCGGGGAGTGACGGTCCACTCGGCGGTGGTACCCATGGCGTACCACCAGCACAGGTTGGCCACGGTGAGCTCGGGCCGGGCCCGGCGGGCGGCGTCCCACACCGTCTCGCCCTGCACGAGGCCGTGGCCCTGGCGCCACAGCCACACCTCGCCCAGGTCCCGGAAGAACCAGCCGTTGCCCACGATGCCGTGGCCCGAGGGCATCAGGCCGGTGAGATACGTGGCCTGCATCGAGCAGGTGACGGCCGGGAGGACGGGCTGGATGGGCACCGGGGCACCGAGCGAAGACAGCGCCGGCATGTGGGCCAGGAGCCGGGGCGTCATCCCGACGACGTCGAGGACGACGACAGGGGGGTGGTGGCTCACGGGCAAAGTGCACATCCCATGTGCTCGATGCCCGTGGCGACGGTCACTCGACCTCCTCCAGGCCGAGGGCGAGCAGGCGGTCCCGGGTCCAGGCCAGCTCCTTGGCCAGTCCGTCCACCAGGCCGGCCTCGTCCTTGGGCGGGTCGGGCAGCACCGACCAGGTGTAGGTCTCGACCTCGAGATGGCGGGTGAGCGCCTTGCTGCCGCCGATGAGGGCGTCGAGACAGCGGGTGAGCTCGGCCTGGGTCGTTCCCTCCGCGTGGTGGACCGGCATGTGGAAGTGGACCCGCCACTCCCCCACCGCGGGGAGGGCGCCGCCGAGGGCGTCGCCCAGATCGTCCACGCCCACCACCGCCGTGCGGGTCTTCTCCCGGGTCTGGTGGAGGAAGCGGGGCTCCACGAAGCGGCGCAGGCGGTCCGCCCGGGTCCGCAGGCGGGCCTCCCGGGCGGACAGGGCGTTGGACACCTGGGCTTTGACCACGGCCACCCCGGCCTCCGCCAGCGCTTCCAGGGCCTTGCCGGGGTCCTCGAAGGCGACGGCCAGGTGGCAGGCGTCGACGCACACGCCGATCCACTCCGGAGCCACGCCGCCGAGGACCGTGGCCGCCTGGGCCACCAGCTCCAGCACGCAGCCGGGTTCCGGCTCCAGCCCCAGGCGCACGGGCCGGCCGGTCTCGGCGGCCAGGGCGGCCAGGCCCTCCGCCACCCCCGTGAGCGCCCCGACGACGGCCCGGGCCCGCTCCTCGTCCCAGGGCTTGCGCCAGGCCAGCGGCAGGGTGGAGATGGACCCCTCGGCGGCGTCGGCGGGCAGGAGGGCGGCCAGCACCCGGGCCAGGTCGAGCGTGTAGGCCGCCCGGGCGGGGTCGGTCCAGTCGGGCTGGTACACGGCGTGCTTCACCACCGGCTCGGAAAATCCCCGGTAGGGGAAGCCGTTCATGGTGACCACCTCGAGGCCCAGCCGGCCGAGCTCGTCCCGCAGCCGCCCGGTGGCGGCGGGATCGGCGGCCAGGGCGGCGGCCGCCGGCGCCGGCAGCCACAGACCGACGCCCAGCACCGGCGTGTCGAGCGCCGCCCGCACTGGAGCGGCGATCCGGCCGAGCTGGGCCAGCAGCCCGTCGACGTCCTCGGCCGGGTGGACATTGGTGCAGTAGGCCAGGTGCACCACGGAGCCGTCGTCATGGCGGAAGCGCATCCCTAGTCCCTCGCTCCCCGGAGGATGGAGTTGCCTTCGAAGGTGGCGGTGGCGTCCGCCTCCACCTCGTCGAGCACGAGGCGGCCGCTCTGGGCGAAGAACTCGACCGGGTTGCGCCACACCACCCGGTCGACGTCGTCGTCGGAGAAGCCGGCGGCCAGCATGGCCCCGGCCGTGCGGAACACCTTGAGGGGATCGGAGCGGCCCCAGTCGGCGGCGGAGTTGATGATCATCCGCTCCGTCCCGTACTCGGAGAGGATCCGCACCATGCGGGCCTCGTCCATCTTGGTCTCGGGGTAGATGGAGAAACCCATCCAGCAGCCCGTGCCCGCCACCACCGGTACGGTCAGCTCGTTGTTGTGGTCGATCAGGACCCGGCCCGGTTCCACCTTCGCCTCGGCCAGGAGGTCGAGGCTGCGGCGGGTGCCGGCCAGCTTGTCCCGGTGGGGAGTGTGGACCAGGACGGGCAGGTCGAAGGAGCCGGCCAGCTCGACCTGGGTGGCGAAGGCGTCATCCTCGGCCGGAGTCATGGAGTCGTAGCCGACCTCGCCCACCGCCACCACCCCGTCCTTGGCCAGGTAGCGGGGCAGCAGCTCGATGACCTCGGCGGCCAGGCCGGGATCGTTGGCCTCCTTGGGGTTGAGGGCGATGGCGCAGTGGTGGCGGATGCCGAACTGGGAGGCCCGGAAGGGCTCCCAGCCCACCAGGGAGGCGAAGTAGTCGGCGAAGCTGCCCGCCGAGGTGCGGGGCTGGCCCAGCCAGAAGGACGGCTCCAGCACGGCCCGGACGCCGACCTCGGCCATGGCCTGGTAGTCGTCGGTGGTGCGGGACGTCATGTGGACGTGGGGTTCGAAGATGCGCGTGACTGCTCTGACGGCTGAAGCCGCCAGCTGCTCAGGCCGCATTGGCCCGACCAGAGCCCAGCCCGGCCCTGGTTGCGATGTTGCACGCCGCGTTCTGGTCGGCGTGGGCGGTGAACCCGCAGCGCCGACATCGGAACTCGGCCTGGGTGACGCGGTTGCCAGCATCGACATGGCCGCAGTGGGAGCATGTCTGGCTGGTGTGCCGGGGGTTCACCTGGATCAGTCGCCGCCCAGCTTCTTCCGCTTTGGCGGCGAGGATCGAGGCGAACTGGGCCCAGCCCGCGTCGAGGATCGAACGGTTCAGGCCGCGTTTGGCGGCCACGTTGGTGCCGGGCTCGGCCAGGGTCCCCGAGGCCCTGGCCGACATGTTCCTCACGGAGAGGTCCTCGAGGCCGATGGCGTCGCACGTCTCGACCAGGCGCCGGGCGACCTTGTGGTGGAAGTCGTTGCGCCGGTTGCGGACCCGCCGGTGGACCTCGGCCACGGCGGCTTTCGCCCGCCGGCGGTTCTTCGAGCCGCGCTGCTTGCGGGCGAGGATCTTCTGGGCGGCGGCCAGCTCGGCTTCGGAGCGGCGCACGAACCGGGGGTTGGGCTCGACCTCGCCGTCGCTGGTGGTGAGGAACCCGGCCAATCCCAGGTCCACGCCGATCTGCCGGCCGGTGGCGGGCAGTGGGCGGGTAGGCACGTTGTCGCAGGACAACACCAGGTAGAAGCGTCGCCCCTCCCGCTTCACCGAGATCGTCTTCACGGCGCCTTCCACGAGCCGGTGGGCGTGGACCTTCACCTGGCCGATGCCCTGGAGGTAGACCCGGGCGTCGTCGGGCGGCCAGCGGCAGCCGTCGCCGTCCTTGGGCCACTCGACCGAGTCAAAGCGGTCCTCGCCCCGGTAGCGGGGATAGCCGGGCCGCTGGCCGGACTGGTCGCCGTAGCGGACGGCCTCCCGGTTCCACTTCCAGCGGCCCTGGCGCTCCTCGAGTGCCCCGTTGTAGAGCCGGCGGTGATCAGCGAGGCACCCGGCGAGCCGCCCGGCCTGGCCGGTGGTCGGGTACAGCCGGAACTTGTAGGCGCGCCTCACGGCCATCCCCTGGTCGGCCGGGTGGTCGGGGCCTCGAAGCTCCCGCCCCACGCCGCCACCTTCCCGACGATCAGCTCCCGGAGCCGGTCGGCGACGCCGCCACCCAGGACCGGGCGGTGGAACTTCGGCCACACGACGCTGTGCCCCAGGCTGTGCACCGCGCCGACCGTCCTGCCGTACCCTGAGCGAGACCACACGGCCCCAGTTATACACACGACCTGTGACAGCCACCCAGGGACGCGGCTCGCGCTTCCCCAAAGATCCGCAAGGGCTAAGAACGATGACCTCCCCGCATCCGGGCGTCCAAGGCGGCCACGGCAGCCTGGCGGCGCTCAGGGACGGCGTGGTCGAGTTCGGCGGTGATGGCGGCCAGCTCCGCCACCGGGGGGTGGGCGTCGATCAGAGGCCAGACGTCGTCGGGCACCGACCGTCCGGCGGCTACCCGCTCGTGCACGTACCCCGCCAGCATGCGGGCCAACTCGGGATCGGATCGTTCCTCCAGGCCGTGCAGGCCGGCCAAGGGGACGCCCAGAAAGACGCATTTGAGCACCCCCTGCCGCAGGGCGGGGCCGTCCAGGTGCCGGACGGCCCACGGGCCGAGGGCGGCGGCCACCAGCCGGGGATCATTCGAGCGCAAGGCGTCTTCCACGATGTTCAGCGCCCGGGCAGGGACGGGGCGGGGACCGGCAGCGGCGTCCTCGCCGAGACGGCCGATCCAGCGCAGGACGGCGCGCCGCTCGGCGCTGTCGCCGTGGCGGTAAAGGTCGTCCAGCTCGCCGCCGACCCTCTCGCCCAGCGCGTCCAGCAGCACAGCCCGGGCGGCATCGTCGACGCTCCATCCGAAAACGCCTCCTGCGGGTGAAGGCCCCGCCGACACGGGGCCCCGGCCCACGTGACGTCCCACCGCTGGGAAGATCGCCCGCACGGCGGTTGGGTCGGCCGCAACCGCGGCAACCGCCTGCTCGAGCCAGGCCCGGCCCTCCGGTGCGGCGACCACGGCGACATCTTCTTGGCTGTCCCATCCGCTCATGGTGCCCCGGCCCGGGAAGGAACCGTTCTCTCGTGAGCACGTCCACGGAAGCTACGGGAGCACAGTTCGAGCGACGCCGCGAGTTGGGGGCGCAGGTGCTGCCGGCCCACCCTGGAGCAGACGTCAATGACCAGGTTCATCCTGCCGCCTCGGCGGCCCGGAGGAAGCGGAGGGAGGCGGGCACGAGCTCGTGGGCCCGGTGGCTGTCCCGGGGCAGCTCCACCGAGACCAGGCCCCGGTAGCCGGCGTGGCGCAGGGCGGTGAGCACGGTCGGGAAGTCGATCTCGCCCTCGCCCAGCGGCAGATGCTGGTGGACGCCCCGGCGCATGTCTTCGATCTGCACGTTCACCAGCCGGGCGCCGGCGCGCTTGACGCAGGCGGCCTCGTCGTCGTCCTCGTTGACCCGGCAGTGCCCGATGTCGAGGGTGAGCCCGAAGCCGGGCGGGTCGTCCAGGGCGGCGGCGAGCCGCTCATACCCGTCGAGGCGGTCGACCAGCATGCCCGGTTCGGGCTCGAACCCCAGCCGGACGCCCTCGGTGGCGGCCTCCTCGGCCAGGACGCCGCAGCCGGCCACCAGCCGGTCCCAGGCGGCGTCGGGGCTCGAGCCAGGTGGGGGCGTTCCGGACCAGAAGGAGACGGCCTCGGCGCCCAGCTCCGCCCCCACGGCCAGCGCCGCCCGCAGATAGCGCATCCGCCGGGCCCGGCCTTCATCCTCGGCCGAGCACAACGTGGGCTGGTGCTTGGCCTTCGGGTCGAGCAGGAAACGGGCCCCGGTTTCGATGACCACGGCCAGCCCGAGGGCGGCCAGCCGGCGCCGCACCCGCTGCACCTGATCCCGGCGGTCGGGGTCGAACGGGTCGAGATGGTGGTGGTCCAGGGTGAGGGCCACCCCGTCGTAACCGGCCTCCGCCAGCAGGGCGAGGGCGTCGTCGAGGCGGTGATCGGCCAGCCCGTTGGTGCCATAGCCGTAGCGCAGGGTCATGTGACCGACCGGCGACGGGCCAAGCGGCGGGCCAGGGGCCAGGCTCCGGCCACGGCGGCGGCGGCCGGGACGGGCCCGGCGGCGGCGAGGAGGCCGGCCTCCAGGGGCATGAGCCCGAGCACACCGGTGCCGACCAGTTGCTGGAGGCGGGCCGGGCTCGGCTCGGCCACGGCCCGGCTGCCGGCCCGGGCGATGCTTCCGGCGTAGAGGCCGAGCAGGCCGCCGGCGGCGGCCAGGCGCAGCCGGCGGGTCCGACCCGGCCGGAGGCGCCCCCGGGCCAGGGCGGCGGCCGCCCCGGTCACGGCGGTAGTGGCGGCCAGGGCGGCGCCGGGCAGGCCGCGGCCGGCGCCCTGCGCCTCCCGGCGGCTGACGGTGGTGACCACGGCGGTGTGGGCGCCGATCACGGCCGCAGCAGGAAGGGCCTGGCGCAGGGCGGCGGTTCCAGGGCCGGCACCCGCGCCGGCGCCCAGGAGAACGTCGAGGCTGCGGCACGCGGCCATGGCCAGCGGCCCGGCGGGCGTGCCCTTGACGGCCAGGTCGTAGGACCACACGACACCGGCCAGGGGCACGGCCACGGCCAGTGCCCGCCTCCCGCCGGCCAGGCCGGCCAAAGCCAGGCCGCCGGCGGACAGTCCGGCGGCCAGGGCCAGGGCGAAGCCCGGCGTCACCCGCCCCGAGGGGATGGGACGGCCGGGGCGCTCCCGGGCGTCGACTTCCCGGTCGGCCCAGTCGTTCAGAGCCATGCCCGAGAGGTAGAGACAGGCCGATGCGCCGGCCAGGACGAGGCTGCGGCGACCCATGGGCACGCCGGCGGCCGCCGCTCCCAGCCACCCGTCGCCGGGCACCGTGAGCACGGCGGGAAGGCGCACCAGGGCGGCCACGTCGCCGGCGGCGGGCAGAGATCGGAGGCTCGAGGCGGCGCTCACTGGCCCCGGACGCTACCCGCCCCGGACCGCTGACGGTCACCGCCCGGCTTCCCCCCGCACCCCGGGACCGGGCACTCTTGACCGATGGAGGAATTCCGACCGACCCGCCGTCAGGTGCTGGCCGCCGGGGCCGGGACCGCAGACGCCGGCGGAGAACGCCTTCGCCGGGCCCTCCTTCGCCCTCACCAAACCGTGGAACGACAACGGGTTTCCCGCTCTGTCCGTTCCCGTGGGACTCGACTCCCGCGGCCTGCCGGTGGGTCTCCAGCTGGCCGCACTGCCGCTGGAGGAGGCCCGCCTCCTGTCCCTCGCCGCCGCCCTCGACGAGGACGTCCGCTTCTTCACCCGGACGCCGCCGCTGTGACGATGGCTCCTCGCCTGGCGGCTCATCGCAGTGCGGCCGGGGGCCCCTGCCCCAGCTGCCGGTCCCTGCTGGCGCAGGCCCCGTGAGCCCCGCCCCCGCCCCTGACGGCCCCGGCGACCGCCCCGGGATCCCCCTCGAGGGCCCGCCCATCACCTTCTTCCACGCGCTCCTGGCCGGCGCCGCGGTGCCCACCCCCACCCCCGTCGACGGCGAACCGCCCCTCCTCGAAGAGGAGCCCACCCTCTGGCCGGACCCCGAAGGCGGGCGAGCTTGAAATTGGGGGGCCGTCCCGCCGACCCCGGACCCATACTTCTCGCCTGATGCTCGCCGCCCACATGCTGTCGGTCGAGGTGGGAGGTCGCCTGGTGGTGGACGAGGCGACCTTCACGGTGCGCGCCGGCGAGAAGGTGGGCCTGGTGGGCCGCAACGGCGCGGGCAAGACCAGCCTGCTCAAGGTTGTCGCTGGCGAGGCGCCCGCCGCCGGCGGGGTGGTGCTCCGCCGGGGGGCGCTCGGCTTCCTCACCCAGGAGCCAGGCGGCGACGAGGAGGCGGCCACCACGGCTCTCCAACGCGTCCTGTCGGGCCGGGGTCTGGACGAGGCCGCGGTGCGGGTCGAGAAGCTGCGCCTGGCCGTCGACGAGCTGCCGTCGGACCGCAACGTGGGCCGGTTCTCCCGGGCCGAGGAGGCCTACCGGACGGCCGGCGGCTACGCCGCCGAACCCGAGGCCCGGCGGATCTGCGCCGGGCTGGGCCTGGCCCCCGACCGCCTCGACCTGGCCTTCGGCGTCCTCTCCGGGGGTGAGCGGCGCCGCGTCGACCTGGCCCGCATCCTCTTCGCCGGCAGCGAGCTGCTGCTCCTCGACGAACCCACCAACCATCTCGACAACGACGCCAAGGTCTGGCTCATGGGCTTCCTGCGCTCCTACCGGGGCGCCCTCCTGGTGGTGAGCCACGACCTCGCCCTCCTCGACGAGGCCATCACCCGCGTCCTGCACCTCGACCCCGGGGCCCGGGGTGTCCCCGGAGGAAGAGCCGATCTCGTGGAGTACCGCGGCACCTACTCCCAGTACCGGGCGGCCCGGACCGTTGACGAACGCCGGGCGGCCAAGCTGGCCGAGCGCCGGTCAGCCGAGATCAAGCGCCTCGCGGGTCTGGCCGACACCATGCGCCACCAGACCGAGAAGCGGGCCCGCATCGCCAAGACATTGGACAAGCGGGTGCAGCGGCTGCGGGCCGAGGCCCAGGCCGAGGCGCCCACCACCAGGGAACGCCGGGCCCGGTACCACTTCCCCGAGCCGCCCCACGCCGGCACCGTGGTGCTGGAAGCCGAGGGCCTGACCCAGGCCTACGGCGCCGCCCCGCCGGTCTTCTCCGAGGTCACCTTCGACCTCGGCCGGGGCGAGCGCCTGCTGGTCATGGGCCTCAACGGAGCGGGGAAGACCAGCCTGCTGCGCCTCCTGGCCGCCGTGTCGGCTCCCCGGGCCGGGCGCATCCGCCTCGGGGCGGGAGTGTCGGTGGGCTACTACGCCCAGGAACACGAGGGGATCGTCCCCGGAGTCGACGTCCTCAGCCACCTGCGGGAGCAGCGCCCGGGGCCGGCGCAGGAGCTGCGGTCCCTGCTGGGCGCCTTCGGTCTCTACGGCGACGTCGCCTTCCAGGACGCCGGCACCCTCTCCGGGGGCGAGAAGACCAAGCTGGCCCTGGCCCAGCTGGTGGCGGGCCGCCACAACCTGCTGCTGCTCGACGAACCGACCAACAACCTCGACCCGCCCTCCCGCGAGGGCGTGGCCAAGGCGCTGGCGGCCTGGCCGGGAGCGATGGTGGTGGTCAGCCACGACCTGGCCTTCGTGGAGGCCCTCGCCCCCCACCGGGTGCTCGTCATGCCCGACGGCACCGTCGACTTCTGGAGCGACGACCTCCTCGAGCTGGTGGCCCTCGCCTAGGCCCGAGGGTTCCCGCCCCCCGCGGTCTCCTACGGCAGGTTGCCCTCGGCGGCGAGCCGGTCGGCGGCCAGGGCGAGGGCGGAGTGGAGACGGTCTCCTACGGCAGGTTGCGTTCGGCGGCGAGCCGGTCGGCGGCCAGGGCGAGGGCGGAGTGGAGACGGTCGACGCGCTGCTCGAGCTCCAGCACCTCCACGTAGCGCCGGGCCTTCTCGGCGTCATACAGGAGGGCCACGGTGCGGACGAGCTGGACCTCCAGCCCGGCGATGAGGTCTTCGAGCGGTGACGTCATGTCCCGCCCTTACCCGCGCGGACGTCAAGCCATTCAGGACTCCGCGAATGTGGTCGCGCTTCGCCCCCTCACACGGGGTCGAACGCAACCACCTCGGCGACCTAGCGGATGGTCAAATTGCCCGGCGGGACGAGCTCGACCCAGGTGCGGCCGGGGGTGAGCCGGATGGGGGCCCCGGCGCCGTCGGTGTAGCCCGTGACCGCCGTCGGGTTGGGCCGGCTCCAGCGACCCCGGATCAGCTTGCCGTCCGTCAGCACCACCACCTCGCCCTCCCCGATCAGCTCGGCTTCGGGCACGGCCGCCCCCGACCGGTCGACTAGGCCGGTGTTCCGGTAGGGCACGACCTGGAGGACCACGTTCTCGGGGGCGACCCGCTTGCCGGCCGTGTCCACGTGGGGCGTGCCCTGGGTCTCGGGGGGTGTGACCTTTTGGGTGCGGGCGAAGCCCTTGAGCGTGGCGTCCCACTCGTAGGTCACCTCGGTGCGGACCTTGTCCTTCCACAGGGCCTGCACCACCGGAGCCGGGTCGCCGGCCGGCGCCGGCTCACCCACCGCCCGGTAGGCGAAGAGGGGTGCCGGCGGCGTGGCCCCCTCGGGCGCCCGGGCGACCATGGCGTCGGTGCCCGAGAACAGGTTGTAGAGCTGCGGGCGGCCCGGTTCCCGCCGGTAGATGTCGGGGATGCTGCCCACCCCCACGTCCACCAGCGGCGAGGTCCGGAGGAGGGCGGCAAAGACGTCGTTGGCTCCCGAGTAGGCGAAAAGCGGCTTGCCCAGCTGGATGGCGTAGAGGATGTCGGTCGAGCGGGCGCTGCGCACCGGCCCCACGGTGGGGGCGTCGGCGGAGTGGAAGATGGTGGCGAAGCGGGTGATGCCCCCCTCGACGCCCTCCTCCACCACCACGTCGGCTTCGTTGATGCCGGCCTGGGGGCGCCCCTTGGGGGCGTTGTCGATCTTGACCACCAGCACCGGGCGCCCGGCCCGGGCGGGATCGAAGGGGAGTCCGGTGAGCGGATAGGTGTTGGGGGCGGGGGGCGGCACGGTGGTCACGGTCGTGCTCGGCCCCTGGGTGGTCGGGGTGGCCTTCTCGTCACCTCCCCCGCTGCAGGCGCCGGCGAGCGCGACAAAGAGAAGGGCGACGACGGTTCGGGTCCTCACGACTTGGCGCACTCCTCGGCTTCGATCCCGGCCAGCTGGTCCACCCGCCGCTGGTGGCGCCCACCCTCGAAGGGTGTGGCCAGGAAGAGATCGACGATGGCCAGGGCCAGCCCGTCGCCCAGGATCCGGCCTCCGAGGCTCAGCACGTTGGCGTCGTTGTGGCTCCGGGCCAGGCGGGCGGTGTACTCGTTGAGGCACAGCGCGGCCCGTACTCCCCGGACCTTGTTGGCCGCCATCGCCTCGCCCTGGCCGCTGCCCCCCAGCACGATGCCGAAGTCGGCGTCGCCGGCGACCACCGACCGGCCGGCGGCGGCACAGATGGGGGGATAGTCGACGGGGTCCTCGGAGTCGGTGCCCAGGTCGGTGACCTCGTGCCCGGTCTTCTCCAGGTGGGTCACCACCACCTGCTTCAGCCGGAAGCCGGCGTGGTCGGCGGCGACAACGATGCGAGCCATGTTCCTCCCGCCTGGGCCCCTGCACCCAGGCTCCTCCGGTGCGTGGGGCCCCTGCCCCACGCCCGGCCGTCCACTGTAGGAGGCTCTACGAGGCGACGGTGATGGCGTCGAGGTGGCGCAGCAGGTTCAGGACCCAGGTGAGCCGGGTGGACGGCTGCCGGGGCGGCGGGGCCGGGGCCGGCCCGGGCGCGGGGGTGACAACGACGGGCCTGGGCGTGACCGGCTTCGGGGTCACCGGCCGCGGCGTGACCGGACGGGGGGCGGTCGCCGGCGGGGAGGTGACGGGCGGCCGGGTGGGGGGTGGAGCCGTCGTGGCCGGCGGGGAGGTGGCCGGGGGCGCCTGGGGCACCGGGGCCGGACCGGTGAAGAGGTAGCGGAAGCCGTCGTAGGACTCCTCGGACGTCCTCACCCGCCAGTCGTAGTACACGCCGTTGGTGGTGGAGTCGGCGTTGAAGTACACCAGGGCGGCGATGGCCGGGTACTTCTGGGCCAGCACGTCGTGGGCGTAGTGGAACCAGTTCCCCTTGTCGCCGGGGGCGTTCTCCAGCACGCCGAACTCGCCGATCATCATGGGCTTGTTCAGCTTGGCGCCCTGCTCGTAGAAGTGGACGAAGATCTCGTCGAAGTTCCGCCAGCGGTCCCCCGGGCGGTTGGGGGCGAAGTTGTAGCCGTCGGCACAGATCCAGTCGACGTGATCCTTCCCCGGATACCAGGCTGTGGCCTCGCCGTCGTCGAAGGCGGAGGCGTTCGGGCACCACACCCACACGGCGTTGGTCGCCCCCCGCTGGCGGAAGAGGTCGACGATCCGGCGCCAGGCGGCGGTGTAGTTCGCCGGGCCCTCGGCCCACTGCGCCTTCTTGTTCCCGTCCATCTCCCAGAACCAGCGGATGAACACCGGCGCGCCGAGCGCCTTGACAGCGTCGGCCCGGGCGATGATCAGGCCGTCATGGTTCCCGGCGGCGATGGTGCTGCTCTGCACCCCCGAGCCGTTCCAGGAGATCATGGGGATGCGGCCGTTCTGGACGTCCCAGGGCTCGCTCTGGCTGGGGAACTCCTTGCTCCACTCGTAGAAATGATGGTCGATGTGGAGACGCCGGCCGAGGTGCGACTCGAGCTCCTCGATGGCCGCCCGCTGCTTGTCCTCGCCGTAGCCCTCGGTCGACTTGGTGTAGGCCCCGACGTAGAAGCCGGCGGCGGGCACCAGCGGCCCGGCGGGCCGGCCCCCGGCTGCGCCCGCCTCCTCCGGGGAGGCCACGGGCAGGGCGGCGGCCCCCACCAGCAGCGCCAGCGCCAGGGCGCGCCCCACCGTCCCCGGGCGCCGCTTGGGCACCGGGTGGGCGAGGGGTGGTCCGGGCAGCGGATCCCGGCCGGCCACAGGGCGGGAAGCCTTGAAGATGGGCATGGGGGAAGGTCGAGGCGGGGGCCTCGAACACTGATTTCCCCACGAAGCGTGCCATCCCCTCCACCCAGAGTCCAGAACCCCCCAGGTCAGGGGCCTAAAACGGACGTGACGGCACGGATCTGATGGGGGCCGCCGGGCGGGCTCGCTAGTAGCCCCGGTCGATCCACTCCTGGAGGTGGGGAGCCTCGTCGCCGATGGTGGTGGACGGGCCATGCCCGGTGTGCACGGTCGTGTCCGGCGGCAGGGTGAGCAGCCGGGCGCTGATCGAGTCGACCAGGGTGGGGAAGTCGGAGTACGACCGGCCGGTGGCCCCGGGACCGCCCTGGAAGAGGGTGTCCCCGGAGAAGACCACACCCATCTCGGGCACGTGGAGGCACACCCCGCCGGGCGAGTGGCCAGGCGTGTGGAGCACGTCGAGGCGGGCGCCGGCCACGGTCAGGGTGTCGCCGCCGGCCAGCTTCCGGTCGGCACCCCGGGCCACGTGGAGCTGGTTCCATAGCATGGTGTCCTCGGGGTGCAGGGCGATGGGCGCCCCGGTGAAGCCGTGGAGGTCGAGGGCGGCGTTGATGTGGTCGTTGTGCCCGTGGGTGCAGGCGATGAGCACCACCCGCCGGTCCCCCACC
>JBIOUX010000045.1:0-3221 GCA_044867425.1 Acidimicrobiia bacterium | reverse complement strand
CCGCCGAGGCGCTCCGCCGTACCCACGACGGGCTGATCGCCGATGCAGTCGAGGGCCACCGGGGCCGGCTGGTCAAGCACCTCGGCGACGGGGTGATGGCCACCTTCGCCGGCGCCTCCGACGCGCTCGGAGCGGCGGTGGCGATCCAGCAGGCCCTCGACCGCCACAACCGATCGGGGGCCAGCGGCGTGCCGCTGGAGGTGCGGATCGGGGCCAGCGCGGGGGACGTCGCCTTTGAGGAGGGGGACTGCTTCGGCACGCCGGTCATCGAGGCGGCCCGCCTGTGCGCCGCCGCCGTCGGCGGGCAGATTCTCGTGACCGAGATCGTGCGGCTCCTGGCCGGCACGGGCGGTGGCCATCGCTGCACCCCGGTCGGTGCGCTGGATCTCAAGGGCCTGCCGGCGCCGGTGCCGGCCGGCGAGGTGGCCTGGGAGCCGCTGGCCGAACCGTCGCTCCCCATGCCGGCGCTGCTCACCGGGGCGGGGCGGATCTTCGTGGGCAGAGACGAGGAGCTGGAACGCCTCGGCCGGCTGTGGAAGGAAGCGACGTCCGGCGAGCGGCGGGTGGCGGCCCTGGCCGGCGAACCGGGGATCGGTAAGACCCGCCTCGCGGTCGCGCTGGCCGCTGGTGTCCGCGACCTGGGCGGGGTCGTCCTGGCCGGGCGATGCGACGAAGACCTCGGTGTTCCTTATCAGCCGTTCGTCGAGGCGCTGCGCCATTACGTGACCCGGGCGCCCGAGCGCCGCCTGGGGCGCTATCCCGGGGAGCTGGCCCGCCTCCTCCCCGACCTGGCCCAGTTCGTCGACGGCCTCCCCGAACCGCTGCGGTCCGACCCGGAGACCGAGCGCTACCGCCTCTTCGACGCCGTGGCCGCCTGGCTGGCGGATCTCTCGGCCGAGGCGCCCGTCCTCCTCGTCCTCGACGATCTCCACTGGGCCGCCAAACCCACCCTGCAGTTGCTGCGCCACGTCCTGCGGTTCTCCGAACCCCTGCGGCTTCTGGTCGTCGCCACCTACCGGGACAGTGACATCGGCCGCGGCCATCCCCTGGGCGACCTCCTGGCCGAGCTCCGGCGGGACGGGCAGGTGGAGCGGCTGGCGCTCTCCGGCCTCGACGCCGCCGGGGTGGCCGCCTTCATCGAGACCGCCGCCGGCCACCGCCTCGACGACGAGGAGGCACAGGAGCTGTTCCGGCTGGTGTGGCGGGAGACCGAGGGCAACCCGTTCTTCGTGGCCGAGGTCATCCGCCACCTGTCGGAGTCGGGGGCGATCGGGCAGCGGGATGGCCGGTGGGTCATCAACGCCGCCGTCGACGACCTCGGGATCCCGGAAGGGGTCCGGGACGTTGTCGGGCGCCGGTTGTCCCGCCTGGCCGAGGCGACCAACCGGGTGCTGGCGACCGCGGCGGTGGTCGGGCTGGAATTCGAACCGGCGGTGGTCGAACGGGCCGCCGGTGTCGGGGAGGACGAGCTCCTCGCCGCCCTGGAGGAAGCCACACTGGCCCGGCTGCTCACCGAGGTGCCGGGCGCCCGCTACCGCTTCGGCCACGCCCTGGTGCGGGCCACCCTCTACGACGAGCTCACCGGGGCCCGCCGGGTGGCGCTCCACCGGCGGGTGGCGCAGGCCATCGAATCCGTCCACGGCCGAGCCCTCGACGACCACCTCCCCGCCCTCGCCCATCACTGGGCCCGGGCGTCGGCACCGGCGGCCGACACCGACCGGGCGATCGACTACGCCGCCCGGGCCGGCGACCGGGCCCTGGCCCAGCTGGCCCACGACGAGGCGGCGGCGTACTACCACCAGGCACTCGAGCTCCTCGCCGTGGCCGAGGGCCTCCCCGACGACGGGCGGCAGGTGGAACTGCTCATCGGCCTCGGGGAGGCGCAGCGCCGGGCGGGCGACCGGGCCCACCGCGAAACGCTGCTGGAGGCGGCCCGCCTGGCCGCCGACCGGGGCGATGCCGACGCCCAGGCCCGGGCGGTCCTGGCCAACACCAGGGGCGTCTGGCCCACTGCGATCGGCAAGACCGACCACGAACGCGTGGCGGCACTCGACGCGGCGCTGGCGGCGGCCCGGCCCGACGACAGCCCGACCAGGGCCCGGCTCCTCGCCGCCCTGGGGCTCGAACTGACGTACATGGTCGACCCGGAGCGACGGGTCCGCCTGGCCGACGAAGCGCTGGCCATCGCCCGAATCTGCGGCGACGCCGCCACGCTCGCCCACGTCCTCCTCCAGCGCTTCTTCACCATTCCCGCTCCGAGCACCCTCCCGGAGCGACTGGCCAACAGCGCAGAGCTCATTCCACTGGCGGAGAGCCTCGGTGACCCGGGCACCACCACCGGGGCCCTCCTGCAGCGCGCCCGCTGCCTGTTCGAGGCGGGTGACACCGAGGGGGCCGACCGGGCGCTCGAGGCGGCCGGACGCCTCGCCGACGACCTGGCGCAACCCACACTGCGGTGGCTGGTGGGCAACATCGCCACAACCCGTACGGTCATGGCCGGGGACCTCGAAGAGGGCGAACGCCGAGCACAGGCCGGTTTCGAGCTCGGGCAAGCCAGCGGTCAGGGTGACGCGCCCACCTTCCTGGCGGCGTTCCTGTTCCTCATCCGGTACGAGCAGGGCCGGCTCGGCGAACTCGCAGAGCTCTTCGCCGAGCGGGTGGCGGCGGTTCCCAACCTTCTTTCGGGACCGGCCGGGCTGGCGGTGATCCTCTGTGAGCTCGACCGACTCGACGAGGCCACCGAACACTACGAACGGATCGTCGGCCACCTCGACGACCTGCCCGTGGACACCCAATGGATGCTGGTCGTGCCGTGGTGCGCGGTGGTATGCGCGCAGCTGGGTGACCGGCCCCGCGCCCGGCTGCTCTTCGACCTGCTGGGGCCGTGTGCCAGTGAGGTCATGTTCGGCGCCTTCATCCCTGTGGGCGCCAAGGCCCACTACCTGGCCCTCCTGGCCACGACCCTCGGCGACTTCGACGAGGCGGAACGCCGCTTCGCCGATGCCGCCACCACCCACGAGCGCATCGACGCCCCCCACTGGCTGGCCCGCACCCGGCTGGAATGGGCCCGGATGCTGCTCCGGCGAGACCGACCGGGCGACACACAACGGGCCCAGGATCTCCTCGGCCAGGCGCTGACCATCGCCCGGGAGCGGAGTCTCGCCAACATCGAGCGACGCGCTGTCCAGCTTCTGACATGACAAGTGGCCGCCCGTCCCGGC
>JBIOUX010000044.1:0-16783 GCA_044867425.1 Acidimicrobiia bacterium | reverse complement strand
ATCGGCTCTTTGACGCGGTGGCCGCCTGGCTGTCAGCCGCCGCGGCCGAGCAGCCGCTGTTGCTGGTCTTGGATGATCTCCAGTGGGCGGCCAAGCCGACGCTGCTCCTCTTGCGCCACGTGATGCGCTACCCGGAGCCGGCCCGACTGCTCGTCGTCGGCACTTACCGGGACAGTGACATCCACCGGGGCCATCCGCTCACCGACCTGCTGGGCGACCTGCGGCGGGGCGGCGGCGCCGCCCGCCTGCCTCTCGTTGGTCTCGACGCCTCCGCGGTGACCGCCTTCGTGCAGGCGGCCGCCGGCCACGAACTCGACGAGGAGGGTCTGGACCTGGCCCGGGCGGTGTGGGCGGAGACCGAGGGCAACCCCTTCTTCGTGGTCGAAGTGCTCCGCCACCTCTCCGAGTCGGGTGCGCTCGAGCGCCGGGAGGGCCGGTGGACGGCAAGCCCGGTCCTCGATGAGTTGGGCATACCCGAGGGTGTGCGCGATGTGGTGAGCCGCCGGCTGTCCCGCCTCTCCGAGTCCGCCAACCAGGCGCTGGCTCTGGCCGCCGTGGCCGGTGTGGAATTCGAGCTGGCGGTGGTGGCGGTCGCCGGGGGCCTGGCCGAAGACGACCTGATCGCCGGCGTCGAGGAGGCGGTGGCCGCCCGACTCGTGGTGGAGCTCCCCGGCCCGGCGCCGCGGAACCGCTTCTCCCACGCTCTGGTGCGAGCCACCCTCTACGACGAACTCAGCGCCGGCCGGCGGGTCGCGCTGCACCGCAAGGTGGCCGAGGCTATCGAGACCCTGCATGCTCACCATCTCGACGACTACCTCCCCGCCCTCACCCACCACTGGGGCCGGGCCTCGACGGCGGCGGCGACGCCGGAGAAGGCGATCGAATACGCCACCCGGGCCGGCGACCGAGCCCTCGCGCAGCTGGCCCACGACGAGGCCGTCGCCTACTACCACCAGGCGCTCGAGCTGCTCGACGTGGCCCGCGGGGACACCGAAGAAGCCCGCCGCCAGGAGCTGCTCATCGCTCTGGGCGGGGCTCAAGGACGGGCTGGTGACGCCGCCTACCGCCAGACGCTCCTCGACGCCGCCGGCCTGGCCGGGACGCGAGGCGACGCCGATGCACTGGCCAGGGCCGCGCTGGCCAACAGCCGCGGGGCGCTGTGGAGCGCGACGGGCACGGTCGACATGGACCGCGTGGCGGTCCTGGAGGCCGCGCTGTCGGCGGTGGGGGAACGAGACACTGCCGTTCGCGCCCGGCTGCTGGCCAACCTCGCCCTCGAGCTGATCTGGGCCGGAGACCGGGATCGGCGGCTGCGGCTGAGCGACGAAGCGCTGGCCATCGCCCGGCGGCTCGACGACCCGGCCACCTTCGCCCACGTGCTGGTCAACCGCGCCTACGCCATCTCCGCGCCGGCGACCCTGGCCGAACGGCTCGGGAACTCCGCCGAGCTCCTGGCGCTCAGCCAGCGGCTCGGTGACCCGGTCATCGAGAGCCGGGCCTGGTCGGTCCGGTTTCGTGCCGCCATGGAAGCGGGGGACGTGGAGGAGGCCGACCGGTGCCTCGCGGCCTGCGAGCGACTCGGGTCCGAACTCCGTCAGCCGGCGGCGCAATGGGTGGCGGGGATGCACCGGACGGGCCGCACCCTCCTGGCCGGGCGCGTGGACGAGGCGGAGCAGCTGGCCCTGGCGACTGTCGAGTTGGGCCGGACCGCCGGCCAGCCGGACGCGCCCACCCTCTTCGCCTGGCAGCGGATCGTGATCCGTTTCGAGCAGGGCCGCCTGGACGAGGTGACCGGTGAGCTCACCGACCTCGTGTCCCGCTTTCCCAGGCTGGTGCTGCTGTGGCCGCTGCTGGCCTTGGTGTGGTCGGAGTTGGAGCAGCACGAGAAGGCCTGGGACGCCTATGAGCGCGTCGCCACCTCGGGCTTCGCCGTCCTGCCAGTGGATTCGACCTGGCTCCGCGGCGTGACCGACAGCGCCGCTGTGTGCGCTCACCTCCGGGACAGGGACCGGGCGGCTGTCCTGCGTGAACTGATCACGCCGTTCGCCGATCAGGTGCCCGTCGGCGGCCTCGGGGTCGCCAGCGGCTCGGTCTCGCATTACCTCGGACTGCTGGCCACGACGCTCGGTCGCTTCGACGAGGCCGAGGCCTGCTTCGCCGCCGCCGAGACCGCCCACGAGCGCATGGGGGCCCCGACCTGGCTGGCTCGCACCCGCCTGGAATGGGCCAGGATGCTCCGCACCCTCCGCCCCCGAGAGCCCGAGCGGGCTCGGAAACTCCTGGGCCAGGCCTTGTCCACCGCCCGGGAACTCGGCCTGGCCAACGTCGAGCGGCGAGCCGCCGAGCTCCTGACATCCCTCTAAGAGATGGTCGGAGTGCGACCGGCGCCCGGACCTGGGCACTCCCTGACCGCCAGGGCCGGCCAGAGGGCGGCGACGACCTTCTCGGACCAGCGGGCCGGGAAGCGCTCGCCGGCCACGTAGCGGGCGTAGAAGGAACCCACCAGGGCGGCGGCGGCCACATCGAGGTCGAGGTCACGCCGGACATCGCCCCGGGCCTGACCCTCGGCCAGGATGGCCCGCAGCTGCTCCCGGCGCGGTTCCACCACCCGTTCCCGGAACCGGGCCAGCAGCTCGGGGTGGCGCTCCTCCTCCACCAGCAGCGCCCCCACCATGGCCATGCCCCGGAGGTGGGTGTAGAAGCGCCGGATGCGTTCCAGGTAGGTGATCAGGTCCCGGCGCGTGTCGCCGGTGGCGGGCTGCGCCTCGGTCCCCCGTAGATGCTCCAGGGCGGCGATGGCCAGGGCCGGCTTGTCCGGCCAGCGCCGGTAGAGGGCAGGCCGGCCGACCCCGGCCTCGGCGGCGATGGCCTCCAACGACATCCGCCCGAAGCCAGGGTCGGCCAGATGGCGCAGGGTCACGGTGAGCACCGCCTCGTCGATGTCGGGCCGGCGGGGGCGGCCCCGGGGACGGGCGGGCCCTTCCATGGAAGAAATACGTGTCACGACTGTTACGTTAATCCGACCGTGGCTGGGCTCGCGTCGTCCACCTTCGCCCTCATCGTCGCCTCCGCCTTCGCTCTGTTCTCGGCGGTGGGGGCGGTCATCCCCGTCCTGCCCCGGTACGTGGACGGGCCGCTGCACGGGGGTGGGGTGGAGGTCGGACTGGTGGTGGGGACCTTCTTCGTGGCCACCCTCCTGGCCCGGCCCTTGGCCGGACGCCTGAGCGACGAACGCGGCCGGCGCCTGGTGATGGTGGGCGGAGCCGGGGTGATGGCCGTCTCCGTGGCTTCCTTTCCACTCGCCTCCGGTGTGGCCACCCTGGCTCTGTTGCGGTTCGTGCAGGGGGCGGGCGAAGCCGCCTTCTACGTGGCTGCGGCCACGGCCGTCACCGACCTGGTGCCCGCCTCCCGCCGCGGCCAGGCCATCAGCTACTTCTCCGGTGCCCTCTACGGCGGCATCGCCCTCGGTCCCCTGGCCGGCGAGGCCATCCTGGGCGACGGTCACTACGGCCGCGTGTGGGTCCTGGCCGCCGCTCTGGCCGCCGCCGGCGCACTCCTGGCGCTCGGCGTGCGGGAAGCGACCCGGCCGCCCAGCACCGGGGTCCGGCCCCGCCTCATCCACCCCGCCGGCCTGGTGCCCGGATCGGCCTTCGGGCTGGGCACCTTCGGCTACGCCGCCTTCGCCGCCTTCATGCCCCTCTACGCCCCCACCCTGGGCCTGTCCGGCTCGGCCCCCATCTTCGGCTGCTACGCCGGCCTCACCCTGGCCGGGCGCCTGTTCGGGGCCCGCATCCCCGACCGGCTGGGGCCCTCCACCACCGCCCGGGCCGGCCTGACCACCATGGCCGCCGGCATGGCCGTGCTCGGCTTCTGGCACGCCCCGGCCGGGTTGTGGGTGGGCACCACCGTCTTTGCCGCCGGCAACGCTTTCATGTTCCCCGCCCTCCTGTCCCTGGCGCTGTCCGCTGCCCCCGACGGCGAGCGGGCGGCCGTGGTGGGGACGGTGGTGGCCTTCTTCGACCTCGGCCAGGGCGCCGGTGCGCTGGTCCTCGGGCCGCTGGTGGCCGTGGCCGGCTACACCGGCCCGTTCCTGGCCGGGGCTTTCGCCGCCACTGGAGGCCTGGGATTACTCTCCGCTCACCTCAGGAGGGGAAGCCCCGCCGTGAGCGGTTCCCTGGCCGGACAAGCGAGCTAGGAGCATCCCGTGGACAAGTCCCTCGAAGGCAGCAGCGGCAAGCCCTTCCGGGTGGTGGTGGAGGAAGGCAAGGTCCGGGAGTTCGCCCGGGCCACCAAGTCGGCCAACCCGGCCTACCTGGCCGGCGACGGGCCTCCGGCCACCTCGCCCGTCACCTTCCTGGCCTCGTCGGTCTTCTGGCAGGAGCCGGAGCACTCGCCCTGGGGCGGAAGCACGCTCAACTGGGAGCGCATCCTCCACGGCGAGCAGGAGTTCACCTTTCCCGGCCCGCCGCCCGCCACCGGCACGGTGCTGACCGCCCAGGCCCGCATCGACCGGGTCTACGAGAAGGAAGGGAAGCGGGGCGGGACCATGACCTTCGCCGAGGTGGTGACCGAGTACCGGGACGAGTCGGGGGCGGTGGTGGCGGAGTCCCGCTCCACCGTGATCGAGACCAGCCAAGCTCCCCGCGAGGGGGGACGGTGATGACCGTGACCTGGAAGGACCTCGACGTAGGCACCGAAGGCCCCACCCGGGAGGACAAGCCCCTCACGGTGACGGATTTCGTCCGCTACCAGGGCGCCTCGGGCGACATGAACCCCATCCACCACGACACCGAATTCGCCCAGAAGGCCGGCTTCCCCCAGCCGTTCGCGGTGGGCATGCTCCAGGCCGGCGTCCTCGCCACCTGGGCCACCGACTGGCTGGGAGCGGCGAACGTGCGCCGCTTCAAGGTCCAGTGGCGGGAACAGGCCTGGCCCGGCGACGTCCTCACCTACTCCGGAGTGGTGGTGGACAAGCGGGAGGAGGACGGGCAGCGACTTGTCGACCTCGAGATGGCCGTCACCCGTCAGACGGGCGGCACCCACCTCAAGGGCTGGGCCACCTTCGCCCTCCCCGACTGATCACCGCGGGGGGCTCAGCCATCCTCGGCCGTCCGGCGGCCGATGATCTCGAGCAGCTCGGCCGGGGTCTGCTCCGACATGCGGCTGAGCTCCAGCAGGAGGCCGCCGCCCAGGGAGACGAGCCCAGCGACGAACCCCTGGAAGATCTCGATGACCTCTTCGATGCTGTCCGCCTCGGAGGCGTAGCTGTTGATGGTGGCCCCGAGCACGCTCATGTCGCCGTCGGACGCGCTCCAGGCGGTGAGGAGCGCCACCGCCCGCCGCAGGTTCTCCCATTCCCCTTTCGAGGCTTCGGCCATGTCCCTCAATCTCGCGCCGTGGACCGGCAAAGTTTGTCTCACACTGATGGTCATTTGACACATAAACCCCTTCAACCACAAGGGTTACAGGTTTTGGACGGATGTCCGCCAACATCGCCATGTGTTCCTTTACTGTCCCCCGAGGCGGGGTCAGCAGCGGCGTCAGGCGGTGGCTCAAATGGTTGCGCTGGAACACCCCGACCTCTTCTGCGGCCACCAGTCCGAGCTCACCCAGCAGTGCGGGAGGTGCTGGCGGTGGTGCTGCCCGGCCTGCTACTCGCCGTGGATGGCGCTGGCCTGCTCCGCCTGCCGGGCTGAGGCGCGCCCCGGCGGCCCGCCGACCGTCGAGATCGACCTCGCCGGCCTCGAACGGCTGCTGAAGGACATGCCCGCCTGACGCGTCGGCGCCCTCAGGCGCGGGCCTCGTCGTCGAAGGAGAAGCCGGAACCGAGGGGGACGAACTTCGGCGGGCGGCGCTCGGCGAAGCTGGCCACCCCCTCGGCGAAATCGTCATCGGTGGTGAAGCGGACCATGGCGGCCAGCGACCGGGCCAGCGACTCGTCGAAGTCGCGGGCCAGATCCCCGTAGACCTGGGCGCGCATGGCCGCCATCGAACGGGGCGAGCAGTTGGCGGCCAGGTCAGAGGCGTAGGCGAAAGCCTCGCTGAGCACCGCCTCCGGGTCGCATACCCGGGACACCAGGCCCAGCTCCCTGGCTTCGTCGGCCTCGAACACCCGGGCCGACAGCAGCAGGTCGAGTGCCTTCTCGACCCCGACCAGCCGGGGCAGCAGCCACGAGATGCCGTATTCGGCGGGGAGGCCCCGGCGGGCGTAGGCGGTCGAGAAGCGGGCACCCCGGGCGGCGAAGCGCACGTCGCAGTTCAGGGCCTGAACCAGGCCGATGCCGGCGCAGGCCCCGTTGATGGCGGCGATCATGGGCTTGCGGATGGTCCCGGGGAAGCCCGGCGATCGCCGGCCGGCGATGCTCATCCCGCCCACGCCGGCGATTTTCTCCAACGCCTGGATGTCCGCCCCCGGGCAGAACGAGGTGCCCGCACCGGTGAGGACGATCACCCGGACCTCGGAGTCGGTGTCGGCCTGCGCCAGCAGGTCGAAGTACCGCCCCTCCATGGCGTAGCTCCAGGCGTTGCGCCGCTCGGGGTTGTTGAGGGTCAGGGTGCACACTCCATCCCTCACCTCCGAGAGACACAAGGTGGTGTCGATTTCGTTCATGCGCCTCCTCGGTGCCTGACAGGCAGAACGCGGCCAATTGTGTCGTTTCCGCGGCTGGGGGGTTCAGGGACATACCGTCGATTCCCGATACGAACATGTGGCATCTGCCAGCAACCGGGTGAACGTCGGTGGCCCGCGCGCCGCCCCCGCCGGCGCGCTCCGGTGATCCACGGCGTGGTCCAGGTGATCGGCCTGCTGGCCGTGGCGGGGATCGTCGCCGGCGTCCGGCTGCACCGGAGGCCGGACGGGCACCCCGCGGCCACGGGCCACGTCGAACCCTGGCTCCTCATCGCCGCCGGCTTGGTGGTGCAGGTGGCGACCCGGGCCGGGGCGCTGGCACCCGACCCCACCCGCCCCTCCTGGCCGGCCCTGCTGGCGCTGGTCAGTTATCCCCTGCTCGCCGCCGGCCTGCTGCGCATGCTCAACGCCCGGCTTCCGGACCGGGGCGCCGACGTGCTCGTCCAAGCCGGGCTGGTGGCCACGCTCTTCGGGCTGCTGCTGTGGACGGCCATCGCTCCGGAACGCCACCAGGCCGGCGTTCCCACACTCGTCGCCGCCCTTTCCATCGCCCTGCCGGCGCTCGACCTGATGCTGCTGACGGTCACGGCGCGGCTGCTCTTCCTGCCCGGGGAACGCCTCTTCGTCTACCGGGCGGCGGCGCTGGCCGTCGCCTATCTCCTCGGTGCCCACGTCGCCGCCGCCTTGAGCACGGTCAGCGACTGGCGCCTCCCGGTCAGCGTCGTGCCGATCCTCCTGGCCTGCTCGTTCGTCTTCTGGGCTCTGGGGGCGCTGAACCCGAGCATGCGGGATCTCTTCGAGCCCCTCTCCGGCGATCCGCCGAGCTTCAGCTCCGGACACTTCCTCCTCATCGAGATGGCCATGCTGGCCGCCCCCACCGTCATCGCTCTCCAGCACCAGCGGCACGCCATGATCCCGGCGGCCACCGCCCTGGGGTTGGGCATCCTCTCCGTCGTCCTGGCTGCCTACCTCGGCAGCCTCCTGTGGCAGCGGTCCGGCATCGAGCGCCGGGCCCACCACGACGCCCTCACCGGTCTGCCGAACCGGACGCTGTTCGCCGACCGCCTGAACCGCGCCCTGGCCCATGCCCGTCGCAATGACCTGCCCGTCGCCGTCATGTTCGTCGACCTCGATCGGTTCAAGGCCGTCAACGACAGCTTCGGCCACCGCGCCGGCGACGAGCTGTTGCGCCAGGCGGCCGCCCGGCTCCTGTCCTGCGTCCGCGAGGAGGACACCGTGGCCCGGCTCGGCGGCGACGAGTTCGCCCTGCTCATGCCGCACATCTCGGGGATCGACGGAGCCGTGCGGATCGCCGAGCGGCTGCTGGCCGCCTTCGGGGCGCCCATGGTCGTGGCCGAGGAGCAGGTGCTCATCACCCCGAGCATCGGCATCAGCCTCTACCCCCAGGACGGGACGGACCTCGAGCACCTCATCGAAGGGGCCGACGCCGCCATGTACCGGGCCAAGGAGCGAGGGCGGAACACCTACGAGATCTTCAGCCCGGCGCTGCGCACCCAGGCTCACGAACGCCTGGCGCTCGAAGCCGCCCTGCACCACGCGCTCGAGCACGACGAGCTCCTCCTCCACTACCAGCCGAAGATCGATCTCGCCACGGGCGCCATCAACGGAGCCGAGGCCCTCGTGCGCTGGAACCACCCCGAACGGGGGCTGCTGTTCCCCGGGCATTTCGTGCCCGCCGCCGAGCAGAGCGGACAGGTCGTGGCCCTCGGCGAGTTCGTGATCGCCGCGGCCTGCGAACAGCTCCAGGTGTGGCGGGCCCAGGGGCTCCCGCCGCTCACCGTGTCGGTGAACATCTCCGCTCGCCAGCTCCGTCACGGGCTGGTCGATTTCGTCGCCGCCGCCCTGCGCCTCACCGGGCTCAATCCCCGGCGCCTCGAGCTGGAGCTGACCGAGAGCGCCGCCCTGGAGAGCATCGACCTGACCGTCGCCGAGCTCGAGGCGCTGCGGGCCATGGGTGTGGCCTGCTCCATCGACGATTTCGGCACCGGATACTGCGGTCTCACGTACCTGAGCCGGTTGCCCATCGACGGCCTGAAGATCGACAAGTCCTTCATCCACGCCATGTCCAGCGCCGCCGACCCGATCGTCACCTCCATCGTCGCTCTGGGTCAGAGCCTCGGGCTGAAGGTCACCGCCGAGGGTGTCGAAACCGCCGAACAGTTGCGCTACCTCGTCGAGCGCGGCTGCGACGAGGTCCAGGGCTACCTCTTCAGCAAGCCCGTCCCCGCCGAGGAGTTCGCCCGCCTCGTCCTGGATGAGGCCGAACGAGCGCGGCTGGCGGCCACTTCTCGATAACCTCGGCCCATGCCGTTCCCGACGGAGGGCATGGAGCTCACCCACCTGCTCGTGGTCAGCGACATGGAGCGGTCCCGCAGCTTCTACCGGGATGTCCTGGGGGCCGAGGTCCACCGGGAGTACGGCGGGACGTCGGTGGTGCTGCGCTTCCTCGGAACCTGGATCCTCCTCGTCACCGGCGGCGGACCGACGGCCGACAAGCCGGGCGTGGTGTTCGCCCCGCCCGCCGACCCCGACACCGTCAGCCACGAGATGACCATCCGGGTGCCGGACTGCCGGGCGGCGTACGAGACTCTGCACGCCCGGGGCGCCCGGTTCCTCACCCCGCCCGTCGAGTACGAATGGGAGGTGCGCTGCTTCTTCGCCGATCCCGACGGACACCTGCTCGAGATCAGCGAATCGCGCTCCGGTTGAGCCGGCCGTGGTGACCTTCGGGCTGGTGCACGGCGCCTGGCACGGCGCCTGGTGCTGGGACCTGTTGGCCGCCGAGCTGGGGGCGCTCGGCCACCGGGCCGTGGCCGTCGACCTCCCCTGCGAGGACTGGGACGCCGGACTGGAGGACAACGCCGCCGTGGTCGCCGCCGCCCTCGACGGCGCCGGCGCCGACACGGTGCTCGTCGGCCATTCCCTGGGCGGAATCACCATCCCCGTGGTCGCCGCCCGCCGGCCCGTGGCCCGCCTGGTGTTCCTCTGCGCGCTCGTGCCCGAGCCGGGCCGGAGCCTGGACGAGACCATGCGGTCCGGACCGAAATCGTTCACACGGGAGTGGGCCACGATGCCCCGCGTGATCCACCCCGACGGGTCGGCCTCCTGGGAACCCGACGTGGCGGCGCAGGCCTTCTACCACGACTGTCCCGAGGACCTGGCCGGCTGGGCCGCCGCCCGCCTGCGCCGCCAGGTGTGGACCACCAGCCGGGAGCCGTGCCCCCTCGAACGCTGGCCCGACGTCGATTCGAGTTACGTGCTCTGCACCGGGGACAAGGCCATGGCCCCGCACTGGTCGCGGCGGATGGCACGGGAACGCCTCGGCGTGGAGCCCATCGAGCTGCCCGGCGGGCACTCCCCCATGCTGTCCCGGCCCCGCCACCTCGCCGAGGTGCTGTCGCAGCTGGCCGGCTCATCGCCTGTCTAGGAACGGTTCTGCATGTCGGCGTTGGGCCGGGCGTCGGCCAGCAGCTTGCGCAACACCCCGTCGACCTGATGGGGATCGGACACCGCGTCGGCCCCCGGCCCCTGGTGCCAGCCCTCGCTGATGAACAGGCCCTGACCGGACGCTTCGATGACCCGCTCGGTCACCCCGGCCGACTGCGTCGAGGCCAGCCACACGCACACCGGCGCCACCCACTTGGGATCGAAGGCAGCCCGCTTGTCCTCGGGCAGGCCGAGATCCTCGGTCAGGCGGGTGAGGGCACCGGGAGCGATGGCGTTGACCGTCACCCCGTAGCGGGCCAGCTCCCGGGCGGCGATGACGGTGAATCCGGCGATGCCCGCCTTGGCCGCCCCGTAGTTGGTCTGGCCCGGGTTCCCGTAGATGCCCGACACCGACGTGGTGTTGATGATCCGGGCGTTGTTGGTCTCGCCGGCCTTGGCCCGGTCCCGCCAGTAGGCGGCGGCATGGCGGGAGGGGGCGAAGGTGCCCTTCAGATGCACCCGGATGACGGCGTCCCACTCCTCCTCGGTCATGTTGGCCAGCATCCGGTCGCGGAGAATGCCGGCGTTGTTGACCACCACGTCAAGGCCCCCGAACACCTCGATGGCCTGGCGGATGAGACGCTCGGCCCCTTCCCAGGTGGAGATGTCGTCGGTGTTGGCCACCGCCGCCCCGCCGGCGGCGGTGATCTCGTCGACCACGGCCTGGGCCGGGCCGGCGTCCGTGCCCGAACCGTCGCGGGTGCCGCCGAGGTCGTTCACCACCACCGAGGCGCCCTCGGCCGACAGGGCCAGGGCGTACTCCCGGCCGATCCCCCGGCCGGCGCCCGTGACCACACAGATCCGGCCCTCGCACAGAAGATTCTCCACGCCCGCCTCCTCCAACCCCGTATTGATTGACCGCTCAGTCTAGTTACGATCTCCTGTCCCGTCTCCAACCGAATGGATGGATGGCGGGCGGTTGCTGGGCTATTGTCACTGAGTGACACGATTGCGGGTGGCAGCGGGCGACGCCCGGGACACCGAACCGGCGCCGGCCGTGCACGTGCTGGGCCTGTCCAAGCACTACGGGGCGGTAGAGGCGGTGCGGACCGTCACCTTCGACGTGGCGCCCCGGGAGGTGTTCGCCTTCCTCGGGCCGAACGGGGCGGGAAAGTCCACCACCATCCGCATGCTCTGCACCCTCACCCGGCCCAGCGCCGGGCAGGCCCGGGTGGCCGGCTTCGACGTGGCCCGCCAGCCCCGGGCGGTGCGGCGCAGCATCGGGCTCGTGTTCCAGGACCAGACCCTCGACGAGCAGCTGACGGCGGAGGAGAACCTCCGCTTCCACGCCGTCCTCTACGGCGTGCCCCGGGCCCTGGTGGGACCCCGGATCGATCGGGTCCTGGACCTCGTCGACCTCACCGGGCGCCGTTCCGACCTCGTCTCCACCTACTCGGGGGGCATGGCCCGGCGCCTGGAGATCGCCCGGGCGCTGCTCCACACCCCCGACGTCCTGTTCCTGGACGAGCCCACCGTGGGCCTCGACCCCCAGACCCGGGCCCGGATGTGGGAGGACGTGCTCCGCCTCCGGGACGAGGAGGGGGCGGCGGTGTTCTTCACCACCCACTACATGGACGAGGCGGAGTACGCCGACCGGATCGCCATCATCGACCACGGCGCCGTCGTGGCCCTGGACAGCCCGGCCGTCCTGAAGGCGGCGGTGGGGGCGGACATTGTGCACCTGCGGACGGCCGACGACGGCACCGCCGCCGCCCGGCTGCTGGCCGCCGGCTACGAGGTGATCCGCCCTCCGGGGGAGCCCGGGTTGACGGTGGCGGTGCCCGACGGGGAGCGGGCCGTGGGTCCCCTGGTCCAGACCGCCGGCGTCCCCGTCGAGCGCGTGCGGGTCCACACTCCCGACCTCGACGACGTGTTCCTCCACTTCACCGGCCGCCAGATCCGCGAGCAGTCCGCCGAGGGGAACACCGTCTTGCGCCGGTTCGCCGCCGCCTCCCGGAGACGTTGAGGATGCGGGCCGACCTCGCCCTCAGCCTGCCCGACGAAGGCCGAACGGTGGCCATGGTGTGGCAGCGGGAGCTGCTGCGCTTCGTACGGGCCCGGATCCGCATCGCCACCAACTTCGTCCAGCCCGTGCTCTTCCTCCTCGTGCTCGGCTCGGGGCTGGGGCCCTTGGTGGGCGCCACCGGCGGGGTCGACTTCAAGCAGTTCGTCTTCCCCGGGGTGGTGGCCATGGGTGTGGTCACCACGGCCATGTTCAGCGCCGTGTCCATCCTCTGGGACCGGGAGTTCGGGTTCCTGCGCGAGATGCTCGTCGCTCCCGTGACCCGCACCGCCCTGGTGCTGGGCAAGGCCGCCGGCGGAGCCACGGTGGCCACCGTCCAGGGCAGCGTGATGCTGGCCCTCGCCCCGGTGGTTCACGTCCGGCTCACGCTCGGCGTGGTGCTCGGGGTGCTGGGTTCGTCGCTGCTCATGGCCTTCGCCATGACCGCCTTCGGGACCTTCGTGGCCAGCCGCATGCAGAAGCTGGAGAGCTTCGCCGTGGTCATGCAGTTCTTCATGCTGCCGATGCTCTTCCTCTCCGGCGCCCTGTTCCCCCTGGGTGACCTGCCCGGCTGGCTGAAGGCCCTCACCCGGCTGGATCCCCTCACCTACGCCGTCGACCCCTTGCGCCGGGCGGTGTTCTCCGCTCAGGACGTGCCGCCAGAGGCCTTGCGTCGCTTCCCGGTGGGCGTGGAGGTGTTCGGCGTGACCCTGCCGGTGGTGGCCGAGGTGGCGGTGGTGGCCGCCTTCGCCGGCGTCTTCCTGACCCTGGCCGTCCGCTCCCTCGGCCGCCCCGACTGACCCTCCGCCGTCCTACTGGCTGAGGATGCAGAGGACGCCGGTCGTGTGGAGCGGCTGCACCTCGCCGCACACCTTGGCGATCTCGGTGGCCGAGTACATCCCCAGCAGCGGCGTCCGGGAGCCAACCGTCCGCTGGATCTCGGCCGCCTCCTCCTCGTCGGTGCCCATGAACCTGCTGGTCCGCGCGCCGCAGTCGACGTACAGAGCCAGGATCGGCTCGCGGTCACCGATCCGCTCGTAGAGCTGGTTGACCTTCTCCTCCATGTAGTCGAAGTCGATGCCGCGACGCATGAGCTGGACCTCGGTGCCCGCCTTCAGGTCGTTCTCGAACGTGATGAGCCCGCCCCGCTCCTCGTCGACGGCCAGGACCACACGGTTCTGGTACTCCTCCTCGTTGAAGGGCCCGAACTTCTCGCCGCGGTTGATCCCGAAGGTGACGAAGACCGGGTAGTCCTCTGAGGGCTTCCCCGAGGAGCCCCCGAGGAGCTCGGCCAGCTTGTCGCTCGCCCGGACACCGTCGATCTCCAGGATCGTGACGCCGTCGGTCTTGGTCACGGTGTGGTAGCCGCTGGCCGGCTTGTTGCCGTGCATGATCACGGTGTCCATCCGCAGGCCGCCGGAGAGCACGAGAGCCACGGCACTGCCCTGCTCGATCCGGTCGTCGAACCACTGGTGGCCGGTGTCGCCTTCCATCCCCCCCATCATCCCGATCCCCGCCATCGCCGGCCACGTGCCCAGCCCGAAGCCCATTCCCTCCAGGAGGGGCGTGGCCATGTTGAGCGACAAGCCCGCCGTCGCCATCCCCTTGATCGCGTCGTACATGAGGAAGACGCTGGGATCGCCCCGGTACTCCTTGCTCCGGACCTGCTGGGCCAGTGCCAATCCGACCTCGAACTCGTTGTCGGGCAGCGGGCCCTCGATGAACAGGTCGATGTCGTCACCGGGCCCGGCGGAGAGCACGGCTACGCCGACCTCGAAGCCGTCGTAGCCCAGGTAGTCCCTGGTCACGACGCCAATGGCGTTGCCACCGGCGATGCGGGTCGCCCGCCCGGCCACGGACCGCAACCCATCCCGCAGCTGGGTCGGGTCGTGCTTGGAGGCGGCGAACAACAGGGCGAGGTCGCAGGTCTCGGTCCCAGCCTGGGCCAGGGCCGCCCGGGTCGCCTCGATGGCCGCCTCCGTCGACGTCGGATTCACGCTGTGGCCCACACCTGCTCGCATGGCACTCCCTCCCGTTCTCCCCGATGGTGCCGACGATAAACGAGCGGGCCCGATCGGGCATCGTGGAAAGTACGTAGTCCGGGTACCGATTTTCTGTCCGGTCAGAGGTCGAGCTCCGACGCCCGCTTGGCCAGCTCGACCTTGGAGCGGACCCCGAGCTTCTCGTAGACCCTGGCCAGGTGGGTCTCCACCGTGCGCTCGGCGATGAAGAGGAGCCCGGCGATCTCCCGGGCGGTGTGGCCGTCGGCCGCCAGCCGGGCCACCTCCCGTTCCCGCCGGGTGAGCGCGGCGGGCCCGGAGCCGATCGGGCCGGAGCCTTCGCCCGCCACCTCCAAGATCTCGAAGGCATCGACGGGCTCGGCGATGCCAGGAAGGGTGAGCGCGAGGGCCCGGGCCCGCACCCGGTCCTGGACCAGGGCGTGGGTGGTGAACCCGCACACGATCCCGTCCGGCGCGGCCTGGGCCCGGAGGCGGGCGGCGACGTTGATCGGTGTTCCGATGGCCGTGTAGCTCTGGAGCAGGTCGCTGCCGAACACGCCCACCGTGCAGTACCCGGTGTTGATCCCGATCCGGACGCCGAAGTCCCGGCTCACGCCCCGCCGGCGCCACCGGGCCCGGAGTTCGTGGACCGTGGACCGCATGGCCCAGGCGCTGCGCACGGCCGCCCATGCCTCGTCCTCCGGATCACCCCGCACCGGTACCCCGTAGAGCACCATGACCTCGTCGCCGATGAACTTGTCCACCGTGCCACCATGGGTGACGGCCACCGCCGCCATCTCCCGGAGGAAGTCGTTCACCACGGCGGAGACCTCCTCGGGTTCGAGGCGGTCGGAGAGCGCCGTGAAACCGACCATGTCGGCGAACAGCGCCGTCACCCGCCGGCGCTCGAACTGCTCGGGCTGGCCGATCTGGCCCTGCATCACCGCCTCGGCCAGGGCCGCGGGCAGGAAGCGGCGGAGCTCACCGGTGCGGACCAGCTCGCCCACCTGTTCCTCGACCTTCGCCTCCAGCCGCCGGTTGAGCCGCTCCAGCTCGCGCTCCTGAGCCCGGCTGCGGAGCAGGGCCCGGACGCGGGCCAGGAGCTCGCCCTCGTGGAAGGGCTTGGCCAGGTAGTCGTCGGCGCCGGCGTCCAGGCTCTCGATGCGGGACTCGGCCGCGGCCCGGGCGGTGAGGAAGATGACCGGCACCGTGCCCAGCTCGGCATCGCCCCGCAGCTCCGCCAGCAGCCCCCGTCCACTCATCCGGGGCATCATCTCGTCCGACAGGATGAGATCCGGCTGGTAGAGCCGGGCCTTCTCGAGCCCGTCGTGGCCGTCCACGGCAAGGAAAACGTTGTAGTGGGGAGCGAGGAGGTCGGCGACATAGCGGCGGAGATCAGGATTGTCCTCGACGTAGAGGACGGTGGCCCGGTTCGAGTCCAGGGTCTCTGAGGTCCGTTCGTTGTGCTCGAGGACCGAATCAGGGTCCACGGCCACTTCCACCACCATGGGACGCTCGACCACCGGCACGCCCGATCCGTCCTCGGGAGCGGTGTCGACCCAGGTCGCTGGGCTGAGATGGTCCTTTCCCAGCGGGATGGTCACCGTGAAGCGGCTGCCCTGGCCGTATTCGCTCTGGGCGCTCACCGTGCCGCCGTGGAGCTTGGCGATCTCCTTCACCAGGGCCAGTCCGATGCCGGTCCCTTCGAACTGGCGAGCCTCGCCCCCGTCCGCCTGCCGGAACCGGTCGAACACCCGGGGGAGCTCGTCGTGCATGATGCCCACCCCCGTGTCCCGCACCGACAGGACGAAGGATTGCCCCTCGATGGCGGTGGACACCTCGACGTGGCCCTCAGGGGTGAACTTGACTGCGTTGGACAGCAGGTTGTTCACCAGGCGGTCGAACTTCTCCCGGTCGACGAACAGCGACGACCCGCCCACGCCGGCGGCCAGATTGGTGCGGAGGTCGACCCCTCGTTTCTCGGCCAGGGGCCGGAACTGGTCCACCCGTTCGGCCACGAACCGGTCGATCTCGGGGATGGGGGCCGCCCGCAGCTGCATCTCGGCCGCCTCGAACTTGGTCAGGTCGAGGATCTGGTTGATGAGCTCGAGCAGGCGGCGCTGGTTGCGGTGCATGACCTCGGTCAGGTCCAGGACCTTGTCGGGCACCGCGCCGGCCCGCCCGTGGAGGATCTGCTCGAGGGGACCCAGGGTGAGCATGAGCGGCGTGCGGAACTCGTGGGAGATGTTGGCGAAGAAGTCGGTCTTGACCCGGTCCAACTCCTCCAGCACGGCCAGGCGGAGATTCCGGATCGAGGCCGAGATCAGCCCGGCGATGGCCACGAAGGTGTCCACGTCGCCCTGGTCCAGCGCCGGGTACGACGGCCGTGCCTCCCTCAGCCGTCCGGACAGGAGCAACCCGATGGGCTCGGCCTCCCCCATCACCGGCACGCACACGAAGAAGGGCAGGTCCAACTTGGTCCTGATCTCTTCGATCAGGGGCGTCGGTTCGGTCGACCGGTTCACGAGGAGGAACCCCTGACCGCTGGTGATGTCCTCGGGGAACTCCAGATCCAGCTCCCGCAGGCGCTCGGCCGTCTCCGGGTGGAAACCGACCCACTGCGCCGGCCGGAAGTGCCCCTTCTCC
>JBIOUX010000043.1:0-4682 GCA_044867425.1 Acidimicrobiia bacterium | reverse complement strand
GGGGCCGGCGTACCAGGTTTCCGGTGGTTATGGCGGTGGGGTCACACCCGTTCCCATCTCGAACACGGCAGTTAAGCCCACCAGCGCCGATGGTACTTGGGGGGGAGCCCCCTGGGAGAGTAGGTCGTCGCCGGGATACACCTGAGAACGCCCGCTTCGGCGGGCGTTCTCGCGTCCGGGCTCATTCGTGCCTCGGCGTACTCTGAGGTCATGGCGCAGGCGAGAGACCGTGGGGGTAGCGGACGCCCGAAACGGGACGGCCCGCGCCGCGGCGCCGACGCGGCCCAAGGCGGCGGTCGAGGTGACGGCAAGCGGACTCCGCCGCGCCGCGAAGACCGTCCGGATCGAAAGGGAACGCCCGCGGGCAAGCCGGCTCGCAGGGCGCCGAGGCCCGCGGCGGAGGATGGGCCTCGGGCGGGCAGGCCCGGTCGGACCGAGCGAAGGCCAGCGGCGGAGGACGGGCCTCGGGCGGGCAAGCCGGCTCGGACCACGCGAAGGCCAGCGGCGGAGGACGGGGCCCGGGCGGGCAAGCCGGCTCGGACCACGCGACGGCCAGCGGTGGAGGGCGGGCGGAGGGGGACCGGGCATGGTCGCCCCGAGCGAGGCACGGCGGGCGAGGAGCGACGGTCGCCGGCTCGCCGCCGCCCCGAACCGCGCCCGACCCAGGACGACGAAGGCTTCGGGCCGTTCGCCGGACGGTCCCGTGACTTCGAGGGCGGCCGCCGGTACCCCCGCCGCCCGGAGGGCGACCGCCCGGGCCGGAGGGAGGACGCCGAGCCGGTCGTCCGGAAGGTGGCCCGGGACGCCGTCGCCCGAGGGGCGGCACCCCGCCGCCCCGCGCTGCGGCTGAAGGACGAGGCCGCCGGGCTCGTCGAGGAGCCGGCCACCCCCAAGCGGAGGCGGCCCGCCCCCGGGCAACCCCGCGAGCTCGCCGCCTCGGCCCCGCCGGCGACCGGTCCCCGGCCGCCCCGGCTGGCCGACGCGCTCCGGAAGGCATCCCGGGCCATCGAGCGGGGCTACGAGCAAGAGGCGTTGCGGATGCTGCGCCCCCTCAAGGACCGCCACCCGACCGATCCCGACGTGCGGGAGCTGCTCGGCACGGCTCTCTACCGGCTCGAGCGCTGGGCCCCGGCCCGCAAAGAGCTGGAGGCGTTCGTCGAGCTGACCGGCTCGGCCACCCAGCACCCGCTGCTCATGGACGCGGCCCGGGCCCTGGGCCGCCATACCGTCGTCGAGCGGCTCTGGGAGGAGCTGCGGGCTGCCTCGCCGGCGGCGGACGTTATGACCGAGGGCCGCATCGTGGCCGCCGGCTCCCTGGCTGACCAGGGCCGCATCCCCGAAGCCATCCGGCTCCTGGAGCGGGGTCCGGTCTCGCCCAAGCGGATCGCCGAGCACCATCTGCGGCTGTGGTACGCCCTCGCTGACCTGCACGAACGCGCCGGCGACATCCCGGGCGCCCGGTTCCTGTTCCGTAAGGTCTCGGCCCGGGACCCCGCCTTCGTCGACGTCGCCGAACGCCTGGCGGCCCTCAGCTGACGGCGCGGCCACCCCCTGGCGTTTCGGCGTTCCTGCGCAACACCTGTCGTTGCTGAGGAACGCCGGAAGCGAAAGACAGGGTGCGGGCCGCCCTCGGAGGGGTGAGACTGGGGAACCCATGAACGGGAGGGGCGACGTGAACGAGCCGCTCGAGGTAGCGATTCCCAGCGACGGACTGGAGCTCGCCGGCCACCTGCGGCTGCCGCCGGAGGCAACCACGCCCAGCCCCGCGCTTGTCTTCACCGGCCCCCTCACCGGGGTGAAGGAGCAGGTCACCGGCACCTACGCCGCCGCCCTGGCCGGCCGCGGCTACGTCACCCTGGCCTTCGACCACCGCAACTTCGGCGGGAGCGGCGGCCTTCCCCGCCAGCACGAGGACCCGCCGGGGAAGCTGGCCGACCTGCGCGACGCCCTCAGCTGGCTGGCCGCCCGCCCCGAGGTCGACGAGAACCGGCTCGGGTGCGTCGGCGTCTGCCTCGGCGGCGGCTACGCCCTGCGGTTCTCCGCCTTCGATCCCCGGGTGATGGTCCTGGCCACGGTGGCTGGCGGCTACAACGACCCCGCCGCCATGAGATCGGGCATGGGCGCGACGAGCTACCGCGACCTGCTCGCCGACCTCAGGAAGGCCGCCGTCCGCCAGTACGCCACCGGCGACGTCGAGTACATGCCCGCGGTGGCGCCCGACGGCGGCCCCGCTCTGATGGGTGGCGACGAGCCTTTCTCCTACTACGGGACCGACCGGTCGCAGAGCCCCGGGTGGGTCAACCAGATCAGCAGGACCTCTCTCTACGAGCTCCTCACCGTCGACCTTGCCGGCGGCGCCGACTTCATCTCACCCACCCCGTGGCTGATGGTCCACGGCCGCACGGACGCCTACTGCTCACCCGAGGGCGCCGAGGCTGCCTTCGACCGGGCCGGCGAACCCAAGCGCCTGCTCTGGCTCGACACCACCAACCACATCGATCTCTATGACGAGCCCAAGTACGTCGATCCCGCGGTCGACGCCGTCGCCGCCTGGTTCGACCAGCACCTCTGACTGCCGGCGTCTCAGCTCGTTGATGCGGCGAAGATGCTGCCCACCGACTCGTCGAGGGCGGCGTCGAACTCCTCATCGCTCTGCTGGGCGGTCAGGCCTTCGGTCAGGGCGCGCGAGAAGCTGGCGACGACACCGGGGTTGCGGCTGAGGCGGGCGTTCGCCTCCTCGCGGCTGTAGCCGCCGGAGAGGGCGACCACGCGGAGGACCTTGGGGTGCTCCACCAGCTCGGTGTAGAAGCCGTCGATCTCCGGCAGGGTGAGCTTGAACATCACCTGCTGTCCGTCGGGCACCTGATCGAGCCCCGAGAGCAGCGCCTGCTTGAGGAGCTCCTCGGCCTCGGCCTTTTCGGGTGAGTGAATGTCGATCTCCGGCTCGAGGATGGGAACCAGCCCGTGGCGCAGGACCTGGTTGCCGATCTCGAACTGCTGGGCGGCGATGGCCTCCACGCCCTTTGGGTCGGCGAGCTTGATGACGGACCGCTCCTTGGTACCGAACATGTCGCGGGCCACGCCCCGCTCCAACAGCTCGTCCAGGCCCGGCATCGGCTTCATGAGCTGGACGCCGTCCGCTTCGGGAGCGAGGCCCTTGTCGACCTTCAAGAAGGGCACGATGTTCTTCTTGGACCAGAGGTAGTCGCCGGTCTCGAGGCCGTCGATCTCGCGGTCCATCGTCTTCTCGAAGAGGATGGCGCCGAGGATCCGGTCGCCGTTGAAGCTCGGGCTCTTGATGATGCGGGCCCGCATGTCGTGGATCAGGTCGAACATCTCCTCGTCGCCTGACCAGCTGTCCTCGGGAATGCCGTAGAGCTTGAGGGCCTTGGGTGTGCTGCCGCCGCTCTGGTCGAGGGCGGCGATGAACCCGGCCCCCTCACGCATCTTCTGGAGCTGCTCCTCGTTCATGGGCACAGCCTAGCTCTGGCGGGATGCCGGGAACTCCGGGCTCCGCCGGTATGATGGGAGGTCGGCGCGTCGGGCGTCACCGGCGCTGCGCCGCAACGACGCGTGCCCTGCCGAGACCGAGGTGACCATGGGCGCAGAAACGATTCCCTCTACCCGCGGCCGTGAGCCCCTCGACCGGGTCGTCATCAAGTTCGCCGGCGACTCCGGCGACGGCATGCAGCTCACCGGCGACCGGTTCACCGAGGTGTCGGCCGCCTTCGGCAACGACTTGGCCACCATGCCCGACTACCCGGCTGAGATCCGGGCTCCGGCCGGCACGGTGGCGGGCGTCTCCGCCTTCCAGGTGCACATCTCCGACCACGACATCTCGACTCCGGGCGACACGCCCAACGTCCTCGTGGCCATGAACCCGGCCGCCCTCAAGGCCTGCGTGCGCGACCTGATGCCGGGCGCCTCGATCATCGTCAACTCCGACTCCTTCGAGACCCGCAACCTCGACAAGGCCGGCTACACCGCCAATCCGCTGGAGGACGGATCGCTCGACGCCTTCACCGTCTACGAGGTGCCGATGACCTCGATGACGCTGGAGGCGGCCAAGGAGACCGGCGCCAAGCCTCGGGACGCCGAGCGGTCCAAGAACTTCTTCGCCCTCGGCGTGGTGTCCTGGATGTACTCCCGGCCGGTCGAGCCGGTGTTCGACTGGATCAACCAGCGCTTCGCCAACAAGCCCATCGTGCGCGACGCCAACCTCGCCGCCTTCCGGGCCGGGGTCAACTTCGGCGAGACCGCCGAGCTGTTCCAGCACGCCTTCGAGATCGCCCCCGCCCTCCTCCCCAAGGGCCGCTACCGCAACATCACCGGCAACGTGGCCCTCTCCTACGGGATGCTGGCCGCCAGCCGCCAGTCGGGCCTCGACCTCTTCCTCGGCTCCTACCCCATCACGCCCGCCTCCGACATCCTCCACGAGCTGTCGAAGCACAAGGCGTTCGGCGTGCGCACCATGCAGGCGGAGGACGAGATCTCCGGCATCGGCGCCGCCCTGGGGGCGGCCTTCGCCGGCCAGCTGGGGCTGACCACCACCAGCGGCCCCGGCATCGACCTCAAGTCGGAGACCATCGGTCTGGCCGTGAGCCTCGAGCTGCCCCTCGTCATCGTCGACATCCAGCGGGGCGGCCCCTCCACCGGGCTGCCGACGAAGACCGAGCAGGCCG
>JBIOUX010000042.1:0-39082 GCA_044867425.1 Acidimicrobiia bacterium | reverse complement strand
CCCGGGGTCGCAGCGGGGGAGGAGGAGACGGTCAGGGGTCAGCCGCGACGGCGCAACCAGCGCCGGCTCGTCGCCAGAGCCGTGGCCCCCACGCCGACCGCCGCCAGGGGCAGCGCCGGCAGGGAGGCGGGGACGGGCACCGGGCCGGTGGCCGAAGCCGGGCGGGCCGAAAGCTTCTGGTAGACGGAGCCGGTGGCAGCCGCCACCGGCGCCGCCGGAGTGCCGGCCGTGGCCTGGGCCAGCTCGGCCTGGGTCGCCGTGGCCGTGCTCGTGTCCTCGGTCGGGGTGGCCGAGCCGCCCACCGGGGCGGGGGCGTCGTCGGCGAAGGGCTGGAGCGCCTCGGCCGGGTTGGAGCTGACTCCGACCTGGACCATGCGGGCCACCGACGGGACCGGACCCTGCGCCGTCTTGCGGTTGACGATCAGGTAGTACCAGCCGGGAGGGGCGGCCACACCGTTGGGCGGGGCCACCGCCGCCAGGGTGCCGTCGCCGGCCGAGGAGAAGGGCAGCTCGAGGATGCGCTGCTCGGAGTCGATGATGTGCTGGGGGGACGGGGTCTTGATGAGCTGGACGGATTCGACCTCGCCGGCCTGGGGCGTGCCCACCACGAACTGCTCGCCGTAGGCGACGCCGGCGGGGGCGGAGGTGATGGTCGGGCGCTCACCCCGGAACAGGTAGGGCGGGCTCCACACCTCGAAGCTGGGGTCCTTGTCGTTGTTGCCGAAGGGGCCGCCCTGGTCCTGGTTGGGGCCGCCGTAGTGGGCGGGCAGGGGCGTGTGGCCGCCGAGCAGCACCCGCATGTCGGGCAGCAGCAGGGCGGAGTTGTGGTAGGTCCGGTCCCGGGTGTGGGACGCCACCTCGGTCCAGATGCCGGTGGCCGGGTCGTAGAGCTCGGGGACCTTGATGGAGATCTCGGTGCCGGGATCGACGACCTCGTCCTTGTCGGCGCCGCCCACGGCCAGGATCTTCCCGTCGGGCAGGGCCACACCCGAGGAGTACCAGCGGCCGTGGTTCAGGTTGCCGGTCAGGCGGTTGGTGACGGACCCGTCGGCCGTGATGTCGGTCAGCGTGGAGAAGGGCGTGGCCGGGATCCACGAGCCCGGGGGCGGGCCCAGCGTGCCGCCGAACGTGAGCAGGGTCATGGAGTCGTAGGGCGCCTTCATGGGCAGGGGCACCACCGCCGCCCCGCTGCGGGCGCCGAGGGGCGACAGCCCGGCGATCTCCCACTCCTTGGTCTGCGGGTCGAAGAACTGCTGGAGGGCGTAGGTGGCCTCGTCGGCGGCCTGGCCGAAGGGGCCCCACATCTGGCCCACGGCGGCGTAGAACACCTTGCCGTTGGGGGCGAGCACCAGGCGGGGCATCTGGGGCAGGCTGTTCTCGGAGGCGAAGCCGGTGTAGTTCTCGGTCCACGTCTCGGCGGCGGGGTCGTAGGTCTCGGTGCGGCGCACCTGGGACAGCTGGGTGTCCTTGATCAGCTTGGTGGTGCCGCCGGTGACGAGCACCTGGCCGTCGGCCAGCTCCACCAGGCCGGGGTACCAGCGGCCGTACTTCATGCGGGCGCCGGGGCTCCAGGTGTTGGTCTCCGGGTTGAAGATGTTGAGGTTGGGCAGGCCCTCGAGCTCGGTCACGCCCACGTCGGTCGGGTCGCCGTTGTTGCGGTCCATGACCGCCGGCTCCATGTACCAGTCGGTGCCGCCCACCGCGATGACGCGGCCGTCGGCCAGGGACACGAGGTCGGCGCAGAACATGTCGCCGTCGTTGGCGGCGGAGTCGTCGGGCGGTGACGTGGGCTGCTGCTCGGGGACGCCGGCGGCGCCGGCCAGGCTGCCCACCAGCCCGTCACCAGGACGGCCGGGAGCGCCCAGGTAACCGAAGGGGTCGTCCTCGGAACGCCGACCCTCGGTGATGTTCTCGTTGGTCTGGCCGCCCCGGCTCTGCGCCGGGATGGTGAAGGCCGGCGTGCCGGAGCGCAGGTCGAGGACCCGGGTCTGGCTGTCCCGGGAGACGGGCGGCAGCTTGCCCAGCGGCAGCGGGCCCGGCTGGGCGTTCTCGGTGCCCTCGAGGCCGTTGTAGTAGACGATGCGGCCGTCGGGGAGGACGGCGGCGGCCTGGGCCACGGGCTTGCACACCACGAAGCCCTCGGGGTCGTTCTCGTCGGAGGGGACGCAGCGGGGGGTGCCGGCGCCGCCCTCTTCGAAGGGCTGGGTCCACTGGCCGATCACGTCGGGCACGCCCATCACCTGGGCCGAGGCGCCCGGTCCGGACAGGGTGAGGAGGGCACCGAGGACGGCGGCGCCCAGGCTGAGACGGCGGAACTTCATCGATCCTCCCTGGCGAGTACGTGTCGGTGGGGCCATTCTCCCAGCGCAAATGGGACGATTCGATGGGCCCGGCGACCGACTTGGGGGGCCGTGGGTGTGCCGGTGCACAAGTACGATCCGCCTGTGGACGTGTCGGTCAGGACCCTCGGCGCCGAGCTGCTCCAGGACGTGCCCGAGCTCGCCGACCGGCTGGTGGAGTGGATCCGGTCCGAGTCGGCGTCCTACGGCTCCTCCGCCGCCGTCACGGCCGAGGACCTGCGCCGCTCCTGCGCCGACAACCTCACCGAGACGCTGCGCCGGCTGGCGGGCCAGGAGCTGGAGAACCCCGAGGCGCCGGTGGCCACGGGACGGCGCCGGGCCGAGCAGGGCTTCCCCCTGGCCGAGGTCCTCCACGCTTTCCGCCTCGGTGGCCGGGTGATCTGGGACGAGTTGGTGGCCCGGGCCCGGCGGGCCGGCCCCGACGCCACCGACGCCCTGGTCGACACCGCCGCCAGCCTCTGGGAGCTGATCGACGACTACTCGGTGGTGGTGGCCACCGCCTACCAGGAGCGGATGGCCGAGCTCAGCCGCCTCGACGCCGAGCGCCGCAGCCTGGTGGTGGACGCCGTCCTGGCCGGGCTGGCGGCCGAGAACCCGTCCCTCCCCGAGGCCGCCGCTGCCCTTGGCCTGCCGCTGCACGGTTCCTTCGTGCTCGTCTCCGTCGATCCCGCCGGTGCTGAGCCCGTCGAGCGGGCGGTGATGGACGAGCTCCGGGGGCGGGGCGGGACCGGTGTCTTCCGGCTGCGCACCGGCCGGTACCTGGGCGTCCTCTCCCTCGGCCCGACCGTGACCCCGGCCGGGCTGCGGGCGGCGCTGGAGGGGGTGGCCACCGCCCGGGTGGGCCTGTCCCCCGCCTATGCGGAGCTGACCGGGACCCCCGAAGCCCTGCGCCTGGCCGACATCGCCCGGGGCTGTCTGCCGGCGGGCACCAAGGGCGTGGTGCTCTACGAGGACCATCCCGTGCGGGCCCTGCTGGTCAGCGACGCCGATACCGGCTGGCGGACGGCCCGGATCGTGCTGGAGCCGGTGCTGGCCCTCGACCCCGAGGCCCGGGCGCTGCTGCTCGAGACCCTGCGGGTGTGGTTCGCCGCCGGCGGTTCGGCCGCCGAGGCGGCCAAGGCGCTGTACTGCCACCGCAACACCGTCCGCAACCGGCTCCAGCGCCTGGAGGAGCTGACCGGGCGCAGCCTGGAGGACCCCCGCGGCCTGGCCGAGCTGTTCATGGCCAGCGAGGCGGTGTCCCTCCTCGGCCCCCACCCCCAGCCCTAGCCCGGCGGGGCGGCAATCTCTTCCCGTTCAAGTACGCGATCTCGCCGGACCCGTCAGGCGGTGAGGAAGTCGGTGATGCGCCTCGCCATCTCCACCGGCCGGGTGAGGAGGAACAGATGCCCGCCGCCGGGCACCGTCACCAGGCGGGCGTTGGGGATCCGGGCGGCCAGGATGCGGCCGTTGGCCACGGGCACGATGGGATCGGCGTCGCCGTGGAGGACCAGGGTGGGCTGGTGGAGCCGGTGGAGCCACAGGCCGCTCACGAACCGGCGCAGGGCCAGGACCTGGTAGAGGTAGCCCCGGCCCGAGGGGGAGCGGGTGAAGCGGATGTGGCGCTGGCGGGACAGCATCTCGGGGTCGTCGACGATGTCGGGGCCGTAGAGAACGGGCGCCACCCGGGTCAGGTAGCTGGGCGACCAGTAGCGCAGCGGCGTGGCCAGGATGGCCATGACCCGGGGATGGCCGGGAACCATCAGCCCGCCGGCACCGGTGGCGCACAGCACGAGGCGGCGGATCCGGTCGGGATGGCGGTAGGCCAGCTCCTGAGCCAGGGCCCCGCCCCATGACACCCCCAGGGCGTCGACCCGGTCGACCCCGAGGTGGTCGAGGAGGCGGACGACGGTACCGGCCAGGCCGGTCATGGTGGGCGGGCAGGTGGGCACCGACGACTCGGCCACCCCCGGCGCATCGAAGGCGATGCTGGGGTAGCGGCCGAGGGCGGCCCGCAGCGGCTCCCACAGCTCGATGGCGCCGCCGATGCCGTTGCACAGGAGGAGGGGCGGCGTACCCCCGTCGCCATTGCCGGTCGGGGTCCGGAGGTTGCCCACCACCGAGACCCGCAGGCGCAGGCCGTCGACGTCCATCAGGCCGGGAGTCTCCCGGCCGCCGACCCCGGCGGCTTCCCGCACCCCTCCGCCCACGGCGGTCAGCTCCGCACGTAGGGTCCGGGCGCGGGGTCGAGCACGGGCAGCCCCCGGGTGCCGAGCTTGCGGGGAGCACCCTGCTCGGCACCTCCCCGGGTGGCCAGCCACTCGGACCACTCCACCCACCACGAGCCGGTGTACTTGTCAGCGCCGGCCATGAAGGCGTCGGGGCCGCCGGCGGGGTCGTCGGCTGCCCAGTAGCTGGCCTTGGGGTTGTCGGGCGGGTTGACGATGGCTTGGATGTGGCCGCTGGAGCTGAGCACGAACCGGGTGGCCCCGCCCAGCATGGCGACGCTGCGGTGACACGCCTGCCAGGGGGTGATGTGGTCGGTGAGGGCGGCCACCACGTAGGCGTCCTGGTCGATCTTGGCCAGATCGATGGGGGTGCCGAGGACGCTGAGGCCGCCCGGCTCGACCAGGGGGTTCTCCAGGAACAGGGCGGCGAAGTCGGCGTGGAGACCGGCCGTCATGTTGGGCATGTCGGCGTTCCAGGCCAGGATGTCGAACGCCGGCGGGTCGTTGCCCAGCAGGTAGTTGTTGACCCAGTAGTTCCACACCAGGTCATTGGGCCGCATCCAGGCGAACATCCGGCTCAGCTGGCGGCCGGGGAGGAGCCCCTTGCGCTTGGAGCTCCGCACGGCCATGGACGCCGACCACTCGGACAGGAACAGCGAGGCCATCGTCTCCGCCGACGTGTCGAGGACGGTGACGAGCAGCGTCAGGTCGTGCATGCGGCGATCGCCGGTAGCGGCCAGGTGGCCGGCCAGGGCCGCGGTGGTCACCCCGCCGGCGCAGGCGCCGACCAGATGGACGTCGGGGCTCCTGGTGACGCGGCAGGCGGCGGCGATGGCGTCTTCGGCGGTGGCGATGTAGGTGTCGAGGTTCCAGTCCCGCTGCGCCTCCGTGGGATTGCGCCAGCTGAGCACGAACACCTGGTGGCCCTGGGCCACGAGGTGCTCCACCAGGCTGCGACCGGGGGACAGGTCGAGGATGTAGTGGCGGCTGATCTCCGGGGGGATGATGACCACCGGCCGGGACCACACCTGAGGCGTCACCGGCCGGTACTGGATCAGCTCGGCCACCTCGTCGCGGAAGACCACGGCGCCGGGGGTGACGCCCACGGTCTCGCCCACCACGAAGGGCCGGGAGTCGACGCTGGTGGGCATGGCCCCGTTGTGCAGGACGTCGCCGGCCAGGTTGCGGGCGCCGGCCAGCAGGCTCCTCCCCCGGGTGGCCTTCGCCTTGCGCAGCGCCGCCGGGTTGCCGGCCAGCGAGTTGGTGGGCGCCAGGGCGTCGGCCACCTGGCCGACCACGAACCGGGCCCGCTCCTCGCTCTTGGGATCGAGGCCGAGCCGGCCCACGGTGTCGCCGGCCACCCCGACGGCGGCCAGGTAGCCCTGCACGACCCGGCGGTAGATCGGGTTGTCGGTGAAGACGGGGTCGGCGAAGCGCCGGTCTCCCTTGACCGGCGCCCGGGTGGACGTCCCCCGGGCCACGGCGGCCACCTCGCCTGCCAGGCGGATCCCGCCGCCGGCCAGCCGCACGGGATGGCGCAGCCCGTGTTCGAGGAGACGAGCGGCGGCGGCCAGCTGGGGGCGACCCAGAGGCACCAGCGGCACCGGGCCGAGCATGGTCGCTTCGCTCTGCTGGTCGCTGGGGGTGGGGACGGGCTGCGTTTCGGTCATGTGGAGACTATGGCCGCGCCAGCCCGTCCATGGAAGCTGCGCCGCTCACGAGTTTTTGGCCTTCTTTCTGTGCACCCGCACAACTTTCTGTGCGCAGGCACAACCGGAAGGGTGAAGGACGGGTTGCCGGGCCCATCGACGGCCGGCGCTCGAACGGAGAAGATCACCCCGTTCACATCGTCTCCGGGAGGCAGCCATGACCACGACCGCCGTCCAGCCCGAGCGGACCGACTTCTACGCCCTGCTCGACCTGCTGGCCAAGGAGGACCGGGAGCTTCTGGAAACGGTCCGGGAGTTCATGACCACCGAGGTGGCTCCCATCATCAACTCGATGTGGACCCGGGAGCAGTTCCCCCACCACCTCATCCCCCGCATCGGGGAGCTCGGGATCGGCGGCCTGGCCTACTCCGGCTACGGCTGTCGGGGGCGGGGCTACCTGGTGGAGGGGGCGGTGATGATGGAGATGGCCTCCACGGACAGCTCCATCGCCACCTTCCATGGCGTCCACTCCGGCCTGGCCATGGGGTCGATCTACGCCTGCGGCTCCGAGGAGCAGAAGGAGCGCTGGCTGCCGGCCATGGCCCGCTACGAGCAGATCGGTGCCTTCGCCCTCACCGAGCCGCTGGTGGGCTCGGGTGCCGCCCGGGGGCTCACCACCACCGCCCGGCGCGACGGCGACGGCTGGATCCTCAATGGCGAGAAGAAATGGATCGGCAACGCCACCTTCGCCGACCTGATCGTGGTCTGGGCCGTCGACGAGGCCGACCGGCAGGTGAAGGGCTTCGTGGTGGAGGGCGGCACCCCCGGCTTCGAGGCGGTCAAGATCTCCGACAAGATCGCCCTCCGGGTCGTCCAGAACGCCCACATCACGCTCACCGACTGCCGGGTCCCGGAAACCAACCGCCTCCAGGGCGCCAACTCCTTTGCCGACACCGCTCAGGTTCTGCGCCGCACCCGCCTGGGCGTGGCCTGGGAGGCGGTGGGCTGCGCCAAGGGGGCATACGACATCGCCCTGGCCTACGCCAAGGAGCGCGAGCAGTTCGGCCGGCCCATCGGCGGCTTCCAGCTCGTCCAGGACATGCTCGTGCGCATGCTGGGCAACATCACCGCCTGCCAGTGCCTGGTCTTCCGCCTCGGCATGCTGGCTGACGCCGGCGGCATCACCGAGGAGCAGGCGTCGCTGGCCAAGGCCTACACCACCGTGGCCATGCGGGAGACGGTGGGCCTGGCCCGGGAGCTCATGGGCGGCAACGGGATCCTCCTGGACCACAACGTGGGCCGCTTCGTGGCCGACGCCGAGGCCATCTACTCCTACGAGGGCACGCGGGAGATCAACACCCTGGTCGTGGGCCGGGCCATCACCGGCCTCTCCGCGTTTGTCTAATGGCTCTTCGCCTGGCGGCTCATCGCTGGGCGGCTGGGGGCCCCAGCCCCAGCCGCCAGTCCTGGCTTCGCCAGTCCTGATCGTGTAGCGGTCGGCTTCCGTTCGTTCTCAGTCCCCTTCACCAAGCGAGGTTCCTTCCCATGCTCAATCTCTCCGTCCTGCTCGAGGATTCCGCCCGCGAGGTCCCCGACCGCCCCGCCATCGTCCTGGGCGACCTGTCGCTGTCCTACGCCGGGCTCAACGCCGCCGCCAACCAGGTGGCCCACGCCCTCGTCGAGCGGGGCATCAAGCCGGGCGACCGGGTGGCCCTGTCGTGTCCCAACGTGCCCGCCTGGCCCATCGTGTACTACGGCATCCTCAAGGCCGGCGCCGCCGTGGTGCCCCTCAACGTGCTGCTCAAGCCCCGGGAGATCGCCTACCACCTGCGTGACTCGCAGGCCAGGGCCTACGTCTGCTTCGCCGGCGCCCCCGACCTGCCCATGGGGGAGATGGGCCATGCCGCCTTCACCGAGGTCGACGGGTGCGAGCACTTCGTTCTCATCACCCCCGACCCGGGGGCGCCGTCGCCCATCGCCGGCGTGCCCACCCTGGGGCAGGTCGTCGCCGGCCTGGAGGAGACCTTCGAGGCCGTGGCCACCAGCCCGGACGACACCGCCGTCGTCCTCTACACCAGCGGGACCACCGGGGACCCCAAGGGCGCCGAGCTCAGCCACCTCAACCTGGTGCTCAACGCCCGCCTGGTCGAGCGGCTCTGGCCTCCGGCCGACCACGACGTCCACCTGGTCACCCTGCCGCTGTTCCACTCCGTCGGTCAGAGCGTGCAGCTCAACGCCGGCATCTACAGCCGGGCCACGCTCGTGCTCCTGCCCCGCTTCACCCCCGACGCCGCCCTTTCCGCCATGGGCCGCCACGGCGTCACCGTCTTCGCCGGCGTCCCCACCATGTACTGGGCCCTGCTCAACCACGGCGGGGAGGGTCATGACCTGGCCGCCATCGCCGCCCACCTCCGGGTGGCGGTGTCGGGGGGCGCCGCCCTGCCCCTCGAGGTCCTCACCGGCTTCGAGGCCCGCTTCGGAGTGCCCATCCTGGAGGGCTACGGGCTGTCGGAGACGTCGCCGGTGGTCACCTTCAACCGGGCCGACCGGCCCCGCAAGCCCGGGTCGGTGGGCCTGCCGGTGTGGGGGGTGCGGGTCCGGGTGGTCGACGAGGACGGCCGGGACGTGGCCGGGGGCGAGCGGGGCGAGATCCTCGTCCGGGGCCACAACGTCATGAAGGGCTACCTGGACCGGCCCGAAGCCACCTCCGAGGCGATCCGGGACGGCTGGTTCCACACCGGCGACGTGGGTCGCTTCGACGAGGACGGCTACCTCTTCATCGCCGACCGGGTAAAGGACATGATCATCCGGGGTGGCTTCAACGTGTACCCCCGGGAGCTGGAGGAGGTCCTCCTCACCCATCCCGAGGTGAGCCTGGCGGCGGTGATCGGGGTGCCCGAGGAGCGGGCCGGCCAGGAGGTCAAGGCGTTCATCATCCGCCGCCCGGGTAGCGACCTCACCGAGGCCCAGCTGGTGGCCTGGGCCAAGGAGAACATGGCCGACTACAAGTACCCCCGTCTGGTCGAGTTCCGCACGGAGCTGCCCATGACGGCCACCGGCAAGGTCCTCAAGCGGGAGCTGGCGCCCGGGGTCCAGGGTGTCCCCGGGGATGAAGGAGGCTGAGATGACCGACGAGGACATCATCGAGGTGATGGTCGAGATCCCCAAGGGGAGCCGCAACAAGTACGAGTACGACCACGAGCGCCACGTGATGCGCCTCGACCGGCGCCTGTTCTCGGCCACCGTCTACCCGGCCGACTACGGGTTCCTGCCCGACACCCTGGGCGAGGACGGCGACCCCCTCGACGCCCTCGTCCTCCTCGACGACCCCACCTTCCCTGGATGCCTGGTGCGGGCGCATCCCGTGGGGGTCTTCTGGATGTCGGACGAGAAGGGACCCGACGCCAAGATCATCTGCGTCCCCGTCGACGATCCCCGCTCCGGACGGGTGACGGACCTGGCCGACCTGCCCTCGCACCTCCTGGACGAGATCGCCCACTTCTTCGAGGTCTACAAGATGCTCGAGCCGGACAAGGAGTCCTCCACCCGGGGCTACGAGGGCCGGGAGGCCGCGTGGCGGGAGATCGAGGCGGCACGTGATAGGTACAAGCCATGAACTTCGGCGTGTACACGTTTCCCACCGACTACGCCTTCAATGTCGTCGACCTCGGCCGGGCGCTGGAGGAGCGGGGCTTCGAGTCGCTGTTCGTGCCCGAGCACACCCACATCCCCACCAGCCGGCGCAGCCCCTGGCCGGGTGGCGCCGAGCTGCCCGAGGAGTACAAGCACACACTCGATCCCTTCGTGGCGCTCGGGGCCGTGGCCGCCACCACCTCGCGGCTCTTGATCGGGACGGGCATCTGCCTGGTGGTGGAGCGCGACCCCATCATCACGGCCAAGGAGGTGGCCACCCTCGACCTCCTCTCCGGCGGCCGCTTCCTGTTCGGCGTCGGCGGCGGCTGGAACCGGGAGGAGATGGAGGACCACGGTACGGACCCCCGGACCCGGTTCCGGCTCCTGCGGGAGCGGGTGCTGGCCATGAAGGCCATCTGGACCCAGGACGAAGCCGAGTTCCACGGCGACCTCGTCGACTTCGACCCCCTGTGGTCGTGGCCCAAGCCGGTGCAGCAGCCCCACCCGCCGGTCATCGTGGGCGGCAACGGGCCCGGTGTCCTCGACCGGGTTCTCGACTACGGCGACGGCTGGATGCCCAACGCCGGCCGGGGCCGGGTCAAGGAGGGGATGGTCGAGCTGGCCCGCCGGGCGGCGGAGCAGGGCCGGGAGCCGATCCCGGTGTCCATCTTCGGGGCCCGGCCTGAGCCCCAGACCGTCGACGACTACGTGGCCATGGGGGTCGAGCGCTGCCTGTTCGTCGTCCCCCCGAAGCCCGCCGACGACGTCCTGCCCCTCCTCGACCGCTACGCCGAGCTGGCGGCCAAGTTCGACTAGCCCGCCCGGCGCGTCAGGGGCTCGGGATCCCGTTCCCCCGCACGCCGCGACCGGCCAGGAGCTTCTCGAGCGTCTGGTCCTCGCCGCCCCAGGTGGCGCCGGGCCCGGCGTGGGCGATCTGGACGAGCACGCCGGTGGCCACCTTGGGGTGGATGAAGACCTCCTGCCAGGCGGGGTCGTCGAGGTGCACCCCGAAGGTGTCCACGCCCTCGCGCTCGAGGATGGCGAGGGCGGCGTGGATGTCGGGCACCTTGAAGGTGATGTGGTGCAGGCCCTCGCCCCGGCCGGCGAAGAACTTGTCGAAGAAGGTCGAGCCGGCCAACGGCTCCATGAGCTCGATCCTCGTCCCGTCGGGATAGCGCAGCTGCAGCGCCCGGTAGCCGACGCGGGGGTTGTCGTCACCGGCCAGGAACTCGCCGCCCAGGATGTCCTGGTAGAGGGGCAGCACGTCACGCAGGCGGCGGGCGGCGATGGCGGCATGGTCGAACACGGCTGCACAGGATTGAAGAACAGGATCGGTCGTGCCTCGAGCATGGCCGCCCCGCCGGCGGGCGGGCCAACCCGTGGTCACTCGTTGCCCGGCCAGGCCCAGGTCCATGCCATGCTGCGCGGCCATGGCCACCGCCCCCGCCCCGATGATCCCGCTGCCGCCCGTCGAACAGGTCCGCCCCGGCCTGTGGAGCATCCCGGTCCCCATCCCCAACAACCCGCTGCGCTACGTGTTCGTCTACGCCTTCGAGAGCGACGCCGGCACCTATCTGGTCGACGCCGGCTGGAACACCGACGACGCCTGGGCCACCCTCTGCGCCGGCCTGCGCCAGGCGGGCACCGACATCAACTCGGTGCGGGGCGTGCTCGTCACCCACATCCATCCCGACCACTACGGCCTGGCGGCGCGGGTGCGGGAGACGTCGGGGGCATGGGTGGCGCTCCATCCCGAGGACGCCGCCCTCATCCAGGACCGCTACATCGACACGGACGATCTGCTGGAGCGCATGGCCGCGTCCCTGCGGTGGATGGGGGCGCCCCCCGAGGAGATCGACAGCCTGGCCCACGCCTCCATGCCGGTGAAGATGTTCGTCACCACCGTGCGGCCCGACATCCTCCTGGAGGACGGCGACAAGCCCGACGTCCCCGGCTGGGATCTGTCCGCCATCTGGACCCCCGGGCATTCCCCGGGCCATCTCTGCTTTTACGAGCAGCGCTACCAGCTCATGCTCTCGGGGGATCACGTGCTGCCCCGCATCACGCCCAACATCCCCTTCCACCCCCAGGCGGGCGACAACCCGCTGGGTGCCTTCCTGCGCTCGCTCGACCGGCTGATGCCCTACGCCAGCGACGAGGTCCTTCCCGCCCACGAGCACCGCTTCGTCGGCCTGCAGGGACGCCTGGCCCAGCTGTCGGCCCACCACGAGCACCGCTTCGAGGAGGTCAAAGCCGCCCTGGCCGACGGGTGCACCACGGCCTGGGAGGTGGCCGGACGGATGGAGTGGTCCCGCCCCTGGTCGCGCATCACCGGCTTCATGCGCCGGGCGGCGGTGGCCGAGGCCATGGCCCACCTGCGGGCCCTGCAACGCCGCGGCGAGATCCGCTGCCGGGAAGTGGACGGCGAGCCGGCCCGCTTCGAGCTGGTGGGCTGACGTGGGCGACGAGGAGCCACGGGTCGTCACCGAGCGCCGGGGCGACGCCCTGCTGGTGGGCATCAACCGGCCCGACAAGCGCAACGCCCTGGACAAGGCCACCACGAGCGAGCTGGGCCGGGTCATCGCCGAGGCGGCCGGCGAGCCGTGCATCCTGGTCGTGCACTCCACCACCCCGGGCATGTTCGTAGCCGGCGCCGACATCGCCGAGCTGGCACGACGCGACGCCGACGATGCCTTCTCCGCCATCAACGCCGGCCTGTTCGAGCGCCTGGAGGCGCACCGCTGGCCCACCATCGCCGTGGTCGACGGGCCCGCCCTGGGTGGCGGGTGCGAGCTGGCCATGGCCTGCGACCTGCGGGTGGCGTCGACCCGGGCCCGCTTCGCCCAGCCCGAGCTGGCTCTGGGGATCATGGCCGGCGCCGGCGGCAACTGGCGCCTGGCCCAGCTGGTCGGGCTGCCGGTCGCCCGCCAGATGCTCTACACCGGCCTCGTCCTCCACGCTTCCGAGGCTCTCACCGCCGGCCTGGTTGACGCCGTCGCCGAGCCCGACGCCGTCCTCGACGCCGCCCTGGCGATGGCGAGCGAGATCGCCAAGCGTTCCTGGCGGGCCCTCGAGCTCACCAAGCTGGCGCTGCGCCTCCACCGGCCGGCGACCACCACGTTCGACGTGGCCGCCCAGGCGCTCCTGTTCGAGAGCGACGACAAGCGCGAGCGCATGCAGGCCTTTCTCGACCGCCGCCGCCCCTCCTGACCCCTCATTGCGAGTTAACGAAACCCGGCTGTGACCCGGGTTCGGCTAACGCGGAACGGCAGGTCGCTCATTGCGAGTTAACGAAACCCGGCTGTGACCCGGGTTTGGCTAACGCGCGATGGGGTGCTAGCCGGTGGCGAGGCGGCGGGCGGTGGCGAGGAGGCCGGCTTCGGCATCGTCGATGGCGGCCAGCGCCCGGCCGGCGAACCGGCGGTGGCGGGCCAGATCCCGGCCCGCGGCCGTGAGCAGGCGAGGCAGGTCGGCCCAGCCGCCCTTGACCGTCCGCCGGCGCAGCACGGCGACGGGATCAGCGAGCATCTCCAGCAGTGACTCCGGCAACGTCAGGCCCGCGTGCCCCGCAGCCCTGACGACGTCGGCCTCCTTCACCGCCCGTTTTTCCGCTTGAGCGGCCCGGGCCGCCTCCCCCAGCACCCGGTGCGCCGCCCGCCGGTCGCACAAGCCGGCCACCACCATCTCGTCGGCCAGGTCGCCCAGCACGAGTCCGGGATCGCCGGCGCTTCTGGCCAGCGCCGCCTCGTCGACCGAGAGGGTCCCCACCACGCCGGCCAGGAGTCGCGCCGAAGCGGTGAAGACCCCGAGCGCCCGGCGCGCCTCGCCGGGAGCGAGCAGGAAGTGATCCGTCCGGGCCGTGGGGGTGCGCAGCCCGGAGAGGACACCGGCCAGGGCGCCGGTCACGGCGCCGGCGGCCTGGCGGACGACGGCCAGGGCGTAGGGGTTCTTCTTCTGGGGCATGAGGGCGCTCACCCGGCAGTAGCCGTCGGCCAGCTCCACGAACCCGAAGCCGGGCGACGCCCAGATCTCCAGGTCGGCCGCCACCTGGCCGGCTTCGGTGGCGGCGGCGGCCAGCACGGCCAGCAGGTCGACCAGGCCGTCGGTCTGCCATATGGCGTCCCGGGCGTGGTCGACCACGCCGTCGAAGCCGAGCATCGCCGCCAGCCGGTCCCGGTCGACGGGCAGCGACGTGCCGGTGGTGCCGCCCGCGCCCGCCGGGCTGCGGTTCACCCAGCCATACGCCTCCTCCAGCCGTCCCAGGTGACGGAGCACCGGCTGGAGATGGCCGGCCAGCACGTAGCCGAGCGTGGTGGGCTGGGCCGGCTGGAGGTAGGTGAAGTCGCTCATCAGGCTGTCCCGGTGGCGCCGGGCCTGGGCCAGGTAGGCGTCGGCCAACGCCGTCAGGGCGGCGTGGGCGTCGAGGACGGCGCGGCGCAGGGCCAGACGCAGCGCCACCCGGGCGCCCTCCCGGCGGGGGCGGCCGACCCACAGCCAACCTGCCGCCGGCCCGGCCAGCTCCTCCAGGACCCGCTCCCGGGAGTTCCAGGGGTCCCCGAAGGCGGCGTCGTAAGGGAACTTGTCGGCGGGCATGGCCGCCATCTCCAGCAGAGCGCCGAGCAGGGCGGCACCCTGGGCCCCGGCCAGGACGCCGGCATCGAGCAGAGCGAGGGCGTGGGCGATGTCGGCCAGGGCGAACCCGTCGTGCGACGAAGGCGCTTCGGCCATCTCCAGGGCGAAGCCCGCCTCCACCAGCTCCGGCGCCGGCCCCGATCCGAGGCGCCCGCCCAAACCCAGATAGCCGGGAGCGTCGTGGTCGCTCACGGCCATCCCGGCGGATCCTGGGCCCGGGACTGCTCCAGGGCGGCGAGGATCTCGTCGACCACTTCGGGGGCCTGGTCCACGGCCCCCGCCGGGTCGCACAGGGCGTCGAGCTCGGCGACGGAGAGATGCTTGCCCACCTCGGGAGAGGCGGCCAGCGCCTCCCGTAACGAGAGGCCCTGTTCCGCCCCGGCCATGGAGGCCTCGTAGACCATCAGGTGGGCCGACTGCTTGCCCACCCGGTCCGAGAGCGCCTGCATGACCCGCTCGGACAGCACGTAGCCGCCCCGGGCACCCAGGTTGGCGGCCATGGCGGCCGGGTCGACCACCAGCCCCTCCACCACCGCCCGGGCCATCGCCACGGAGGCAGCCGCCAGCCGGCACAGGTCGGGGAAGGCGGCCCACTCCGCCTTCCAGGCCCGGCCGTCCCGTTCGTGTTCCACCACCATTGACTCCAGCAGCACCCCGGCCTCGACCCGGGCCAGCCGGGCCAGGGTCACGAGATGCTCGGAGCGCTCGGGATTCCGCTTGTGGGGCATGGTGATGCTGCCCACCGCCCCGGGGATGAAGGGCTCGGCGGCCTCGCCCACTTCCGGCCGCTGGAGCTGGAGGACCTCGTTGCCGATCTTCCCCAGCGTCTGGGTGACCATGGCCAGGACGGCGCCGAACTCGGCCAGGCGGTCCCGGGCCGAGATCCACGGGCCCTCCGGCAACCCGAGGCCGAGCAGGGCACAGAACCGTTCCTGCAGCGGGCGGCGCCGGTCCCCCCACAGTGACCCGGTCCCCGCCGCGCCTCCCAGCTGGCCCACCAGCCACCGGTCCCGGCCCTGGCGCAGCCGTTCCAGGTGGCGGCGCACCTCGGCCGCCCACACCGCCGTCTTGTAGCCGAAGGTGACGGGCAGACCCGGCTGGCCATGCGTGCGGGCGGCCACCGGCGTCGACCGGTGCTCGACGGCCAGGCGCACCAGGGCGTCCTCGATCGCCCGCAGGTCGCGCCACACGATCCCGCCCACGTCCCGGGCCACCAGCGCGCACCACGTGTCGCTGACGTCCTGGACCGTGGCCCCGTAGCAGAACCACTCCCCGGCCTCGGGGGACAGGATCCGCTGCATCCCCCGGATGAGGCCGAGGGTGGAGTGCGACGTGGCCCGGGTCTCGGCCACCACGAACTCCATGTCCAGCAGATCCACCTGGGACTGCCGGGCGATCTCCTCGCCGGCGGCGGTGGGAATGAGCCCGACCTCGGCCTGGGCCCGGGCCAGGACGGCCAGGATGTCGAGCCAGGCCTGGAGGCGGGCGTCGTCGGACAGCAGCGCGTCGACTTCGGCCGTGCCCCACAGATGGGCGTAGACAGCGGATCTCCGCATGCCCCGGAAATTAGTGGACTTCGGCGTTCGTCCTGGGGGCCGGGACGTCGTTGGCCCGTCCCCAGGATGGTCAGGTCAGTAGCGTCAACGTGTCAGCGCAGCCCGAGGCGCCTCGAGCAGGCGGGCCATTGACCCCAGCCGCTGCGGGCCTGCAGCTTCTGCGCCGCTTCGTCCTGGACCGCAGGTGTGGCCTGGTGCGGGTAGCCCGGATACCCCAGGCGGTTCCAGGTGGACTTCAGGAACTGGTAGGCCCCGAAGAAACCGTTGCCGGTGTTGATGTTGTAGCGGCCGCCCGACTCACACTGGCGCAGCTTGGCCCACACGTCCGCATCGGCGGCCAACGGAGTCGCGGCGGTGACGGGGCTGGGGTTCGCCCGGCGGGAGCTGCGGGAAACACGCCGGATCCGGTGCTTTCGGTAGACCTTGGTGGTCGCCGGCCGGTGGTACGCACCACCGGCGGGAGCCCGGCGGCTGATGGCGTGGGCCGGTTCGGCCATCACGTCACCGACGAGCAGCATGCCTGCCATGAGCAAGGCGCCCACGAGCAGGAGGAACGATCGTAAAGGGTTGCGCATCTTGCGCCTCCTTGAAGTCACGGAGCCGTTTGGGGTCCCCGCCGAAACCTCTGGTTTCGGTGGGGTTCAAACCCGGAGGGCTTCAGGTGTGGTGCCAGGTGTGGGCAACCGTCAGAGTGCATTCAGCTCGTGAGATCCAGACATCCGTACGAGGTGCAGACGACAGCCCGTAAGAGGGTCGAGGGGCGGTCTCCTTTCCCGCTGGTGCGTGCCCGCTGATGGGGATGGGGAAGGCCTCGGGCGCGGGGGCGCCCGGAGCCTGATTTACACGGTGCGTAACAGACTATCGGACCCGGATGCCGGGAGTCGAATCAAAGGAACAGTTTTGGGAAACTGCTCTAGGGTCGGCCCTCTTCCCCTGGGGCCGCTCGAGGAGGCAAACGATGGGTCTGCAGTGGCGGCATGAGAGCACTCCGGTATGGGACTCCGACAAGGCCCGCATCGTGGGTGGCGCGCCTGACGGGATCTTCCAGCTGCCCTCCTACCAGGAGGGCGAGCGCCTGCCCGGCGACTGGTGGCGGGTGGAGGACGGAGATTCGGTGGTGGCCTACGGCTGGATGGACACCGCCTGGGGTGACGCCGAGATGCTGCTGGCCGTGGACCCGCACCATCACGGCCGGGGTGTGGGCACCTTCGTGCTCGACTGCCTCGAGCAGGAGGCGGCCAACCAGGGGGTCAACTACCTCTACAACGTGGTGCGGCCGACGCATCCCGACCATGACCGGGTGACGGCCTGGCTGGAGAGCCGCAGCTTCACCGGGTCCTCGGACGGTGTCCTGCGCCGCCGGGCCCGGACTGCCACCTCCTCGTAGTAGATCGAACACCCTTGTGCGTCTGGTGGGCGAAGGTCCGTCCGCCGTCAATAGTGTGCTGGCGTGCTGACCTCCGAGGAAGCCGCCCAGGTCTTCGTCCAACCCGCCGCCTACGCCGACGAGGCCCGCTTCCACCAGGCGTGCGCCCTGCTGCGCCGGGAGTCGCCGCTGCAGCTGGTCGAGGACCCGAGCTTCCTACCCTTCCGGGCCGTGGTGCGCCACGCCGACGTGATGGAGGTCGAGACCCATCCGGCCGTGTTCCAGAACGGGCCGCGGCCCATCGTGGCCACCCATGAGGACGAGGCGTTCCGCCGGATCCACGGTGACCTCCTCCGGACCCTCATCCACATGGATGACCCTGATCACCGCCTCCACCGGGCGGTCACCGCCGACTGGTTCCAGCCCCGGAGCCTGGGACGGTATGAGGCCCGCTTCGCCGAGCTGGCCCGCACGGCGGTGGACGGGATGGCGGAGCACGGCGGCGAGTGCGACTTCGCCCGGGACGTGGCCATGCAGTTCCCCCTCAACGGGATCCTGGCCATCCTCGGGCTGCCCGAGAGCGACTACCCCCGGATGCTCAAGCTCACCCAGGAGCTCTTCGGGTCGGCCGACCCGGAGGTGGCCCGGGGCGTCGACCTGGTCGACCTGGTGAACGTGCTGGGCGACTTCTTCGCCTACTTCTTCGCCCTCACCGCCGAGCGCCGGGCCCATCCCGGCGAGGACCTCGCCTCGGTGATCGCCAACGCCTCCATCGACGGCCGGCCCATGGCCGACATGGAGACGATCTCCTACTACATCATCGTGGCCACCGCCGGCCACGACACCACGTCGTCGTCCATCGCCGGCGGGCTCCAGGCCCTCATCGAGCACCCCGACCAACTGGCCCGGCTCCAGGCGGACATGTCGCTGCTGCCCTCGGCGGTGGACGAGATGATCCGCTGGGTGACGCCGGTCAAGCACTTCATGCGCAATGCCACCACCGACTACGAGCTGGCCGGGACCAAGATCAGGCCCGGGGACGCCCTCCTGCTGTCGTACCCGTCGGCCAACCGGGACGAGAGCGTGTTCGCCGACCCGTTCCGCTTCGACGTGGGCCGTTCCCCCAACCGGCACCTGGCCTTCGGCTTCGGGGTCCACTACTGCCTCGGCGCCCAGTTCGCCCGGATGGAGATGCGGGCGCTGTTCAACGAGCTGCTGCCCCGCCTCGAGCACCTCGAGATGGCCGGCGAACCGGAGTTGACCCAGACCCTGTTCGTGGGGGGCCTGAAGCACCTCCCCATCCGCTACCGGCTGCGCTCGGCGCCGGGGTGACCGGCCTGGAGCAGGTGGCCGTCTTCGCCGCCGGGATGACGGCGGGGGCGATCAACGCGGTCGTGGGGTCGGGCACCCTCATCACCTTTCCCGTGCTCCTGGCCGTGGGCTACCCCCCGGTGGTGGCCAACGTGTCCAACACCGTGGGCCTGGCGCCGGGCTCGGCGTCGGCGGCCTACGGGTACCGCCGGGAGCTGGCCGGGCAGGGCGCCCGGCTGATCCGCCTGGGCATGGCCTCGCTCAGCGGTGGGATCACCGGCGCCATCCTCCTCCTCGTCCTGCCGGACAAAGCCTTCAAGGCCATCGTCCCCGCGCTCATCGCCCTGGCCTGCGTCCTGGTGGTCGCCCAGCCGGCGCTGGTCCGCCGGCTCCGGCGGGACGTCGGCTCGGCCCCCACCCACGGCGGCCCCTGGTTGCTGGCGGCGGTGTGCGGGGCCGGGGTCTACGGCGGCTACTTCGGCGCCGCCCAGGGCGTGCTGCTCATCGCCATCCTGGGCCTCGCCCTCCGCGAGAACCTCCAGCGGATCAACGCAGCCAAGAACGTCCTGGCCGGCCTGGTCAACCTGGTGGCAGCGGTGGTCTTCGTCTTCTCCGCCGAGATCGCCTGGCGACCGGCGGTGCTCATCGCCGTCGCTTCCGTGCTCGGCGGCCAGATCGGCGCCCTGGTCGGCCGGCGCCTGCCGCCCGTGGTGCTGCGCGGCTTCATCGTGGTCGTCGGCATCGCCGCCATGGTCAAGCTCCTGACGGATTGACCGGCCGGGATTCCTACCAGATGGCAAAGACGTAGCCGTCGCCGATGGTTCTCTCCTCGCGGCCGTCGCGGACGAGGAGACGGCCTTGGTCATCAACCCAGAGGAGACGCCGGCCCGACGCGTCGAAGTCGATCCAGTTGGGCGTGATCGGCGCACCGAGCAGTGCTTCTGATTTGCCGGTCTCGGGATCGAGCAACAAGGCGTGGAAGGGAACGCTCTCCTCCGGGTCGCTCCCGTAGCAGCACCACGCCACCGCACCCAGCTTGCCGGTCGTCGCCTGCCAGTCGGGAGAGAGCAGCTCCACATATGGTTCCGTGCTGACGGTCTTTCCCTGGATCTGACGGGCCGGTCCTCCGGTGTCGAGCACCAGGATCGAGGTGTTCTCGTAGGAGACGCTGATCGCCAGCCGCCGGGAGTCAGGTGCCCAGGCCAGCCGGGGGAACTTGGCGACGTCCAGGTCGCCCTCTGGAAGCCAGGCCTCGTCCTGGCCGGTGCCCAGATCCCGCACCATGATGTCGTTCAAGGACTCGTACGGACCGAACGTTCCTCCATGCGCCACCGGGGAAGCGGCGAAGGCCAGGCGCCGGCCGTCGGGCGTGAGCGACAACCCTTCGAAGCGGCCGGCGCCGGTCTGATCATCGGGCGGAGGGTGCTTGGTCAGTACCCGGAGGACCCTGCCCGTCTCGACATCGACCAGCACCAGTTGCCCGCTCTTGGTGGCGGCAACCAGCGGCGACATTGCCCCCGCCGCCACCGAAGTGGTGGTCGTCTCCGAGGCCGGCACCGTCGACGCTCCCCCGGTGGCGCCGGGATCGCCGTCACCACCGCGGCTACACCCGCTCCCGGCTACCGCCACCAGCAGCACTGTCACCAGGACCAAAAGGCCTCGCCGCCGCACCATGGCGTCATGATGCCGCTCAAGCGGGTTCCGTGGCGACGGTGGGGAGAGGTCACGGCGGGTCGGGTCCCGGCTCTCTGGGGCCGAGGAGGCCCGCCTGCCGGTCCCGGGCGGTCTTCTCCTGGTGGTGGGGGTAGCAGAGGGCCTGGAAGTTCTCGAAGGCGGTCGGCCCCCAGTTGGCTTTGGGGTCTTTGTGATCCCATTCGGTGTGGTAACGGCGATCACAGCCGGCGGCGGCGCAGGTGACCCCGTCGAAGTCGGGTGGGGCTCCCAGTTCGAGGGCGGTGCGGACCTCGGCCTCGCGGCGTAGGCGTCGCGGCCCTCACTGCCGACTTGGCGCCCGTCCTGCTTGCCGTCTCGTCTTGCTTGGCGGCGGAGACGATCGGTCTCGGCGTCGAGGCGGTTCACGAACGGCAGGCCCACCTCGGGCGGTAGCAGCCCCCTGAAGCCGACCATGCCCAGGTCGTCGCGCCAGTGCGAGAACGACCGAGCCTGACGCTGGCGCCTGTGGAGGTCTTCGGGGTCGATCGCCCCCAGGCGCCGCCTCCGGCCCTGGTCCCGCAGCGTCTTGAGGCTCCCGCCCTTGGCCACCGCCAGCAGATCCGCTTCCGACCCGGGGCACTCGGCTTCGGTCTTCACGAGCTCCTGGGCCTGCGCCAACGACAGCTCGCCGGCCGTGACCGCGGCCCGGGTGTCGGGCATTTCCCCCAAGGCCCGGGCCGTCTCCAACGCCGCCTTGGCTTCCACCGTCGATGTTCCCGCCGCCCTCGCCAGCCAGTCGGCGGCATCGGCAAAGCCCTTCTGGCGAAAGGCACCGCACTCTGCCGCCCGCGCCGCCGCCAGCACCCGGGCCGCCCCACATGCCTTCTCCGTCGCGGCCAGCTCCTCGGCCACCACGGCGGCGTCCTCACCCGCGCACAGCCTGGCGTCGAAGGCCACCAGCGCGTCCCGAAACGCTCGAGCGAAAGCAAGAAGACCGTCGGGCACCGCACCTCCTCTCGTCCCCGGCGCGCACCAGCACGCGGAATCCGAACCGGAAAGGAGGGCAATCCCTCGAGGCCAAGGTGGCGAACGACTGCCGACCCAGCAGGATGCAGACTAGCGAACAGCTGTTTGAAATGTCAAGGGGGTAATTTTGCCCCGGCAGCGCATGGTGACTCTCAAGAACCCTTGCGTTCTCTAGAAGGCGGACGTCATCAGAGGTCGGGCGCAGTCAGCTGGCACGCATCCTCAATCGCGCGCCCGTCGCCCCAGAGGATCTCGGGGACCTCCTCGGGGGTGGCGGGGCGCCGGCCGGTGGCGTGGGCCAGCTCGACCACCTCGGCGACGAGCTCCTCGTTTCGAGGTGTGCGGGGCGGGGCGAAGTGGTCCTCGAGGCCGACGCGGACGTGGCCGCCCCGCTCCAGGGCCAGGCGGGCGATGCCGGCGGCGGTCACGTCGCCGCCGTAGACGGCCGCCATCCAGGGCAGGCCGGTGCCCTCCAGCATCTCCAGGTAGGCGTTGAGCCCGGTGGCGGTGGCGGGCAGGCCGAAGAGCATCCGGTCGCCGCCGAGGTACAGCTGGATCTTGACCCGGGGAAGCGACCCCGCCCGATGGTGGGCGAGGACGAGGCGGAGCATGCCGGGTTCGAAGATGGAGACGTGGACGGGCATCTCTCGCGCCTTGAACCAGCGCAGTGCCCAGTCCACGTCGCGGGCGGTGTTTCCGAAGGTCTCCGGCAGCGCCACCGGGGGGCCGCCGTCGTCGCTCGGGAAGGCGATGATGATGGTGCCGCCGTCGCACGTGCCCAGGCCGAGGACGCCCGCCTCGTGCAGCTCCATCACATGGGCGAAGCGCTCCTCCACTGTGCTGTCGGGCGTCGCCCCGGCGGTGGTGGGATGGAGGAGCAGCCGCGGGTGGCGCTGCAGCAGCCGGCGCCAGGCGGCCAGGTAGGGCTCGGCGCAATGGCGGGTGGCGCCACCGTAGTTGGGCTCGTCGTTGTGGTTGTGGATGATCGAGGCCCCGGCGTCGACACAGGCCAGGCCGGAGTCGACGATCTCGTCCACCGTTCGGGGCACGTGCGGGTTGGCCTCCCGGGTGGTCATGCCGTTGAGGGCCGCTTCGATCACCACCGGCGGATGCGCAGTCATCCCGTCATTCTTGTCACCATGGCCGCCGTGGACGGAGGCGTGGTGCGGACCCAGCGGATCTCCCACCCGGCGTTCTTCGGGGCGCACCGGGACGAGACCCTGCGCTTCTACACCGAGCTGCTGGGGATGGAGCTGGTCCTGCAGCAGGACAACCTCGACGACGCCTCCATGGAGCACCTGTTCTTCCACGTCGGCGAGGACAACTTCATCGCCTACTTCCTGGTGAAGGACGAGGCCGACGTCGCCCGCTACCGGAAGGCCGTCCACGGCCTGGGCGGGATGAACCATCTGGCCATCGACGTGGACGGAGCCAGCTTCGACGAGGCCGTGCGGCGCCTGGAGGCGGAGGGCATCCCGGTCAAGGGCCCCATCGACCGGGGCTACGAGCGCTCGATCTACTTCAAGGACCCCAACGGGGTGCGGGTGGAGCTCCTGACCTGGCTGACGCCGCCGCCGGCGCATCTCGACCAGGCGGCCATCATCCGCCGGGCCCAGGAGCTGCGCCACGCCCGGGGCGCCGGCTTCGTGGGGGACGAGGACGTCCGGGCCGCCATCGCCGACCTGGAAGGAATCGGCTGACTCGATCCGGTCAGGCGGTGGAGAGCGGCCGGCGGTAGTCGCCGGTCCCGACGCGGGCCCCCATGGCCTCCAGCTCGTCCCGGGCACCGGCGAAGGCCCGCTGGTAGCGGAACCAGGCGATGGTGTTCCAGGCGTGGTGCACCAGGTGGTAGTTCTGCCCCAGGAGCACGATGTTGAGGACCCGCCCGCCGTAGGCCCGGGTGTCGAGGAAGCGCTCCCGGCTGTCGTAGGGCCGGTGGGGGAGGTAGTCGAAGGCGTAGGCCAGGAAGGCGACCGACAGCAGCGCCGGGGCCATCCAGAGCACGAACATGTCGCCGCCGCGGCCGGTCATGATGGACCCGGCGATGACAGCCAGGAGGAGCACGTCGAGGACGACCTGGGCCACCAGCTCCCAACGGTCCCGCCACAGCCGGTTGCCGTAGTACTTGGCGCGGTACTCCCAGATCGGCGAGAGCACCCGGACGGGCCGCTGCCACCACGGGCCCTGTCCCACGAAGAAGTCGGGGTCGGCTTCGGGGTCGTTGGTCTGGGAGTGGTGCATGAGGTGGACGCCCCGGAAGGTGGGTTGCGTCAGGGTGAGGACGAGCGCCGTGGGCCATCCGAGCACGTCGTTGAGGAACCGGTTCTTGTGCACCAGGCGGTGCACGCTCTCGTGGAGGACGGTGAACCCCAGGTAGAAGGCCAGGGTGTGAGCCGCCACCGTCGCCCAAGCGGGCAGCGACCCGGACAGGTGCCCGGTCGTGCCCCACACCACCAGGCCGGCGTCGGCCACGAAGAGCCAGAGCGTCGGGTTGCGCCAGGCGGGGATGTCGGGCACGCCCCGGAGGGCACGGTCGACGTTCGGCCCCTTGCGGGCGGTCCGCGGGCGCCCGGGGATGGAACGGGAGGAGGGCTCGGCCATGGCCATGAGGCCATCCTTGCTCAGGCCCAGTCCGATCTCAACCCGGCCCCTAATCTGGTGGCCGTGCAGCACGACACCCAGGTGAAGCTGATCCGGCGCTTCTTCGAGGCCCGCCAGGCGCGCACCACCGACATGGCCGACCACGTCTACCGGAACCCGGCCACGGTCTACACCGACACCGGACGCGGCGCTGCCGAATGGGAGCGCTTGTTCCGGCCCGGCCCGCTGGTGGTGGGACTCAGTGGCGACCTGCCGGCGGTCGGCGACTACGTCACCACCGAGGCGGCGGGGGTTCCGATCCTCCTGGTGCGGGGCGAGGACGGCGCCGCCCGGGCCTTCCTCAATGCCTGCCGGCACCGGGGCGGGCGGGTGGCCGACGGCCGGGGCCGCCCGGGACGGGCCTTCACCTGCCCGTACCACGCCTGGTGCTACGACATCCACGGCCGCCTCGTCGGCCAGCCCCTGGCCCAGGACGCCTTCGACGAGCTTGACCGGGAAGTCACCGGCCTCATCTCGCTCCCGGTGGCCGAGCGCTTCGGACTCCTCCTCGTCCGCCCCGCCGGCGGTCCGCCCATCGACGCCTACGCCGAGCTGGCCGGGCTCGGAACCGAGCTGGCCGCTCACGGCTTCGAGCACCACCGTTTCTTCACGGAGGTTTCCGAGACCTTCCAGATGAACTGGAAGCTCGGGATCGACACCTTCCTCGAGGCGTACCACATCTTCTCTCTGCACCGGGCCACCATCGCCGATGACTTCCTCTCCACCCCTTCGCTGTACGAGCCGTTCGGGCCCCACGGGCGCCTCCTCGCCTTCCGGCGCAGCGTGGTGGAGCTGGCCGACGCCGACGAGGCCCACTGGAACCTTCGGGACCACGCCGCCGTCGTCTACCGCCTGTGTCCCAACGTCGTCCTCAGCCTCGTCGCCACCGGCCATACCGAATTGTGGGAGTTCCATCCCGAGACCGCATCCCCCGACTGCACCCGGGTCTCGATCAAGTTCTACACACCGGGTGAGGTCAGCTCGGACAAGGAACGGGACCACTGGAACCGCAACGTGGAGTTCACCACCGGCGTCGTCTTCGCCGAGGACTTCCGCCAGCAGGAGACGATCCACGCCAACCTGCGCAGCGGCCTGCTGCCGGAGCTGATCTACGGCCGCAACGAGCCCGGTCTCATCCACTTCCACCAGTCACTGGCCGTCGCCCTCGGCTGAAGAACCTCTACGGACAAAGGGGACCGCGCGGCTCGCCAACCTGATCACTTGGCCGAGTGTTTCTGATCTCGCACGTCGTTCCGGGCATGGGGTTTTCCACCTATCGCGCAATCCGCATTCCCAGAATGGTGTGGCTACGCCATGAGATGGGTGCCGAGAAAGGCGAGGGTGCGCTCCCAGGCCAGGTCGGCCGCCTCCTTGTCGTACATCGAGGGGGCGTCCCAGTTGGAGAAGGCGTGCCCGGCGTCGTAGCGGTGGAGGGCCATGTCCTCCCGCCCGGCGGCCGCCGCCTCCACGGCCGCGATCTGGTCCTCGGGGATGAACGGGTCCCGGCTCCCGTAGTGGAACATGACCGGGCATTCGATCTGGTCCATCAGGTTGAGCATGGTGTGCACGCCCGAGCCGTAGTAGGAGACGGCGGTGTCGGGGCCCCGCCCGTCGACCCGGGAGGTGGCGGCGAAGAGGTAGGCCAGGGTGCCGCCGAAGCAGAAGCCCACGGCGGCCACCCGGCCGTTGCACTCGGGCATGGCTCGGAGATGGGCCAGGGTGGCGGTCATGTCCGGGCCGGCGGTGGCCCAGTCGAAGGCCTGGACCATGGCGAAAGCGTCGCCCAGGCCGGACTCGTCCTTGCGCTCGAAGCGGGGCTCGAGGCGCCAGAACATGTCGGGCACGAGCGTGACGAACCCTTCGCCCGCTAGGCGCTCGGCGAGGCCCCGCATGTTGTCGTTGATCCCGAAGATCTCCTGGAACAGGACCACCCCCGGGCCCGATCCGGACCCGGGGATGGCACAGAAGGCGTCGAACTCGCCGCCGTCGGCGGCCGTGATCCGTTCGTAGCGGTCGGTCATCGCGTCATCTTCACACGTCCCACTCCGGCTGGTCGGCCCACGGCGGCGGGCCCTCCAGCTGGGTGACGTGGGCGCCGGAGATCTGGAGGTAGGTGTAGATGGTGTTGTCGGCGTAGTTGGACTCGGTCACGACCTGGTGGGCGTTGGTCGTCGAGCGCAGCACGTAGGTCCCGTCGGGCACGCCGTCGATGACCACGAACTGGCAGGGCAGCCCCTTGCCGTAGAGGTCGGCCCAGCCGGCGGAGATCCCCTGGTTGGAGTTGCAGTCGTGGAACTGCGAGTCCTCGGGACCCCACGTGCTCATGTGCTCGCTGTCCATGAGGCAGAAGGCCTGCTTGGCTCCGTTGATGACGGGGTTGCCGGCCAGGTCGAAGAGGGCGAACTCGTTGAAGTCCTTGAGGTGGTAGTGGCCGTGGGAGGCGGACTCGACGAACAGATCGGGCCGCTCGGCGGGGGAGCCGACCACGAAGTCGGCGCGGCCGATGTTGTGGGTCCAGAAGTCGAAGCACATCAGCCGGTGCGTCCCTGGCGCCACGCAGCCGTCGGAGATGCTGTGGCCGTCGGAGTCCCGGGTGGAGATGGACAGGTTCCCGACGACGGGAACCACGTTGGGCTCCGCCGGCGACTCGGGTGTGGGGAATGGGGGCACATCGGCCGAGGCCGTGCCCGGAGCCAGCGTGACCAGGCTGATGGCCGCCACCGCGAAGGAGGCGAGCCGGCGAACGGTGGACGAGGGGCGCATGGGGGGTGTCCTCCCTGAGATGGCGGCGGGCACCGTTGCCCGCATCGCCACTAGGACGGCCAAGAGCGGACGAACTGACGCAGACCAGGCCGATATTCACGAATTATTTTCGGCTTCGATCTCCCGCTCGTAGGCCGTGGCTCCGGTCTCCCGGGCCAGCACGAGAGCGGCGGCAAGGTCCGCCTCCACCTCGCCCGTCGCCGCGCCGGTGGCCTGGCGCACCCGGGCCCGGGTGAGGAGTGCGAGCGACTCGGTCACCCGCGCCCCTTGGCGGTGGGCCACCGCCACCGCCTCGTCGGCCGCCTCCCGGGCCGCCGCTCGTTCGCCGGTTCGAGGTGAGCCCGGCTGAGGTGGATGAGCAGGGTGGCTTCCTCGAACAGGGCGACCTGGCGCTCCCGGGCCTCGGAGAGGGCGGTGCACAAGGTCAGCCGCCTCGCCGAAGCGGCCCAGCTCCACTTCGGCGATTCCCACCGCCGCCAGCGGCGTCACGCGGACCGCCGGGTTGCCGATGTCGTCAGCGATGCGGACGGCCTCGGTGGCGTGCTTGAGCACGTCCTCGGCTTCGCCGCCGGTTCGGCCGAGCCGGGGATAGATGGAGAGGGTCCAGGCCAGCGTCTCCGCCTCGGAACGCTCCCGGGTGAGAGCGACGGCTCGGTCGGCTTCCCGGCGGGCGTGGTCCAGCTGGCCGGTCAGGACGAGGAGCTCGGCCCGGCTGAGGAAGCTCCGGGCCAGGGGGCTGTACCCGTAGAGATCGGCCCCGACGTTCGGGTCCCCGCCGCTCAGCTCGACGACGCGATCGAGACCCTCATGGCCTTCGGCCAGCGGCCCGACCCACTGGGGAAGGCTCCCGGCGCTGAGCCAGCCGACACACGGGGCGTTGACTACGCCGGCCTCGTCGGCGAGAAGGGCAGCCTCCAGGTAGAGGTCGGCCCCTCGGCGCACGTTGCCCCGCCACATGTTGGCGGAGCCGTAGCGTTCACGGCGGCGGCCAGTGCGGTGAGGTCCCCGTTGCGTTCCGCCAGCGCCTTGGCCTCCGCGTAGAGCTGTTCCATCTCGCTTGTGTCCATGCCAGTGCGGGCGCCATAGCGGATCAGGCGGCTTCGGGCCCGGACTCCGAGCAGCACCGCCTCGTCGGTTTCGGGGACGGCATGCAGATGTTCAACCATTGCCCGCCACCGCCGGATGGCCTCGCCGGTGTCAGCCCTCAGGGCCCAACCGGCGGCCCGTTCGTTCCACCGGGCGGCCTCCAGGGATTCCCCCGCCCGCTCCCAGTGGGTGGCGATGAGGGCGGCTCGTTCGTCGAGGCGGTCCGGTTCGGTGGCGATGATGGCCCGGGCGAGACCGGCGTGCAGGGCCGCCCGCCGGTCTCGCAGGAGCCCGCCGTAGGCGACCTCCTGGGTGAGGGGGTGCCAGAAGCGGTATTCCTCCACCGGGTCGAAGGTGACCTCCTGGATGAACTCCGCGGCCCGCAGCCGTCCGGTGATGGCGCCGAGCTCTTCGCGGGGACATGGGAGTGAGAGGGGTCCCCACCGACGAGCCCGGCCAACAGGCGCTCGACGGCGCCGGCGTCGAGGGGCTCGAGGGGCAACTGCCGGTAGTAGGAATGGCTCGCCCAGGGAGGGGAGAACTCGGGCCGGAAGTTTGTCAGGACGAGCGTGCGGGTTCCCGGGTATGAGGGAATCAGCCGTTCGACGAAATCGAGGCTCTGGGGGTCGAACCAGTTCAGGTCCTCCAACAGGAGCACGAGGGTGTCCCTCTCGCTCCGGCGCTGGGTGACACGGTGCAGCACGCTGAAGATGCGACGCATCCGGGCTTCGGGTGACAGACGGGGAGGAGGCCGCTCGGGATCGGGGATCTCGAGGAAGTCGAAGAGGAGCGGGAGGGCGTCGTCGAGCGTGGGGTCGAGGTCGAGCAGCCGCTGGGCGATCTTCTGCTGGGCTCCGGCGCGGGTGTCGGTGTCGAGGATGCCGAAGTAGGCGCGCAACAGCTCGAGGTCGAACCCTTGACACTGACGGGGCCGAGGTCGCGCAGGGCGAAGTGGGCCCGGACGAGCCGGGCGGTGTGGGCGGTCAGATACGCCTGGCCCGGCTCGGCCATCGACTCCATGCGCTGGGCCAGGCCCACGGTGTGGCCCAGAGCGGTGTAGTCCACGCCCCCCTCGGCCCCCAGGCCGCCCACCACCACCTCACCCGAGTTGAGGCCGATGCGAACGTGGAGGTCGAGGCCCGCCGTCTGCTGCAGCCCCCCGGCGAAGGCGGCCACGGCGCTACTCAGGTGCAGGGCGGCGTGGCACGCCCGGCGGGCGTGGTCCTCCTGGGACACCGGCGCCCCGAAGATGGCCATGATCCCGTCGCCGGTGAACTTGTCCACCGTCCCCCCGAAACGGGTCACCCCCTCGGACAGGACGCGGAAGAACTCCTTCATGACCCCGGCCCAGTCCTCGGCGTCGAGCGCCTCGGCCAGATCCATCGACCCCTTCACGTCGGCGAACAGCACCGTCACCTGCTTGCGCTCACCCTCCCGCTCGGAGGCCGCCGGCGTCGTCGCCACCGGGGCGGACGCTGCTCCCAGCGGGTGGCCGCAGGCCACGCAGAACCGGTCGCTGGTTTCGACCCGGCTCCCACATTCCGGGCAGGCCGGGATGGCCACCGGCGTGCCGCAGCCGCCGCAGAATCTCGCGCCTTCCCGGAGGTCCGCACCGCAGGCGGGACAGGGAAGGGCCATGCCGGAAGTCTCGTCTCCCGGAGCGGTACGGGAAAGGCGCCGGCCGCGGATCAGGGGGCGCTGTCGCCGATTGCCAGTCGTTAAACTGAGGGCCCTTGGTGGGCGTAGCTCAGTGGTAGAGCGGTTGACTGTGGCTCAACAGGCCGCGGGTTCGATCCCCGTCGCTCACCCTCGGAAGGGTTGTTGGTGTATCGGGCATCAGGCGGCGACCGTCAGCTGTGACGGCCTCCGCCGCGCGCCCGCCCCGGCGGTGTCGAGCTCTGCGTAGGCCGTGCGCAGGCCCCGGCGCGACCGGTAGGCGACGGCGGCCACGGCGGCGGGGCTGAGGCCGATGCGGCGCCCGACTTCGGCGGGGCTGAGTCCTTCGACGGCCGTCAGCCAGAGCACCGTGCGCCAGCGTGCCGGTAGCGACAGGAGGGCCTGGAGCACCAGGCGCCGCTCGTCGGCGGACAGGACGCCCTGGTCGGCGTCCGGCTCGGACGGCCCCTCGGGGATCTCGTCGCGCAGCTCCGTCCGGCGCATCCGGCGGTGCCGGTCGGTGGCCGCGTTCCGGACCGTGGTCAGGAGATAGGCCCGGAAGACGATGGGGCGGCCGTCGAGGCGGGGGAGGGCGGCGAAGAGGCGGGCGAAGCCTTCGGCCACGGCATCTTCGGTGTCGGCCGGCGAGGTGGTGACCATGCTGGCCACCCGCCGGGCCGTCTCCCGGTGCCGGAGATAGAGCGTCTCGAACGCCCTCCGGTCGCCCCCGCGAGCCCGATCCAGAAGCTCGTCGTCCGAGTCGGCCACATCGACGAGGCTGTGCCCAAGGCCCATCGATCCTCCCCTGCGGGTGACGTTCCGTTGTCGTCGCGACGTACTGGCGGTGAACGTAAGGCACATGTGTCACTGAGTGCAATACGGCATTTAGTGACCAAAGCGGACATATCCGCCCGTACCTGTCGAGACCGCTCGCCCGGCTACGAACCCCCTGTTCACCGCAGGTGGAGGCGAGCGAAGGCTCGTACTCTTGTCCCGAGGAGGCGCCGCCGACCTCGCGATGTGGAGGACGACATGCCGTACGTGAAGGGTCGCCTATGGCTCCCGCCCCGGCCGAGCCCCCCCGAGCTGGCCGCCGGTGCCGCCGCCGGAGCCGCCGCCCGGGTGGCCGCCCCCCTCCTGGCCGGGTTCGCCCGGGAGGCGATGGGCCACCTGGTGGACACCGGCAACACCCGGGAGCGGGTCCTCAACCCCCAGGGCGACGTCGGCTGGTTCGGCCCCGGCAGCGTGACGTGGCGGGTCCACGCCGACATCTCCATGCTCGTGGCCGGCGTGGCCGCCTTCGCCCTCCAGGCGCTGCATCCCCGGGCGCTGGCCGGTGTCGTCGACCACAGCTCCTTCGGGGACGACTTCTTCGGCCGGACCAAGCGCACCGGCGCCTACATCCTGGCCGTGACCTACGGCAACAGCGCCGAGGCGGCCAAGGCGGTTCACACCGTGCAGCGCATCCACCAGCGGGTCATCGGCGTCACCCCCGACGGCCGGCCCTACCGGGCCGACGAGCCCGAGCTGCTCCACTGGGTCCACGTCACCCAGTACGCCGCCACCGCCGCCGCCCACCAGCGCTTCGCCGCTCACCCCCTCGGGCTCAGCGAGCTCGACTTCTACATCGCCGAGGTGGCCCGGGTGGGAGAGGCCATGGAGGTCCCCGACCCGCCGCGGTCGTGGGCCGATCTCGACGCCGCCCTCCAGCACCACCGGCCCCACCTGGCCGTGGGGGAGCAGGCCCGGGAGGCGCTGCGCTTCCTGGCCGACCCTCCGGGCCTCACGTTCGCGCTGCGGCCCGTCTGGCGGGTCCTCTACGCCGGCGCCATGGCCAGCCTGCCGCCTTTCGCCCGGCGGCTCATCGGGGCCCACAACCCGACCATGCCCGAGGTGGCCGCCTGCCGGGCGCTGGTCCGGGCCACCGGCGCCCTCCTTGACGAACCCGTGGCCCTGGCCAAGGCCCGGGCCCGGCTGGGAGCCGTGCTGCGCGCCGCCTGACCCGGCGCCCCGCCGGCTGTCAGTACCCGCCGCCGAGCTTGCGGTGGTCCCAGGAGGTGATCGACTCCGGTTCGACCCGGACGGCGACGCGCTTGGGAGCGGTGGCCGCCGCCGCGGCCTGGGCCGATTCTCCGCTCTCGGCGTGACGGCCCAGCAGCAGCCGGCCGACGGCCAGTACTTCCTCGGCGTCGTCCACGATGACTCCGGTGCCACTGATCGACACCCCCCGCAGCTCGCTGTAGGCGACACCGTCCTCCACCAGGATCGACAGGCGGGGATCCCGGCGCAGGTTCACGATCTTCTGGGCCCGGCCGTAGGACCAGAAGACGACGTGGCCATCCTGGACGCCGTACCACATGGCGGTGAGATGAGGCCGGCCGTCCGCGCCCAGGGTGGCCAGCGTCATGCTGCGGTTGGCCTCGAGGAACTCCCGCACCTCGTCGTCGGTCATGCGGATCTGGTCGCGCCGGCTCATACCCGTCCTCCTGTTTGGGGGGGCACCCCCGGGCCCCCGGGCCGCTCGAGTTCGGCTGCCAGTGTGGCCGCGGCCCGGCCCTGGATTCAGGCTGTGACCCGCAAGGCCTGGATCTCCCGGCGCAGGGCGAGGCGCTGCAGGGCCCGCCGCTCGATCTGGCGGACCCGCTCGCCGCTGAGGTGCAGACGCCGGCCCACCTCGGCCAGGGTCGCCGGCTCCCCACCGCCGATGCCGTAGCGGAGCTCCACCACCCGGCGCTCCTGCTCGGGGAGTGAGGCGAGGACCCGGTACAGACTGTCCTGACCCAGGCTCAGCTCCACCGTCTCTTCGAACGGGCCCTCTTCGGCGGCGACGAGATCGATCAGCGGACCGTCGTGGCCTTCAGCCGCCTCGTCGAGGCTGACGATGGTGCGCCGGCTGTGATGCAGGGTGCGCAGCATCCGCCACGACACGCCGGCGGCGTCGGCCAGCTCGGTGTCGGAGGGCCGGCGGCCAAGGCGCTCGGTCAGCTCCTCTTCGACCTGACGGAGGCGCCGCTCCCGCCGCACGACACCGGGTGGGATCCGGATGGCGCGACCCTGGGTCTCGACGGCATGGCGCAGAGCGTTATGGATCGACCACGTGGCGTAGGTGGACAGCCGGAACCCCCGGCGCCAGTCGAAGCGCTCCACCGCTCCGATCAGCCCGAGGATCCCTTCCTGGACGAGGTCGAGGAGGGCGACGCCCCGGCCCTGGTACCGGCGGGCGATGGCCACCACCAGCCGCAGGTTGGCGTTGACCATTCGATTGCGGGCCGAGCGGTCACCGGCTTCGATCCGCTTGGCCAGGAGGACCTCCTGGTCCGCCGTCAGCAGCGGGTGACGGGCGGTACCGGTCTGGAACAGCCGGGTGGCATCAACGGTGGCGCCGGCCAGCTCGTCGTACCGGAATCCGGTGGACTGGGGCCCGGCCGCAGGTTCGCAGTCGTCGCTCAGCAGGACCCCCCGGGCGGCCAGCTCGTCGCAGAGCTCGTCCACGGCGTCGGCATCCAGGTGGGCCTGCTCGACGAACTCGTCCAGCTCCGAGAATTCGAGGCATCCGCTGGCTTGCGCCCGCCGGACGAGGGGAGCGACGTTCCCGTTCATCTCCCATCCTTCTTTCCCCGCACCGGCTGCTTTGTACCCCGAACCCGCGGTACGGTCGCACGATCGGCGCGGGTTGGCGAAAGGAGCCGTCGTGGCACAGCTGGCTGTCGGAGGGGTGCACCACATCCGCTTGAGCGCCAACGACCTCGAACGATCCAGGGCCTTCTACACCGACCTGCCGCCCTTCGGCATCGCCCTCCTTCCCTTCCGGGACCCGGACGGCATCCAGCTGGAACTGACCGCCCCGCTGTAGTCGGTGGAGGATCCCACCCCGGCCCCGGAGACCATCGATGTGGATCGGGCCCGGTCGGTCACGCTCACGTGGCCCGACGGCCACGTGAGCACGTTCGGGCTAGAGGAGTTGCGGATCAACTGCCCGTGCGCCTTGTGCCGCAACCTGCGGGACAAGGGTGCCCCCGCCTGGTCCCCGGCGGCGGGCGGGGACCTGCGGGCCGAGGGCGCCGAGCTGGTCGGCAACTGGGGTCTGCAGCTGCACTGGAGTGACGGCCACGACACCGGCATCTACCCCTGGAGTCTGCTGCGGGCCTGGTGCGCGTGTCCGCAGTGCGCCGGCCAGTCGTTTCCGGATGATCCCCCGGGAGGCCGGTAACCTCCGGGGCCTGATGGATCCCGTCGACATCGGTGGCGGGCTTGCCGTCGCCGACATCGGAGGGCGTCCCGTGGCCGGCGGCGGCCGGTTCCGCCGAGGCCTGCTCTACCGGGTCTCCGGCGCGCTCGTCGGTCCGAACGACCTGGCCCACCTGGGCGGGCTTGGCCTCCGCCGGCTGTTCGACCTCCGGGGCGAGGTGGAGGACCGGGAGAAGCTGGCTCGCTGGGCCGCCGAGGGGGGCATCGACTACCGCAACGTGCCCATCTCGGTGGGACGGCTGAGCGACCTGGTGGCGGCGGGCAAGCAGGCGGCGGAGTCGGCCGAGGCGGCGGCCGGTGTCCTGCGCTCCATCTACCACCGCATCCTCGACGACCACGGGGTCACCCTGGCCGGGGTGGTTGACGCCATGGTCGACGGGCTTCCTGCCGGCTTCGGCTGCGCCGCCGGCAAGGACCGCACCGGGGTGCTGGCCGCCCTGCTGCAGTCCGCCGTGGGCGTTGACGAGGCCGTGATCGTGGAGGACTACCGCACCCTGGCGCCGGACATCGAACGGCTCAGGGGCGTCATGCGCACCATGGTGCCGGGCGTCGACCCCAACGGGCCAGGGATCGAGGTCCTCCTCGGTGCGGCCGCCGAGACCATGCAGGACGCCCTGGCTCATCTGGACGAGGGCTGGGGCGGCGCCGCCGGCTACCTGCAGGCGCACGGCCTGGCTCCCCACCGGCTGCGCCGCCTGCAGGAGCAGCTCGTCGAAGCCTGACTCCCTCCGACCCCGACCAGGAGCACCCATGGCCCACGTCAGCGCCAACGGCCTCAACATCGAGTACGAGACGACGGGGGACCCCGCCCATCCCGCCATCCTCCTGGTGATGGGGCTGGGAGCCCAGCTCGTCCTGTGGCCCGAGGAGTTCTGCTCGGCGCTGGCCGCCCGGGGTTTCTTCGTCATCCGCTACGACAACCGTGACGTCGGGCTGTCGACCAAGACGGAGGGCCCGGCGCCCGACCTCGTGGCCGCCTTGCAGGGCGACACCTCGCAGGCCACCTACACGGTGGCGGACATGGCCGCCGACGGGGTCGGCCTGATCGACGCCATCGGTGTCGACGCCGCCCACGTGGTGGGCGTGTCCATGGGCGGCATGATCGCCCAGCACCTGGCCTTCCTGTATCCGGACCGGGTGCTGTCCCTGTGCTCGATCATGTCCTCGCCCACCGGCAACATGTCCTCGGACCCGGCGGCGCCGGAGGTTGGTGCCCTGCTCTTCCGCCCGCCGGCCCGGTCCCGGGAGGAGGCGGTGACCCAGTCCCTGGAAGGCGCGCGGATCGTCGGATCGCCCGGCTTCGCCGTCGACGAGGACCAGATCCGGGTCCGCTCGGCGCTGGCCTACGACCGCTGCTTCTACCCCCTGGGTGGGACCCGGCAGCTGTGCGCCATCGTCGCCTCGGGCGACTGGCGCCCGTCCCTGGCCAAAGTCGAGGTGCCGGTCCTGGTCATCCACGGCTCGGACGACAAGCTGGTGCGCCCGTCCTGGGGGCGAGCCACGGCGGCCGCCGTCCCCGGTGCGGAGCTGATGATCATCGAGGGGATGGGCCACGATCTGCCCCGCGGCGTGTGGGGCAGGCTGGTGGAGGCCATCGTGGCGAATACGCGAAAAGCTCCCTGATCGGGGCTTTCGCCGCCTGCGGGCAGGATTGTGGCTTTCCTCCGCCGAATAGGCGGGGCATGAACCTGAGACCAGACGACATCAGGTCGAAGGACTTCCCCCTTCGGCGCCAGGGTTACGACAAGGATCTCGTCGACGCGTTCCTCATGGAGCTCGGCGACGCCCTCCAGGCGAGGGCAGAAGCGACCGCCGCGGAGAACGTGTTTCTCCAGGTCGACGGCGGGTTCAAGAGCCTGATGCAGATGGCGTCGGAGACGGCCGACCGCATCACCGGCGACGCCGAGGCCGAGGTCCAGCGGGTCCGGGCCGAGGTGGAAGCCGAGATCGACAACGCCCGGGCGGCAGCCGCCCGATTGCGCCAGGAGGCCGAGATGGTCGCCCGCGCCGCCCAGGTGGAGGCCGAGGAGACCCTCGAGCAGGCCCGCCGGGAAGCCCAGGCCCGGCGGACGGCGGCCGACGCCGAGGCGGCCCAGATCGTCAACGACGCCCGCAACGACGCCATCCACATCGTCAACGGGGCCCAGGAGCGGGTCGACCACCTGCGGGTCATCGAGGGTTCGGTGATCGACTGCCTGTCCAAGGCGGGCACCTTCGTGGAGCAGGCCAAGGCCTGGCTCGGCGCCGACGAGGACTACGGCCGCGGGGGCGACCCCATGGTCGACCTGGCCGAGGAGCACGAGGACCCGGCCTCGCACCCCGCCACGGGGCACGGCGGCAACGGTTACCGGGGCCGGCCGGCCCGTCCCGAGTGGGCGCCGCCGTGGTGGTCCCAGCCCGAGCAGGAGCCGAGGATGTCGGCGTCGCCCGGCACCGGCCACCACAACGGCGACAACAACCCCGACCACTGATCCCCCAGCACTGATGCGTCCCCGGCGGTGAGCACTCCCGCCGGGGCCGCTGTGTTTCCGGGGACACCCCGACCCCGGGGCCGGCCTCCCGTCTACCATTGAGCGAGGGAGATCGCCGGCCTGGGGGGAGGCGGGGATGGGTGCATCGGGGCGCGGGAGATGGCTGATCGGCCTGGCGCTCGTGGCCGGGGTGCTGGTTCCCCCGACGGCGCCGAGCGGGGCGGAGAGCACCGGCTGTCTCCATGACGTGGTGCCGGTGGCGCTCGGCCAGGGCCGGCCCGCCGATCAGCGCATCGTGGTCGAGCTGTGCGGGGCGGCCCCGGGGAGGGTCGTCCAGGTCCTGATCTCCGGTGCCACCTATGGCCCCTCGACCTGGGACCTCCCGTACCAGCCGGAGCGGTACTCGTACGTGCGGGCCATGAACGAGGCCGGGATCGCCACCCTCAACGTCACCCGGCTGGGGATGGCCGCCAGCAGCCACCCCGACTCGTCCGAGGTCAACACGCCGTCGCAGATCTTCATCTTCGGCCAGCTCATCGATGCCCTGCGGGGTGGGCGGTTCGGCGTCGCCTTCGACAAGGTGGCCATCGTCGGCCACAGCTACGGGGGGGTCATCGCCTACGGCGTGGGGAACCGCTACGCCGGCAAGGTCGACGGCGTGATCATCGCCGGCCTGCAGCACGAGTTCGACCCCGCCTTCCTGCGTGAGTTCTGGGGCAACCTGCATCCGGCCAACGAGGAAGGGGGGCGGTTCGCCAACCTGGACAGCGGTTACCTCACCAGCCGGCCCGGGCAGCGCCACACCTTCTACCGCCAGGACCAGGTCGACCCGAAGATCATCGAGATGGACGAAGCCACCAAGGAGACCTTCACCCGGGACGACGGGCGGACCTTCCCGCCGGTCATGGGCGAGTCCGACGGCATCACGGCGCCGGTCCTGGATGCGATCGGGGAGTACGACGCCTGGTTCTGCGCCTTCCAGCCCTGCTCGGCGCCCGATGGGACGCCGTCACGCTCGCGCCAGTGGTTTGACAACACCAGCTGCTTCGAGCAGTACGTGCTGCCCGAAGCCGGCCACGACATCAATGTCCACTACACGTCAAGACAGTGGTTCGCCGCCGCGGGGGAGTGGACGCAACGGATGGTCGGCGCCGGGGGGCCCTGCCGGGGGTAGGCAGGCAAGGTGGTTGCGCTCGACCCCCTCTGAGGGGGAGAGACGCGACCACCCTCGTCGCATGACCGCCCCGGCACCGTCGTAGTGTCGGTGGTGCATGCGACAACATGCCCTGATCGCCATGGCCGACGGCCCAGGAGGGCCGGGAACCGATCCGGCGGTGATCGCCGGCCTGGTCGGGCTGGACGAGTTCGACGTGCTCCTCGGCTGGACGGTCGAGACCCCTTCGTGGGTGGACGGGCTGCCGGCGGGGCGGGCGTGGAGCGTGAGCGCCGGATACGGCCTGGACAAGGCGGTGGCGTCGGGCAACCTCCGCTACCTGCCGGTACCCCTCTCGGCCATGCCCCGCCTGCTGGCCGGGCCGTTCCAACCCGACGTGGCCGTGGTGACGGGCCGGCCCGTCGGCGGTGCGGGGTTCGTCTTCGGTCCCAGCGTCGGTTGGGGACACCCCGCCGCCCGCCTCGCCCGTCGGGTGGTCGTCGAAGTGCACCCCGACACCCCGCCCTACGACTCCCCGGCCGTTCCCGGCCAGGTGGTGGAGGTCATCGAGGCCCCCCGGCGGTCGCCCGTGAGGAGCGGTCGGCCCCCCACCCCGCTGGAGGTCACCATCGGAGCGGCGGCCGCCGCCCTGGTGCCGCCCCGGGCCACCATCCAGTACGGCGTGGGCGCCGTCTGCGAGGCGGTCATCGGCGCCCTGGACGTCCCCGTGCAGGTGCGCTCCGGCCTGGCCAGCGACGCCGTCGTCGACCTCGACCGGCGGGGGCTGCTCACCGGGCGGGCGGAGGCGGCCTACGCCTGGGGCGGGGACGGCCTGGCCGCCCTCTCCGCCGGCGGGAAGCTCCGCCTGGTGCCGGTGGACATGAGCCATGACGTCGGCCGCCTGGCCGCCATCGGCCGGTTCGTGGCCGTCAACACGGCCGTCCAGGTCGCCCTCGACGGAGCCGTCAACGTGGAACGGGTGGCCGGCCGGCAGGTGGCGGCCATCGGCGGCCACCCCGACTTCTGCGCCGCCGCTGTCCGGTCCCCGGGCGGACTGTCCATCGTCGTCGTGCCCGCCACCCGCCGGGGGGCGTCCACCATCGTGCCCTCGCTGGAGGTGGTCTCGACGCCTCGCACGGACGTCGAGGTGGTGGTCACCGAGCATGGCGTGGCCGATCTCCGGGGCCTGGACGACGCCGGCCGGCGCCGGCGCCTGATCGAGGTCGCCGCCCCCGAGCACCGGGACGCCCTGGCCGCCTCCTAGAGTCAACCTCGGGGGTCGGACACAGGAGGTGGAGGCCCATGCGCCTGGAAGGCAAGGTCGCCATCATCACCGGAGCGGGCCAGGGTATCGGCCTGGCCTACGCCTCTCGGTTCCTGGCCGAAGGGGCAAAGGTGGTGGTGGCCGAGATCGATCCCGACCGGGGCGCGGCGGCCATGGAGCACCTGAACACCGACGACGCCGCCTTCGTGCGCACCGACATCACCGACGAGGCGTCGGCCCAGGGCTGCGTCGATGCCGCCGTGGCCCGCTTCGGCACCGTCGACGTGCTGCTCAACAACGCCGCCCTCTACCACGACATCGACAACTCCGACTCCAGCTACAAGTACCTGCGCCAGGTCTTCGACGTGAACCTGCACGGCCAGTGGGTCATGGCCCGGGCGGCGGCGC
>JBIOUX010000041.1:0-40880 GCA_044867425.1 Acidimicrobiia bacterium | reverse complement strand
TCTGCGGGGGAGAAGCGCAACCACCTCCCGAAAACCTAGGCGGCCTGGGCGCCGGACAGCTCCGGACTCTCGGCCAGCAGGGCCAGGGCCCGGGCCTCGATGTCGCGCAGCCGGCGCCGGGACATGTGCAGCTTGGCGGCGGCGGCGGTCACCCCTACCGGGGGCTCCCCGCCCATGCCGAAGCGCACCTCGACCACCTCCCGCTCCAGGGCGGGGAGGCGGCGGACGGCCCGGTGCAGCTCGTCGGTGGAAACACCTTCCAGGACGAGGTCCTCCACCGCCGCGCTGGGGCTGTTGTCGGCCGCGGCCAGCTCACCCAGGGTGGTCTCGCCCCCGGTGCGGGCCGGCTGGTCCAGGCTGGCCACCACCTGGGCGACGTCGAAGGCGCCCTCCACCTGCTCGACCGACAAGCCGGTCTCAGCCGCCAGCTCGGCTTCGGTGGGCGGACGGCCCAGGCGCTCCTCCAGGTCCTCCTCGACCTTCTCCAGGGCGCGACGCCGGTCGGCGGCGTCCGCCGGCACGTAAATGGTGGAACGGGTCCGCTGGATGCCCCGCTGGAGGGCCTGGCGGATCCACCAGGTGGCGTAGGTGGAGAACTGGTATCCCTTGGTCCAGTCGAACTTCTCCACGGCCCGGACGAGGCCGATGGTGCCTTCCTGGACCAGATCCAGGAAATCCATGCCCGAGCGCTGGTAGCGCTTGGCCCAGTAGACGACGAGGCGCAGGTTGGCCTCGACCATCTGCCACTTGGCGTCCTCGTCGCCCTCGGCCACCCGCCGACCGAGCTCGAGCTGCTCAGCCGGTCCGGGAACCGCCCGGGTCCCGATATCCTCCAGGTACAGACGTGCCAGGTCGAGTTCCGCGCCGCCACGCCCCGGACGGGGCTGGGTCGCTGCCTCTCGGTGGCGAACAGTGGTGGTGATGGTGCTCACTCCTTCAGACTTCAAAAATATTCGGGCATCGGTACAACGCCGCGACCAGGCGCCGTGTTCCAGATTCCACGCGCGATTTCTCCCGGTTGTGTTCCCTTTTTCGATGCCGGTCGCTCCCCTGGATCAGTCCTTTGTTGGGCAGGTCGGCAGGATGAGGGGTGTCCTTGAGCCGCCCAACGGTGCAGACCGGTCGCAACCGGTTGCTTCCCTCCAGTTTGCTGTCTCGGACCGGGTGGGGGCGAACCGTTACTTTCCCCAGCGGGCGGGAACTCCAATCCGATCCAGATCGGCGGCCACCACCACGTCGGGAAACACCTCGCCGGCTTCGGCGGCAAAGGCCGCCGGTTCCTGATACCGCTGGGAGAAGTGGGTCAGGACCAGCCGCCGGGCCCCGGCCTCGCCGGCGATCCGGGCCGCCTGGGCGGCGGTGAGATGCCCGTGATCGGCGGCCAGGCCGGCGTCGGCGGTCAGGTAGGTGGACTCGCAAACCAGCAGGTCAGCGCCCTCGGCCAGGGCGAAGGCGGCGTCGCACAGGCGGGTATCCATGACGAAGGCGAAACGCTGGCCGGGTCGGTGCTCGCTCATGTCTTCCAGGGTCACCCTGCCTCCTCCCGGCCGCTCCAGGCTCCCCTCCCGCTGCAGGCGGCCGATGTCGGGCCCGGCCACGCCGGCGGCGGCCAGGCGCTCCGGCAGCATGCGCCGCCCGTCGGGCTCCACCAGGCGGTAGCCGAAGGTCTCGGCCCGGTGGTCGAGGCGGGCCGCCTCCAGGCGGAAGGGGGTGGGTCCCGGGTCGATGACGCCCGGGCCGGCGACCGGCCGGGGGACCACCGACACGGCGTCGTCGTAGAGGGCGCAGGTCCGGAGGCGGTCGAAGAACGCCTCCCCGGAGGCCGGGTAGTGAACGGCCACCGGGTGCGGCACGCGGTCGAGCGAGAGGCGTTGGAGCACGCCGGGGAGACCGAGGCAGTGGTCCCCGTGGAAATGGGTGATGCAGATGGTGGTCACCGCCGAGGAGGCCACACCGGCCAGCACCAGCTGGCGCTGGGTCCCTTCACCGGGGTCGAAGAGGAGGCCCTCGGTGTCCCAGCGGAGCAGGTAGCCGTTGTGGTTGCGGTAACGGGTGGGGGCCTGGCTGGCGGTGCCGAGGACGACCAGCTCCCGATCCGACATCAGGCGTCGCCTCCCGCCGGCTAGACGAGAGCCTCGAGGCGGCGGCGGAAGGTTCCCGCCCCGAGCCGGCGGGCGCCATGGGCTTCGACCCGCTGGGCCAGCTCGCCGTCGGAGGTGACCACGACCAGAAAACCCGGATCGGGGTCGGCGGCCACCCGGCGGGCGATCTCGTCGTCGGCCGTCCGGCCCCGCCCGACGAACACCACCTCGACCGCCCCTTCCCGGCCGGCCAGCTCCGGCGGGCCGTCCCCGTCGAACACCACGGTGACAGGCTCCCCGGTGGCGGCGGTCCACTCCTCCAAGTGATCCACCAGATTGGCCATGGCCCTCTTCCGGTCGCGCCACCACCCATCCGGGCGGGACCCGATCACGTTCATGCCGTCCACCAGCCAGCGGGTCATCTCGGACCTGACGCTACCCTTCGCCGGCGTGAGCGAAGCGAGGGCCGTGTTCCTGGAGGCGGTGGGCTCGGTCGCCCCCCTGCTCGCGGCGCCGGAGATGGCCGCCCGGTGGGAGGAGGAGAGCGCCCTGGCCCACTTCTCGGTGCAGGGCCTGGCCGGCCACCTGCTGCGGGCCACCACGTCGGTGGAGGCCTATCTCGACCGGCCCGAACCCGGCCCCGACGAGGAGGTCCTCTCCGCCTCCGCCTACTACGCCGCCGCCATCTACAGCGACATCGGAGACGCCCCCTACCCGGGGCCCGACCTCACCAGCGGGCTCCACGTGGCCATCCGGGCCCGGGGTGAGGAAGCCGCCGCCGCCGGGCCGGAGGCGCTCGCCCGGGAGTGGTCGGAGGCGGCCACGAGGCTGGCCACCAGCCTGGCCGCCGAAGCCGCCGACCGGCGGGTGCGGGTGTTCAACAACCTCGTCATCCGCCTGGACGACTACCTCCTCACCCGCCTCGTCGAGCTCTGCATCCACGCCGATGACCTGGCTGTGAGCCTGGGCCTGGATCCTCCTGCGCTTCCGGCCGCGGCCACCGGCCTGGCCGTGGCCACGCTGGTGGACCTGGCCCGGAGCCGTCACGGCGACCGGGCCGTGCTGCGGGCCCTCGCCCGCCGGGAGCGGGACTCCATCGCCGCCCTCCGGGTGTTGTGAGGGCGGGTTTGGCTGCGGCTGTCGCTCTCACCGATCCCGGCGACCCCCGGTTCGACGACTACCGGCACCTGGCCGACGCCCGGGTCCGACGGCACCTGGAGGCCCCCGACCGGCCCCGGGGAACGCCCGGGTTCTTCGTGGCCGAGGGGCCCACGGTCATCACCCGGCTCCTGGCCTCGGGGCGACGGGTCCGCTCGGTGCTCGTCGACCCGGTCCGCCTGGCCCGCCTCGAGCCGTGCCTGGCGGCACTCGACGCCCCCGTCTACGTGGCCGAGCGCCCGGTTCTGGCCGCCGCCTGCGGGTTCGACGTCCACCGGGGCGCGCTGGCCGCCGCCGACCGCTGGCCCCTCCCGGCGCCGGCGGCCCTCCTCGCCGAGGCCCGGCGCGTCGCCGTCCTGGAGGGCATCAACGACCACGAGAACCTGGGGGCGCTGTTCCGCAACGCCGCCGCGCTCGGCATCAATGCCGTCCTGCTCTGCCCCCGGTGTGCCGATCCCCTCTACCGGCGGTCGGTGCGGGTGTCGATGGGGCACGTCCTGTCCGTCCCCTGGAGCAGGGTCGAACCCTGGCCCGAAGGGCTGGCCCAGGTCCGCCGGGCCGGCTTCACCATCGCCGCCCTCACCCCCGCCCCGGACGCCGAACCGCTCACCCCCGCGGGGGGCCGCCTGGCCCTGCTGCTCGGGGCCGAGGGACCGGGCCTGACCCCGGCCGCGATGGCCCTGGCCGACCGGCGCTTCCGGATCCCCATGACCGCCGGCGCCGACTCGCTCAACGTGGCCAGCGCCGCCGCCGTGGCCTTCTACGCAACTTCAACAACACTAACAACATAGACAACTCTAAAAATCTCTTCTTGCGCAAGCCACTTCAGGCACGGCAAGATCAGAACTTCCATGGACGGACGGAAGCGGGATCCGAGGCACGGGCCGGACCGGGTGCAACTGCCCCGGTCCGGCCTGGCCCGGGATCGCTCCCGCCGTCGTATGGCGCTCATCCTGGTCCTCGCCGGCGTAGTCCAGGCGGTCGGCCTGGTGAGCGGCCCGGTCCCGACCCGGGCGCAAACGGGCTGCGGGGCGTCGCTGCGGGAGGTGCAGCGCACGCCCGGCGGCCTGCCCCACGACTCGGCCGAAGCGTCCGGCGTCGTCTCGTCGCCCAACCACGCCGGCGTGGCGTGGATGATCCGGGACTCGGGCCATCCGGCCAGCCTCTACGCCCTGTGGTTCGGGCCCGACGGGGTGGCCGACGCCAAGGAGATCCCGGTGGCGGGGGCCACCAACCACGACTGGGAGGACATCACCTACGTCACCGGGCCCGACGGCAGCGGCCGGCTGCTGGTCGTGGAGAGCGGCCAGGGGGGCGGCGGGGGGCGGGTCGTCTATGAGATCGCCGAGCCCGATCCCCAGACGGCGACGTCGGTGCGGCCCCTGGCCCGCTACAGCTACGCCTACCCCGATCGCTCGGCCAACACCGAGGCCGCCTTCACCTGGGACAACCACCTGGTGCTGGTGAGCAAGAACTTCCCCGCCCACGTCTATCTGTTCGATCAGCTCCGCCCGGGCGGGGTGAACAAGCCCCGCTACATCGGTGACCTCTCCGACGCCAACGGCATCTCGGTGGCCAAGCCGTCCCCGGACGGCCGCTGGCTGGCCACCGCCACCCACGACACCGTGTCGCTGTATCGCAACGCCGGTGCCCCCGGGACCCTGGAGGGGTTCATGAATCAGGAGCCCTTCCACGTCATCGTGGCCGCCCCCGACGACAACGTGGAGGCGGGCGACTTCTATCCCGCCGGCGAGTGCCAACTGCTCCTCGTCTCCGAGACCCGCAACACCTACCGCCTGACGTCGGAGTAGGAGGCCGTGCTCATGGCTCTTCGCCTGGCGGCTCATCGCAGTGTGGTTGGGGACCCCAGCCCCAACCACCGGCCGGAGTAACCGCCGGTCCGTCACTCCAGGACGGGGGCGCCGGAGACGGCGGGCTGGCGGCCGGAGAGCACCACGAGCACCACGCCGGCGGCGATGAGCACAGCGGCCGGATAGGCGCCCGCCGGCGGCGTCTCCCCGAAGGCGGCCCAGGCCAGCAGGCTCGACCCCACGATCTCGAAGAGGATGGCCACCGACACCACCGTGGCGCTGGTGGTGCGCAGCACCCGGTTGACCACCGAATGCCCCAGAAGCTGGGGCCCGGCGGTGAGGGCCGCCAGCGCCGCCCAGGTCCCGGGGTCATAGCCGGCCAGCGGCTGGCGGCCGGCCAGGCACATGACACCCAGCAGCGAGGCGGCGGTGGCGTAGCAGATGGTGGTGTAGACGGTCGTCGACACCGACTGGCGCACGCCGGAGCCCACGGTCACGTAGGCGGCGGCCAGCACCCCGCCGGCCAGGGCCAGGGCGTCACCGAGGAGGGCCCGAGGGGAGATGGAGAGGTCGACCCCGGAGAGGGCCACGGCGCCGGCCACGGCCAGGGCGATCCCGGCCCAGGCCCGGGCCGGGACCAGCTCACCCCGGGCCCGGGCCATGAGGGCGGCCCACACCGGCTGGGTGGCCACCAGGGCCACCGACGACGCCACGGTGGTGAAGGACAGGCTCGGCACCCAGGTGGCGAAGTGGGCTGCCAGGAACACTCCCGCCAGGAGGGCACCCCGGCGCTGGCGCGGCGCCAGCCCCGCCACCTCGACCCGCCGGCGGAGGGCGGTGACGGGCACCAGCACGGCCACGGCCAGGGCGTTGCGCCAGAAGGCGACGGCCAGCGAGGGCGCCTCCGCCCCCCGGATCAGGGGGGCGGCGGTGGACACGGCGGCGACGGCCACGGCGATGAGAGCCAGGTCCCCGGCCGGAGGCCGGCCCACGACGGGCGGAGGAACGGGGCGCCGGACCACCGGCACTGGTTAGCACGCCGGCCGCCGCCGCCCACCGCCCGGACCAGGAGGTTATTCGGCACGGAGTGTCGGCTCCTTCCGCGACACTGGAGCGATGGGACGGGTGCTCGAAGCCCGCGGCCTGCGCAAGGCCTACCGCCGGGTGACGGCGGTCGACGGTGTCGACCTGGAGGTCGGCGTGGGTGAACGCGTCGCCCTGCTGGGTCCCAACGGGGCGGGCAAGACGACCACGCTGCTCATGCTGCTGGGAGCCATCACGCCCGACGCCGGCACCGTGGAGGTGCTCGGCCACCGGCTGCCCGGCGGGCGCAGCGCGGCCATGGAGGGCGTCGGGTTCGCCGCCGGGTACCTGCCCCTCCCCGACCGTCTGCGGGTCAAAGAGATCCTCTCCGTCTTTGCCAACCTCCACGGCGTGGCCGACCCCGGCGCGGCCATCGACGCCGGCTTGGAACGGTTCCGCATCTCCCATCTGGCCACGGCCATGGCCACCGAGCTGTCCAGCGGCCAGCGCACCCTGGTGGGCATCGTCAAGGCCACGCTGCACCGCCCCGCCCTCCTGGTGCTCGACGAGCCCACCGCCTCCCTCGACCCGGACGTGGCCCAGCGGGTCCGGGCCGGGGTGGAGCGGATCTGCGAGGAGGAGGGCACCGCCCTGCTCGTCACCTCCCACAACATGACCGACGTGGAGCGCATCTGCGAGCGGGTGGTGTTCCTCTCCAACGGGCGGGTGGTGGCCGACGGGTCGCCGGCCGAGGTGGCCCGCTCCTTCGGGCGCGCCGACCTGGAGGAGGTCTTCGTCCACCTGGCCGAGCTGGAGGTCACCCAGGAGGGCGCGACATGAGGCGGTTCTCGTTCCTGCGGGTGCAGGCCATCCTGCGCCGCCAGGCCTTCGTGCAGCTGCGCGCCCCGCAGCGCTGGTTCGACGTGGCCATCTGGCCCATGGTCGACACCGTCATCTGGGGGTCCATCGGTCTCTTCGTCGACCAGCAGGGCGGGGCGGCGCGGGCGGGGCTCCCCTACATGCTCTCGGGGATCCTCCTCATGCACGTCGTGTACCAGGCCAACGTGTCCATGGCTGTCGGGTTCATGGACGAGACCTGGTCCCGCAACCTCTTGAACCTGATGGTCACCCCGCTGCGGGAAGCCGAGTTCCTGACCGGGCTGGTCATCATGAGCGCGGCGCGCCTGGTCGCCGGCCTGTCGGTGGTGGCCCTGGCCGCCTTCGGGCTCTATTCCTTCAACGTCACCACCGCCGGGTGGGGGCTGATCCCCGTGGTGGCGGTCCTCATGCTGGTGGGCTGGTCCATCTCGCTGTTCGTCATGGCGCTGGTGCTGCGCTTCGGCAATGGGGCCGAGATCCTGTGCTGGGGCCTGCTGTTCGTGGTCGTCGCCCTCTCGGGCGCCTTCTATCCCATCGAGGCCATGCCCGGCGCCCTCCAACCCCTGGCCCGGCTGCTCCCCTCCACCCACGCCTTCGAGGCGGCCCGGCGCCTGCTCGACGGCGACCCCATGCCCTGGGACCTCATCGGCCGGGCCGCGGTCGGCCTGGCCGTGACCCTGCCGGCGGCGCTCTTCGTGGTCTGGCACATGCTCGGCGTCTTCCGGACCCGGGGCTACGTCACGCGCTACTCCTGAGCGCCCCGCCCCCGCCGATATTGCGGTTCCGTGACGGCCCGAATTCGGGAATATGACGGTCGCCCATTTCTCTCATGGGCTATGACGCCGATTTTCCGGGTCGGGCGCAGCGATGCCCGGATTCGGCAGGGGAAGTCCGGAATGTCCCGGGAGGGTGAACGCTATCCAACGCAGAACCTTGGCGATCGTGACGGCGGGTTCAGGAACAGCCTCGAAATCGCTGGGGGAGCCGGCGTCGGGCCCTTCGGGTTCGACGCCGGCAGGATCGCCGCTCAGGTGACCTGCTGACACACGCGCCCCGTCAGCGTCTGAGCGTGCCAAACCGCCGCGTCCCGGATCTGCGCCCGGGACGCGGCGGTTTTTCTCGTCACGTTTTTCTTCACAACCGGCAGAGGTCGTAGACCAGACCGCCGTCCTCCACCCGGGCCGCATCGGTGGGCCGGTGGGGGGCCAGACGCCCGTCGGGCATGAGGTGCTCCACGGCCACGCCGTGGACGAGGACGAGCGTGTCGGCCAGCAGCCGGCGGTGGCACTGCCACCACAGGCTCTCGGCGCACATGACCGCTACTCCCCCGCCGGGCCGGCCGCCGGCCAGGTCGAGGAGGTCGGCCACCCCGGTGGCGAAGTCGGCGCTCGCCATGTGGTCGGCGTAGGCCCGGAAGGCGCCGTGGGTCAGCCCCGTGTGCCGTGATCCCGGCACCGGACGCCGGCGCCCGCCCAGGCGGGGGTCCCAGGAGTAGGCCACGCCGGCAGCCGGCAGCCATTCCTCCATGGCCGCCCGGCCGAAGTGGGGGTGGCGCCGACTGGCGGGATAGGACCGGACGTCGACCACGTGGGCCACGCCGGCGCCGGTCACCAGGGCGGCGAACGACCCGGCCGCCTGGGCTCCGTGGCCCACGGTACGGACGGTCACGGGCATGGATGCGGCCATGTAGGAGATGATGGCGTACCGAAAGGGGGTGCTCGGGAGTGCGGACGGAGGACGGGGCCAAGCGGGTGCGGGCGTTCCTCGGGGGCCGGCTGGTGGCCGACACCCGCCGGCCGAAGCTGGTCTGGGAAGGGCCCTGGTACCCGGCCTACTGGCTGCCGGAAGCCGACGTGGACCTGCCGGCCCTGCCGGAAGCGGCCGTCCGCCGGCCGGCTCCGGAGGCGGCCGGGGTGCTGGCCGGCCATGTCCACCTGGTGTGGGACGCCATGGACGCCTGGTTCGAGGAGGACGAGGAGGTCTACGTCCATCCCCGGAACCCCTACACCCGGGTCGACGTCCTGGCCAGCTCCCGCCACGTGCTGGTCCGGGTGGGCGGAGAGGCGGTGGCCGAGAGCCGCAAGCCCACCCTGCTCTTCGAGACGGGGCTGCCCGTCCGCTACTACCTGCCTGCCACCGACGTGCGCCGGGACCGGCTGAGGCCCTCGGACAGCACCTCCCGATGCCCCTACAAGGGCACCGCCACCTACTGGTCGGTGGAGGCGGGCGGCGAGACGTACCCCGACCTGGCCTGGACCTACCGGACGCCCCTGCCGGAAGCCATCAAGGTGGCCGGCCTGATCTGCTTCTACAACGAGAAGGTCGATCTGGTGATCGACGGCGAGCTCCAGCACCGCCCCCGCACCAAATTCAGCTAGGCCAGGGAATAGTTCGCCACGCTAATTAGTTTTGTGAAATGATGATGACCGGCGTGACGACTCCTCCGCGTACCGAAAGCCCCCAGGACACGGCCGAGTTGGCCGGGCGCCTCCGCCTGGCCGTGACCCGCCTGGCCCGCCAGATGCGCCAGCAGACCGACACCGGGCTCTCCCCCACCCTGCTGGCCACCCTCGCCACCGTCGAGTCCGCCGGGCCCCTCACCCTGGGCGACCTGGCCCTCCGGGAGCAGGTGGCCCCGCCCACCATCACCCGGGCGGTGACGGGCCTCGAGGCCGAGGGGCTGGTGGCCCGTAAGGTCGATCCCGCCGACCGGCGGGTGGCCTGGGTCCAGGTCACCCCGGCCGGTCGGCGCCTCTTGGAGCGGGCCCGCACCCGCAAGAACGCCTGGCTGGCCCGGCGCCTGCGGGACCTCAGTCCCGAAGACGCCCGGCATCTGGCCGAGGCGCTGGCCACCCTGGAACGCCTGGCCGGCGAGGCAAGATCGTGACCCGGCGGCTGCGCCTGGCCACGGCGGAGACGTTCCGGTCGCTGCGGGTGCGGAACTTCCGCCTCTTCTTCCTCGGCCAGAGCGTGTCCATGGTGGGCACCTGGATGCAGTCCGTGGCCCTGGTGTGGCTGGTGCTGGACCGCACCGGCAGCGGCGTGGCCCTGGGTGTGACCACCGCCCTCCAGTTCGCCCCCGTCCTCGTCCTCAGCCCCTTCACCGGCCTGGCCGCCGACCGCCTCGACAAGCGCCGGCTCTTCCTGTTCACCCAGGCCGCCGCCGGGCTCCAGGCCGCGGCCATGGCCGTCCTGGTGCTCACCGGCACGGAGACCCTGCCCCTCATCTACGCCCTGACCTTCGTCTTCGGCGTGGTCACCGCCCTCGACCAGCCGGTGCGGCGGGCGCTCGTCGTCGAGCTGGTCGACGAGCGCCACGTGCCCAACGCCGTGGGCCTCAACAGCGCCCTCATGACCGGTTCCCGGGTCCTGGGCCCGGCGGTGGCCGGTTTGCTCATCGCCGGGGCGGGCGTGGGCTGGTGCTTCGCCGTCAACGCCGCCAGCTACGGGGCGGTCCTCATCGCCATCTTGCGCATGGACCGCGTCCCCGAGCGGGAGGGCGTGCCCGACCGGAGCACCACCCGGGCCCGGGGCCAGGTGAGGGAAGGTTTCGTCTACGCCTGGCGCACCCCGGAGGTGCGCCTCTCCATCGCCCTGGTCGCCGTGGTCAGCACCTTCGCCTTCAACTTCCCCGTCCTGCTGCCCCTGCTGGCCGGCCGGACACTCCATGGCGGCGCCTCCGCCTTCTCTCTCATCTACTCGGTCATGAGCGTGGGGTCGCTCACCGGGGCTCTGCTGGTGGCCCGGCAGCGGCGGATCACGGGCCGGTGGCTGGCCCGGGCGGCGCTGGCCTACGGCGGGGCCCTCACACTGCTGGCCCTGGCCCCCAACCTGCCGCTGGCGGTCGCGGCCGCCGTGCCCGTCGGCCTCACCGGTGTGCTGATGCTCTCCGGTGCGAACTCGTCCCTCCAGCTCTCGGCGGCCCCGGCCATGCGGGGGCGGGTCAACGCCCTCTTCGCCATGGTCTTTCTGGGCAGCACGCCGCTCGGAGGCCCGCTGGCCGGCTGGGTGGCGGAGCACTACGGGGCCCGGGCCGGGCTGCTGCTCGGCGCCGTGGCCTCAGCCGCCGCCGGCGCCACGGCGCTGGCCTGGCGGCGCCGGACCGGCGACATCGGCTCCAGTCTCGCCAACAAGCCCCCCGGCCTGCCCGAAATCACCCCCGGAGTGCCTTCCGCGGCGTGACAAATCGGGTGATAATTGCCTCGATGCGTTCGTCGTGGAACGCTTACGCAGGCAGGTCGATGCGCTGGGGCAAATGAGGGAGGCATCATGATGCGGGCGCGGCGATGGGCGGCAGGTGCGGGACTGGCACTGGTGGCGACGTTCGGTTTCTCAGGCGTGGGCGGAGCCCAGACTCCCGATCTCGACCTCGGCCAGGCACCGAAGGACCTGTGCCGGGCCGTGTTCGCCGCCGGCGCCTTCGAGGGCTTCCTGCCCAAGGGCGAGGTGGCGGCAGGCGAGCCGATCAGCATCGGCGTGGAGTGGCTGCCGAGCAACGTGGCCGCTGACAAGGTGGAGCTCCTGGGCTGCATGGCCGTCGACGGCCAGCCCTCGGACGAGCTCGCCACCCTCGGCCGGCAGGTGGAGAACGACGGGGAGCACCACCTCTCCTTCCTCCTGCCCGACGACATCGGCCTGGGGGCCAAGGTGTGCGAGCGCTCGGCGGTGATCGGCCCCAACGCCGACATCACCCGCACGCCGGCCACCTGCTTCGCCGTGGCCTCGGCCAAGGAGGCGGCGGCGCCCGCGCCCGCGCCTCGCAACGCGGCCACCGCCGCCCCGGCCCAGCCGGTCCCGGCCCCCGCTCCGGCGGAGGCCAAGGCCGCGCCGGCGACCAAGAATGTCCAGCCCGCCGCCGGTCCGGCGGCTCCCGAGGTGGCCGGGGCCACCGAGGAGCGGACGCCGGCCGCGGCACCGGACACGTTGGCCCGCACCGGCTCCGGTTCCCGGCCCCTGGGGGCGCTGGCCGGGCTCACCATCGTGCTCGGCGGCCTGGCCGTGGCCCTGGGTGGGCCGCGGGCCGCCCGGGCCGTCCGCCGGTAGCCAAGCCAGCACGCGATACGCCGGACGGCGGGGGGTTCCGTCCGGCGGTCGCGACTCACCCTGAAACTAGAGGGGCGGTGTTTCCGGGCCGTCTTATCCCTGTTTCAGGATGGTGACGTCAGCCTGTAGCCCGTCGCCAACCTCATCCCCTTCCTCCGACCGGGCCAGCATCCAGCCCCGCTGCCGGACGGTTTTGACCACCAGGCCCAAGGGAACCAGGCGGCGCCGGAGGCGGTGGATCCGCACATCGAGCTTGCCCCGGTTCGCCGTCTCCCCGGGCCACCCGGCCCGCATGAGGGTGGCGGCACCCACCACCCGCCCGTACCGGTCCAGAAGGGCCCGGGTCAGCCGGGCTTCGACGGGCGGCAGGTAGACCTGGCCGGCCCCGAAGCGCAGGAAGCCCTCCTCGTCGAGTTCGGGAATCACGAGGCGGTGGCAGCGGACGCGGAGGCGGAGGGCCTCGAGGCGGGCGTGCATCTCGGCTTCGTCGACCGGGGCGTGGACCCAGTCCTCCAGACAGTCCAGAAGCGGCGGGGGGCGGGTGCCGGCATCCAGCACCAGCAGGCGGGGGCTCCCCTCGGCGGCCAGGGCCACCCGTCGGGCCGCTTCGGCCGGCCAGGGGAGGACGGCCAGGCCCTTGGGAACTTCGGGCGACATGGGGGCGACCTTAAGGGGGCAAGGTTGCCGGTGGTTTCGGGCCGGATTTCCGGAGCAAGTCGGCTTCCTTCCTCAACCTTTCCGGGTTGATTTCCATGGCGCGCCATCCATCACGAACACGCGAAAGAAACGCTTCGCGAGCGCGACATTCCTCCTCAAAGGTGCGGTAACTCCCTCTTCGTAGGGTCCCCTCCCGGGTTGCACGCCGCGGCAGGGTGCTCCCGGGACGTACCAGTCACCACACCACTCAACGGAGCACCGCTCCAGGGAGGAGCAGCATGACACCCAGACCCGGAGCCCGCGCGGGCTTCCCCCGACGAATGTGGATGCAGGCGGCGGTGACCATCCCCGCCGTCTTTCTCATCGCCGCCGTGGCGGGCGGGGCCGGTGCCCAATCCCGCCAGGTCCGGACGGCCAAGGTGGCCCAGGGCACCAACAAGGTGGCCATCCCGAACTTCGACCCGAAGACGTGGAAGCCCACCGCCGAGACGCCCCTGCCGCCACTGGAGTCACCCATCACCTTCCACCTGAGCGATGAGTCCTCCTACTGGTACGACACGGGGCTGACGGAGCTGGAGCCCATCCTCCACACCCGGTCGGCGGCGGCCGGTGTCGGGCCCACGACGATCAACTTCGCCATCGGCGAGCCGTTCACCAGCGAGAACCACACCGTCTCTTCCATCATCTGGCCGGAGGGCGCCAAGAACATGCCCTTCGTCCAGCAGGGATCCCAGCAGGGCGAGCTGTCGGTGGACCTGTCCACCCCCGGCCTCTACGCCTTCCAGTGCCGGGTCCACCCCTACATGCTGGGGGCGGTGGCCATCGACGACCCGACCACGGCCGGCGTCGACGTGGGCCAGAACGTCCGCTGGATCGACGGGACGATCATGCCCAGCTTCTCCGACGAGATCCTCAAGATCGTCCGCTCGTTCTTCATCGTGACCGAGCCGGACAACTGGCAGCACTACGCCGACCACGACACGACCTGGGACCCGAGCTACCCGGCGGCGCCGTTCCTCTTCGGCAACCCCGACGGGACGCCCCACCTCGTCCCCGACCTGGACGCCTTCTACCAGGAGATGTTCAAGGAGCCGGTCACGCTCAAGGCGCCGGTGAAGCCGACCGAGCCGGGGATCGGCGAGGCCTACGTGGGCACCCAGTGGGAGCACTCGGCGGGCAAGACCAAGCCCAGTTCGATCACCGCCTTCAACACCGACAGCTGGGAGATGTCGAAGAAGTTCTTCCTGCCCTCCATCAACATGAACAATGCCCACAACTTCTGGTCCGACAAGGACGGGAAGTTCCTCTACGCCAACAACTGGTTCTCCAACAAGACGACGACCATCGACCGTGAGACCGGGGCGGTGCTCCACAACATCGAGGTGGGGCCGTCCCCGTCGCACGTCATGACCAGACCCAACAACGACAACCTGGTCATCCCCAACAACGGTGGGAACCGGATCGTGGAGCTCGCACCCGGCGGCGGCGAGGTCATCAAGTCCTACCTGACCCAGAAGCCCGGGGAGAACCCGGCGTTCCCCCACGCCCACTGGATCAGCTACGACGGGAAGTACGTGGTGACCCCGAACTCCAACGAGTCCCAGGTCACCATCTTCGATCTGGACGTCCCGTCCATGATCAAGCCCGAGTCGGGTGGGTTCCCGGTGGCCAGCTCGATGACCAACGACGGGAAACGGGCCTACACCTCCAACCTGCTCGACCACACCGTCACCTGCCACTCGATCAAGGAGCCAGCCTGCCCGACGCCGAGCGGCGAGGTGGTGCCGATCTACAAAATCGACCTGCGGGCCAACTACGACAAGGTGAGCGGCGCCTCCACCGGGCCCTACGCCCTGTCGCCCATCCAGACGCCGGTCAGCCCCGACGACAGCTACATGCTGGGCGTGGGGACGTTCACGTCGAACATCACCGTGTTCGACATGAAGACCAACAAGCTGGTCAAGACGCTGCCGTGCGGCCCCGGTTGCCACGGCATCAACTTCGGCCTGAAGAAGGGCGGCGGCTGGTACGGCTACGTGTCGATCAAGTTCGCCAACAAATTCATCGTGGTCGATGGGGATCCCAACGGTGATGGGAACCCCGAGGACGCCAAGATCGCCGGCGAGATGCTGACCGACGTGGTTCCGGCCGGCGCCAAGACCGACGACACCGCCACGGCCAACTTCGGCCAGGGGGGCAACGGCGTCTACGCCTATCCCAACCCCTACAACGGCTGGGTGCAGAAGATGCCCGAGCCGTGGCAGTCGATGATGACCTGCAAGCAGCGGGAGCCGATCAGCGCCGCCCTCTGCTAGCGGCATGCGCCCTCGCGTCCTGACGACCGGCGTGCTGGCGCTGGCGGCTCTGGCCGCCGGCGCCACGCCGGCGTTCGCCCACGCCAACCTGGAGGGCACCGAGCCGGCGTACGGCGCGGCGCTGTCGCCGGCGCCCGGCCGGGTTCTCCTCCGCTACGACCTGCCCGTGGAGGTGGGCGGGGCACAGGTGAAGCTGGAGCGCTCCGGCGCCCCGGTCCGGATCGGGAAGCCGGTGCCCGCCTCCCCGGACCGTCGCCAGGTGTCGGTGCCCCTGCCCAGTCTGGGCGCGGGCCCCTACCTCCTCACCTGGTTCCTGTTCGGCTCCGACGGCGACGTGATGGGCGGTGAGCTCCCCTTCCAGGTCCTGGCCGCCGGCGGCGCCGGAGCCGTCCCCGCTCCCCAAGTTGCCACCGGCCCGGTCCGGAAGCGGACCTCCGCCCCGCTGTCCACCGCCCAGGACGCCGCCCGCCTGGTGAGCTTCGCCGCCCTGGCCGTGCTCCTGGGCGCACTGACCTTCGTAGCCGGCCTATGGCGGGCCGGCGCCGGGCTGCGGCGCACCCGCCTGCTCCTATGGGGTTCGCTGGCCGGCGCCCTGGCCGCCAACATCGCCTCTCTGGGGCTGAAGGGCGCGGCCGTGCAGGGCCGCTCGGCCCTGGCCGCCATCTCCCCGTCGGCCCTCACCGCCCTGGACGGCACCCATGCCGGCCGGGTGCTGCTGCTCCGCCTGGGCTTCCTGGTGCTGGCCGTCCCCGTGGTGGCCTACCTCACCCTGGCGCCGGAACGAGCCGTCCGCTCCCACCGCTTCATGGTGGGCGCCGTCGTGTCCGGCGTGGGGGCGCTCGCTTCCCACGGCATGCTGAGCCACGCCTTCACCCGGGGGCTGCTCGCCTCGGCGGTGGGGGTGGTGCATGTGGGGGCGGTGGCGGTGTGGCTGGGCGGCCTGACCACGCTGGCCGTGGTGGTGCTTCCCCGCCGGCGCTCCGAGGAGTTGTCGGTCCTCGTGCCCCGCTGGTCACGGCTGGCTTTCGCCTCGATGGCCACGGCGGTGGGGGCCGGCCCGGTGCTGCTGATCCTCATCTCGCCCCGGTGGACGGCCCTGCCGGTCAGCCCCTATGGGCGCTTCCTGCTGCTCAAGCTGGTGGGCGTGGCCGCGCTCGTGGTCGTGGCCAACCGGGCCCGGACCTTCGCCCGCCGGCGCCTGCCCCTACCCCTGCTGGCCGAGGAGCAGGTGGCGGCGCCCGTCCTGGTCGGGGTGGGCACGGCCGGCGGTGCGGTCCGTCCCGCCTGCACGGGCGAGGCGATCGCCGTCGAACCTCGACCGGCGGTCCTCGGAGGGCAGCCAGCGGACGCCATGGTGGAACCGGCGGCCCTGCGTCCCTTCGTGAACGCCGTGGCCCTCGAGCTGACCATCGCCGCTTCCATCCTCGCCACCACCGCCATCTTCGTCGGCCGGCCCCCGCCGGCCTGATCGCACTCCGGGAGGACGAGACATGCGACTGAGACACGCGCTGGCCATCGGGACGGGGATCGTCCTCGCCGTCGGTGTGCTCGTGCTGGGACCGGCCGGCGCCGCCGATCACACGGTGGAGATCAAGGGGCTGTCGTTCATCCCCGAGGAGATCGCCATCGGCGTGGGCGACCAGATCACCTGGGTCAACGAGGACGACGACGATCACGACCTGAAGAGTGACGCCTTCGATGCCCCGCCGATGCACAAGGGCCAGACGTTCTCCTTCACCTTCCCCCAGTCCGACGTCATCGAGTACCGCTGCCAGATCCACACCTACATGCGGGGCAAGATCACGGTGGGCGACGGACAGCCCAGCCCGGGCGGGGAAGGTCCACCCCCGACGGAGACCCCGCCCCCGACCGATCCCACCACGACCACCACCCGTCCGCCGGCCGGCCCGCTCGGGCTGCCGCTTCCCATCGGGGCGGGTTGACGTGCCCAGCGTCCGCTGAGGTGCCTTTTCCGAGGAGGTCTTCCATGCGCCGTCCCGCTGCCGCACGCCTTCTGCTGGCCGCCGCCGTCGTCGTGAACGGTGCGGGCGTCGCCGTCGCCCTCGATCGTGGCGGCCAGCAGACCACCGTCGCCGCCGGCCCCCAGCTGGTGGCTCAGCAGCTCCCGGCCGAGGTCCCGGGCACGGGGAGGCCGGCCGACTTCGTCCCGGGCGGCCCCCGGGGGGACGGGACGGTCTTCGCCCCCGTCGTGGCCGGCGCCGACGGCGTCAAGGAGTTCCGCCTCACCGCCGCCCCACTCAAGTGGGAGGTGGCCCCCGGACAGGCGAAGGACGGCTTCGCCTTCAATGGCTCCATCCCCGGACCCACCATCCGGGTCAACCAGGGCGACCCGATCCGGATCATCGTGCAGAACAACCTCCCCGAGGAGACGGTCGTCCACTGGCACGGCATGATCCTCCCCCACTCCCAGGACGGGGTCCCGCCCTTCACCCAGCACCCCATCCCGCCGGGCGGGAGCTTCACCTACGAGTTCACCGCCGAGGCGCCCGGCACCCACTGGTACCACTCCCACATCGACGGCGACCAGGTGGGCAAAGGCCTGCACGGGTCGCTGGAGGTCGTGCCCCGTAGCGGGGAGTACCCCGTGGACCGGGACTACCGCCTGTTCGTGGGCGACACGAACCTGGGCCTGGTCATCAACGGCAAGACGTTCCCCTACACGGCGCCACTCAGGACCAAGGTGGGAGAGCGGGTCCGCATCCGCCTCACCGCCACCGGGGAGATGCAGCACCCCTTCCACCTCCACGGCCAGCCCTTCGAGGTGGTGGCCCAGGACGGCTTCCCCCTGGCCCAGCCCCAGTGGATGGACACCCTGCTCATCGCCACGGCGCAGACCTTCGACATCATCGCCCCGGCCCTGGCCCCCGGGCCCTGGGTGTTCCACTGCCACATCTTCAGCCACATGCACAAGGCCGAGGGCGGGCACCAGATGGCCGGCCTGGTCACCGTCTTCGACGTCGCCCCCGCCGACCCGGCGGCACCGCCCCCCATCCCCCCGCCCGGCATGCAGGTCCCCCCGCTGGCTCCCGGCGTACCGCTTCCGCCGTTTCCGTCGCCAGGCGCCTTCGGTAACATCACGCGCCCGGGGAGGGTTCGCAGTGACTCCTGATCGCACCCCCGGCACGCAGGCGTAACCGAAGGAGCCACCATGATCTTCATCGTGCTCAAGGTCCCGATCCGCCCCGATGCGCGCGACACGTGGTTGGAGGGCATTCAGCGCTACGCCAAGGCGGTCCGGGCCGAGCCCGGCAACGTCGAGTTCAACGTGTTCGAGAGCATCGACACCCCCAACCAGTTCTCCATCGTCGAGGCCTTCGCGTCCCCCGAAGCCGGCGATGAGCACGTGAAGACCCAGCACTTCAAAGAGTTCTTCGAGTGGTTCCCCAAGACCGTGGCCGCACCCCCCGACATCATCAACACCACGGTGGACGGCTGGTCGACGATGCACGAGCTGGGGTAACCGGCAGTCCCACCTTTCAGTCTTTCCGTCATTCTCGCGGCGGCCTCCAAAGCCCTGGAGGGTCATGGTGGGTCCGGCCCGACCTCCCCGCGTCCGCGTCCTCGGAGGAGCCCGGCATTGCGGTCGCGGGCGGTTTTCTCCTGATGGTGGGGCCAGCAGAGGAGTTGCATGTTCGCGAGCGAGGTTGGGCCGTGGTTGCCGCGGGGGTTCACGTGGTCGCGTTCGAGGTGGTAGCGGCGGTCGCACCCGGCCTCGGCGCAGCTGACGCCGTCGAAATCGGGCGGGGCGCCGAGGGTCAGGGCTGTGAGGAGCTCCGCTTTGATGTGCCGGCCAAAATGGGCCACGGTCTCGATCCGCGTGCCGTCGTGGATGACGGCTTTCAGGAAGGCATCTTCGGAGAGCTCCCTGACGAGCGAGACCGGTACTGGCCCGCCGCCCACCAGGTGGACGAGCTCCTCCGCATGGGCGTGACCCCGGCGGAAGGCTCGCAAGTCGCACACGATCACCAGATCAGCTGACCGAGCCTTTCCCTTTCCTGAGCCGGCGGCGAGCTGTACGAGGGCGTCGGCGGCGTGGGCTTCGCGGTGCTCGTGGTTGCCCGCCCGCTTGGCCTGGCGGTAGAGCCGGTCGGTCTCGGCGTCGAGCCGGTTCACGAACGGCAAGCCCACCTCGGGCGGCAACTCGCCCCTGAAGCCCACCATTCCCATGTCGGTACGCCAGTGGCGGAACGACCGTGCCTGATGGTGGCGGACATGCAGGTCCTCGGGATCGATCGCCCCCAGCCGGCGCTTGCGTCCGTGCTCTTTGAGGGTCTTCAGACTTCCGTTCTTGGCCACATTCAGCAGCTCGGCCTCCGACCCGGGACACTCCGCCTCGGTCTTGGCCAGCTCCGCCGCCTGGGCCAGCGACAGCTCACCCGCCGTCACCGCCGCCCGGGTGTCCGGCATCCCACCCAGCGCCCGGGCCGTTTCCAGCTCCGCCTTGGCCTCTACCGTCGACGTCCCCGAGGTGCGCGCCAGCCAGTCGGCGGCGTCGGCGAAACCCTTCTGTCGATGCGCCCCACATTCCACCGCCCGGGCTGCCGCCAGCGCCCGAGCCGCCGCACACGCCTTCTCCGTCGCCGCCAGATCCTCGGCCACGGCGGCGGCGTCCTCGCCGGCGTAGAGCCTCGCATCGAAGCCCGCCAACGACGCCCGCAGCGCCCGACTGAGACTCAGGGGACCTTCGGGCACCGCAACCTCCTCTCGTCGTCCGGCGCGCACCAGCGCCAGAGTCTGATCCGGAAAGGAGGGCTGTCCCTCGAGGCCAGGGTGGCGTCCCCGCCGACCCGGCAAAGGGACACACTAGCGAACAGACGTACGAAATGTCAAGCGTGTTTTTTTGGATCACGAAACGGACGGCGCTACTCCTGCTCCGCGCCCTCCTGCTCCGTTCCGCCCGGCTGTCGACTCTGCAGCAGCCAGGCCGCAAATGTGGCCCACAGGACGACGAAGCTCGCTGTGAGCAGAGCCGTGATGGCCGAGCTGAAGCGTCGGACCTGTGAAAACGGGATCGCCGCAGGGGCGTATCCGAACCAGCCACCGCTTGGGTCGCGGTAGAGCAGCCACTGGGCGACGACATGAAGAAGTACGCCGGCGGCCACAACGACAACGATGCGCTGACCTAGGTTCCAGGCAGGCGGCCGGGGCATCGGTACCCTCACAGGATGACAGCGAACGGGAGGGTCAGGGGATGGCGCAGGTCACCGTGCCGTCGGCCATCTCGACGCACGCACCGTCCCCGTAGGGCAGCGGCCCGTGGAGAGACAGGCGGGATGCGGCCACGATCGCCAGCACCGCCAGGGCGACGAGGGCAACAACGCCCATTCGGTGCGCACGCAAGAACGCCCTCGCCCGACCGTTCACCATGCCGTCAACCTTCGACCACGGGCTTCTGGTTCCTGTATCCGTCAGCCGACACTTGCCCCGATCGGCCCGTTTGCGCGACGAGATGGAGTAATCCCGAGGAAGATCAGCCGAACAGGTCGGTCTCCTGGATGCCGGGGGGCGCGCCCCGCCGGCGGTACCACTCGGTGGCGAAGGCGGCGGCGAAGGCGTCGAGGGGCATGGCCAGGAAGAACGACTGCTCGCCGATCTGGCTGGCGTGGGCGGCCATGGCCGCCCGTTTGATGTCGAGTTGGGGGAAGACGTCGACGGCCGTGGTCAGCTCCGATGCCGGGAGGCCCATCTCCCGGCCCACGCCTTCGATGTCGGGCAGTTCCAACAGGCCCCGCTCGACCGCCTCGTTGAAGAGGCGCACGATCTCATCGCGGTTGACGGTGGCCTCGTAGACCCGGGGCACGCCGGCCAGCTCGGCGGCCCGGACGCCGACCCGGTGGACCTGGATGTGGTCGGGGTGGCCGTAGTTGCCGTGGTCGTCGTAGATGGTGAGGACGTCGGCCGACTCCTCGGTCAGGATGGCGGCCAGCCTGGCCGCCGCCTCGTCGACGTCCGCCTGCCAGAAGCACTCGGGGTCGTCGTTGGCCGGCGTGCCCATCATGCCCGAGTCGCGGTAGCCGAGCACCTCGATGCGGGCCACCCCCAGGATCTCGCCCGCCGCCGCCAGCTCCGCCGTGCGCCGCTGGGCCAGCGTCTCCCCGGGGGCCAGGAACCCCTCGGCGACCTCGCCCCGATCGCCGGCGGTGGCGGTGACCAGCACCACCCGGTGGCCGGCGGCCGCCGCCCGGGCCATGGTGCCGCCGGTGGCGATGGCCTCGTCGTCGGGGTGGGCGTGGAAGGTGACCAGGGTCGCCATCGGAGCGGACAGCGTATCCAGGCGTCACCCACAAAACCGGGTACGCCACCTGGCCCCGGGGGAGGAAGGAGCCAGACGGCGTACCGGGAGGGAACGGCGGGCGGGGATGGCGGAAGAGGGACCTACCGGTCAGGCGGTGGCGGGAGCGGCGACCCGGTTATCGGCCAGGTCGACGTCGGCGTCCACGGGCGCAGGAGCGGCAGCGGGCGCCGGCCGGCCGATCCAGGCGTAGCCGAGGCCGACGAGGAGCCCTCCGCCCACGATGTTGCCGGGGACGGTCAAGGCCAGGTTGCGCCACAGGTCACCCCAGGCCGCCGACCCGTGGAAGATGCCCACCCCGAACAGCGTCATGTTGGCCACCGAGTGCTCGAAGCCCGAGCCGATGAAGGCCAGGAGGGCCCACCACAACACGGCCAGCTTGGCGCCGTCGGTGGTGGCTCGGCCGGCCATCCACAGGGCCAGGCACACCAGCATGTTGCACAGCACGGACCGCCAGAACAGCTGCGGGCCGGTGGCGGCGTTCTTGGCCGTGATGAGCGAGTCGACCAGCGTCTGCCCGGGCCCGACCTTGCCCGGCGCCCCCCCGGCCACCAGGGTGCCCCCGGCGTTGACCAGCGCGGCGAAGCCGAGGGAACCCAACAGGTTGCCGACGAGGGAGGCGCTCCACACCGCGGTGAGGTCGGCGAGGCTGACCGTGCCGGCCCGCAGGCCCTGGAGCATGAACATGACGTTGCCGGTGAACAGCTCGGCCCCGGCGAAGACCACCAGGGTGAGGGCCAGGCCGAAGGTAGTGCCCAGCACCAGCTTGGTGGCCGGCGACCCGGCGGCGGCGAAGGGGCCGGCCAGGCTGACGATCAGGACCACGCCCGCCCCCACGTAGGCGCCGGCGAGCATGGAGCTGAACAGATAGGGCGGGAGCCGGCGGACCTGGTTGGCCTTGGTCCGGGCGACGCCGGCCGACTCCTCCAGCGCTTGCGGGATGGGGATGGGCATGGATACCTCCGGATGGGCGGACGGTCAGGGCGTCGGGAAGGAGGCGGAGGCGGGCGTGTCGAGCGAGACCCGGATGACGCCGTCCTCCACCCGCACGGCGTAGGTCACGAGGGACTCTTCGGGATCGAGATCGGGCGGGCCGTCGAGGACCTCCCCCGTGCGCACGTCGAAGTGGGCGTTGTGGCCGGGGCACTTGAGGGTGAAGCCATCCAGGCTGCCCCCGCCCAGCGACACCCAGGCGTGGGGGCAGATGTCGCCCACGGCGCACACCCCTTCACCGGTGTTGACCAGGCAGACGGGCTCGCCGTCGACCTCCACCGTGCGCACCTTGCCCGGGGGCAGGTCCTCCAGCCGGCAGGCGTCCAGGAACGGGTCGTCACCGTCGCCGGCCAGGGTGATCTCCACCGGCACCCCGGCGGCCGGCGCCGCCTCCGCGTGGCTCTGGCCATCGCCGTTGCCGTTCCCGTTGACCGGCTCGGGCGGAGCCACGCCGGCAGCCAGCGCCGCCCGGGTGGCGGCCCGGATGGGGACGACGGGCTGCTCGTCGATGACCGGCCCGTCCGGCTCGGGGCCGCTGGCCCAGGCCTCCCCCACCACCGCCTCGATGTAGGCGGCGAACGCCTCGGGCCCGACGCGGGCGACCGTGGCGGTGAGCGGTTCGAAGCCGTGGCGCATGGCCTCCCAGGTGTTGACCACGGCGTCCACCGCCGCCCGGACGTGCTCCACGGCCACCCGGCCGACAACCTGGCCCACCCGATGGCGGCCCAGGTCGGCGCCCAGGTACACCTGGTAGCCGTCGCGGGTCTTCCCCGCGATGCGCACCTTGCCGCCGGCCAGGCCGATGTCGCCGATCTGGTGCTGGGCACAGGAGTTGGGACAGCCGGACACGTGGACCCGAAGGGAGGAATTGCGCCCCAGAGCCGGGCTCTCGAGCAGGCTGGCGCCCGCGTCGGGCGCCCGGGTGATGCCCAGGTCGCACACCGCCGAGCCGGTGCAGGCCCGCACCGCGGCCACGTGCGATTCGCCGATCAGGAACAGGCCCCGGCCGCTCAGTGTCTCCCGGGCCGCGGCCACCCCATCCACGGGGATGTTGCGCAGCCTCACGTTCTGGTCCCGGTCGAGGTGAAGCACCCCGTCGCCGTGGCGGTCGGCAATGTCGGAGAGCAGTTCGAAGTCGGCCCCGCAGCAGTCGCCCAGCGGGATGTCGACCACCAGCGTGGCCAGCCCCGGCGTGCGCTGGGGCCGCACCCCGGGGCGCCAGCCGCCGGCCGGGAGCCGGCGCAGGACGGCGGCCCGGTCCGCCTCCTCCAGCACCTCGATGGGCAGAGGATCCGGATGGGGACGGGCCTTGGCCGCTTCGAAGTACTGCTCCCAGGCGGCCCGGAACCCGTCCTCCCCCAGCTTGTCGAGGACGAACTTGAGCCGGCCCTTGGCCGGGGTCTCGAAGTCGCCGTGCTCGACGAAGAGGTCGAAGATGGCCTCGGCGGCGGCCATCACGTGGCGGCGGGGGATGAAGCCGGCCAGCTTGATGGCCAGGCGGGGGGCCTTGCCCAGGCTGCCGCCCCCCCACAGCTCGTAACCGGCCTCCCCGTCCACCACCACCGAGACGAAGCCGCCGTCATTGACCAGGGCGTCCTCCCGGCACCGGGGCGACCCGCCGAAGGCCAGGTTGATGCGGCTCGGCATCTGGCAGTTGAGGGTGGCCGAGCGGGCCAGGATCGTGTCCGACACCATCCGGGCGTCGGGGAGGCAGTCGAAGGGCTCGTCGAGGGAGACGCCCGCCTCCTCGGAGCACATCACATTGCGCATGGTGTGCCCGCAGGCGGAGCGGTTGGTGAGCCCGATCTGGCGCACCTTGTCCAGCACCTCGGGGACCTTGCGGTCGGCCACCCAGTGGAACTCGACGTTCTGGCGGGTGGTGAGATGGAGCCAGTCGTTGCTGTAGATCCGCCCCAGGCGGGCCAGGCCCCGGGCCTGCTCGGTGAGGAGGACGCCGCCGGGCACCCGGTTGCGGATCATGAACACGTGGTCCTGCTCCTGGGCGCACACCCCGTAGGTCTTGAGGGCGTAGCGGTCCTCGGGGGCGAGCCAGCCGTCTCCTTCGGCGGCCAGGCGTTCGAAGTCGACCAGGAGTCCGGCCCGCTTGGCGCCGGGCACGTTGGGGGCAGCCATGCCAGCGACGCTAAGGGCGGGCCGTTGCCGACCGGTTGAAGCTTTGTTTCCATCCCGCGAACGGTTGCTTCCTCCCAGTTCCTCCCGGAGGGATCGAAGGGCGGCGACCCGGCGCGGCCAGACTGGGCGGCCGTGAACCTGGTCGACGCCGCCGTCTTCGCCGCCGGCGCGGCAGTGGTGGCGGCCGTGTTCCTCTCCGCCGTGAGCACCGTGGTGGTCCCCCGGGGGGTGCCCGTGCGCCTGACCCGGGCCCTGTTCCTGGCCACCCGCAAGGTGTTCGAGATGCGGGCCCGCGTCGCCCGCACCTACGAGGAGCGGGACCGGGCCTACGCCCTCTACGCCCCGCTCACGCTGGTCGCCCTGCCGGTGGTGTGGCTCACCCTGGTGCTGCTGGGCTACACGGCGGTGTTCTGGGCCCTGGGGTCCCACCCCCTGCGGGAGGCCTTCATCACCAGCGGATCGTCGCTGCTGACCCTCGGCTTCGCCAGCGTCCACGACCTGCCCAGCACCATCTGCGCCTTCACCGAAGCCGTCTTCGGCCTCGTGCTCCTCGCTCTCCTCATCACCTACCTGCCCTCCATGTACGGGGCCTTCTCCCGCCGGGAGGTCCAGGTGGCGCTGGTGGCGATCTTCGCCGGTTCCCCGCCGTGGGCCATCGAGTTGCTCGAGCGCTTCCACCGGATCAACGGCCTCGACCACCTCGAAGACCAGGTGTGGGTGCCGTGGACGGCCTGGTTCGTGGAGGTGGAGGAGACCCACACCTCCCTCTCCGCCCTTCCCTTCTTCCGCTCGCCCCAGCCCGACCGCTCCTGGGTGACGGCTGCCGGGGTGGTGCTCGATGGCGCCGCTCTGTACTGCAGCGCCCTCGACGTGCCCCGCTCGCCGCCCGCCGAGCTGTGCATCCGCACCGGCTACATCTCGCTGCGTACCATCGCCGCCCTCTTCGGCATCCCCTACGACCCCGATCCCTCGCCCGACGATCCCATCTCCATCGCCCGGGACGAGTTCGACGCCGCCTACGACCGGCTGGCGGCCACCGGCCTCCCCATGCGCACCGACCGGGACCAGTCCTGGCGGGATTTCGCCGGCTGGCGGGTGAACTACGACACCGTCCTCATCGCCCTGGCCGGGATGACCCGGGCTCCCTACGCCCCGTGGTCCTCGGACCGGTCGGCGGCCCGGTCCCACCGGCCGCCGGTGCGCCGCCGCCGGCGCTGAGGTTTGCCGGGCGGTGCCGGTCTGGTAGACCGAAGTGCTCCGAGACGACGAAGGACGGGACCCAGTGCGTGACGATCAGCTGGCCGTCGATCTGGCCGATGCCGCCGGACGGCTCCTCATGGAGCTGCGGGCGCAGGCGGCGGAGCTGGGACTCGACCAGTCCCAGCTGAAGAAGGAGGGCGACAGGCGCTCCCACGAGCTGCTCATGCGCCGCCTGGCCGAGGAACGGGGTGACGACGCCGTGCTGTCCGAGGAGGGCGCCGACGACGAGGCCCGGCTGTCGGCCGCCCGGACGTGGATCGTGGACCCCCTCGACGGGACCCGGGAGTACTCCGAGGGCCGCACGGACTGGGCCGTGCATGTGGCCCTGGCCACCCCCGACGGGCTCGCTTGCGGCGCCGTGGCCCTGCCCGCCCTCGGCCTCACCCTCTCCAGCGCCTCGCCGCCGGCCGTGCCCCCGGCGGAAGGCGGGGCGCCCCGGCTGGTGGTGAGTCGCACCCGGCCGCCGGTGGAGGCCGACCGGGTGGCCGAGCGCCTCGGCTGCATCCGGGTGGAGATGGGCTCGGCCGGGGCGAAGGCCATGGCCGTGGTGAGGGGCGAGGCCGACGTGTACCTGCACGCCGGCGGCCAGTACGAGTGGGACTCGGCGGCGCCGGTGGCCGTCGCCCTGGCCGCCGGGCTGCACGCCACGCGGATCGACGGCTCGCCGCTGCGCTACAACCAGGCGCCGCCCTACCTGCCCGACGTGATCATCTGCCGGCCCGAGCTGGCCGACGCCGTCATCTTGGCGGCGCGCCCGTGATCCCAGGGGTTTCGCTGCCCTGACCGGGCCCGGAACCTAGGCTCTGCCGGAGGTGAAGACAACAGAGCCAGTTCGAGGAGCACGCTACCTACCAACCAACCGGCGTGGCTCAGTCGCGCATAGAGGGCTTGAACAGAGCCGGTTCGGGGGGACGAGGCGCTTACGCAAGTGGCCGGCGCCGGAGCACCGACCTCCAGCCTTCACCGCGTCGTTGCCCTCGCCGCCACGGCGTCAGGCCGTGCGGGTCTGGCCGGCGGGCGACAGGGCCGAGGCCAGGTCGGCGACCAGGGCCCGGGCGTCGGCCGGGGTCAGGGTGGAGATGGTGACCCGGATCCCGGTCCCCGTGGTGCGGCGGTAGGACTCCCCCGCCGCCACCGCCCAGCCGGCGGCCAGCAGCGCCCGCACGGCGGACTGCTCCTCAGCCACGGGCACCCACATGTTCAGCCCCGATCCACCGGTCGCGGTCAGGCCGTGGGCGGTCAGCGCTTCGACCAGGCCCCGCCGGCGCCGGGCGTAGGTGGTGGCTGCCCGGTGCAGGAGGCGGCCGGTGGCCGGATCGGTGAGCAGGTGGGCCACCGTCTGCTGGAGGAGCTGGCTCACCCAGCCCGTCCCCAGCGCCTGGCGGCCCTCGACCCGGGCGACGGTGGTTGCGTCCCCCCGGAGCACCGCCACCCGCAGGTCGGGGCCCAGGGACTTGGCGTAGGAGCGGACCACCGCCCAGCAGGCGAGGCCCTCGCAGATGCTGTGGTGGGCGGCCCCCGCCACCGGGCCGGCATGATCGTCCTCCACCACGATCACCCCCGGATGGCGGGCCAGCACCCGGCGCAGCGCCTGGGCCCGCCCGCCGTCGAAGGCGGCTCCGGTGGGGTTCTGGGCCCGGGGGGTGACCACCGCCGCGCTGGTCCCGGCGGCCAGCGCCCGGTCCAGGGCCTCGGGCTGCATCCCCAGCGCGTCGACAGGTACGGGAACCGCCTGGAAGCGGAGCGCCGGCAGCAGGTCGAGCACCCCGGCGTAACCGGGGTCCTCCACCGCCACCCTGTCGCCGGGCCGCAGGTGAGCGGTCAGGACGCGTTCGACGCCGTCCATGGCCCCGCCCACCACGGCCAGCGGGCCGGGGGGGATGCCGTCGGCGTCGAGTTGGGCGCCGGCGGCTGACAGCAGGCCGGGATGCTTGGCGGCATCGCCGTAGAGGTGGGGGGTCAGGTCGAGGGTGGCCAGCACCGGCGCCAGGTCGGGCAGCAGGGCGGGATCAGGGTTGCCGTCGGCCAGGTTCCGGACGCCCGGAGGCAGGACGAACCGGGGGCGGACGGGCAGCGGCGGCCGCCCAGCCACCACCGTCCCCCGCCGGCCGTGGCCCTGGAGCAGGCCCCGGTCGGCCAGGCGCTGGTAGGCAGCGGCCACCGTTCCCGGGCTCACCTCCAACCGGGCGGCGAGGGCCCGCACGGCCGGGAGGCGCTCACCGGGCCGGAGCCGCCCGTCCCGCACCGCGCTCTCCACGTCGGCGGCGATGGCTTGGGCAGAGGCCCCCCGAGGGTGATATTGTATCGACACTGTATCCAGACTGTATCAATACATAGTGTGGAGGGCCAGTCATGCAGCCGACAGCCCGGAGCACCGTCCGGCGCCGTCCGGAGCGGGGCCGCTACCAGCGGGCGGAGGTGGAGGCGATCCTGGACGAGGGGCTGGTGGCCCACGTCGGCCTGGCCGTGGACGGCCAGCCCTTCGTGATGCCCATGGTCTACGCCCGGGTGGGCGGCGACCTCTACCTCCACGGCTCGGCCGCCAGCCGGCTGCTCCGGGCCCTTTCCACCGGCCCGCCGGTGTGCGTCACCGTGACCCTCATCGACGGCCTCGTCCTGGCCCGCTCTGCCTTTCACCACTCGATGAACTACCGGTCGGTGGTCGTTCTCGGCCGGGCGGTGGCGGTCACCGACGCCGCCGAACGGGAACGGGCACTGGCCGCCATGGTGGATCACGCCGTCCCCGGGCGCTCCGGCGAAGTCCGCCCGCCCAACCGCAGGGAGCTGGCGGCCACGCTGCTCATCCGGATCGCCCTGGACGAGGTGTCGGCCAAGGTGCGCTCCGGGCCGCCCATCGACGACGACGACGATCTGGAGATTCCGGTGTGGGCCGGCGTGCTGCCGTTACGGCTCGTGGCCGGCGATCCCTGTCCCGACGGGCCCACCGGCCAGCCGCTGGCGCCGGCGCTGGCGGCCTGGCGCCCGGGGGCCGGGGGGTGTCCCCCAAACCCGGGGGCCCGGGGGTGTCCCCCAAACCCGGGGGCCCGGGAGTATCCCCCAAAAAAGGAGGCGTGATCGTGTTCGCCATCTGGTGTCCCCGGCACCGGGCCCGGGTCCTGCTCTTCCCGGACGGCATCCTCTCCCTCCACGCCACGCCGCAGGGGATCCGCATCCACTACCGGTGCACCTGTGGTCACGAGGGCTGCTCCCTGCCCTTCGGCTCCGGGCGGGTCGCCGCCTGATTGCAGCGCGTTCGCAACAACGGCTGGACTGCACGTAGGCTCGCCGGCCGATGGACGCCGCCCTGCCCGCCACCGCCGGTCCCATCGCTCTGGTCGGAAGCGGGGAGTTCACGCCCGCCATGGCGGCCGTCGACCGGTTGCTGCTCGAAGGCCGGCCCCGCCGGGTGGTGTTCCTGCCCACCGCCGCCGCCCGGGAAGGTCCCGAGCGGGTGGATTACTGGGTGCGTCTGGGCCGCACCCACTACGAAGGCCTCGACGCCGAACCCGTCCCCCTCCTCGTCCTCGACCGCCAGTCCGCCGACGATGCGGACCTGGCCGCCCAGGTGGCAGGGGCCGGGCTCGTCTACCTGTCGGGCGGCAACCCCCCCTACCTGGCCGCCACCCTGGCCGGGAGCCGGGTCTTCGAGGCGATCCACGCCGCCTGGACGGCCGGTGCCGCCCTGGCCGGGTGCTCGGCCGGTGCCTGCGCCCTGACCGCGGCCACCTTCCACCCCGGCTCGCCGTCGCTGCGCACCCCGGGCCTGGCCGTCGTCCCCGGCCTGGTGGTGCTCCCCCACTTCGATCAGACCGAGCGTTGGTGGCCGGGAGTGGTCGAGCGGGCGCAGGCCGCGCTGGAGCCCGGGGAGACGATGGTGGGAATCGACGAGCGGACGGCGCTGGTGGGCGGGCCCCACCGGTTCGAGGTCCATGGCGCCGGCTCGGTGTGGGTGATCGACCCCGTTGCCCGCCACTGGTACTCCCCTGGCGCCCAGATCGACTTCTCGCTGGCCGCCCCTTGCCCGTAGCCCCGTTCAGGTCTGCTCGAGCGGCGGGGGTGGCTCGGGCTCGGACCCGGGTGGGCCTTCTTCGTCGAACCACCCGAGGTCGAAGAGGCTCGCCGCACGCCGGTACTCCTCCTCCAACTCGGCGTCGGGGACGGCGGCGTGATGGGCCGTCGTCGGGAGACCGGCGAAGACCCGCAGGGCATCGACGTCCATGCCGGCGGCCCGCAGGGCGGCGAGGCAGGCGACCCGCAGGTCACCGGAGTTCAGATTGGGGAGCCCGAGCTTGGCGCAGATGCGGCGGACCACGTCCTGGACCGCACCCGGACTCAACGGTGCGCCCCGGCTCGGACCTTTGAGACCGACGAACAACACGTCGGTGGCGAGCCCGGCGGGACGCTCGGTGGCCAGATAGTGATCCACCGCCGTGAAGAACGGCGGAGCCATGGGAATGACCCGCCGGAGGCCCCGGCTGTCGTGGACGATCACCCTCCCGGAGCCGGCCGGCGCGTCGTCGAGGCGCAGCGCGACCACTTCACCCACCCGCAGGGCGCCGAAGACCATGGCGGCCAGGATGGCCCGGTCGCGCGCCGTGCGGGCCGCCTCCAGGAGCAGTCTCGGCCCGGCCGTGCCCAGCACCTCCGCCCGCGGTTCGGCCGGCTCGACGGGGCGTGGAGCCTGCCGGTGGCGTGACCGGCGATCGGCCAGCAGAGCGGGGACGGGGTTGGCGGCCAGCGGCACATCGGAACGGCCGACCAGGAAGGCGAAGAAGCGGAAGACGTTGCGGAGCCGGCTGGTGAACGCGATCCGGTCCGGCTCTCCGGAGGGCAGCTGGCTGGTGGCGTAGGCGAGCACGTTGACCACGGTGATGTCGAGCGGTTCCCGGACGACGGCGGAGAAGAACTCGTCGAGGTCGGCAGCCACCCGCGGCACGGTGCCGGCGTCGGGCGCCCGCCCGGCGAGATCGTCCAGATACAGCTGCACGAGTGCGTGGCGGCCGGGTGCGCCGTCGCTCTCCTGGGCGCGCCCGTCGGTGTGGCCCAATCCGGTCCTCCCGGTCGATCCTCCCCTCAGACGGTAGCGAGCCCGGGGCCACCTAGGCGGGGCCGCGGACGAAGAGGTGCCAGCCGAGCCACAGCCAGGCGATGAGGACGAGGGCCCGGGGCGCCGGCCGGCGGGTCAGGACCAGCATCGCCTGGGCCAGGGTGGGCGTACGGTGGCGGAGGTGGCCGGCGAGCTCGTAGGCGAGGATGGCCGTGGCCAGGAGGGCGTAGCCGGCGAGAGTGAGCGTCCGGTTCACTGACTTTCCGGCGACCGCCGGGCCAGGCGGGCGGCCAGGACCAGCCACAGGGCCAGAGCCGGCGCCCGCACCACCTGGGGATCGAGGACGGTGTTGGCCAGCGAGCTCAGGGTGGGATGCTGGAAGCGAGGGTGCTGCACGAAGGCGGCCATCTGCCAGGCGGCCACCCCGAGGGCCAGCGCCGTCCACACCCGGAGGCCGCCCGCCGGCCAGGACCGCACCGGCGAGCGGCGGCGGCGAGCACCCCAGGCCATGGCGATGACCCCGGCCCCCACCACCACGGCGTAGGCGATGCCGGTGAAGGGCCGCAACCCGGTGGCCCACCAGGCGAAGACGAGCAGGGCCATGCCCGGCGCGGCTCGCCGGATGCTCACCGCTGTCGGCTTCCCGGCCTTCAGCCCGGCGCCGGCGGTGGCGCCGGCGGTTGGGGCGACCGGGCACTCCTGGCTGCCGCCCGCCGGCGTTCCAGGTCGGCCACCGCCTCCCAGTGGGCGTCGTCCGCCCACACCCGTGCGAAGGAAGCGGTGGCGGCGGCGGCCAGCTCGGGGCGCACGGCGGGACGGGCCGCCTCCACGGTGGCCTTGATGCCCACCAGGGCGGCCCGGGGGGCCCGGCTGATGCGCTCCAGGAGCTCGAACAGCCGGCCCTCGAACTCGGTCCGGGGGACCACCACGTCCACCAGTCCCCAGGCGGCGGCGGTGGCGGCGTCGACGGGCAGGCCGGTGCTGAGGAGGTAGAGGGCCCGGGCCCGGCCCACCACCGCCTCCAGGCGCTCGATGCCTCCCCAGGCCGGGGTGATGGCCAGTTCCACCTGGTTGAAGGCGAGGCGGATGTCGTCGGCGGCCAGGCGGAAATCGCAGGCGATGGCCACCTCGCCGCCGCCGCCCAGCGCGTGGCCGTTGAGGGCGCCCAGGACCGGGATGGGCAGGCCCGCCACCCGGTCGAGGAGATCCCGCATGCGCAGGGCCATGGCCTGGGCGTCGGCCTCGGTGCGCACCGAAGCCAGGTCCTTGAGGTCGCCGCCGGAGACGAAGACCCGCTCCCCCGCGCCCCGGATGGCCAGGACCCGGGATTCGGAGCCGGCCACGTCGGCCAGGGCGGCGTCGAGCTCGTCCATCACCGAGCGGCTGATGGCGTTGTGGGCCGACGGTCGGTCGATGGTGAGGATCGTCGCCTCCCCCTGGCGTTCCAGGATGACCTCCGCCATAGAACCCTCCGGACTCAGTAGTGGACGCGGTTCGGGCTCCGGACCCAGGCCTGGAAGGGACGTACGCCCTCCTCGGCCAGGGCCCGGACCACCGGCAGGCGCCGGGCGTCGAGGGGGGCGCACACCTCCTCGTAGACGGCGGTGTCGTCGAACCCCACGGCGCTGGCGTCGGCCCGGCTGGCGGCATAGACGATTCGCCCCACCCGGGCCCACCACGCCGCCGCCAGGCACATCGGGCAGGGCTCGCAGCTGCACACCAGCACCGCCCCGGTGAGGTCGTGGGTGCCCCGGGCCCGGGCCGCCAGGCGCAAGGCGGTCATCTCGGCGTGGGCGGTCGGGTCACCGCTGGACACCACCTCGTTGCGGGCCAGAGCCAGCAGCTCGCCGTCGAGCAGCACTCCGGCGGCGAAGGGTCCGCCGCCGCCCGATTCGGCCCACTCCTCTGCCTCGGCCAGCACCCGGCGCAGCAGGGCCAGCTCGGCATCATCCACGGGGGCGTCGCTCACGGCCCGCCAGTGTGGCCCAGCGGCCGGTAGAGGGCGAGGGCGTTGTCCCACAGGGCCGCCCGGACGAGGTCGTCGTCGGCCAGGGCCGCGGCCAGGAGATCGAGGTCCTCCCTCGAGAACGGGCGGGGCGCCCGGGTGGAGGGGAGGTCGGTGCCGAACATCAGCGCCTCCGGATTGACCCCGGCGATCCGGGCCAGGGCACTGCCCACGTCGAGGTCGACCCGGCCGAATCCGGTGGCCTTCACCTTGGCGCCCCCGGCCACCAGGTCGAGCATGTGCCCGAAACCGGCGGCGGAGAGGCCGAGGTGGTCGATGACCACCTGGGGCAGGCGCCGCAGCGTGGGCGCCAGCTCCCCGAGATCGGTCGAGTCGATGTAGAGCTCGACGTGCCAGCCGGCCACGGCATGCAGCCGGCGGGCCAGCTGCTCGACTGCTTCCAGGGTGGCCGGGCCGCCCCGGCGCAGGTTGACCCGGGCGGCCCGTACGCCGGCGCCGTCGAGGGCGGCGATGTCGGCGTCGGTGGCGTTGGGCGGGAGCTGGGTGACGCCCACGAAGGTGGGTCCGAGCGTCGCCAGGGCGTCGAGGAGGTAGGACTGGTCGAAGGCCTGGAAGGAGCCGGACACCACCGCTCCGGCCGTGATCCCGAGCCCGTCCGTGGCCCGCCGGTAGTCGTCGCAGCTGAACGGCTCGGGCAGGAACCCCTGGTTGGGCACCAGCGGGAAGCGCGGATCGATGACGTGAAAATGGCTGTCGAAGATCACCGGCCTGATCCGATTTGGGGACGGATTTTCTCGACAGCTGAGAATTTTCGTCCGCAGAAGCGAGAGAACACGCGCGCTAGCACCCAAGCTTGGACATGATCCGGGTCGCTGTCTCCGCCCAGGCCGCCGACCCCGGGTCGATGACGGCGAAGTGACCGCCGGAGCGCACCTCCACCAGCTCGGCCTGATCCCCGGCCGCCCGGGCGGCGGCGACGTGCCGGCGGCTCTGCCGGATGGGCACATGCCGGTCGTCTTGGGCGTGGACGAGGAGCTGCTCGACACCCAGCGGTAGATGCTCCGCCGGCGAGGCGTCCCGCAGCGCCGCTTTCGGGCTGTGGGCGCCGGCCACCAGATGATCGACCGACCGGCCGCCGACCGCGCCGCGCCGGGCGGCCACCAGGTCACAGATGGAGGCCAGGCCGACCACCAGCCGGGGTCGGACGGCCGCCTCCCGGCGGGCCACGATGCGTAGAGCCAGCTGGGCGCCGGCGGAATGTCCCACGATGGCCACGCGCTCCAGGTCGAGCCCGGCACCGGCGGCCAGGCCGGCCAGATGGTCGAGGCCGTCGGCGACGTCGACGCCGGTGGCGGGCCAGCCGCCCCCCGCTCCGACCCGGCGGTACTCGAGGTTCCACGCCACCAGGCCCCGACCGGCCAGGTCGGCGGCCACGCCGTCCATGAGATCCCGTTCCCAGGCGTGGTACCAGAAGCCACCGTGAAGGAGCACGACCACCGGCGCCGGGGCGTCCCCGGCGGGAGGCATCCACAGATCACCGACCTGGTCGGGGCCGTCGCCATAGGGCAGGGTCGACCAGTGGCCACGGCCGCGGAGGACGAGATGGGCGAGGGCGTAGCCGGCGGTGTCGTCGCCCCGGCCGTAGATCACCCGGGCGCACACCTGCCCCAGGGGACTGGCGGCAGGGTCGAGCTGCTTGCGCAGGTTGCCGGGATCCACCGCCACCACCGGCACTCCGGCGCCGGCCACCGCCGCTGCCAGCTCCCCGTCCCCGAAGGCGCCCGCCCCGGGCGCCATCACCACCGCCTCCGCGCTCGCTGGCGACAGGAGGGCGGTGCGAGGGTCCTCCTGGCGCAGCTCGACCTCGATGCCCCGCGCCGACCCCCACGCTCGGCAGCGCTCGTCGACACCGGGACCGGCCAGGGCGAGGATCCGCATGGCTAGGGTCGGTCGCGGGCGCCGAGGAGGGCCCGGGCGATGATGGTGCGCTGGATCTCCGAGGTGCCTTCGTAGATGCGGGGCGCCCGCACCTCGCGGTACAGGTGCTCCAGGGGGTGGCCGACGACCAGGGCCCGGGCGCCGTGGATCTGCACGGCGGCGTCGACGGCGAAGGCGGCCGTCTCGGTGGCGTGGACCTTGGCCATGGCCGAACGCCGGGTGATCTCCTCGGCCGTCACCGCAGCGTCGCCGCCCGCCCGCCGGTCGTAGGCGCCGGCCGCCTCGCGGACCAGCAGCCGGGAGGCTTCGATGCGGATGGCCATCTCGGCCAGGGTGTGGGACACGGCCTGGAACTCGGCGATGGGGCGCCCGAACGCCTCCCGGGCCCGGGCGTGGGCCACAGCCAGGTCGAGGGCGGCCTGGGCCATGCCCACGGCGAAGGCGCCCACGCTGGGCCGGAACAGATCCAGCGTGCGCATGGCCACCCGGAACCCGGTGCCCACCTCGCCCAACAGGTCGCCGGGAGCCACCGCCACCCCGTCGAAGGTGAGGCGGCCGATGGCGTGAGGGGCGAGCATGTCGATGCTCTCGCCGGAGAGGCCGGGGGCGTCACCGGCCACGGCGAAGGCGCTCACCCCCCGGGCTCCCGCCTCCGGTGTGGTCCGGGCGAAGACGGTGTAAACGTCGGCGTCGGGGGCGTTGGAGATCCAGGTCTTCTCCCCGGTGAGCCGCCAGCCTTCGCCGTCGGGTTCGGCGGCCAGGGACAGGGCGGCGGCGTCCGAGCCCGCGCCCGGCTCGGACAGGGCGAAGGCGGCGATCACCTCTCCCCGGGCCACGCCGGGGATCCAGCGGCCGGCCAGGGCGTCCGTCCCGGACTGGAGGATGGGATAGGAACCCAGACCCTGGAGGGCGAGGGCCGTCTCCGCCTCGGTGCACTCCCGGCCCAGTGCCTCCCGCAGCCGGCACAGCTCGGTGGCGGACACCCCGGCGGGGTTGGAACCGCCCAGGGCGACAGGAAACAGGCGGGCCAGCAGCCCGTGCTCCCCCAGCGCCCGAACCAGGCGACGGTTGACCCGGCCGTGGGGACCGGCCTCCGCCAGGGGCCGGAGCACGTCGCGGGCCAGCGCCGGGACGTCGAGGGTGTCGCTGACTGCCTCCACGCCTCCGGGAGGCTACGTCGCCGCCAGGAGGGTGGAGAAAAAACCAAAAGACGCCTTGAAGGAATGCAGTGTTGGCCAAGGGCGCTTCTGTGCTTGATGTTGCCTTGCCGAGAGCATTTACGGGCGTTTTGCACATCCCATGTGCACTTTGCCCGAAAGGGCAGCGGCAGAAGGCGGCGGCGTTCCCGGGCACGCCGGGTCGCCGCCCCTTGCCTCCTTCAATGCGCTTTTCTCTTCCCCGCCCCTACGAGGGCTGGTGCCTCCATGGGCGGAGCCGGAAGGCGGCCACGCAGAGCCCGCCGGCGACCGGAAGGCCGGCGGCGAACCACCACGGCGACGGGCCCCGGTCGCCCGCCGCCTCGGGGTCGAGGAGGACGGGTGCCGACTCGGGCCCGACGGCGAGGATCGGTGCGGCGCCGGTGGTGGCCGTCTCCGGCGCGGAGGTCGTGGGGGGCGCCGTGGTGGGGGCGGGTGCGGTCGTGGTCGTGGGAGGCCGGGTGGTGGTGGTCGGCGGCCGGGTCGTGGTGGTCGGCGCCTGGGTGGTCGTGGTGGGAGGCTCGGTGGTCGTGGTGGGAGCGGTGGTGGCCGTGGTCGAGGGTGTTGGCGCCGGGGCGGCCGCCACCCGGCCGGAGTCGGGGTCGGCCATGAGCGACGAGGCGTCCACCGCCTCGAAGGCGCCGGCCGGGATGCGCTTCAGATCATCGAGGAGGGCGGTGTCCCAGCCTTCCTCGGAGGTGCCCGTGAAGTACCAGTCGGACCCGTTGTCGGCCACGATCAGGCCGTGGCGCTGCATGGCCCGCAGCACCACCTTGGTGTCGGCTCGGTAGGGCGAGAGGTCGAAGTCGGCCTTGAGGCGGAACCGGGCGCCCATGGGCGGCAGGTTGGGATCCCGGGCGTAGCCGGCCTGGTGGCGGGCGGGCCAGACGAAGCTTCGGTCGGTTCGGGAGGCGGTGACCCGGATGGTGTGGTCGACCAGCCCCGCCGCCACCTCGTCGCGCCGCAGGAGGCCGGGGAGGATGGGCAGGCCGGCGGCATCGGCCGACGTCCAGCCGGCCGGCCGCAGCTCGGACGAGCGCAGGTTCCAGATGGCGCCCGAGCCGGCCGTCGGTCCGCCCGGGTCCCAATTGGCGGCGTACAGCTCGTAGAGGGTGCAGGTGCTCTTGTCCACCATCAGGGCGTGGCGGTCGGAGCCGCCCTCGATGGGGGTGTCGGGCCCGAAGGGATAGGGGCCGGCATCGCTCTCGTCCTCGTAGTCGAAGCTGACATCGACCTTGGCGTGCCCACCGTCCACCACCACGTAGGGGATGCCGTAGGGCTGCTCGCCGGCGCCGGCCGGCCCGAAGTCGGGATGGAGGCGGCGTCCGGGTCCACCCATGGAGGTGATCCAGGCGGCCGACCGGGAATGGACGGGCAGGCGGGTGATGTCGGCGTGCCAGGCGTCGTCGGCCGGGAACAGGGGGCAGTCGGCCCCCGGCGGTGCCGCCCCGGCGGGCAGGGCACCGGCGAGGACGGCGGCGGCCGCCACCAGGCGCACGAACGCGGCTTTCATCAGGAGAAGTATCGGCGCGTCCGTCTCCCCCCTCGAGTCACGGGGCGCCGGCCGGACCTCGGCCCGGCGCCCGCGTGGCACGATGGCACCTCTTGTCCCCCAGGTTCTGGAGGCCGACGTGCGTATCGGGGTGGGGCTGCCGACCAGCACACCCGCGGTTCGGGGTGCCCTTGAGGGGCCAGGGGGGCGCGGTCCGGAGCTGGTGGAGTGGGCTCGCCGGGCCGAGGATGGGCCCTTCACCAGCCTGGGGGTGGTCGACCGTCTCGTCTATGACTCCACCGATCCGCTGGTGGCGCTGGCGGCCGCCGCCGCCGTGACCAGCCGGGTCCGGCTGGTGACCATGGTGGTCATCGGGCCGATCCGCCCGGCGGCGGTGCTCGCCGCCCAGGCCGCCTCCCTCGATGCCCTGTCCGGCGGGCGCCTGACGCTCGGGGTCTCTCTCGGCGCCCGGCGAGACGACTACGAGGCCGCCGGGGCGACATGGGCGGGCCGGGGGCGGCGCCTGTCGGATCAGCTGGGGGTGATGCGGGAGATCTGGGAGGACAGGCGCATCGGGCCCTGGCCCGCCACCCTCGGCGGCCCCGAGCTCCTGGTGGGCGGGGGCAGCGGACCGTCCTTCGCCCGGGCCGCCCGCTACGCCGACGGCTACGTCCACGGTGGCGGCCCGCCCCGTGCCTTCGCCGCCGCCGCCGCCCGGGCCCGGGCGGCCTGGACCGACGCCGGCCGGCCCGGCCAGCCCGCCCTGTGGGGCCAGTCGTACTTCTCCCTGGCCGACCCCGACGCCGGCGCCGGCTACCTCCGTCACTACTACGCCTTCACCGGCGCCTTCGCCGAGCGGATCGCCGCCGGGCTGCTCACCACGCCCAAGGCCATCCGGGAGCACCTCGCCGGCTACGAGGACGCCGGCTGCGACGAGCTCGTCCTCCTCCCGGCCACCTCCGATCCGGCCGAGTTGGAGCACCTGACGGACGTGGTGGCGGGATGAGGCCCGGGATCGGGGTGTCACTGTGACCATGGCTCTTCACCTGGCGGCTCATCGCGGTGCGGCCGGGGGCCCCTGCCCCGGCCGCCGGTCCCTGCTGGCGCAGGTCCCGTGAGGTTCGCCATCTGCGGCGCCGGGCCCGGCGGGCTCTACCTCTCCATCCTCCTCAAGCGGGCTAACCCGGCCCACGAGATCACCGTCTACGAGCGCAACCCGCCGGGCGCCACCTATGGCTGGGGGGTGGTCTTCTCCGACGAGTCGCTGGCCGAGCTGCGCGACGCCGACTACGAGACCTACCTGGCCATCGACGAGGCCCTGGTGCGCTGGAGCTCCATCGACGTCCACTACGCGGGTCGGCGGATCCGCTCCTCCGGCCACTTGTTCGCCGCCATCTCCCGCATCGAGCTGCTGCGCCTCCTGTCGGCCCGGGCCGCCCAGCTGGGCGTCGTCGTCCACCACGATCACACCGTCGGTGGCCTCGACGCCCTGGCCGAGGGAGCGGATGTCATCGTCGGCGCCGACGGCGTCCGCTCCCTGGTGCGGGAGGAGCTGGCCGAGCATCTCGGCACCACCCTCACTCCCACCGCCAGCCGCTACGTCTGGTACGGGGCGCCCCTCGCCCTTCCCGTGTTCACCTTCATCTTCCTGCCCACCGACCACGGACTGTTCCAGGTTCACGCCTACCCCTACGACGCCTCCGCTTCCACCTTCATCGTGGAGTGCTCGGAGGCGACGTGGCGGGCGGCGGGGCTCGACAGCATGAGCGAGGAGGAGAGCCTCGTCTTCTGCTCCGACCTGTTCGCCCCCTGGTTGGGCGGGCGCAAGCTCCGGTCCAACAAGTCGTTGTGGGGAACGTTCGTGACCGTCCGCAACCGGGCCTGGCACCACGGTGCGGCGGTGCTGCTGGGGGACGCCGCCCACACCGCTCACTTCTCCATCGGTTCGGGCACCCGGCTGGCCATGGACGACGCCATCGCCCTAGCCAAGGCGTTCGTGGCCCACCCGGCCGATCCCACCGCCGCCTTCGCCGAGTACGAGGGCGAACGCCAACCCGTGGTGGAGCGCTACCAGGAAGTGGCCACCGACTCGGCCCACTACTTCGAGTCGGTGGGGCGCTACATCGGCTTCGCCCCGGAGCAGTTCGCCTTCAACCTGCTGACCCGCAGCGGCCGGATCACCCACAACACCCTCACCCAGCGCGATCCCGTCCTGGTCAACGAGGTGGACGGCTGGTTCACCGGGACGCCCGACCGCGTGGTGGCCCCGCCCCCCATGCTCACGCCCCTTTCCGTCGGCGGGGAGACGGCACTGCCCAACCGGGTGGCCCTGGCGCCACCGGCGCCCGACGACGCCGTCGACGGGGTCCCGGGGCCGGCCCACGCTGCCGCCCTCACCGGCGCAGCCCGGACCGGAGCCGGGCTGGTCGTCACCGAAGCCGTGGCTCCCGCCCCCGAAGGGCGGGTGACATCGGGCTCGGCCGGGATCTGGACCCGGGCCCAGGCGGCCGCATGGGCGGAGACGGTGGCCGCCGCCCAGGCCGAGGGGGCCCGGGTGGCGCTGCGCCTGACCCACGCCGGGCGCCGGGCCGCCTGCGCCCCCCGGCATCGCGGCATCGACCGGCCCCTGCGGGCGGGCTGGCCGCTGCTGGCCGCCTCGGCGCTGCCCTACGGGCCCCGCAGCCGTACGCCGTGGGCCATCGACCGGGGGGCGATGGCCGCCGTCGTCCGGGCCTACGCCAGCGCCGCCGCCCGGGCCGCCGAAGCCGGCTTCGACCTGCTGCTGCTGGACATGTCCGACGGCTACCTGCTGGCCGGCTTCCTCTCCCCCCTGGCCAACCGCCGCACCGACGATCGGGGCGGCGACCTGGGGGGACGGGCCGCCTTCCCCTTGGAGGTCGTCGACGCTGTGATCGGCGCCTGGCCGCCGGAGCGACCCCTGGGGGTACGCCTCCTGGCCGGTGACCGGGCCCCCGGAGGGCTCAGCGCCGAAGAAGGCGTGGACCTGGCCCGGCTGCTGGTGGCGGGCGGCGTCAGCCTGGTGGACGTGGCCAGCGGTGGCTCGACCGGCGACGAGACCCATGCCCCCGACTACCGGCGGCTGTACAACACCGGCCTGGCCGACCGCATCCGCAACGAGGCCGGGGCCACGGTCATGGTGGGCGGCCACATCACCCGCCTGGACGAGGTCAACACCATCCTGGCCGCGGGCCGGGCCGACCTGTGCCTGGTGGATCCGTGGGCCTATACGAGACGAGGAAGACAAGGGGGTCCAGCATGAGCCTGGCTGTGGTCACCGGCGGCAGCAGCGGCATCGGGAAGGCGGTGGCCGCCCGCCTGCTCGCCGCCGGCCACCGGGTGGTCGTCACCGGGCGCCGCAAAGAGGCGCTGGAGGAAGCGGTCGCCGCCCTGGGCGGGAAGCCCGGGGCCCGGGGTGTCCCCGTCGACCCCGGGGCCCGGGGTGTCCCCGTCGACCCCGGGGCCCGGGGTGTCCCCGTCGACCCCGGGGCCCGGGGTGTCCCCGTCGACATCGAAGCCCTCGCCTTCGACGTCACCGACGAAGCCGCCGTGCAGGG
>JBIOUX010000040.1:0-2090 GCA_044867425.1 Acidimicrobiia bacterium | reverse complement strand
CGGCGGGGTCGTCTGCCTCGTCGTCGGCGGGGTCGTCTGCCTCGTCGTCGGCGGGGTCGTCTGCCTCGTCGTCGGCGGGGTCGTCGGCCGAGTCGCCGTCGTCGTACCAGTCCCAACCGTCGGTGAGGTCCTGCTCGTCCGGGTCGTCGTCGGGCGGGTCGTCACCGTCGTCGTGGCTCGTCATCTGGTACTGCCCGCCATGGTGTGGCGTGCCGTACGTCACCGCTGCGCCGCCGCTCATCAAGAGGGCGGACATCACGCCGCCGGCCAGCAGCAGCCGGCGGGTCTTGTCGAACTTGCTCAAACCCATCGCATGAACCCCCTATCTCCGCCCGAGTGGCCCCAGTGAACTCAGGTTCTGCGTGTGCCATCCGGGGGTGTCGTGCTCGTCGTGTCCAGTGATAGGTACGGTAACAGTGTTGCGAAGTTTGAGCAAGGTCGCTGTGTTTCTTGAAATCAGCGTTTCTTCAGCCGCAGTGTCGTGTAGTTACCAGCAAACTTCGTCGAAGTTCTTGTCAGTCGCTAGGCAAGCGGCTATTGTTGACTCTGACGCCTATTCGGGCTGTGGTTTCACGTTTTCTCAGTGAGCAAGGTGAATACCTCAGCCGGCTGTCGAAGAGGGAGAGCTCAGCCATGGTCGACCAGCGACAGCTCAACGTGAACCTCCCCGCCGAGCTGGTGCGGGAGTGCAAGCACGCCGCCATCGATGCCGACATGTCCCTCGGCGCCTTCGTGGCCGAGGCGCTGCAGCGACACCTGGCCACGCTGCGGCCGTCCGAACCGGTGGTGACCGTCTCGCCCAGCTCGGGGAACGCCCACAACGGGTACCGCTAATCTCCGGACCCTCGGCCCCGGGGATTCCCGGGGGGGTGCCCGACGAGCACGGAGGAGGCGGGGCGATGGCGCACGAGGTGCGGGGTGTGGTGGCGACGGCCAAGAAGGCGCCGGTCACGGTGGAGACCATCACGGTGCCCGACCCGGGCCCGGGCGAGGCGCTGGTGCGGGTGAAGGCCTGCGGGGTGTGCCACACCGACCTGCACTACCGGGAGGGCGGCATCAACGACGAGTTCCCCTTCCTGCTGGGCCACGAGGCAGCGGGAACCGTAGAGGCGGTGGGGGAGGGCGTCACCGGGGTGGCGCCCGGCGACTACGTGGTCATCGCCTGGCGGGCACCGTGCGGGAACTGCCGCTCCTGCCGGCGGGGCCGGCCCTGGTACTGCTTCGCCTCCCACAACGCCACCCAGAAGATGACCCTCGGCGGCACCCCGCTGTCGCCTGCCCTGGGCATCGGCGCCTTCGCCGAGCTCACCCTGGTCCACGCCGGCCAGTGCGTGGCCATCGACCCGCGGGCCCGGGCCGAGGCGGCCGGGCTCATCGGCTGCGGGATCATGGCCGGCTTCGGGGCGGCGGTGAACACCGGCGGGGTGAAGCGGGGCGACACGGTGGCGGTCATCGGCTGCGGCGGGGTGGGCAACTCGGCCATCGCCGCCTCCGCCCTGGCCGGCGCCCGCACCGTCATCGGCGTCGACATCGACGACAAGAAGCTGGAGTGGGCCAAGGGGTTCGGGGCCACCCACACCATCAACGCCAAGGAGACCGACCCGGTCGAGGCCATCAAGGAGCTGACCGAGGGGAACGGCGCCGACGTGGTGGTGGAGGCCGTGGGCCACCCCGAGACGTACCGGCAGGCGTTCTACGCCCGCGACCTGGCCGGCACCCTCGTCCAGGTGGGTGTGCCCAACCCGACCATGACCATCGAGCTCCCCCTGATCGAGCTCTTCGGCCGGGGCGGAGCCCTCAAGTCGTCGTGGTACGGGGACTGCCTGCCCACCCGCGACTTCCCCGTCCTCATCGAGCTCTACCTCCAGGGCAAGCTGAACCTGGACGGATTCGTGTCCGAGACCATCGGCCTCGACGAGGTCGAGGAGGCCTTCCACAAGATGGAGCGGAGCCAGGTGCTCCGCTCCGTGGTGGTCATCTGATGGCGGGCGGGCTCCGCATCGACCATGTGCGGACGGCCGGGATCTTCTCCCTCGACGGCGAGGACTTCGAGGTCGAGAACAACATCTGGCTGGTGGGCGACGACGACG
>JBIOUX010000039.1:0-92190 GCA_044867425.1 Acidimicrobiia bacterium | reverse complement strand
GCGAGCACCTCGCGTCGTACAACTCGAGCTCGCTCTCGCTCGCCAGCCCGCCGCCCCCGGCGCCGGGCTGCAACCAGAACACACCGAACCCCCGATCAACCTGTCTCAAAAAGGTTGACACGTTCCGTGTTCCTTGCTGCCCAGAGCCGCCGCCGTCTCAGCTCTCCCCTCTGGCACGCGCGGCGCAGACTCCTCGGGTCCGTCCACGGCCCTGTCGTAGAGGTGAGCAATCTCGCATCCGTGTCACGCGGAGCCGGGATGGCGCTCCTCTACGAGATCTGCAGCCACGCCGAGGACACGGGAACGACCATCATCGCCGATGCCGACGGGATCGTCCGGCTCCGCCTCTACCGCCCCCTCGGACTCGAACCCGTCTTCACCGGACCTGAGCCCTGGGCACCTTCGCTTCTCCTTCGCCGCCCTCACAGGCCAACCCAGGGCGCGATGGTCGAGATGCGCTGGCGCTCCATGGGCGATCTCGGTGTGGACCGGTCCCATGAGTGCTCCCTACCATCTCGTTTGTGAGGGAGTGGCCGTCGGGTAGGGCTGTGGCCGGCTCGAACGCCGCGCCGGGCGGGCGTCGCTCGTGCCGCCCGGGTGGTCCCGTCCGGCGACGGTGAGCCGGGTCACCGCCACCGTCCTGTTCACCGACGTGGTCGGCTCGACTGAGTCGCGGGGCCGGCTGGGGGAGGAGGCGGCCGAACAGCTGCGCCGCCGCCACGACCGGCTGCTCACCGAGGCGGTCGAGGCGAACAATGGCCGCGTGGTCAAGGGCCTGGGTGACGGGATCATGGCGACCTTCGGCGGGGCGGTGAACGCGGTGGCGGCGGCGGTGGCGATCCAGCAGGGGATCGACCGGCTCAACCGGACCGGCAAGGCGCCAGTGTCGCTGGGCGTGCGGGTCGGCCTATCGGCCGGCGACGTGACCTTCGAGGACGAGGATGTCCACGGCATGCCGGTCATCGAGGCGGCGCGGTTGTGCGCCGTGGCCGGCGGGGGCGAGATCGTCGTCTCCGAGGTGGTTCGTCTCCTGGCCGGCCTCACTGAGGACAACGTTGCTCACCGCGGCGCCCTCGAGTTGAAGGGTCTGCAGAATCCCGTGTCGGCGTGCGAGATCCGGTGGGAAGCGCTGGCGGTGTCGACGATTCCAATGCCGGCGCTTCTCACCGATGTCGGGCGCATCTTTGTCGGCCGGGACGCCGAACTTGAGCGGCTCACGCAGTTGTGGAAGGAGGCGGCGGCGGGGGAGCGGCGGGTGGCGTTCCTGGCTGGGGAGCCCGGCGTCGGGAAAACGCGGCTCGCGGCCGAGTTGGCCATGCGGGTCCACCAAGACGGCGGCGTCGTTCTGGCCGGCCGCTGCGACGAAGATCTCGGCGTGCCCTACCAACCGTTTGTGGAGGCGCTGCGTCAATTCGTCGACCACACACGGGACGACGAGCTCAAGGACCGGCTGGGGCGCTATGGCGGCGAGCTGGTGCGCCTGGTGCCTGAGCTGGCCACGAGGGTGTCCGATTTGCCGCCGACACTGGCCTCGGATCCTGAGACTGAGCGCTACCGGCTGTTCGACGCCGTTGCTGCCTGGCTTGCGGCGATGGTCGTGGACTCTCCGATGCTGGTCGTCCTCGACGATTTGCAGTGGGCGGCCAAGCCCACGCTGTTGCTGCTCCGGCACGTGATCCGCTCGCCTGAGGTGTACGGAGTGTTCTTCGTCGGCACCTATCGGGACACCGACACCGGCCATGATCATCCGTTGGCTGAGGTGCTCGCCGACATGCGCCGCCAGGGAGGCGTCGAGCGCATGTCGGTGCGCGGCCTCGACCCGTCCGGGGTGTCCGCCTACATGGAACAGGCCGCAGGGCGTCGGCTCGATGACGAGGACCTCGATCTCTCCCGGGCGGTCTTCGAGGAGACGGAAGGCAACCCGTTCTTCGTCCGGGAGGTGTTCCGTCACCTGGCGGAGACCGGCGCCATCGAGCGACGGGCGGGTCGCTGGAGGACCCGGCTGCCGCTGGAGGAGCTGGGCATCCCGGAAAGCGTCCGCGATGTCGTCGGTCGGCGGCTCTCTCGTCTGTCCGATGACGCCAACCGGGTTCTGCGGGTGGCGGCCGTGGTGGGACCCGAATTCGACCTGTCGATCGTTCGCATGGTGGCAGGGATCGACGAGAACGCGGTCATCTCCGCAGTGGAAGAAGCCACCGGCGCCCGTCTCGTCATTGAGGCGACCAACGTCGCCGACCGCTATCGCTTCGCCCACGCTCTCGTACGAGACACGCTCTATGGCGGCCTCTCGAGGTCGCGGCGGATCGCGCTGCATCGCCACGTCGCCCAGGCGATCGAGGCGGTCCACGTCGCCCGCCTCGACGACCACCTCCCCGCGCTGGCGTACCACTGGGCCCGGGCCGCGGCGCCGGCCGCGGACGTCACCAAGGCGGTCGACTACGCCACCCGGGCCGGTAACCGGGCCCTCTCTCAGCTCGCCCACGACGAGGCCGCGACCTATTACCGGCAGGCGATCGACCTCCTCCCTATCCGAGCGGAAAATGCCCGACAGCGCGTCGATCTGTTAATCGCTCTGGGCGAGGCCCAACGGCGAGCCGGGTACCCCGTTCACCGGGAGACGTTGCTGGAAGCCGCCCGCGATGCCACCCGCGCCGGAGACCGCGCAGCCCTGGCCCGGGCGGCCCTCAGCAACAGCCGGGGATTCCTCGTCAGCGTCGCCGGCCAGATCGACGAGGAGCGGATCGCCATGCTGAGGATGGCGCTCAGTGGCGCCGAGGACGACACCACGCGCGCCCGCCTGCTCGCCAACCTCGCTATGGAACTCATGTATGCCCACGATTTTGAAGGGCGAGACCGGGCGAGCCAGGAGGCGCTGCAACTCGCCCGCCGGGCGGCCGACCCCGCCACCTTGGCTCACGTCCTCACCGGACGGATCAACGCCATCACCATGCCCCATACCTTGAACGAGCGGCTTACCCTCACCGCCGAGCTGGTCGAGCTTGCCGATCGCCTCGGTGACCCCGCAGTCAGCAGCCGAGCCTGGTTCCTCCGGTACCGAGTCGCCTTGGAGGCCGGCGATACCACTCAGAGCAACCGAGCCGTCGAAGCGTTCACCGAACTCGCCACGACGCTCGGGGAGCCGACCCTCCGGTGGGCGAAGTCATGGATTCAGACCGGACGGCTGCTGTACGCCGGGCAAATCCCCGAGGCGGACGCCGAAGCCAATGCCGCGTTGCAACTTGGTCGGGCCAGCGGCCAGGCCGATGCGGCATATATCTTCAATTACGCGCTGTTTGCGATTCGGTATGAGCAGGGTCGCCTCGGTGAGCTGGAGGAAATGTGGCGTGAGATGGCCGTCGAATACCCTGGTGTGTCCGCCATCTCCCCGACGTTGGCAATGCTCTACTGCGAGCTCGGCCGGGATGACGACGCCCGCCGCCTGCTGAACGGGCTGGCGACATCGGAATACCACGTTCCATCCGACGTGCTCTGGAGCCCGGCTGTCGCCCGCTGGGCCGCCGTGGTCGCTCACCTCGGTGACAGGGAAGGGGCAGCGGTGCTGCGAAAGTGGCTCGCTCCCTATGAGGCTCAGCTCGTCTTCCCAGCCGGCGGCATCATCCTCGGCGCCGTCGCCAACTACCTCGGCCTGCTGGCTGCGACGCTGAAGGACTATCAGCAGGCTAACGACTACTTCGCCATGGCGGCCGCCGTGCATGACCGCACGGAAGCGCCCGCATGGCTCGCCCGCACGCACCTCGAATGGGCGCGCACGTTGCTGGTCGGAGCGGAGCTCCGACACGGTGAGCGGGCTCGCCAGCTACTCGGTCAGGCGCTCGACACCGCCCGGAAATTCGGACTTGTCAACGTCGAGCAACGAGCTGTACTTCTGTTGCAGGACGGTTCGTGACATGAGCCGGAAAGCGGAACGTCTCCTCGCCGACGTCCGCCATGATGGCGTCGTCAACCGAACCCGGCAGCTGCTCGGCCAGGCCCTGGCCGCCGCTCGAGACCTGCGCGTCGTCAAGCTCGAACGCGACGCCGTCGCTCTCCTCCGATGAGCACGAGCTGTCCGGCGTGCGGCCACGAGAACCGACGGGGCCTCAAGCTCTGCATCCAGTGCGGCGGATCGGTGGCCGTTGTCTGCCCGGTGTGCGGCGTGCGGGCTGAGCAAGCAGGCCGGTTCTGCGGACACTGCGGAGCGGCTTTGACGCCAGCCGCACCACCAGGCCCGAGACCATCACCGTCTCGGGCGAGAAGAAACACATCACTGTCCTCTCCGCCGACGTGGCCGGCTCCGTGGACCTGCACGAGCAGTTGGATGCCGATATCTCGGCGCAGATCATGGGCCGGTTCGTGTCCGTCCTGGCCGAGGCGGTGCGGCGGTTCGGGGGGACGGTGGACGAGTTCCCGGGGACGGGATCATGGCGCTGTTCGAGGCCCGGGGTCCCGGGAGGACCACGCCCGGCGGGCTGCTTGGCATCCGACAAGGCGATCCGGAGTCGGATGCCTGTCGCGCGCACGGTGTCCTGAGGCGGACTCCACCAGGCGAGTGATTGTCTGCCGTTCGTTCGACACGAAGGTGCCGAGAAGCCCGGTCGGCGTCCTCGAGAAACCACAAGTCGTGCCGCCAGCTTGAGGAGCCTCTCCTCCCTGAACTGTCGCCGTGAACACGTATCCACCGTCCTGATGCCTCAGGAGAAAGGAGTATCCGGGGCCTAACCTGCAGCCGAGGGCCGGGGAAGAGGAGGGCGTGTGAGCGCTGACTGCGAAACAGGAGCCACTTACGCTCTCTCCAACCGCTCAAAGCAAGAGGAGAGGCGCCTCGCGCTGCTCGAGGGTATCCTCGACCCTCTGACGTTCACCCGGCTGTCGTCGATTCCGGTGTCCTCGGACCCGGTTTGCCTCGAAGTCGGGGCCGGACGGGGCTCGGTCGCCCGGTGGCTGGCGCAGATGGCGGGGCCCCAAGGGCATGTGGTGGCGACTGACATCGACACCTTCCTTCTTGAGACGATCGCCGATCCGGCCATCGAGGTGTGGTCCCACGATGTACGGGTCGACGAACTCCCAACGGGTCGCTTCGATCTGGTTCACACGAGGGCGTTGCTCGCTCATCTTCCCGAACGCGACGAGGTCATCGACCGGCTCGTGGCGACGCTTCGACCCGGCGGCTGGCTCGTCGTCGAGGACCTCGACTACTGCACCATCGGGGCCACGGGGCCGGAGGAGTACCGCCGTGGCATGGACGCCATGGCGGCCGAACTGCGGACCCAGAGCGGCACCAGCTACGAATGGCCTCGTCACCTCGGGACCCAATTCGCTGCCGTCGGTCTCGAAGACATCCGCGTCGACGGCCACCTGCTTTTCTTCCCCGGAGCATCCCCGGTCGCCGAACTGATGGAGCTGTCATGGCGGGACATCCTCGGTGAGCCCGATGACGAACCAGGCGGAGGGATCGACCCGGACGTCTATCGGCAGGCGCACGCCGCCCTGCGCGACCCCCGCCTCTGGATGCCTTTCCCCGCCGTGATTGGAGCGGTCGGCCGGGTCCTCCCTTCGGCTCGCTGATCGGCCTCTGTCGCCGGCATCGGTGGCCCCCTCGCGGATGAGCACGTGACCGACCCGGCCGGGCCGTGGCTGCTGATGCCGACCACCGGCCCGGCCGGCCAGGAGCACGCAGCGCAACTCGCCGCCCGCGGCCCGCTGCCACTCGGCGTCGAGGTCCCCGACCTCCGCCTCCCGCCCCACGAGCCTTGTCTTCTCGGGCATCTCCCCCTCGAACGTCGTGAGAAGGATACGCCCGGCAACCCCCGCGAACCCTGGCCGCCCGGGGACGCGGGCCCGTGTGATCGCGACGTCATCGAAAAGCGGTGATTGGCGACCGCAGGGGCTGCCTGGGCTGCCGACCGTCGGGCGCGGTGCCGCCTGGTGGGACTGTCACAGCCCAAGGTCGATTCCGTGGCCGTGATCGTGGCCGGGAAGGGGCGGCGGGGCGACCTCGGCGAGCCGATCCAGCCATGCCGGCTGGTCCACTCCGGGAGCCCGGTGGAGCAGCGATGTTTCCCGGGACGGGCCCAGGTCAGGTGACTGTCCGAGGTCGGCGAGTTCGGCGTCGATGGTGCGGAGGCGGGAGTCGGGGAACTGATGGTCGACGTCCCATTGGAGGCGCCGGTCGAGTTCGGGGTGGAGTTCTTCAACGGCTCGTTCGCACCCGGCGATCTTGGCTTTGGCTTTGCGGACGTCGTCGGTGAACCGGTCGATCTGGTTCACGGTGGAGGCCTTCTCTTTCCGGCCGTGGCGGCGGAGCTGGGAGAGGGACCCGAACTGATCGAGGCGTTGCTGGGCGTGGTCGAGGCGGTAGTGGGCCCAGTACAGGTCCTTCTTGGCCGACTCCAGCGCCAGTTCTGCCTGGTGGAGCGCCGGGCGCCGGTCGGGCGGGCGGTCCTGTAGGAGGGCTCGCAGTTCGGCTCGTTCAGCGAGGAGGCGCTGGAACCGGCTGGGGGCGTCGTGGATGGCGAAGCCGGTGTCGGGTTGGCGGCGGAGGGCGTCGAGGACTTCCCGTTCCGGGGTGCGCTGGTCGGCGAGGACGCCGCCGTCGTCGATGTCGGGGAGTCGGGTGACGTTCCAGGTGTGGGTGGCGTGCCGGGAGCGGCTCTGGCCGGTGTAGCCGGTGAACCGTTCGAGGGCGGCGGTGCCCAGGAGGTGGACCTGGGGCCAGGTGCCACCCTGGATGCCGTCAACAGTGCGGGCCCACCCGTGCGAGCAGTTGGGGCTGCCGTCCGTCCGGCGGCCCTCGACGAATTCCCGGGGGAGCTTGGCGGAGCGCCCGTCAGCAGCGACAGCCTCGAGAACGTCGGCGGTCACGGCGGTGACGGTGAGGACGCTGCCGTTGTGGAGGCGTTGCCCGTTGGTCCGCAGGGTGCCGTGGACGAGGAGGCGGTCGCCGGCGGCGTAGCGGCGCTCGCCGTTTCCCCAGGCCGGACCGGCCAGTTCGGGGCCGTCGAGGTGGCCGGCGGCCCGCAGGCGGTCACGGATGCGGTCGGCGAGGTCTTCGCAGTCGGCGTGGGAGACAGCCAGTGCCACGACCCCGGCCGGGCCGTGCCGGGCGATGTCGGCGACGACGGCGTCGGCCAGGGCTTCCCGGGTGACGTGGGGGGAGCCGAGATCGTGTTCCCAGCCGTGCTCACGCCGGATGGCCTGACTGGTGGCCACGAGACCGCAGCGGTAGCGGGCCAGGGCTTGGCGTTCAGCCGGTTCGAGTTGGCGGCGGTTCTCGATCAGCTCGGGAGCGGGAATGGCGCCGCTGGCGCCAAGGCGGGCCAGTTCGGCGCCGAGGCCGCCGGCCCGTACGGCCTGGGCCTGGTTCGGGTCGCCGAGGCACCACAGGCCGGCCCCAGGGGTGGCGGCGACGGCGGCTAGGACGATCTCGGCGTCGCTGGTCGCGACCTGCGACACCTCGTCGAGGACGACGATCGCTTCGGCGGGGAGGCGGGCGCCGTCGAGGGCGAAACGGGCGATGGTCATGGCGTCCATCCCCGCCTGACGGAGCTCCCCGGCGGCCTGGTTGGTGGCGGCCAGCCCCAAGATCGGGTGGCCGGCGGCGCTAGCGGCGGCTGCGGCGGCGTGGACGGTGGTGGTTTTGCCGAACCCGGCGGGGGCGATCACGGTGCGGATGGCCGGTCCGGCGGCGCCGAGGACTCGCACGGCGTCGGCCTGGTCGGCTCCGAGGCCGGGCGCCTCCGCGGCGATCGCCTGCTCGATGCGGGCCGGCGGGAGGGCCTCGACCGGAGTGGCGCAGAGGTCGCCGACCAGGTCGAGGACCCGTTCCTCGAGGAGGAGGTGGTTGACGGTGGAGTACTGCGGCGAGGTGCGGCCGGTGCGGTCGGCTAGCGCAACGGTGTGCTCGGAGTCGATGAACGCCTCGGCCAGGTCCTCGATGGCCTCGACGGTGAGGCGTCCGGCGCCGAGAGCGGTGATGTGCTCGACGACATGCGCTTCGTTGAAGCGGGCCCGGCGGGCGCAGAGCCCTTCCTCCGGTTCGATGAGGGCGTCAACCAGGTCGTCCCACTCCAGGCGGGGCCGCAGCATCGGGATCGTCCGGCCGCAGGTCTGGGCGTCGAGGGCGTGGCCGGTGGGCATCCCAATCCCGTCCACCTCGGCTTGCCACCGTTCCCGGAGCACCTCGGGGGTAAGGGAGCCGTCCTTGCGGGGCCTGGTGGCCAGTGATGCCGCCTCGTCCGCCCACATCCGATGCTTGGGGTCGGGGTTCTCGGGCCCGGCGCCGACCAGGTACTCGTCGATGGCCTGGCTCCGCTTGGAGAACGTCCGCAGCCATCCGGGATCGAACCCGGCGATCTCCCGGCATCCGTGGCGGTCGGGTCCCCACTCGACGCCGAGCCGTTCCGTCAGGCGACGGCGGAGCTCTTCCTGGTACACCGAGCCCCGCTGCCCGGCCCCACTCGTAGAGGGGCGTGGCGTCGTGGGCGGCGTAGGTGCCGTCGGGACGACGGCCGAGGTTGGCCACCACACAAGACTGTGGAGCTGCGGATCGCCCTCCCGAGAAGTTCGGTGCACGAACGTGGCCGCCGCCATCCCCGTCGGGATCCGCTGGCGTTCGCCGTCGACCTGCAGCCGGGTCGCTACCGCTCGCCGTTCCAGGAAATCGAGGGCGACGGTCACCGCCTCGACGTGGACGATCGACGCCACCGACGCCACCTCTGGCGAGCCGAACGCCCACAGCAGCGACACCGACTTCGGCGCCGAGAACGTCACGTCGAACGCCGTCACCGTCCGGGCCCGGTGTCCTGGGAGCAGCTCGGCGTCCGTGGTCGGGTCCCGGCCGAGGAGGAGCGAGGGCGGCTGGTCGGCGTCCACCACCCCGGCGAGGCCGAGTTCCGCGGCGAGGCCGCCCTGCCAGACCCCGGGGGCTTCGCCGGAGCCCATGTAGTAGTCCTCGATCCCCAGGCAAACCTGGCGCAGGAGGTACTCGGCGTCGGCCAGCTTCGTGATCCGCAACACGGTTAGAACCCCGCCTCCGGTCTGAACGCCGCGGCGCCGGGCAACGCCTTCCGGGACGGATGGCAACTGTCTGTCGGTCGTTGAGGGGTGGTGGGTTGAGGGTTCATGGGTGGGTGGTCGCTTCGGGATTGTGGGGGTTGGGTGCTTGGGGGTACTTGGGGTATCTGAGGGACCCGGCCACGCAGGTGCCGATGCCGCAGGTGCTCCCGTCCCCGATGGCGCCCTGGACAGCCGCCGAGCTGCGCGCGTTCCTCGCCGCCGCCGAGGGGGACCGGTTCCACCCCATCTTCGTTCTGCTGGTGTCGACCGGGATGCGCCGCGGCGAGGTGCTCGGCTTGCGGTGGGCGGACGTCGACCTCGACGCCGGCCGCCTGGCCGTGCGCCACACCATCGGGCGGGTCGGCGGGAAGGTCATGGCGGGGGAGCCGAAGACGGCGAAGTCGAAGCGGTCGATCGCTCTCGACCCGGCCACGGTGGCCGTCCTGCGTTGCCACCGGATCGTCCAGCTCGAAGAGCGGCTCGCCTGGGGTGGCCTGCATCAGGACCGAGATCTGGTCTTCGCCCTTGAGGATGGCGCTCCCGTCCACCCGGAGGCGATCGGCCGGGCGCTGCGCCGGATCGCTAAAGCGGCCGGGGTCCGTCCGGTCCGCACCCATGACCTCAGGCACGGCTGGGCGACCGCTGCCCTCGAAGCCGGCGTCCACCCGAAGGTGGTGAGCGACCGGCTCGGCCATTCCAAGGTGTCGGTGACGCTCGACGTCTACAGCCATGTTGCCCCGGCGGTGGAGGAGGAGGCGGCCCGGCTGGTCGCCTCTAAGCTCCTCGGCGCGCCGGTAGCCGGGCCCCAGTGACCAATCAGTGACCAAAGGACTCCCATGGCTGATGTTTCAACAGGTCAGAGCACTCGCAAGCCGATCTTGGCCGGCAACTGGAAGATGCACCACACCCACCTGGAGGCCATCGCCGTGGTCCAGAAGCTGGGCTATCGCCTCGACCCGGCCGACTACGAGCGCACCGAGGTGGTGGTCTGCCCGGCCTTCACCGCCCTGCGCTCCGTCCAGACGGTCATCGAGGCCGACCACCTCCCGATTCTCCTCGGCGCCCAGAACGTGTTCTGGGAGGACCAGGGGGCCTACACCGGCGAGGTGTCACCGGTGATGCTGGCCAAGCTGTCGGTGAGCTACGTCATCGTGGGCCACTCCGAGCGGCGCCAGTATTTCTTCGAAACCGACGAGAACGTCAACAAGAAGGTCAAGGCCGTCCTGGCCCATGCCATGACGCCCATCATGTGCGTGGGCGAGACCCTGGAGCAGCGGGAGGCGGGCGAGACCGAAGCCGTGGTGTCCCGCCAAGTTCAGGGTGGCCTGGAGGGCCTCTCCCCCGAGCAGGTCGGGGGCCTGGTCATCGCCTATGAGCCGATCTGGGCCATCGGGACGGGGCGCAACGCCACCCCCGAGGACGCCAACGAGACCATCGGTGTCATCCGCTCCATGGTGGCCGGTCTGGCCGGCGAGGCGGCCGCCAATGCCGTCCGGATCCAGTACGGCGGCAGCGTCAAGCCGGGCAACATCGCCGCCCTCATGGCCATGCCCGAGATCGACGGCGCGCTGGTCGGTGGCGCCTCCCTCGACCCCGATGATTTCGCCCAGATTGTCCGCTGGAGTTAACCCCGGTTCGAGGAAATACCCTTATCTGGACATATGGGTCATCCCCAGAATGGGGAACCGTTCTGACCTGCGCCGATGCTAACCTCCCACCCTCAGTGACGCTTTTTAAGGAGCGCTTGTCGTGTTGAATGTGCTGATCCTCGTTCTCCACCTGATCGTCTCCGGACTGCTCATCCTCTTCATCCTGCTCCACGCCGGCCGCGGTGGCGGTTTGTCCGACATGTTCGGTGGCGGGGCCGGAGGTGGGGGTTCGCTGGCGGGATCGACTGTGGTGGAACGCAACCTCGACCGGATCACGGTCGGCACCGCGGTGGTCTTCGCCTTCACCACGATCCTCCTGGCACTCCGGCTGAATTAGCGCACGGTGCGTGGCGGACGGGGCGGCCGCCCGAGCAACGTCCCCTCGACAGGAGGTTCGAAGTGAGGATTCATGGCAAGGGCAACGTCGCCCGCCTGTTCCTGACCCTGTGCTGCGTAGTACTCATCGCCGGCGCCTGCGGAAGCGATGACAACAAGGACGGCGGGGAAGCCGCCCAGGGCGGCACCGAGAAGTCCGGCGGCCGGCTCGTCTTCGGCGCTGACCAGGACTTCCCCGGCTACAACGTCAACACCGTCAAGGACAACACCCTGGCCGGGGGCCAGATCATGAAGCAGGTGTGGTCCGGCGCCTACCGCGTCAAGCCCGACTTCTCCCTGGAGCCCGACGTGCTGGCCGGTGAGGCCACCGTCACCTCCGAGTCGCCGTTCACGGTGGAGTGGAAGATCAAGCCCGAAGCCTCCTGGGACGACGGCACCCCCATCTCGTCCGACGACTTCGAGCTCTACTGGCAGATGTGCAACGGCAAGAACAAGGAGGCCAGCTGCGCCTCCACCACCGGCTTCGACCTGATCGCCAAGCTGGAGAAGCCGGACGGGAAGACGGTCAAGGCCGAGTTCGCCCAGCCCTTCTCCGACTTCAAGAGCCTCTTCGACGACATCCCGCCGTCGCACATCATCAAGCAGCGGGCCGCCGGCGACCTGGTCAAGGCGTGGAACACCGCCCTGGACGAGGATCCCGGCGCCGCTTCGGGACCGTTCAAGGTGGCGGAGCGGGTGAAGGGTGCGTCGCTCAAGCTGGTGCGCAACCAGAAGTACTGGGGCACCAAGGCCAAGCTGGACGAGATCATCTTCCGGTTCCTGCCCGAGTCAACCACCCAGCCCGACGCCCTGCGCAACGGCGAGGTCAACATGATCTACCCCCAGCCCCAGCTGGACCAGGTGGAGACGGTGAAGGCCTTCCCCGGCGTGCACTCGGAGATCAACTTCGGGCCCACCTTCGAGCACCTGACGCTCAACCTGAAGAACGAGTTGCTCGCCGACAAGGCCGTGCGCCAGGCCATCGCCTACGGCGTCGACCGGGCCGCCATCGTCACCCGGCTCATGAAGCCGTTCTCGGACAAGGCGTCCCAGCTCGACAACCGGATGCTGGTGTCGACCCAGAAGGGCTACGAGGCGCACGGCGAGGAGTACGCCAAGGTCAACGTGGCCAAGGCCATCAGCGCCCTGGAGGGCGCGGGGTTCAAGAAGGGCGCCACCGGCATCATGGAGAAGGGCGGCAAGAAGCTGTCGCTGCGCCTGTCGACCACCGCCGGCAACAAGCTGCGGGAGCAGCAGGGCGTCCTCATCCAGGCCCAGTTGAAGGAGGTCGGCATCGACATCCGCATCGACAACTCGCCGGCGGAGACCCTCTTCGGCGAGCGCCTGCCGGGCGGCAACTTCGACATCGCCAACTTCGCCTGGGTGGGCACCCCGTTCCCGGCCGCCGGCGGCTATCAGATCTACCAGTCGGCCAGCGGGTCGAACTTCGGCAAGTACAACAACAAGACCGTCGACCAGAAGCTGCTCGACGCCCTGGCCGAGACCGACGAGGTGACCCGCCTCGGCCTCCTCAACGACATCGACAAGATGATGTGGGACGACCTGCCCAACGTCCCCCTGTACCAGAAGCCGACGTTCCTGGCCTACAACACCAGGTACGCCAACATCTCGGACAACACCACCGAGGAGAGCCCCTTCTGGAACTCAGAGGAGTGGGCCGAGAAGGCCTGAGCACGGATTAGCGGATCAGGGGACGGGGATGGCTGGTTTCATCCTGCGCCGGCTGGCCATCTCCGTCCCGCTCATCGCCCTGGCCAGCTTCCTCGTCTTCCTGCTCGTGGCCGTGTCCGGCGATCCGCTGGGGGAGCTGCGTTCCAACCCGTCGATCACCGAGGCTCAGATCGAGGCCCGCCGCCATGAGCTGGGCCTCGACCGGCCCCTCATGACCCGCTATGTGGACTGGGCCACCAGCGCCCTGACGGGCGACTTCGGCCGCTCCTCGGAGGACAACGAGCCGGTGACGGACAAGCTGGGGCGGGCCATCGGGGTCACACTCCGGCTCCTGGGCGGCGCCCTCACCTTCGCCGTCTTTCTCGGCGTCGCCATCGGCGTGGCCGCCGCCCTGCGCCAGTACTCGAAGTTCGACTACCTCTCCACGCTCTTCGCCTTCATCTTCTTCTCCATGCCCGTGTTCTGGCTGGCGGCGGTGCTGAAGGACGTGGGGATCCGGATCAACGACGCCCTCGGCTTCCGGCTGTTCTTCACCATCGGGGAGAAGGACCCCACCGTGGTGGGCGGGTTCTTCACCGTGTGGGGCGACCGGCTGGGGCACATGATCCTGCCCGTGATGGCCCTCATCCTCATCCAGGTGGCGGGGTGGAGCCGCTACCAGCGGGCGGCCATGCTCGACGTGCTCTCCGCCGACTACGTCCGCACCGCCCGGGCCAAGGGACTGGCGCCGGCCAAGGTCATCCTGCGCCACACCCTGCGCAACGCCCTGATCCCCATCGTCACCCTGGTGGCCATCGACTTCGGCCTGCTCATGTCGGGGGCGGTGATCACCGAGACGGTCTTCGCCTGGAACGGGATGGGGCGCCTGCTCCTGCGCGGCCTCATTGACCGGGACAGCAACGTGGTCCAGGCCTGGCTGCTGGTGTCAGCCACCATGATCGTCACCTTCAACCTCCTGGCCGACATCCTCTACGGCTACCTGGACCCGAGGATCCGCCGTGGCTGACCCGGGGCCGATCCAGCCCGTCCCCGGGGGCATGATCCCGCCGGTGGTGCCGGCCGGCGCCCCCGGGCCGTCCGAGGAGCTGGTCGAGTTCGGCGTCGCCGTCCGCAGCCAGTGGCGCCTGGTCCTGGGCCGGTTCGTGCGGCACCGGCTGGCCGTGGCCAGCCTGGCGGTCCTCCTGCTTTTGGTGGTGGTGGCCTTCCTGGGGGAGGCACTCTCCGGCTACGACTTCCGCCAGCCTGCCGCCGATAACACCGGCCTCAGCCAGGGGCCGTCCGGGGAGCACTGGTTCGGGACCGACGCCATCGGCATCGACGTCTTCTCCCAGGTTCAGCGGGGCGCCCAGCGCTCCATCGAGGTCGGCTTCCTGGTGGCGCTGTTCTCCACCAGCCTGGGGGCCGTCGTGGGGGCGGTGGCCGGGTACTACCGGGGCTGGCTGGACGCCGTGCTCATGCGCCTCACCGACCTGTTCCTCACCCTGCCCACCCTGGCCGTCCTGCTGGTGGTGGCCAACCGCTACCGGGGGTCGCAGGCCAACTGGCTGGTGCTGGTGTTCGTCATCTCCGGCCTGGCCTGGATGCCCCTCGCCCGCCTGGTGCGGGGCGTGGCCCTCTCCCTGCGGGAGCGCGAGTTCGTGGAGGCGGCCCGGGCGGTGGGTGCCTCCAACGCCCGCATCATCTTCCGGCACATCCTGCCCAACTGCCTGGGGCCCATCATCGTCAACGGCACGCTGGTGGTGGCCGGCGCCATCCTCACCGAGACCGCCCTGTCCTACCTGGGGTTCGGAATCCAGCCTCCGGACGTGTCCCTCGGCAACCTGATCCAGACCGGGGTGCAGGCGGCCAACACCCGCTGGTGGCTGTTCTACCCGCCGGGCTTGTTCCTCCTGCTGTTCTGCCTGGCCGTCAACTTCATCGGCGACGGGCTGCGCGACGCCTTCGACCCCCAGCAGAGCCGGGTCCGGGCGTGACCGTCTTGGAGGTCAGTGACCTCCACGTGTCGTTCAACACCCCCGACGGGGTGGTGCAGGCGGTGCGGGGCGTCGACTTCTCCGTGGAGGAGGGCGAGGTCCTCGGCATCGTGGGGGAGTCGGGCTCGGGCAAGTCGGTGAGCGTGCTGGCCGCCATGGGCCTGCTGCCCCGCAGTGCCAAGGTGACGGGCTCCATCCGCTACCGGGGCCAGGAGCTCGTCGGCCTCAGCGAAGCCGAGCTGCGGGGGCTGCGGGGCGGCAAGATCGCCATGATCTTCCAGGACCCGATGACGTCGCTCAACCCCGTCCTCACCGTCGGCTTCCAGATCGCCGAGGCGGTCGAGACCCACCGGCCCGGCACCAAGCGGGAGGCGGCGCTGGCCAAGGCGGCCGAGCTGCTCGAACTGGTCGGGATCCCCAACGCCAGGGAGCGGGCCCGCCAGTACCCCCACGAGTACTCGGGCGGGATGCGCCAGCGGGCCATGATCGCCATGGCCATCGCCAACGACCCCGATGTGCTCATCGCCGACGAGCCCACCACCGCCCTCGACGTCACCGTCCAGGCCCAGATCCTCGAGGTGCTGGAAACGGTCCAGGATGCGACCCACTCAGCCATCGTCCTCATCACCCACGACCTGGGCATGGTGGCGGGCATGGCCGACCGGGTGAGCGTCATGTACGCCGGGCGGGTGGCCGAGACGGGCAGCGTCTTCGACGTGTTCGGCCATCCCCGCCATCCCTACACCCTCGGCCTCCTGGGGTCCCTGCCCCGCCTGGACGAGGCCGGCGACGAGCAGCTGGTGCCCATCGCCGGCACCCCGCCGTCGCTGGTGCACCCGCCGCCGGCGTGCGCCTTCCACCCGCGGTGCCGCTTCGCCCAGCCCATCTGCTCGCAGGACACCCCGCGGTTGCGGCCCATCGAAGGCACCGGGCAGCGCTCCGCCTGCCACTTCGCCGAGACGCTCGAGGAGGTGACGGCGCCGTGACCATGGCTCTTCGCCTGGCGGCTCATCGTCGTCCCGAGCGGCGGTTGTGCCGGCGGGCGGCGCCGTCTTGGCGGTCGTGTGCGGCCGGGGGCCCCTGCCCCAGCCGCCGGTCCCTGCTGGCGCAGGTCCCGTGACCACCGGGGCGGCGCCGGCGCCCGTGGTGCCCGGGCTGGCGGGGGCGCCGGTGGTGTCGGTCCGCAACCTGGTCAAGCACTTCCCCGTTCACGCCGGGGAGTTCATCCGGCGCACGGTGGGCGAGGTCCACGCCGTGTGCGACGTGTCCTTCGATCTGTATCCCCGCCAGACCCTGGGCCTAGTGGGGGAGTCGGGGTCGGGCAAATCGACCACCGGCCGCTGCCTGCTGCGCCTCCACGAACCCACCGCCGGCGAGATCACCTACAAGGGCCAGGACGTGGTGGGCATGTCCGGCGGCGAGCTGCGCAAGCTACGCCGGGAGCTGCAGATCGTCTTCCAGGACCCCTACGCCTCCCTCGACCCCCGCATGACGGTGGGGGGCATCGTGGCCGAGCCCCTGAAGGTCCACCGGCTGGAGGGCGACACCCGCGACCGGGTCCGGGACCTCCTGTCCCTGGTCGGCCTCAACCCCGAGCACGCCAATCGCTACCCGCACGAGTTCTCCGGCGGGCAGCGCCAGCGGGTGGGCATCGCCCGCGCCCTGGCCCTGGAACCCGACGTGGTGGTCCTCGACGAACCCGTCTCCGCCCTCGACGTCTCCATCCAGGCCGGGGTGGTCAACCTGCTCTCCGAGCTGCAGGACCGCCTGAGCCTGGCCTTCCTGTTCATCGCCCACGATCTGTCCGTCATCCGGCACATCTCCGACCAGGTGGGGGTCATGTACCTTGGGCGGATCGTCGAGATCGGCTCCCGGGAGGCCATCTTCTCCCACCCCTCCCACCCCTACACGCAGGCGCTCATGTCGGCCGTGCCCGTCCCCGACCCGGTCCGGGAGCGGGCCCGGCGCCGTATCGTCCTGACCGGTGACGTCCCCAGTCCCATCGACCCCCCCAGCGGCTGCCGGTTCCGGACCCGGTGCTGGAAGGCGCAGGACATCTGCGCCACCGAGGTGCCCGAGCTCGTCGACCGGGGCCAGGGCCATCCCGTGGCCTGCCACTTCGCCGAGGAGCTGAGCGTTCTCCCGTCATGACCGACCAGACCCACGAGACGGGCCCACCCAGCCCCGGCCCGCCCCGGGCCGACTGGCGCAAACCCCCCGAGCCGCCGCCCCCGCCGTCGCTGATCAGCCGGTTCCCGTGGACCGGCGTTGCCCTGGCCGTGGTTCTGGGCGTGGGGGCGATGGTGGCCTTCTTCCTGGCCGTGCGGGCCGGCGGTGACGACGACCGCCCCGCCGTCCGTCCCGGCGGGACCCTGCGGGTGGCCGTGGTCGGCCTCCACAGCCTGGACCCCCTCGACGCCCGGGAGCCCGTCGACATGATGGTGGCCGACCAGGTCTTCGACACCCTGGTGACCTACGACGCCAAGACGCTCGAGCCCCGTCCCGCCCTGGCCGCCGCCTGGGACGTCAACCCGGAGCAGACGGTGTTCACCTTCCGGCTGGCCGAAGCGGCCACCTTCCATGACGGCACGCCGGTGACAGCGGCCGACGTGAAGTTCACCCTGGAGCGCATCGCGGCCAAGGATTCCGACTCTCCCCTGCTGGCCCAGTTGGAGGCGGTCAACGGGTTCGGCGCCTACCGGGACGGCAGCGCTCCCAACCTGGCCGGGGTGGAGACTCCCGAGCTCAAGCTCGTGGTGGTGCGCCTGGACCGGCCCGTGGCCACCTTCCCCGCCGCCCTCGGCCACCCCGGGTTCGGGATCGTCCCCCAGGCCAGGGTCACCGAGCTGGGTCCGGCCTTCAAGCAGGCCCCGGTGGGATCGGGTCCGTTCAAGGTGTCGGCGCAGACGCCCCAGGGCATCGAGCTGGCCCGGGCCGGGCGGGCCGGGGGGCAGCGGGCGGCCAACCTCGACGGCATGCTCCTGGTCAGGTTCGACACCACGGAAGCCGCCTACCAGGCCTTCCTCCGGGGCAGCATCGACGTCGGCCCCGTTCCTCCCGGCCACGCCGGGAAGGAACTGACCGACCGCGGCCGCCTGGAGGCCCGGCCCTACCTCGGGGTCGTGTTCTACGGAATGAACCTGAAGAGCCCGGACCTGGCCGACGTCCGCCTGCGCCAGGCGGTCTCGCTGGCCATCGACCGGCGCCGGATCGTGGCCGAGGTCTACAAGAACGAGGTCGACGTCGCCTCCGGTCTGGTGGCGGCGGGCGTCCCCGGGGTGCCCACCGACGCCTGCGGCGACCGCTGCGCGCACGACCCCAACCGGGCCCGGGTCATCCTGACCGAGGCCTTCCCGGGCGGCGGGATCCCCGAGGTGGCCATCGACCACGACGACGACCCCACCCAGGCGGCGGTCGCCGCCTCCATCAAGGCCGACCTCGACTCCGTGGGGATCCCGTCGGTGATCCGGCCCCACCCCTTCGCCGAATATCCGTCGTTCCTGGTCTCGGGCCAGGCCGAGCTGTTCCGCCTCGGCTGGGTGGCCGACTACCCGAGCCCCGAGGGGTTCCTGACCCCGCTGTTCTCCTCCTCGTCCCCCGAGAACCTGACTGGCCTGGCCAGCCCGGAGGTGGACCACGCGCTGACCGCGGCCCGGGCCGAGCCCGACGCCTCCAAGCGCCTGGCGCTGTACCGGGACGTCGAACAGAAGGTCCTGGACCAGTTCGTGGTCGTGCCCGTGGCCCAGTTGGAAGTTCGCATGGCGGTGGCCAAGGGGGTGCAGGCTTTCGCCCTCAACCCGCTCGGGAGCTTCGACGGCGCCACGGTCGCCATGGCGGGCGATTGACCAGGCGGGCGGCGGGCGTCCTCGCCGTCGTGGTCCTGGTGATGGTGGGGGCGTGCACGGGCGACGGTGACTCCGCCCGCCCGGCGCCGTCCACCACCCCGCCGGCGCCGGCCGGAGGCCTCAGGCTCGGCGTTCCGGAGGAGGCAGCCACCCTCGACCCCTTCGACCGGCGCTCGCGCACGCCGCCGGCGGCCGCCCTGCTGGGGGAGATCCTCCCCCAGCTGTTCCGGGTCGACCCCGAGGGCAGGGTGCGGGGCTACCTGGCCGACGATGCCACCGTCGGCCAGGACCAGGGGGCGGTGGCGGCCTCGTTCCGCCTGCGCCCGGGCGCCCGCTGGAGCGATGGGACCGACATCTCGGCCGCCGACCTGCGCTTCACCCTGGAGACGGTGCGCTCGGGCCCGTGGCCCGGGCCCAAGGTGGATTACGACCGGGTGGTGGCGGTGGACGGCGAAGGTCCGTCGGTGCGGCTCCGCTTCGACGGCCCTTTCCCGGGCTGGAAGCGCCTCTTCTCGGGAGCCGACTTCGTCCTGCCCGCCCACCGGCTCGCCGGCCAGGACCTCACCGCCGTGTGGCGGGAGGGGCCCGACTTGGCCGGGGGCCCGTTCCGCCTCGGCCGGGTCACACCCGGGCTGGAGGTGGAGCTGGAGCGCAACGACGCCTGGTGGGGCGACGGTCCCCGGGTCGAGTCGCTGCGGGTGGTGGTGGTGCCCGACGTGCGCACCATGGAACAGCTGCTGGACAACGGTGAGCTCGACGTCGCCTGGCCGCCGGCCACCATCAACCGGACCCGGCGCTTCGCCGCCCTGGAGGACGTCGACGTGTCGGTGGCCGACCCCGGGGGGCGGGTGGTCTCCCTGGTGGCCAACATCGAGACGGTGCCGCCGGCCCGGCGCCGGGGGGTCCTGGGCATCCCCGACCGGGACCGTTTCGTGGACGTGCTCCTGGCCGGGGAGGCCCGCCGGGCCGTCACCCTGGCCGGGGTGGCGGGGCCGGCCGCCGGCCCGGCACCGGCGTGGGCGGAGGGCGGCGGGCCGTCCGCGCCGGGGGCGGAGGTGGAGGGACTGGAGCGGGGCGAGACCGACACGCTGGTGGCGGCCATGGAGGAACCGATGGTGCCGCTGCTGGGACGGCTGCTGGAGTCGGGCGTGCGGGCCGCGGGCGCCACCCTGGAGCTGAAGTTCGCCGAGGCGCCCATCGTCGACGGGCGCTGGCTGCCCGAAGGCAGCTTCGACTTCGCCGTCGTCGACGACGTCGCCTGGCCCCAGCCGTGCTGGCGGTGCTGGTTCGCCGGCGCGGCCCGGGAGCGGGGCAACGTGTCGCGGGTGGGCGGCGTCGACGACCTGGCTGCCGCCGCCGACCGGGGCGAGCCGGGAGCGGCCCCGATGTTGGAGGCCCGCCTGCAATCGGAGGCGGTGCTGCTGCCCCTGTGGCGCCCGTCGACCGTCCTCGCCGGCCGTCACGTCAAGGGTCTGGCGGCCAACTCCTGGTCGCTCGGACCCTTCTGGGGAGCCGAGAACTGGACGCCGGCGGGCTGATCACGAAGGCCTCACGGGCATTGAGCACATGGGATGTGCACTTTGCCCGAGTCGCGCCCCACCGACCGGGGCGGGGTGCCTCCGCTAGGCTTGCTGGGCACACGCGGAAGTGGCGGAATCAGGCAGACGCGCTAGCTTGAGGTGCTAGTGCCCGTCAGGGCGTGGGGGTTCAAATCCCCCCTTCCGCACGCTCGAAGCGTGGCGATCAGCCGGAGAGGCCGGCCAGGGCGGCCATGAGGCCGGCGGCCACCAGCGCCACCGATCCGATGTAGCGGGCCAGGTACGTCCAGCTCCGAGCCCGGAGGCCATTGGCCCCCGTGACCGTCTGCAGCTCGATCATGGGACCGGGGGCCCGGCGGTACCAGCCCCGGGCCGTCACCTCCTGGCCCATGAACTTCTCCGCCCGGAACAGGCCGAACAGCTCGGCCAGGAAGGGGACGGGCTGGCGGTAGGCCAGGGGCACGAAGCCGGAGCTGTCCTGCACGACGAGGTCGGGGGAGAGCCGGTAGCCGGGGAAGCCCCGGCCGATGATCTGGCCCTTGACCTCCACCGGGATCCCGGCCATGGGGCCGGCGTCGAGCCGCTCCAAGAGCGAGGCCACCTCGGTGACGGGCTGGTGCCCGGCGGGGAAGCGCAGCTGCTGCTTGACCAGGAAGAGGACGCCGGCGGCCGTGAGGGCCAGACCGACCGAGAGAGTGGAGCCGGTGAAGGCGCCGAAGCCGAGGAGCGGCACGACCACCGCGTAGGGGGCGAGCCCGATGGCGAGCTCCTTGCCGAACCGGGCCCGGGCGGCGATCACCTCGCCGCTGGCAGCGTTGCCGGCCATGCCCCGGAGCACGCCGAAGCGGACCGGCGCTCCCGGCAGGCCCGACTCCTCCAGGGCCCGGATGCGGTTCACCACCAGCGGGTGGGACGACAGCTTCTCCAGCACCGGGGCCCACGGGTTCACGGCATCCCAGCGCATGGCGGCCACGGCCCGCTCCGGGTCGATCCCGGAGGCGAAGACGGTGGCCATGGCCTCGGCCGCCTTGGGCTCGAAGATGCCCATGGCCCGCATGGAGTGGGCCCGCCGGGCCCGGCCGTCGAGCTCCCGGGCCGCTTGGGCGCCCGCCTTGCCCTGGGCCACCAGGGCCGCGGCCTGCTCCTTGTGCTCGGCTGAGACCCGGCCCATCCCGTAGGCGATCTTGACCAGGGCGGAGGCGAGGGCGTCGCCGTTGCCGGTGCACTCGCACGACCAGCGGTCGGCGGCATACTCCCGGGCCCGGGACAGTCCCAGGACGATGAACTGGGAGATGGCGTAGGCCACGTAGGCGCCGAGGGCGACCGGGCGGGTCTCCTTCTCGTTCCGGGTCATGATGTAGAGCAGGTAGAGGGCCATGGGGATGACGGCGGCCACCGTCATGACGGCGAAGTCCCAGTGCTTGATGTGGCCGATCTCGTGGGCCACCACGGCGTCGAGCTCGGCCTCGTCGAGCCGCTCGATGAGCCCCCGGGTGAGCCACATGCGGGCGTCGCCGGGCATGTGGCCGAAGGTGAAGGCGTTGGGGGTGCCGTCGTCGACGATGCCCAGCTTGACCAGGGGTATCCCCGCCTCCCGGCAGCGGCGGGCCACGATCTCCGACACGGGGTGGTCGAGGTCGTAGCGCTGCCCGTCGTGTCGGACGATCACGGCGGGGACGAGCCACTCGATGATCGACGGGTTGATGGCGAACTGGACGAGGAGGATGACCACGGCGAAGGCCACCGGGAACCACACCGGGGCGCCGGTAGAGGCCACGGCCAGGAAGCCCACGCCCATGAGGAGCCCGGCGAGGGTGCCCAGCATCGGCAGGGAGCGGCGCAACACGAAGCTCACGATGGTCTCCTTTATGACCGGCGGATGGCCCTGACGATGGCGCTGCCGGCGATGATGGCCACGATCAGGATCGTCCGGTTGCGCTTGCCGGGCTCCCGGCGGGTCCGCTGGGGGAGGGCGTCGAAGAAGCCCGGGGGCAGCGGCTGGCCGGGGAACTCGACCTCGTCGCGCTCCAGGAGGGTCACCGCCCCGGGAACCGGCGCCGGCGCCCAATCGGCCGGAGGCTCGGTGGGCGGGCCGTAGCCCTGGTAGAGGGTGGAGGCATCAGCGGGCGAGGACGGAGGCGGAGGCGGGGGAGCCGGCGGGGCGTACTCGTGGGGCGTGGACGCCGGCTCGGCCGGGGGCGGAGGTGGGGGGGCCGGCGGGCTGTAGGGCTCGTAGGGCTCGTAGGGCGCGGAGGCCTCGTAGGGCGCGGAGGCCTCGTAGGGCTCGTCGGATGAGGAGGCCTCGGTGGGCTCGTCGGGTGAGGAGGCCCCGGGCGGCGGAGGCGGGGGAGCGGGCGGGGTGTACTCGTAGAGGGTCACGCCCGGAGCCGCGACGGGAGCGTCCGGCGGCGTCGCCACCTCGTCGGCCTGGCCCCGCCGGCGGCGCTTGGACGCCTTCACCGCCAGGCTTTTGTGGCAGTGGGGGCAGAAGTCGTCCACCGCCGGGGGCAGCGACGACCAGCAATATGGGCAGCGATTTGGCTTGGTGCTCACGGTGGCCCCTCCGTCCTCTCTCCCTTTTCTTCGGCCGGACAGCGTGGTTCTGAAGCAGGTAGGCACGCTTTGGGCCGGTGTGTCCCCCCCTTAAGGCAGTGCAAAGAAGTTCAAGGGCCAGGTTGGCGGCGTCCGATACCCAAATGGACGAAGCGACCCCAGCTGAGGAGGGGGAGCATGAGCGACCAGATTGTCTACGAAGTGACCCGCGCACCGGACGGGCGCCTGTCCGGCCTCCTGGAGGCCGAACGGACGGCCCGGATCGAAGCCGAGCACATCGCCCACGCGCTCCAGCGCAGCCTGCTGCCGCCCTGCCTGCCTGAGATCCCCGGCGTCGAGCTGGCCGCCCGTTACCACCCGGCGGAAGAGCACGCCGAGGTGGGCGGAGACTTCTACGACGCCTTCCGCCTGGGTGAGGACCGGTGGGGCTTCCTCATCGGCGACGTGGCCGGCAAAGGTCCGGGGGCGGCGGCCATGACCGCCGTCGTCCGCCACACGGCCCGGGCCACGGCCCGGATGAGCGGCGGGCTCCGGGTGCCGGAGGCGGTGAACGCCGCCCTCCTCGAATCGGACCAGGAGGAGGGCTTCGCCACCATGGCCTACGGCGACCTGCGGCTGGCGGCGACCCACGTGGCCGTGCGCCTCCTCGGTTGCGGCCACCCGGCCGCCGTGGTGGTGAAGGCGGATGGACCCATCATCGCCATCGAAGGTTCGGGCCCGCTGCTCGGCCAGTTCCCCGTCATCAACGTGGAGCCCATCCAGCTGACGCTCTGGCCCGGTGACATGCTGGTGCTCGTGACCGACGGCATCCTGGAGGCCCGATCCCCCCACACGCTCCCCGGCTCGCCCCCCGTTTTCCTGGACGAGCACGGGCTGGTCGGGGTCCTCGCCGAGACCCGGGGACAGCGGGCGGCCGTTGTCGCCCACGCCATCGAAGAGCGAGCCCTGGCCTTCTCCGGCGGAGCCCCGGGCGACGATCTCGCCGTCCTCGTGCTGGGCGTCTTGACGGACGGCTGGTCGGCCGTATAGTAAACGCCTCACTCACTATCGTAGACACGCGCCCGCCAGCAGACGGGCCGGTCGTCGGAGGCGGGGAGGCTGTCATGAGGACCGTCATCGTGGGCGGCGGCGCCGCAGGCATCGGAGCGGCGGGTGCGGCCCGGGCCGCCGACCGGTCGGGTCAGGTGACCGTCTACACCGAGTACGAGGACGCCGCCTACAGCCCGTGCGGGATCCCCTACGTCCACGGCAAGGAGATCCCCGACTTCGACCGGCTGTTCCTGGCCGGCAAGGAGGCCTACGTCGAGGCGGGCATCGACATCCACTACTCCACCAAGGTGACGGGGATCGACGTGACCCGCCGGGTGGTGACGGTGGAGGGCGAGGGCGAGGTGCCCTGGGACCGGCTGATCCTGGCCACCGGCTTCGACTACGCCGACCCCGGCGTGCCCGGCTCGGATCTCGACGGGCTCTACTACGTGAAGAACATCCGCCGGGCCATGGAGTGGGACAAGGTCATCGACCAGGCCAAGGTGGCGGTGGTGGTCGAGGCCTCACCGCTGGGCCTCGAGATGGTCACCGCCCTGCCCCACCGGGGGATCGAGACGCATCTGATCGATCCCTTCCCGTGGGCCATGGCCGAGGCGGCCGACCCCGACATCGCCGGGCCGGTGGAGGACTCCTGGGCCGAGATGGGCGTGAAGATGCACTTCAACACCGAGCTCGAGGCCTTCCTGGACGACGGGAAGGGCCACGTCCGGGGGGTGCGCACCTCCGCCGGTGAGCTGCCCGCCGACCTGGTGGTGGTCTGCACCAAGAAGGTGCCCCGCAACGATCTGGCCGCCGCCGCCGGCATCGAGATCGGCTCCACCGGGGGCATCATCGTCGACGAGCGGATGGCCACCTCGGTGCCCGACGTCTACGCCGCCGGCGACTGCATCGAGGTGCCCCACGGCGTGGCCAACATCCCCCTGCAGGGCCTCTCGGGCAGCCATGCCTACGCCCAGGGCAAGGTGGCGGGGACCAACGCCGGCGGGGGCAAGCGGGCCTACCAGCCCGTCTACGTTCCCTGGGGCATGGTGGCGGGGAAGTGGATGATCGGCGGCGTGGCCTTCGGCGAGACCCTGGCCGCCGCCCTCGGCATCCCCCACGTGGTCGGGCTGGCCGAGACCATCTCCCGGGCCCGGTACTACGCCGACGACAAGAAGCTCCGGGTCAAGCTCCTGGCCGAGCCCGGCAGCCTGCGGCTCATCGGCGCCCAGATGGTGGGCGGCGAGGGCATCAAGGAGCGGGCCGACTTCCTGGCCATAGCGGTCAAGACGGGCGTCACGCTCACCGACCTGGCCAACATGGAGACCGTCTACGCGCCCTCCATGGGCGCCGTCGACGAGGCCATCGTCCTGGCCGCCCAGAACGGGCTGGCCGCCGCCCGGTCAGGATCAGACAGCTAGGCGCTCTCGCCGACGACGGCGGGCTGGCCCTCGGCGGCGTGGAGGACGGGCTGGCCCAGCCCGAAGGTGTCAGCCCGCAGTCCGAGGCGCAGCGATTCGACGGCCAGCAGCTCCGCCGGGGCGATGTTGCCCAGGTTCACGGCCGAGCCGAAGCGGTTCACGAACCATGCCTGCTGAGCCGACCGGGGGGCCTCGAAGACCACGAAGCGCAACCCGACGGCGGCGACCAGGGCCTCGGCCAGCTCCTCCCGGACCCGGCCGTCGGCGTCATAGAGGCCCACGGTGCCGCTCTCGCGCCCCTCGGCCAGCACCCAGGTGGCGCCGGCCTCGATGTCGCCCGTCATCTCCTCGGCCCACGCCGCGGGCGACACCGGCGTCTGGGGGTTCTTGGAGCCCACCTCGGAGATGGCCACAAAGTTCCGGCTGGCGGTGGCGATCAGGTTCCGCTTGGCCGCCAGCGGCATGTGGCAACTGCCGTTCGACACCTCGACGCAGGAGAAGCCGACCTCCCCGGCCCAGTTGAGGCACTCCTCGGCCCGGCCCTGGGCCCAGGCCACCTCGAGGAGGGTGCCGCCCAGGCAGGCCCGGTTCCCGGCCCCGGTGAGCACCGCCACCTTCGCCTCGACGGTGGGGTCGAGATAGGCCGTGCCGAAGCCCAGCTTCCAGACATCGACGTACTCCCCCGACGCGGCCAGCAGCGATTCGAGCTCGGCCAGCGGGAGGCCCTTGTCGATGACGTGCGTGAGCCCGACGAACCGGGGCTTCTCGCTGCGGCGGGGGAGGCGGAGGAAGGACTGCATAGGACGATAGTAGACAGGCATTCAGTTTAGTAGTCAAGTCCGGCGAGCCGATTCCCGGCCGTTGCGCCGCACTTTTCCTCCCCACTCAGGCGGCTGTTTCCATCTCCGGGTCGTAGGTGCCCTGGGAGGCGGCGGCGGTGAGGTTGAGCCGGTGGGCCAGGGCCAGCTGGGCCGCCTCGGCATTGCTGGGCTTGCCGCCCCAGGTCCGCAGCGCCGGGTCCTGGAGGGCCCGGCCGAAGGAGAAGGTGAGCCGCCAGGGGGCGCCGCCCTTGACGTTCATGGCGTTCAGATGGGCCGTGGCCACCTCCGGGCCCTGGCCCCCCGAGAGGAAGGCGACGCCGGGTACGGCCACCGGCACGTTCTGGGCCAGGCAGCTCAGCGTGGCGTCGGCCACCGCGTCCACCGGGACCTGGTCGACACACCGGGCGCCGGGGAGGACCATGTTGGGCTTGAGGACGATGCCCTCGAGGACGACGCGGTGGGTGGCCAGCGCGGCGAAGACGGACTGGAGGGCGGCGCTGGTCTCCTGGTAGCAGCGGTGGATGTCGTGATCACCGTCCATCAGGACCTCGGGCTCGACCACGGGCACGATCCCGGCCTCCTGGCACAGGGCGGCGTAGCGGGCCAGGGCGTGGGCGTTGGCGTCCAGGCAGGTGGCACTGGGGCGGCCGTCCCCGATGCTGATCACCGCCCGCCACTTGGCGAACCCCGCGCCCAGCTCCCGGTACTCGGCCAGGCGCTCGCACAGGCCGTCGAGCCCCTCGGTGACCGTCTCGTCGGGGCAGGCGGCCAGGGGCTTGGCCCCGGTGTCCACCTTGATGCCGGGGATGACGCCCTGGCCCTTCAGGAGCTGGGGGAAGGGCGTGCCGTCGGCGGCCGACTGGCGCAGCGTCTCGTCGTAGAGGATGACCCCGCCCGCCGTACCGGCCAGCGCCGGGCAGGTGAGGAGCACTTCCCGGTAGTCCCGCCGGGAGTCGGCGGTCGACTCGATCCCGAGGGCGTTGAAGCGCTTGGTGATGGTGGCGGTGCTCTCGTCGGCGGCGAGGATCCCTCTGCCGGGCGCGACCAGGGCCTGGGCGGTGGCGATGAGCATGGTGGTGTCCATGGGTTGACGCTACGGAAACCAGGGGTGGCCCACCTCACCCCCCGGGGTGGAAGACCGGGGGAGTTCAGCCGGCCGAAAGGCCGAGGCGGAGGCCGAGCAGCAGATCGGCACCAGAGGAGGCGCCGAGGGCGGCGACGCGTGCGGTGGCGGCGGCCGCCGTCGGCCGGTCGCCGGCGGCGACGGCGGAGAGGAGGTCGTGGACCGGTTCCACCGCCTGGCCCCGCGCCGCCCAGGAGAGGAGGGCCGCGCTGAGGTCCGTGGTGCGGGCGGCCCGGGCGACGGCCATGAGGTCCTCCTCGGTGCTCGCGCCGGCGAGGCCCCGGCGGGCGAGGAGGATGCCGGCCAGGGCGTCGTCACCGGCCGGCGTGAGGCCGGGCCCGAGGCCCCCGAGGATGCCGGCGGCCTCCACGAGGTCCCCGGTGCCCACGGTCGCCTCGGCCTGGCGGAGCGCCGGCCGCCAGGGCTCGTCGAGCAGCGACGAAGGGGGGGCGGCAGCGAGAACGTCAAGCGCCAGCGGCCGGGCGGCCCGCAGGGCGGCTGGGTCGGGGAGCGGTCCCCGCCACGTGTCCGCCCCGCCGACGTCCAACCTTCTGCCCGCCACCTCCAGCCAGCCGTCCCCGACGGCAACCGGATCCCCTAACCCGAGGGAAGCCTCGGGGTCGAGGCCACCGGCGATCCAAAGTGGGCCGGGCGGGACGCCGGGAACCACCAGGGCCACGATGCCGCCGGGGAGGCGGAGGTAGGCGGCGCGCCGGTAGACGGCCAGCACTTCCCCCGGGCCGAGTGTGGCCAGCACCTCGCGGGCGCCGGCGCCGACCCGGAGGCCGCTCACGGGGTGGAAATCCATTCTTGTGGGCTTTCTGCCAGTGATTGCTGGCAAAAAACGCACAAGTTCCTTGGAGGCGGCGGGCCGGGCGGTCCCTCCGCCGTCAGGCAGGTCAAGCCAGGTGGCGGTCGAGGGCGAGGAGGGCCTGGGAGAAGCACTCCAGGGGAGCGACCGCCACCCCGGCGCCCACCTGTCCCGTCCCGGCCGAGACGTGGAGGATCCCGGTGTTGATCCTGGGGGTGATGCCGGTCTCCACCACCCGGCGGACGTCCACCCCGATCGGCGTCCCCCGGAAGTCCAGCAGGGGCAGCTTGAAGCGGCTGCTGCGCCCGGCGCAGATGCGGTCCATGTCCAGGGTGAGGCGGATGGCGTCGTCCATGGTGCCGCCCACGAAGGAGGCCACGGCGGGCGAGGCCGCCCCCGCCGGACCGCCGAGGCCGACCAGCTCGAGGAGAGCACTGTCGCCGATGTCCGGGGCGCTCGTCTCCGGCCCCTCGCCCGAGTAGTAGAGGGCATGGGTGACGGGCGGGGCGGGGGCCAGGAACCAGTCGTCCAGGCCCGGCAGCTTGACCCCGAAGGTCGTCCCGTTGCGGGCCATGCTCCACACCACGCTCGAACCCGGGACCTGCCGGGCCCACTCGGTGAGGGAGCGGGCCCCGGCCATGGCCAGGTTGAGGAAGAAGAGGTGGTTGGACGCCAGGAAGGTGGCCAGGTCGACGCGCCGGGGGTCCTCCAGGGCCACCAGGTGGGGTAGGAGGTGGCGCCACAGGATGTTGGTGGTGGCCTGGCTGCGCATGTGGACGTCGTCGCCCATCTGCAGGCCCTGGGCGGCCAGGCCGAAGACGTCCATGGGCCCGGCCCGGCCCACGGCTTCCGCCAGCAGGGGGCCCGCCACCTCGGCCAGGAAGACCAGGCGCTGGACGGCGGCGGGGGTGTCCCGGCCGAACCAGGCCACCTCGCCCGGCCCCTGGTTGACGGCGGAGAAGGCCCGGGTGCCGGCCTCGCCGCACTCGACCACCCACACCCAGGCCGAGGGCCCGATGGCGCTGGCCATGGGAATGACCGTCATGTGGGCGTTGGCCGGCTCGAGCGCGACCTGGCCTCCGGCCACCAGGGCGCCCGCCTCACCGGGGCTGGCGGCCCAGCCCTCGGCCACCACCGCCGCCTGGACCGAGCGGCGCAGCGGGTCGCACATGTCGTCCCAGCCGATGGGGGGGCCGCAGTGCAGGATCGTGCGCTCGCCCAGGTCGGGCACGACCCGGGAGGCGGGCTCCAGCCCCACCAGCATGGGCACACCCTGGTCGAGCCGGCGGACCACCTCGGCGTTGGCGGCGTCGATCGCTTCCGCCTTGGGGCCGTAGAGCCGGCGGAGGGCGGCCACCGCCTCGAGGTCGCCGCCGGCCGGGATGCGCCAGTCGACGCTCTGGACGGGCCGGTCCTGGTCCCGGATGGCATCGGTGAAGAGCGAGAGGCCGACGTTGACGACGGCCACGTCCTCAGGCAGGACGAGTGTCATGGCACCTCAAAGAGCAGTCAGATCGATGGCCATGGGCTGGTGGGGGGTCCCGACGTAGATCTCCACCGGGCCCCGGCACTCCCAGCCCAGCCGCTCGAAGAAGCGGACGTTGGGCGGCTGGATGTGGGCCTGCATCTCCCGGCCCCCGAGGCGGGCGGCGGTGGCCACGGCGAAGCGGACGAGCGGTTTGCCCAGCCCCTGGATGCGGAAGGCGGGCAGCACCGCCAGCCGGTCGCCCAGCCACAGCTCGCCGGTGGGCTCCAGCGGGTACAGGCGGACGGCCCCCGCCACCACCGCTCCCGCCGTCCCGATGACCCGGATGGTGGCGGCCTCGTCGTCGTGGACGTCGACGTCGGACCCGGTGAAGATGCGCTGTTCGTCGACGAACACCTGGTGGCGGATGCGATGGTGCAGGGCGAGCTCCTCGGCGCTGAGCGCCATCCGGCACGCCAGCGGCAGCCGCCCGGCGGCTTCGAGCCCGGGAACCTGGCGGGCGAGGACGCTGCGTTCGGCCACCACTCAGCTCCGGGCGTCCTGGAGCGGGATGCTGGCCCGCCGGCCCCCCAGCTCGACGGTGCGCTCCATGGCCCCCATGGCCGAGCAGGCCTGGCAGCGGGCGCAGCCGGCGGAGACGGCCCCGGCGGTGATGCCCCGGGCGGTGAGGTAGGGCACCACCCGGCGGTAGATGGACTCGGTGTAGGCGGCCGAGGGCGGTACGTGGTCCTCCATGAGGGTGCCGGCGATCGGCCGCAGCGGCACCACGAAGGGGTAGACGCCCATGTCGATGGCCCGCCGGCACCCGGCCACGGTGAGCTCGGGGTCCTCGCCCATGCCCAGGATCACGTAGGTGGAGACCTGGCCCTGCCCGAAGCGGGCCACGGCCCGCTCCCAGGCCGCGAAGTAGCCCTCGACGCCGGTGCGGGCCTTGGCCGGCGCCACCCGGGCCAGGACCTCGGGGTCGAAGGTCTCCACGTGGATGCCGACCGAGTCGATGCCCATGTCGGCCACGGCGTCGATGGCGTCGAGGTCGGCGGGGGGTTCGAACTGGACCTCGACGGGCAGGCCGGCGGCCGCCTTGACGGCCGCCCCGCAGCGGCCCACGTAGAGGGCGCCCTTGTCGGGGGCGGAGGTCGAGCCGGTGGTGAGGGTGGCGTCGACGGCGCCGTCGAGCTCCTTGGCCGCCACCGCCACCTCGGCCAGCTGCTCGGGTGACTTGCGGGCGATGGTACGGCCGGCCTCCAGCGACAGGCCGATCCCGCAGAAGCGGCATTGGTCGTCGTTGCCCCAGTAGGCGCAGGCCTGGAGGACGGTGGAGGCCAGCGAGTCGAGGTGGAGGGGGGCGATCTTCCAGTAGGGAATCCCGTCGGCGGTGGTCAGGTCGTAGTAGCGGGGCCGCTGGCTGCCCGAGGCCCCGGCCAGCCGGGCGCCGTCCCGGTAGATGCCAAAGCCGTCATCCTCGGGCCGCAGCGAATAGGGGGAGGAGCGGGCCCAGGGGGCGTCGGTGGGGACGGTGACGGCCACCCCTTCGATCCAGAGCATCCCCGAGTCCGAGGGGCCCGCCCCGCCCCGCCGGCCCTCCATCGGGGTCTCGGCCCGCAGGCCGCGGCTCTGGAGCTCGGTGATCAGCCAGGCGAGGTCTACCGGCGTTTCGACATCCACGTCGACCTCCCTCTCGCAGCCAGGCGTGAAATCTAACTACTTTCCGACATGGGCGTCAACCATAAGAAACGCGTCAGAGAGCGTCCGAACGATAGACGCTTGTCAGATGGGGTGCCGTCTCCTATGGTGAACGCTGTTTTTCCTATCCGCCACGCGACGCCCACTGCCGCCGACCGAGCTTCGGCGGCGGCGAGCGGGAGCCGGGCGGGGATTATGGCTCGAATCGGAGGCGGATGTGAGCCACAAGCTGCGCCTGCTCAAGGACGCCTACGTCGACTCGGTCCTCCAGATGGCCGCCACCCGGGCCATGCGGGAGATCGACGGGGTCGAGTGGGCCACGGCGGCCATGGCCACCCCGGCCAACGTCGCCATCATGGAGGGCGAGGGCTTCGACCTGGCCGGGGCCGGGGCCAACGACTGCGTGCTGGCCGCCCGGGCCGGCGACGACGAGGCGGCCGAAGCGGCCCTGGCCGCCGGCCACGCCGCCCTCGGGGGTGGCCCCAGGCGCGGTGGCGGCGGCAGGAACGGGGCGGGCACCGCGCCGGAACCCCTCAGCCTGGAGGAGGCGGTGGCCGAGCTTCCCGACGCCAACCTGGCCATCGTGTCCGTCCCCGGCGACTACGCCGCCCTCGAAGCCCACAAGGCCCTGACCGCCGGGCTCCACGTGCTGTTGTTCTCCGACAACGTCCCGGTGGAGGAGGAAATCGAGCTGAAGGACCGGGGCCGGGCGCTGGGCCGGCTGGTCATGGGGCCGGGGGCGGGGACGGCCGTGCTGGGAGGATGCGGGCTCGGCTTCGCCAACGTCGTGCGCCGGGGCCGGGTGGGCGTGGTCGCCGCCGCCGGCACCGGAGCCCAGGAGGTCATGTGCCTCCTCGACCGGTGGGGGGCAGGGGTCTCCGCCGTCATCGGGGTGGGCGGGCGCGACCTGTCGGAAGCGGTCGGGGGGCGCATGGCCCGCCTGGCCGTGGCCGCCCTGCGCCAGGACCCGGGCACCGACGTGATCCTGCTGGTGTCCAAGCCGCCATCGCCTGAGGTGGCCCAGGCGGTGGTGGCCGAAGCCGGCGACACGCCCCTGGCCGCCGCCCTCATCGGCTTGAAGGAGCCCATCCCCGTCCCGGACACGGTGCGCCTGGCCACCACCCTGGAGGAAGGGGCGCTCCTGGCCCTGGAGCTGGCCGGGAAGGACACGCCCGACCCCGCCGCCGGCGGCCTGGCCGAGGCGGTGCGGGCCGCCTGCGCCACCATGGACCCCGGGCGCCGCCTGGTCCGTGGCCTCTACTCGGGCGGCACCCTGTGCTACGAGGCGCTGGTGCTCCTCTCGGGCGTGCTGGGCCCGGTCCACTCCAACACGCCGCTGCGCAAGGGCTGGGACGTGCCCGCCCCGCCCGACAGCCACATCTGCCTCGACCTGGGTGAGGAGGAGTACACCAAGGGCCGGCCTCACCCGATGATCGATCCGTCCATCCGACTCGAGCACCTGGCCGAGGAAAGCCGGAATCCGGCCACGGCCGTCGTCCTTCTCGACGTCGTCCTGGGCTACGGCGCCAATGACGACCCCGCCGGCGCCCTGGCCCCGGTCTGCGCCGAGGTGCGGGCCGCCGGCACCCAGATCGTGGCCTACGTGCTCGGCACCGAGGCCGACCCCCAGGGACTGGCCGCTCAGCAGGCCACCCTGGCCGAGGCCGGGTGCCTCGTCGCTCCCACCGCCGCCCGCGCGGCGCTGGCGGCCGCCGCCATCGCCACCCGCCGGCCCGAGCTCGTCCTCGCCCCCGCCGGGGCCAACTCCACCACCTCCGCCTAATCTGCGGGTATGGCCCTCGAGCAGGCGCTGACCACGAGCGCCACCCTGGAATCGGTGGTGGCCGCCGTGCGCGCCCATCCCGGCCTGCGCAACAAGGCGCCCATCGCCCTGGTGGGCGAGGTGCTGGGGGCGGGGGACTGGCTGGCCGGGCCGGGCGACGACGGGGCCGTGGTGGTCGACAAGGAGGCCACCATGGTGGTCGGGGGCGAGGCCATCTGGCCGCCGTTCCTGGAGGCCGACCCCTTCGGTGCCGGCGTGGCCGCCGTGCTGGCCAACGTCAACGACCTGGCCGCCATGGGCGCCCGGCCCCTGGCCGTGGTCGACACCGTCACCGGCCCCGAGCTGGTGGCTCGCAAGGCCCTGGAGGGCATGCGCCACGCCTCCATGCTCTACCAGGTGCCGGTGGTGGGCGGGCACCTGACCGTGCGCGACGGTCCCCCGGCCCTGTCGGCCTTCGGCCTGGGCCGGGCCGATGGACCGGTGCTCGCCGCCCGCCACGCCGCCGCCGGCCAGAGCCTGCTGGTGGCCTGCTGCACCCAGGGCACCATGCGGGCCGACTTCCCGTTCTTCGCCTCCTTCGACGCCCGGGGCACCCGGCTGGGCGGTGACGTCCGCACCCTGGCCGCGGTGGCCGAGTCGGGGGCGGCGGTGGCGGCCAAGGACGTGAGCATGCCCGGCCTGCTCGGATCCCTGGCCATGCTCCTGGAATGCCACCGCCTCGGGGTCACCGTCGACCTCGACGCCCTGCCCCAGCCAACCGGGGTGTCGCTGTCCGCCTGGGTGGTGTCCTTTCCCTGCTTCGCCTTCCTCCTGTGCGCCCCGCCGGGCCAGGAGGAGGACTGTGCCCGCCCGTTCCTGGAACGGGGCCTGGACGCCGCCGTGGTGGGCACCATCGACGATTCCGGCCTGCTGCGGGCCCGCCTGGGAGCGGAGACGGCCACGGTCATCGACCTGACCGCCGAGCCCGTCACCGGCCTGCCGCCTCAGGCCTGATCAGCGGCGGCCTGGAGGGCGGCGATGTCGATCTTCTTCATGCCCAGCATCGCCGTCATGGCGCGCGTGGCGCGGCCCTGGTCCGGGTCGTTGAGCGCGTCGGCCATGCCGCCCGGGACGACCTGCCAGGACAGGCCGTAGCGGTCCTTGAGCCAACCGCACGGCCCCTCTTCGCCGCCTTCGGAGAGCTTGGCCCAGTAGTAGTCGATCTCGTCCTGGTCCTCGCAGGTGATCATGAGGGAGATCGCCTCGTCGAACGTGAACTCCGGGCCGCCGTTGATGGCGACGAACTCCTGCCCGTCGAGGACGAACTCGACGGTCAGCACGGTGCCGGCCGGTCGCGGGCCGGCCTCGGTGTAGTGGGTGACGTTGGTGATCTTCGAGTTCGGAAAGACCGACACGTAGAACTCGGCCGCCTCCTGTCCTTCCGTGTCGAACCAGAGGTTGGGGGTGATCTTGGGCATGGCTTCTCCTGTCGCCGGCTTCGTCTTCGCTGGTACCGACGATTGGGGCGCCCGAAACTCATCGCCCCGCGTTTCGCGTACTTACCGGGAGTCATAAACAGAGACTTAATGGTTGGTGGTGAATCCTCAATAGACGGGTAATACATCTGTTGCGAGGATGGGATCACAACCGCCGGCGGCGGACGACGATCGGAGAGCCCATGGCACCCAGTGCGAACCGGCTTCAGGCGGGGGTCATCCCCTACGCCCAGATGGGCTACTGGCAGCCCGACTACGAGCCCAAGGACACCGACATCCTGGCCGCCTTCCGCATCACGCCCCAGCCCGGCGTCGACCCGGAGGAGGCGGGAGCGGCGGTGGCCGGCGAATCCTCCACCGCCACCTGGACGGTGGTGTGGACCGACCGGCTCAGCGCCTACGAGCACTACCAGGCCAAGTGCTACCGGGTGGACCCGGTGCCGGGCACCGAGGGCCAGTACATCGCCTACATCGCCTATGACATCGACCTCTTCGAGGAGGGGTCGATCGCCAACCTGACGTCGTCGATCATCGGCAACGTCTTCGGCTTCAAGGCCCTCAAGGCGTTGCGCCTGGAGGACATGCGCATCCCCACCCACTACGTGAAGACGTTCCCGGGGCCGCCGCACGGCATCGTCATGGAGCGGGAGTACCTCAACAAGTACGGCCGGCCCCTGCTCGGCGCCACCGTCAAGCCCAAGCTGGGCCTGTCGGCCCGCAACTACGGCCGGGTCGTGTACGAGGCCCTGAAGGGCGGGCTCGACTTCACCAAGGACGACGAGAACATCAACAGCCAGCCCTTCATGCGCTGGCGGGACCGGTTCCTGTTCTGCATCGAGGCGGTGGAGCGGGCCCAGGAGCGGACCGGCGAGGTCAAGGGCCACTACATGAACGTGACCGCCGCCACCATGGAGGACATGTACGAGCGGGCCGAGTTCGCCAAGGACATCGGCAGCGTCATCATCATGCAGGACCTCACCGTCGGCTACACGGCCATGGCCTCCATGTCCAAGTGGGCCCGCAAGAACGGGATGATCCTGCACCTGCACCGGGCCGGCTACGCCACCTGGGCCCGCCAGAAGAACCACGGCGTCAACTTCCGGGTCATCGCCAAGTGGGTCCGCCTGCTCGGCGTCGACCACGTCCACGCCGGCACGGTGGTGGGGAAGCTGGAGGGCGACCCCAACATCATCCGGGGCTACTACGACACGCTGCGCCTCGACCACGTCCCCGAGAACCTGGCCAACGGCGTCTACTTCGACCAGGACTGGGCGTCGATGCCGGGGGTCATGCCGGTGGCCTCGGGCGGCATCCACGCCGGCCAGATGCACCAGCTGCTGCACTACCTGGGCGAGGACGTCGTGCTCCAGTTCGGCGGCGGCACCATCGGCCACCCCATGGGGATCGCGGCGGGCGCCACCGCCAACCGGGTGGCGCTGGAGGCCATGGTCAAGGCCCGCAACGAGGGCCGCGACTACATGGCCGAAGGCGACGCCATCCTCAAGGCGGCCGCCGCCCGCAGTCCCGAGCTGCAGATGGCCCTCGACACCTGGGGGGACATCTCCTTCAACTACGAGTCCACCGACACGCCCGACGTCGTGCCCACCCCCACGGCCTGAGAGGAGCGGAGCATCCATGCGGCTCACCCAAGGCACCTTCTCCTACCTGCCCGATCTGACCGACGACGAGATCGGCGCCCAGGCCAACTACGCCATCGAGAACGGCTGGGCTCTGGCCGTGGAGTTCACCGACGACCCCCACCCCCGCAACGCCTACTGGGAGATGTGGGGGCTGCCCATGTTCGACATCTCCGACCCGGCCGCCGTCCTCCAGGAGGTGCGCAAGTGCCGGGAGGCCTTCCCCAACCAGTACATCCGGGTGAGCGCCTACGACGCCCGCCTGGGCCGCCAGACGACGGGCCTGTCCTTCCTGGTCAACCGGCCGCCCAACGAGCCCGGCTTCCGCCTGGAGCGCCAGGCGAGCGCCGACCGCCGGATCCGCTACACCCTCCACCCCTACGCCGCCGACCGCCCGCCCGGCGAGCGCTACACCAACGGGCAGTGACGGATGACGGGTGACGGCGCGGCCAACGGCGGGGGCGGGGCCCGCTTCGGCTTCGCCGTGCCCGCGCCCGGCGGCCGCCAACCCGACGTCCGGACGGAACCGGAGGAGAACAAGGAGGCAGAGCCGGCACCGGAGGAGGACGAGCCGCTGGCGGCTGACGCCCTGGTCGACATCGACGCCGAGCGGCGCTCCCTCGAGGTCGACGCCGTCCTCGACCGCCTCGACCGGGAGCTGGTCGGGCTGGTGCCGGTCAAGACCCGCATCCGGGAGATCGCCGCCCTCCTCCTCGTCGACCGCCTCCGGTGCCGCTTCGGGCTCGACTCCACCCGGCCCACGCTCCACATGTCCTTCACCGGCCCTCCGGGGACGGGCAAGACCACGGTGGCCATGCGGATGGGGGAGCTGCTCCACAGCCTGGGCTACCTGGGCAAGGGCCACCTGGTGTCGGTCACCCGGGACGAGCTGGTGGGCCAGTACATCGGGCACACCGCACCCAAGACCAGGGACGTGCTGCGCCGGGCCATGGGCGGGGTGCTGTTCATCGACGAGGCCTATTACCTGCACCGGGCGGAGAACGAGCGGGACTACGGCCAGGAGGCGATCGAGATCCTCCTCCAGGTGATGGAGAACCAGCGGGAGGATCTCGTCGTCATCCTCGCCGGCTACAAGGACCGGATGGACACCTTCTTCCAGTCCAACCCGGGGATGAGCTCCCGCATCGCCCACCACATCGACTTCCCCGAGTACGGCCTCGACGAGCTGCTGGCCATCGGCGACCTCATGCTCACCGAGCAGCGCTACGAGCTCTCCCCCGAGGCCCAGGAGGCCTTCCGGGACTACCTGGAGCGGCGCCGCATCCAGCCCCGCTTCGCCAACGCCCGGTCCGTCCGCAACGCCCTGGAGCGGGCCCGGCTCCGCCACGCCAACCGGCTCGTCTCCGGCGGGAAGCGCCAGGTGGGCCGCGACGACCTGATGCGCATCGAAGCCGAGGACCTGCTCAAGAGCCGCGTCTTCGACGAGGACACGGCGAGCTCCTAGGGCCGGCGGCGGGCGGTGGACCCGCCGACCTCGAACGTTCCCTCAGCGCTGGGTGTCGATGACGCAGAACCGGTTGCCCTCGGGGTCGGCGAGGACGATGAAGTCAGCATCCTCCGGGTACCGGTCCCAATCGACACGCCGCGCACCGAGCGAGACGAGCCGCTCCACCTCGGCGACCTGGTCGGCGGCATCGCCGGCGTACAGGTCGAGATGGACCCGGGGGTACGGCTGCGGGGGCGTCTCGCTGACATCGAGCGCCACGTGGGTACCGTCGCCGGCTGCCGGAACGAGGATGACGAAGTCGTCCTCGGCGGTGATCTCGCGTTTCGGCACGTAGTTGAGCGCCCGTGTCCAGAAGTCCACGGCGCGGCGCAGGTCCCCCACGCCCATGACGACCGTCCCGATGCTCAGCATGGTTTCCAGTCTTGCCGCTGCCGCTGCCGCTGCTGCGGCTAGGCGTCGGTCGGTCCTGGCGTCCAACCGGTGCGGAGCGCCCACTGCTCGGCGCCCGCCATGATCAGATCGCGGGCGGGATCCTTGTCGGCGTAATAGGTGTCCCAGTCATCGGCCACCACGTCCGCAAGGGCGCGCTTCAGGAGCCCGTAGGCGCCGGCTGCGGTGGCGTCGGCTCGCAGGTAGTCACGGAACAGCAGCGCGTAGCGCTGGTTCAGCCGGCCGTCCTCCCGCACGTGGACGTGGATCGCCAACCTCTCGGACCAGAGGTGCTTCGTCCACTGGCGGGGATCCCCCGTCGCCCCGGGAGGAACGTGATCGTCGGCGGTTCCCCGGTACTTCCGCGTCAGGTTCGGCAGCAGCTCGTCCGGCCAGCAGTCCGCCGCATCGAGAGACGCCACCGTCACCTGGATGTCGATGACGTCCTTCGCCGCCAGACCGGGAACGGCGGTCGATCCGATGTGGTCGACCCGGAGAGCGTGCTCCCCGAGCCTCTCGCGCAGAGCGGCGCCGATGTCCTTGAATCTGGCCGGCCACGTCGCGTCGTAGTCGACGATGCTCAAGTGCTTGCCCCGTGCCTGATCCATGCCGGAATTATCGCCGGGACCCGTGCCCAAGGTGGTCGCGCTTGACCCCCTGTGAGGGGGAGGAACGCGACCACCTACTCCAGGACGGACGGGACGGACGGCAGCTTCTGCGTCTCTTCCACGGCGGCGTAGATGTCGATGTGGCGACGGGCGCTGGCTTCCCAGGTGAAGCGGCCCACCACGTCGGCGCCGCCGGCGACCAGACGCTCCCGTAACGCCGGGTCGGTGGCCAGCCGTTCCAGGGCGCCGGCCAGGCCGGTGGCGTCACCGGCCGGCGCCAGGAGGGCATTCTTCCCGTCGGTCAGGTACTCGGCGAAGACGGGGATGTCGGTCGCCACCACGGGGAGACTCATCGCCATCGCCTCCAGCACCACCAGGCCGAAGCCCTCCTTGACCGAGGGGAAGGCGAAGGCGTCGGCGGCCCGGTACCAGCCGCCGAGCTCTTCATCGGAGACGGTGCCGAGGAGGACGACGTCCCGTCCCAGTTCCAGGCCGAGCTCGGGCAGGCGGGCCAGGGCGGCGTCCCGGTACGCCTTGTAGTCCTGGAAGGAGTGGCCGCCCACGATGCCGAGCACGGGGGCCACGGCGAGGCGGCTCTTCAAAACCGCCAGCGCCTCGAACAGGGTGGCGGTCCCCTTGCGGGGTTCGATGCCGCCCACCGTCAACACGAAGAACCCGCCGTCGCCCACGCCCAGCCGGGAACGGAGCTCATCCCGCTGACCGGGAACGGCCGGGCCGAAGCGATCCGGGTCGATGCCGTTGGCCACGATGTCGGCCTTCACGTCGTAGTCGGCAGCCAGGATGTCCTGCCACTGCCGGCTCACCACCAGCACCCGGTCGGGGTCGTGGATGGAGCGGCGCTGGCACTCGACCAGGATCTCGGTGGTGAAGTCGTCGCAGTGGTGGACGGTGCGGACGATGCGCACACCGGTCAGGGCGGGGAAGCGGTCGGCGTCGCGGATGCGCCCGGCGGCCCGGGCCGCGATGCAGTCCTGGGCGTGGAGGATGGTGGGCCCCTTGACCAGACCCCGCAGCCCGTCTTCCAGGGCGTCGACGGCGGCGAACACCCGTTCCTCCAGCGTCGGGGCCGGCGGCGGGGAGGGCAGGATCGTGTGGGGCACGGCCGTGGCCCGGAACAGGCCCTCGGCCGGGTCGCCCAGGGCCACCAGACCGACGGGCTGGCCCAGGCGGTGGAGGGCCTCGGCCAGGAACAGGGTGTGCACCAGGCCGCCCCGGGGCCGGGTGGAGTGGGCCACGAGCAGGACGGGCAGCGTCACAGCAGGGGGCTCTCCGTTTCGACCTGGCGCAACCGCACGATCCGGGTCCCGTGATGGCCCTCCAGCTCCGACACCGTGCCTTCCAGGGAGGCGTAGACCAGCGCCGGGGTGGTGATGACGGCGGTCTCGCCGCCGGCCCGCAGGAACCGGGTGGCGGAGCGCACCTTGGGGCCCATGCTGCCCTCGGGGAACTGGCCGTCGTGCAGGTGGCGCTCGGCGTCTTCCAGGGTCATCTCCTCCGCCGGCCGCTGCTCGGGGGTGCCGTAGTCGAGGAGGACCGACTCCACGCTCGTCACCAACACCAGGGCCGAAGCGCCGAGCGAGGTGGCCAGGGCGGCGGCGGCGTAGTCCTTGTCGATCACCGCCTCCACGCCCCGGTACCCGTCGCGGGTGGGGACAAGGGGAATGCCCCCGCCGCCACCGGCCACCACGAGGAAGCCTTCCCCCAGCAGGGCCCGGATGGCGGGGGCCTCCAGGAGCCCCAGGGGCTCAGGGGAGGGCACCACCCGGCGCCAGCCCCGCCCCGCGTCCTCTTTGACTGTCCAGCCCCGGGCGGCGGCGTTCTCCTTCGCCTCCTCGGCCGTCATGAACGGCCCGATGGGCTTGGTCGGGTCGGAGAAGGCGGGATCGGCCGGGTCGACCAGGGCGTGGGTGACCACCGACACGACGTCGGGCCCCCGGGGACCGGCCACCTTGCGCAGGGCCAGGGTGAGGAGGCTGCCGAGCTGGCCCTGTGTCATGGCGCCCAGGACGAAGAGAGGCTGGGCCGGGACGAGGTCCGAGCCCTCCTCCTGCTGGATGGCCAGGTTGCCCACCTGGGGGCCGTTGCCGTGCACGACCACGACGTCCCAGCCCGTCCACATGAGCGAGCAGACGGAGCGGGCCATGAGGGCGGCGTTGTGCTCCTGCTCCTCGTAGGTCCCCGCGGCTCCGACGGGGCACAGGGCGTTGCCTCCCAAGGCGAGGACTACGATCCGGCCCATTGCGTCGGGCCCCTCCTCTGGCGGCGCGGCATACAGGATGAGAAACCTCGCGTTCACGATAGTAGAGGGAGGGCGCGAATGACAATCCCACTCGGGGTGCCCGCCGAGCTGCTGTCGACCTGGAGCTCGGCCGAGGAGCGCCTGTATCCCGTCATCATGGTCCGGCCCGATCTCTACCAGCGGGCCGTCGAGCTGGTGCGCAAGGTGGCCGACGAGCTGGGCTCCTGCGGGGACCTGCCCGCCCTGGTGGCGGCCTGGCCCGACGCCTCCGACATCGTGTACCGGGCGTCGTCGCTGGCCCTGCTGCCCCTGGCCGACCTGGACATCAACCTGGTGGCCGGGGCCGGCTTCTCCATGCGCTACCGGGAGCTGGCCGGGCCGGCGGCCCGCGCCGAGCGCCTGGCCCGCCTGGCCGCCGCCGCCCAGGAGGGCAGCGCCTGGGTCCTGGTCTCCGAGTCCGGCTCGCCGGCGTCGGCCGGTCTCGTGCCCTGGGTGCGGCTCGAGATGCACGTCCCTACCGGCACCGGGCTGAGCCAGACGGTGGAGGCCGACCCCGACACCGGCGCCGCCTTCTTCCGCCTGGAGGTCGTCCGTCTCGACCCGGTCACCGGTGAACGGCTGGAGCCGGACGGCGACCTGGCCATGGAGGAGTCCTTCGAGGACAGGGCCGAGTGGACGGCGGCCATCGAGGCACAGCGCCGGCGGCTGGAGGGCGGATCAGCTTCAGGCGGATGAGCCTGAGGCTGTCGAGGTCAGGCCCGACCTACCGGCCGGGATTGTCCTCCATCTCCTCAGCCGCCTTGAGGCGCTGCCAGGGCTCGAGGGCCTGATCTTCTGCTCCTGGGCGAGGGTCTCCTGAACCGCGCCTTCCTCTGCCTTCTCCATGTCGTCGCTGAGCTTGCCCGTGACCTTCTTCGTCTGGCCCTGAGCCTTTTCCGCGGTGCTGTCGTAGCCGCTGCGGGAACCGGTCTCGGTCACCTGTCCTCCTCCTCTCAGGTGTGGGAGGCCTGTTATGAGGCTACCCCCCTCCTGGGAGGCAAACCCGGACCGGCCATCACTCATCCTCCACCACGACGACTTCGACGTCGGAGACGGCCCGCAGCGTGTTGGAGACGTAGCAGACGGACTTGGCCCGCTCCACCAGACCGTCGAGGACATCCCGCGGCGTGCTCGAGGTGACCTCGAGCCGGAGGCGGCCGAACTTGGGTCCCTCGTACTCACCGGTGGCCCGCACCGACAGGTCGGTCAGGTGGATGTCCCGTTTCTTGCCGACGTGGTAGATGGCCAGCGCGAAGCAGGAGGCCAGGGCAGCCAGGAACAGTTCGCTGGGCTGCGGCCCGCCGTCACCGCCACCCGCCGCCACCGGCTCGTCGGCCACCAGCTCATGGTCCCGTACAGTCATCCGGGCCCGGTATCCGCCCTCCCAGGTGGCCGCCACCGACAGCGTCTTGGAGCGACCTTCGGACACGGCCGCCTCAGTGCCCGTGCCCGTGGTCGTCGTGGCGGTGGCCATGGCTGGACGGACGTCCGGCCAGCTCGACGGCCCGACACGCGACGTCGTCGGCCAGAACGAGGCCTTCGGTGGCCAGAACCTGTTCCAGGGCCTCGAGCCAGCAGGTGTAGTACGACCATCCCTCGGCCCGGGGATGGTCGGCCTCCCAGCGCCCCACCGCGGCGATGAGCTGCTGGCGGAAGTCCTCCCACTCGAAGGCCCCGCCGGCGTGCAGGGTGACGGCCAGGCCGAAGGCCCGGCTCTCCCACGGATACGTGAAGACCAGCTCGCCGTTGGACCGGGGCGGGGCGGCGGGGCCGGCGATGTCGAGGTTCACGTCACGCCGGCAGCGTCACCTTGGCGATGCCCGTCATGGCGTCGCGGGTCACCAGGGCGGCCAGCTCCTCTTCGGACATGGATTCACTGCCGGGGGGCCGCTCGGGCAGCACCATGAAGCGCACCTCGGAGCTGGAGTCGAACACCCGGATCTCCACGTCGTCACCGAGCTCGAGACCGAACTCGGCCACGAGCGCCCGCGGCTCCCGGACCGCCCGCGCCCGGTAGGCGGGGTCCTTGTACCAGGAGGGGGGCAGGCCGAGGACGGGCCAGGGGTAGCAGGAGCACAGCGTGCACACCACCAGGTGGTGGAGCGTCGGGGTGTTCTCCAGCACCTCGATGCACTCGCCCTGAGGGCCCTTGTAGCCCAGCTCGGCGATGGCGGCCGTGCCGTCGGCCAGCAGGCGCTCCTTGTACTCCGGATCGGTCCAGGCCTTGGCCACCACCTTGGCCCCGTTGAGGGGTCCGACGTCGTTCTCGTACATGGAGATGAACTTGTCGAGCACGGCCGGGTCGACGAGGCCCCGCTCGGTCAGGATCGCTTCCAGGGCCTCGGTCCGCAGGGAGGGGGGGATTCGTTCGGTGGCGGGCGTGGTCGTCATCAGACTTCCTCCAGATACGTCTCGTAGCAGTCGATGTGGAGGGTGAAGCTCTCCCCGTCCGGACCCCACAGCTCAGCCGAGTCGAAGGCCACGTCGTAGACGGCCTGAGCGTTCTCGCCCTGGAAGTGGGCGTGGGTGTCAGGGAGCAGCGCGGCGGGGTGCATGCCCTGCACCACCCCCGTCCGGCCCCGGACGTAGCGGGGCAGGCGGGTGTGGCCGGTGGGATGGATGTCCTTGGCCCGGACCGTCTGGCCCACCTTGAAGAGGGGCTGGTCGTCGACCTGGCGCAGGGACCCGGGCCCGGTGGCGGCGTAGTCGGGCTTGTTGAGCTCCGGCTCGGGAGGTTCTTCGACGTCCTCGCCCCGCAGGCGCCGGGCCCGGGCGTCGATGGCCCCGGGAGCGATAACGCCGCTGTCGACCAGCATGAGCTCGGCGCAGTTGAGCCAGCGGCCGTAGTAGCCGTCGACCAGATAGTCGACGGGGTGGAGGCGGGCCAGGGCATGACGCATGGCGTCGAGGTTCTGCCCCGAGATCCGGTTGATGGCCAGGAGCGTCATGGCGAAGGCCCGCCCCTCCCACGGCTCGTGGAACGGCGGCTCGTCAGGCTCGTAGGGCACCGATCCCCAGCCCTGCATCCCGCCCATGTCGGCGATGCTGTCCACGGGCACCTCCTCGTGTCCCTCGAGGCGAGAGACGCCCGGCCCCCCCTACGAGGCCGGGCGTCCCACCACCCCGATACCGGTCAGACCGTCCAGGTGTTGATCTGGAAAGCGCCCGCCCGCCAGGCGGTGAGGGCGGAGTCGAGGACGTCGAGGGGGTTGAAGGGCGTGATGCCCTCGATGAGGTCGTCCTCCCGGAAGCCGTAGAGGGCACCCATGGCGAAGCGGCAGGCGTAGATCGTGGCCCCTTCCTTGAGGAGGGTCTTGATCTGGTTGTTGATGGCCAGGTGGCCGGGGAAGGCTTCGCTGCCTACCGAGGGGTAGCCGCGGGAGCCCGAGGCGAGGAGGACGCCCGGTCCGTAGAGCACGATCTTGACGTCGAAGCCCTTGCGGACCAGCCGGGTGGAGGTCAGCAGGTTGACCAGGGCCACGGAGGCTTCGTAGGGCACGCTGTGGATGAAGACGTAGGCCTGCTCACCCGGATTGGCCCGGATGTCCTCGAAGAGCTTCTCTTCGACGTTGTACAGGGTGTCGCCTTCACTCACTTTGTGGGTGACGGTCTTTGGCATAGGGGACCTCCCTCGGTCTGGGGGTTGTCAGTTGTGGTGGGGTCTACAACGGCGTTGGCACTGCGGTGAAACATCCAGCAACGTGGGGCCGGCTCAGATGGCCGGCCGGCGGGTGGGAACAGAGCGGCTCGACCAGTCCCGGCGGTGGCTGCCGGGCATCCGGTTGATGAGAGCCAGGCGGGCTTTCCAGGGGAGACGACGGTAGGTGGGGGCGAAGACCTGGCGCCAGAACAGCTCGCGCGCCCCCTTGGGCGGCGACGGGGCGGGGCGCCCGTAGCGGGCCGCCATGCGGGTCTGGGCGTCGAGGAGGAGGTAGTGCTCGGAGTTCGACCGCAGCCAGCGGGCTCCTTGCAACGCTTTCCCCCGTCCCTTCTCCAGTCCCTGTCCCAGTCCCAGTCTCATCGTCAGCTCCCCAAGGAGGCCAGGCCGTTCTGGGCGGCCACGGCGATGGGCTCGTTGAGCGCCCCGATGGGCGGGGAGTACACGTTCTCCATGTAGGCGAGGTCGGTGAGGGTGATGCCCATCCGGACGGCCATGCCGAGGAAGCCGGCCCGCTCCTTGATGCCCTCGCCCCCCACCAGTTGCGCACCGATCAGGCGCAGGCTACCGGGCTCGGCCAGCAGCTTCACCGTCACCTTCTTCACGTCCGGGTAGTAGCGGGCCCGGGAGATGCCCGTCGCCTGGCCCAGCACATAGGCGACGCCCTGGTCGGTGGCCTGCGTCTCGCCGTACGCGACGCCGCCCATCAGCCACCGGCCCGCCGACAGGGCCCAGGGGACATAGGCCGGCTGGTAGGTCCGGCTGCCGCCGGCGGCGTTGGTGCCCGCCACCCGGCCCTGGGCGTGGGCGTGGCTGGGGGAGTCGGGGAGGGCGAAGCGGGCGGCGCCGGCGGGCAGCTCGATGCCGTCGCCGGCGGCCCACACCCCGGCCAGCGAGGTGGCCATGTGATCATCGACGACGATGCCGCCGGCGGGGGAGATCTCCAGGCCGGCGGCGGCGGCCAGGTCGTTGGCCACCGGCGGACGGGTGCACACCACCACCAGGTCGGCGGGCAGCTCGCCCGCGGAGGTGCGCACACCCTGCACCCGGCCCTCGCCCAGGTAGTCCTCCACCCGGGTGTTGAAGTGGGTTTTCACGCCCATCTCGCCCCACGACTCCTCCACCGGGGCGGCGATCTCCTGGTCCACTGAGCCGGCCAGAACCGAGGCCTGCGGGTCGACCACGTGCGTCTCGATGCCCCGCGAGGCCAGGGTGGCCACCATCTCCAGGCCGGCGGGGGTGGCATCCACCACCACCGCCACCTTGACCGAGGCCAGGACCTGGTCCCAGTCGCTGCCCGACGGGATGGCGGCCACGGGATAGAGGCCCTCGAGGTCGGTGGGCAGCCCGGCGGGGCCGGCGGGCGACGCCGCGGCGGTGAGGATCAGGCGATCCCAGCCCGCTGCTCCCCGGCCCCCCACGTCGACCGTCCGGCGGTCGACGTCGATGCCGCTGACGGGCCAGCAGTTGCTGACCTCGGCCCCGGGGTCCGTGGCCCGGACGGCCGCGGTGGCGCCGACCCCTCCAGCTCCGTTTCCGACGACGATGACCCTTGCCGGCACGCCCACCCACCATTCACGATACGTGAGGAGGCATTGACTATACTGATTGCAGTCCGCTCGTCAAGTGAGTCTGACGGGTGCGTGACCCGAGGGGGAGCGGTGAAGGAGCAGGCAGCCGTCGGCCGGTCGGACAGCGGCCCTCCGCCCAGCCGGGGAACACCCGGCTCGCTCGACGAGATCGTCACCTCGATCGGGCCCAAGCTCCGCGAGCTGCGGCTCCAACGGGGCCTGTCGCTCCAGCAACTGGCGGACCGCGCCGACGTCTCGGCGGCGGCCATCCACAAGATCGAGCGGTCCGGCATGGTGCCTACCATCACCACCCTGCTCAAGCTGGCCGCCGCCCTCAACCGGCCGGTGGCCTACTTCGTGAACGAGGACGCCGAGGAGACCGGACCGGCGGTGTTCATACCGGCCGACGAGCGCCGGGTGGTCTACACCTCCCACCGGGGGATCGATCTGGGGGGCATCTCCGGTCCCTACGGCCGGTTCTTCCTGGCCGGCGCCCTGGCCGAGGTCGAGCCGGGGGCATCGAGCGGGGAGAACCCCATGGAGCACCCCGGCGAGGAGTTGGTGTTCGTGCTCGACGGGACCATGACCTTCGAGGTCGACGGCCGGGAGTACCGCCTGGGCAAAGGCGACGCCGTCCATTTCCGCACCGACCGCCCCCACCGTTGGGGAAACCCCGGCCGCCAGACCGCTCGGGCGGTGTGGATGGCCCTCCGCCCCATGTAGCCGACGGACGTCAGGCCGCGGGTTTCCAGCCGGCGGCGAGCAGGCCATCGAGGAAGAGCCGGGGGGTGGCGGCCAGCGGCTCGCCCGCCCGGCTGACCAGATGCCAGGCCCGCTCCAGGGGCAGTGGACCGTGGCTCCACTCCTCGAGCAGGCTGTCGGCCAGCCGGTCGGCGACGGCGTCCCGGGAGATGAGGGTCACCCCCAGGCCGATGAGCACGCTGTTCACGATGGCACCGTTGGAGCCCAGGTTGAGGATGCGGGGAGCGAGATCCAGCCGGGAGAACACCTCCTCAGCGGCCGCCCGGGTGCCCGAGCCGGGCTCCCGCAGGAGCCAGGTGGCGCGGCCCAGCTCGGTACGGGTCACGGACCGCACCGGCGGACGGCTCCGCCGCCGCCCCGTCGGCGCCTCCGGCGCCGCCACCACCACCAGCTGGTTGGGGAGGTGGGCCAGGCTGTCGGCCCCCGGCGGCGGCCGGCCCCCGATGGCCAGGTCGGCCTCGTGGTGGGCGAGCAGATCCCAGACCCGCTGCCGGTTCCCGACCTCGAGGGCGACGTCCGCTCCCGGATGCTGGGACAGGAAGGTCGCCAGCAGCGAGGGGGCTAGGTGCTCGCCGGCGCTGGTGACGGCGGCCAGCCGCAGCCGGCCCCGGCCGGGTTCGCCGGCGCCGGCGGCGGCGGCCACCGCCTCGTCGGCCATGCCCAGGATCCGGCGGGCGTAGCCGGCGAACACCGTCCCGGCCGGCGTGAGGCGCAGCCCCCGGCCTTCCCGGACCACCAGCGCCACCCCGACCTCCTTCTGGAGGGCGGCCAGGGCCGCGGAAACGGCCGGCTGGGTAACCACCAGGCGGTGGGAGGCGGCCCGCCCGGAGCCGGTCTCGGCCACCGCCAGGAAGGTGCGCAGCTGCCCCAGAGTCATGGCCCGGTACCTCCCCGCCCTGACGATTGATTAACAAACAGCTTAAGCGCGTTCGGTGAAGTCTCAATCGACAGGTGAAGCATCCCGTGCGACCATCGCCAGGGGTGACGACGTGTTGATGGCAACCGGAACGCTGAAGCCCTCCGTGGCGGAATGGACCGACGAGGCCGCCTGCGCGGGCCGGACGGAGCTGTTCTTCGCCTCCTTCGCCGAACGCCCCGATCAGCGGAACCACAGGGAGCGGCAGGCCCGGGCACTGTGCGAGGCCTGCCCGGTGCTGCCGGAGTGCCGGGCCTGGGCGCGGGAGCGCCGGGAGTACGGCTTCTGGGGCGGCGAGTCGGAGGAGGAGCGGGCCGCCGCCGGCTATCCGGTGGCCCTGCCCACCGGGCGGGTGGCCCGGGTCATTCGGGAGACCGCCACCGGGGTCCGGGCCAGCCGGCTCCGCCTCGAGCTGGTCGAGCGCCCGGGCCGGTTCTCCAATACCGGCTGAGCGCCGGGACTACCACCCGTCGGGCTCGACGGGGCCGAACACACCCCGGGTGGGGCACAGGCGGTGACTTGGGCCCCAAATGCGCGCCGGACGCGTCGGGAACATCCCGGTCCGTCACCAGTTTTGCCGTTCGGCTCGGAGGGTTGTTAGCGTGCCTCCCCGATCCGCCGCCTGGACGGGAGCAGGTGTGCTGGTTCGGGGCGTATGTGATGTGATCACGAGATTCCTGGCTCGGTGCCTCCTTGCTTTCTGCTGCCTGCTGGCGGCGGCGTCCCCCGCCCTGGCCGGAGGGGAGGCCGGCGGCGACGCGGCCGCCATGGCCGAGCTCAAACGGGAAGCCAACCAGGCGGCGGCCCGCTGGAGCCGGGCCCGGGCCGAGCAGCTGAAGGTCGGCTGGGAGGTCAACGGCCTCGAGCGCAAGGTGGCCGACCTGGAGCGGCGCATGGGGATGTTGCGGCAGGCGGCCCTGCGGGGGGCGGCGGCCATGTACAAGCGGGACTCGATGGTCGATTCGGTTTCCGGCCTGGGCGACACCGAAGCCGTCCTCGGCTCGGCCCGCCGGTCGAAGCTGATCGGCCAGGTCAACCAGCTGGCCGGCGAGGCGGTCGCGACGCTGGGCGACACCGCCCGCCAGCTGCGGACGCAGCGCCGCGCCCTGGACGACCGCCGCAAGCAGCAGGACAAGGTCGTCGACCAGCTGGCCGGCGAGCGGCGGGCGGTGGAGGGCCGGCTGGCGGCGATGGTCAAGGCCGAGAAGGAGCTCCGGGCCCGCCAGGTGGCGCTGGCCAAGGCGCAGTCCCGGGCCAGCCGGAGCAAGCCGGCGCAGGTGGTGCGGGCCCGGCCCGGTCTGGGCGGGAGCTTCATCTGTCCCATCAACGGCCCGGTCGCCTTCAGCGACGATTGGGGTGACGGGCGGGGCCACAAGGGCAACGACCTCATGAACCCGAGAGGGACGGAGAACGTGGCCGTGGTGGCCGGGACCGTCTCCACCCGGCACTGGGGCGGGGGAGGCCTGACCATCTTCCTCACCGGCGACGACGGGAACACCTACGTCTACATGCATCTGCTCGAGCTCGTCGGCCCCTACCCTCGCCACGTCGAGCAGGGCGAGGTCGTCGGCCTCACCGGGGCGTCAGGCAACGCCACCGCCTACCACACCCACTTCGAGTTCCACCCCGGTCACGAGGCGGCGATCGACCCCTACCCGCTGATCTCCACCCACTGCTGACGCGCCCCAACCCCCGTCGCGCGTTAGCCAAAACCGGCTGAGAGCCGGGTTTCGTTAACGCGCGATGAGGGTTAGCGGGTGGGTCGGGCGGGGCCGGACAGGGAGCGGACGAGGTCCTGGAGCTCGAGCAGCTCGCCCTCGATCCGCCCCAGCCGCTCCCGGTCATGGCGGACGTCGGCGGCGACGAGCGGGGCGGAGCCGACGGCCACCGCCGCCAGGCCCCCGATGCGGCTGGCCAGGTAGGGCAGCTGCAGCACCTCGATGTCGGCTCCGCTCACACCGATGTAGCTGAGGATCACCAGTACGGCGCCCACCACCAGCAGGGCCCAGCCGGCCTTCTGACGCCAGTCGGCTGCTTCCGACCTCCATGTTCGCGTCGGTCAGGCGCCGGGTCGAGGCGGGGCCACGGAGCCTTTCGTTAATACCTGGAACCTAGGTCTCTAGATTGTCGCGTATCTAGGTTGTCCAAGAGTGGGAATTCAAGTGGTCGCCCGGCACCGAGCCGTTGCCGCTGCAGTGAACCGTTGCTCACGACGCCCTGTTGTGGCGCCGATATGAGCTGAATACCATGGGCCGAATTAAGCAAGAAAGCGTCGATTTGGCGATGACCGGATCGCCGGAAGCGGTGAACGGTCTCCAGCCCCACGGTAAGGAAGAACGGGGTGTTTGCGTCATACCGCCCGGGATGCGGCGTTGTCCTGGCGAGGGAGCTTGACGTGGGAGAAAGGCGTCGCGTGGCATCCCGTGGAGTCGAACCCCCGCCGGCAGATCTGGAAGATCTCTACGTCGGCCAGCACATGACCATCCGCCAGGTGGCGGCGCAGACCGGTCTGTCGCCCCGTCAGGTGTGGCGTCGCCTGGACGAGGCGGGCATCCCCCGCCGTGCCTCGGGACCCCAGCGGACGGCGGTGGACCCCGAGGTCCTCAAGGACCTCTACCTCCGGCGGGGCCTGAGCATGGATGCCGTGGCCCGCGAGCTACGGGTGAGCCGGGGCGTGGTGGAACGCAACCTGCGCAGCCACCACATCCGTCGTGCCCGGCGCCAGCGGATCCCCCGGGAGGTCCTGGAGGACCTCTACGTCGAGCGCCGCCTGAGTGCTGAAGCGGTGGCCGCCCGGACGGGGACGACCAAGGCCATCGTGCTCTCCGACCTCCGCTACTGGGGCCTGGCCCGGCGGACGGGCGGGGGAGCGAGGCCGCTGTCCCGCGAGGTGCTGGAGCAGGTCTACCGGGACGTGGTCGAACTGCTCGGGGAGTGAGCCCCGGGGCGGCCCGGAAATTGGCAGGCGTCGTGCGACCCCGAGCCGGAACAATGGCGCCATGGGCACCGTCGTGGAATGTGATCCGGCCGAGCTGTCCCGCCGGGCCGGCGCCTGGTTGGAGGGCGAACCCGTCCTGCACAACGTGATCTGCACCGTCCTGTCCCGGGCGCAGGCCGAACCCGCCCGGTTCACCGAGGCCATCTGGTTGGCGGTGGAGGAGGGCGGCGAGCCGGGTGCCCCTCCCGAGGGATGCCGGAACGTGGTCGGGGTGGCCATGCACACGCCGCCGTTCCTGCTCGGCCTCACGCCCATGCCCGACACCGCCCTGGCCGCCCTGGTGGAGGTGCTGGCCGAGCGGCAGCCGCAGCTGCCGGGGGTGGGGGGCCCCGGGGACGTCGCCACCCGCTTCGCCCGGCTGTGGGGGGAGCGGACGGGTGCCGAGGTGAAGGAGGGCTTCAAGCTGCTGGTGTACCGGCTGGACGCCGTGGTGGCGCCCCGGCCGGCGCCGGGGAGCTTCCGGCCTGCCGGTGAGGGCGACCGCCTCCTCCTGCGGGAGTGGTTCGCCAGCTTCCTGCACGAGACGGGCACCATCGGCGGGGACACGTCGGCGGCGGTGGACCGGTGGCTGACCAACGGCGGGCTCCATCTGTGGGAGGACGGCCCCGTGGTGTGCATGGCCGGTTGCGTGCCGGCGGTGGCGGGGGTGGTGCGGGTCGGGCCCGTCTACACGCCACTCGAGCGGCGCGGCCGCGGCTACGCCAGCAGCTGTGTGGCCGCGCTCAGCCAGCAGGCGCTCGACCGGGGGGCCTCGGCCTGCATGCTCTACACCGACACCGCCAACCCGACGTCCAACGCCATCTACCAGCGGATCGGCTACCGCCAGGTGGCCGGCGCCCAGGAGTACCGGTTTAGCTATTGCCGATGAGCCTCGAGGCGGTCGTCCTCGACGTCGACGGGACCCTGGTGGACAGCGAGCGGGACGGGCACCGGGTGGCGTTCAACGCCGCCTTCCGTGAGTTCGGCCTGCCGTGGCGCTGGGAGGTGGAGGAGTACGGGCGGCTCCTGGCCGTGACCGGCGGCCAGTCCCGGCTGCACGCCTACCTGGAGGAGCAGGGGGTGGCGGAGGCCGAACGGGCCGATCTCGTGCCCCGCCTCCACCGACGCAAGACCGAGCTGTTCCTGGAGCTGGTCGGCGCCGGCGAGGTGCCCGCTCGACCCGGAGTGCGCCGGTTTCTCGATGAGGCGGCGGGCGCCGGGCTGCGCCTGGCCGTGGCCACCACCGGTTCGCTGGCCTGGGTGGAGCCGCTCCTCGACCGCCACTTCGGCCTCGACCGCTTCGAAGTGGTGGTCGGCGGCGACGACGTCAAGGAGACCAAGCCGGACCCGGCCGCCTACCTGATCGCCCTGGAGCGTCTGCGCCTGGAACCGTCAGAGGCGGTGGCGGTGGAGGACTCGCGGCCCGGGCTCGGCGCCGCCCTGGGTGCGGGCGTGCCCTGCGTGGTGGTGACCAACGACTACACCGCCGGCCAGGACTTCGCCGGTGCCGCCCTCGTGCTGGACAACTTCGACCGCCTGGACGTCGCCACGCTCCGGTCCCTGGCCGGGCCCGCGACGGGCTGAGCAGGACTCCGTGGCGGTCCACCTGCGCGAGGCGACGCCGGCCGATCTGGAGGTGGTGGCCGAGCTGATCAGGGCCCTGGCCGAGTACGAGCACCTCGAAGACGAGGTGCTGTGGTCCGAGGAGGAGCTGGCCGGTTCCCTGTTCGGGCCCGACGCCGTTCCCCGCGTGGTGCTGGGCGAGTTGGACGACCCGCCCGGGGTGGTGGCCGGGCTGGCGATCTGGTTTCCGACGTACTCCACCTTCCGGGGCCGCCCTGGCATCTGGCTGGAGGACCTCTTCGTCCGTCCCGAGTACCGCGGCCGCGGCGTGGGCCGGGCCCTGCTCGAGCACCTCTTCGAGCGGGCGGGCGACGGGCGCGTCGAGTGGGCCGTCCTCGACTGGAACGCCCCCTCCCTCGTCTTCTACCGGTCGATCGGCGCCCAGCCCGTGGAGGGCTGGACCATCTACCGCTGGCTCGGGCGCTAGGAGAGGCCCAAGGTGTTTGCGCTTTTGCCGCTGTCAGCGGCAAAACCTGCGCACACCTCAGGGACTGCTCAGGCGCCGGGCTTGAAGACCATGAGGAAGAGGACGGCCACCAGGGCCACGTGCAGGACGGCGCCGGTGGCGCCGGCCTTCTGGCCCAGCGCCTGGAGCTCGGCCAGTTGGGGCGGCGGCCCGGCAGGGGCGCCACCCACGGGCACCGAGGCCATCTCCCGCATCAGGACCAGGATCCGCTGGATGGTGGGCCGCATCACCTGGTGGGAGATGGTGATGGCGGCGGCGTAGATGACGATGGTCATCCACACCCAGGTGTGGGAGAAGGACCAGGCGCCGTCGGACAGCCACACCAGCAGCACCCCGAAGACGGGGACGGCGTAGATGAACTTGCTGGCCATCTCCGAGACGTGGAAGTTGGCCTCGACAATGGCGATGCCCTCCGTCCGCCGGCGCTGCTTGGCGTGGTGGGCGTAGAGCCCGTTGAGGAGCACCCCGCCGAAGCCGGCGATGGCCGACAGGATGTGCAGGACCAGGACGAATTTGTAGGCGCCACCGTTCATTCCCATGCCGGCGATGGTGAGGAAGGCCCCGTTCGAGCGGGAGAGGGTCAAAGGGCGCGAGCCACCCCGAATTGGAGGTTGTGGTGAAGAACATGGCGCGAATCGAGAAGATCGTGGCCGGACTCCCGGAGGCCGAACGGGTCGACGTGGCCGAGTGGGGCGACCACCCCACGTTCCGGGTGCGGGGCAAGAACTTCATCTTCTGCGACGCCGCCGGACGGGACCTCTCCGTCAAGCTCACCAAGGAGGAGGCGGAGGCGGTGGTGGCCACCGACGCCGACGTCCATCCCGCCGGCTACGGCCTGGGCCGCCACGGCTGGATCGCCTTCCATGTCCCCGAGGGCGCCGGCGCCGAGCGTTGGCGGGAGATCGAGGAGTGGATCCGCACCTCTTACACGTTGGTGGCGCCGAAGCGCCTGGGCCGCCTGGTGGAGGAGGAAGGCAAGCCCTAGGGATTGAAGAACAGGCTGCGGAAGCGCAGCGCCGTCCACGGCCGGCGCCCCCAGGCCAGGAGCTGGCCCCGGCCGATGGCGTGCCACTGGCTGAGACGGCCGTAGGCCACCAGGGCGAAGGCGACCGGGTCGGCCGAGAGGTGGCAGTCCACCGGGCCCGCCCCCGGCGCAGCGACCTCGACTCGCCCGTCCCGGACCCGGACCACGATCCGGGCTCCTCCGCCCCGGAGGCGGATCTCGCAGGCCAGGTCGACGCCGGCGGCCGCCTGCGGATCGATGGCCAGGGGCAGCATGGAGGGGTAGGCGCCGGCCATCAGATGGGCATCGGCGGCGCTGATGGGCCATGGCCGGCGCAGCGTCCGGGCCAGGTCCCAGCCGTGCATCAGCTGCTCGCCGAGGAGGAGACAGGTCACGGCCGCCACGCTGAGGGTCGACCCCTCCCCGTAGAACGGCGTGGGGATGCCGTCCTCACCCGCGTGCTCGGCGGCCACAGCGAGGAACGCCGCCGCTTCGGCCTGAACGAGGCCGGCCAGCACGCCCGGGTCCCTCTCCGGTTCCGTGTCGAGCATGGCGGCCGTCACCGCTTTGATCCGCTCGGGGAAGATCGATGCCTCGGGAAACCCGGAGGGCACCAGGTCGGTCCGGCCCTCCAGGAGGCCGCGGTAGGCCCGGAGGCCCATGACGAGGTGGACGCCGAGCTCGGCCACCGTCCATTCCGACGCCCGGACCCGGCTGCCGCCGTGGCCCGCCGTCCGCAGCAGGCCGGCGCTCCGGCCGGCGGCCGCCTCCAGCGCCCGGCGGGCGGCGCGGCCGTCGATGGGGGTGGCGGTCACCCGTCCAGTCTGGCCCGGGGCGGCGAAACGTGCTTCGGCGGTTCCTGGCAACAACTGGCGGGTAAGTCGGTTCCCGGCAACCCCCGGCGGGTAGGTGATTGCCGGGACTGAGCGGGCCGACGCACCGAGGAGCGGAGCATGGCAGACAGCAGCGCGGGATTGCACGAGGCGACCGGGAGCCTGCGCCCGGAGACGATCGAACGTCACCGGGCGATCATTTCCCTGATGGAGGAGCTGGAGGCGGTCGACTGGTACGACCAGCGCATCGACGCCACCCAGGACCCGGAGCTGCGGGGGATCCTCGAGCACAACCGGGACGAGGAGAAAGAGCACGCCTCCATGGCGCTGGAGTGGCTCCGCCGGCGTGACCCGGCGCTCGACCGGTTCCTGCGGATGTACCTGTTCACCACCGGGCCGATCGTCGAGCGCGAGGCGGCCCACGAGGGAAACGGCGAGGGCGAGCCGGGCCTGGCCGCCGCCGCACCCTCGCTCGGGCTGGGCAGCCTTCAGAAAGGGAGGATGTGATGAACCACCTGCGCCGTGAGCTGGCCCCCATCTCCGACGACGCCTGGAAGGCCATCGACGCCGAGGCCTCCCGCTCCCTGCGCCACTTCCTGGCCGCCCGCAAGGTGGTCGACTTCTCCGGCCCCCACGGCTGGGCGCACTCGGCCGACATCGTCGGCCGGGTCGAGCGCATCGACGGGCCGGTCGACGGGGTGGACGCCGGTGTGCGGTCCGTCCAGCCGTTGGTCGAGCTGCGCACCCCCTTCCCCCTGGCCCGAGCCGACCTCGACGACATCGAACGGGGCCGGGCCGACGCCGACCTCTCGGCGGTGGTGGAAGGTGCCCGCCGGGCCGCATTGGCCGAGGACCGGATGGTGTTCCACGGCTTCAAGGCCGGAGGGACCATGGGCATGTCCGACCTGTCGCCCCACCGCCGGCTGGAGATCAGCGACGACTACGCCAAGTACCCCGGCACCGTGGCCCAGGCGGTGGACATCCTGCGCAGCGCCGGCATCGACGGCCCCTACGCCGCCGTGCTCGGGCCCCGGTGCTACACGGGGGTGATCGAGTCGACCGAGTACGGGGGCTACCCGGTCCTGGAGCACATCCACCTCATCCTCGGCGGCCCCGTGGTCTGGGGCCCGGCGGTCGACGGGGCGGTGGTGCTGAGCCTGCGCGGCGAGGACTTCTCGCTCAGCTGCGGCCAGGACCTGGCCGTCGGCTACGCCACCGCCAACGGCAGCTCGGTTCAGCTCTACATCGAGGAGAGCATCGGCTTCCGGGTGCTCACCCCCGAGGCAGCCGTGCCGCTGGTCTACGCCGCCTAGAAACCGGTCACGCGTTCTTGCCGGCGGAGCGGGTCTGCGCCACCGGTCGGTCGCGCACATCGACCTCGATGGTCATCTCCGGGACGGTCGCCGTCTCGGCGCCCCGGTCGTCGCCGGACCCGTCGCGCTCGGCCAGGAAGTCCATCGTCTCCCGGTAGGCATCCTCGATCAGCTGCTCGTGTTGGGACATGTCCCACAGGGCGACCTGGGCGCCGGCCGAGGGGACCTGCACGATCCGCAGGTCCGGGTGGCGCTCCGGCAGCTCGAGGGCGTCGAGGCGGATGCGCGGGAACAGCAGGATGGTGAGGGCGTGGCGCAGGATCTGGCCCGGTGAGCGCACGTCGGGTGACGGCGAGGCGTGGCTGGGGGCCAGCACGTAGACGGTGTCGGCGCCGGCGTCGATCGCCGGCTTGAGCGGCACCTGTTCGGCCAGGACGCCGTCGAGATAGAGACGATCGCCGACCCTCTGGGGCGGGAAGATGCCGGGCAGGCAGGTGCTGGCCATCACGGCATCGATGACGGGGCCGGATTCGAGGATGACGGGGGAGCCGTCCTCGAAGTCGGTGACCATGATGCGCAGCGGCACGGCCGCGTCCTCGATGCGCTCGAGTGGGATGCGCTCGGTGAGGTAGCGCCGCCAGGCCTCGGGCGGAAACAGCGAGCCCCGGCGCAGGACGGCGTGCAGCATCCGCAGCGGGTTCCAGTTGAACGCATCCCGGGAGCGGGCCGTCCGCCAGAGCTCGCAGAGCTCTTCGACCCGGTCCAGCGACGGATCGGCGGCCAGGAAGGCGGCATTGGCCGAGCCGATGGACGTGCCCACGAGCACGTCGGGAGTGATCCCCTTCTCCAACAATGCCTTGAGCATCCCCACCTGGACACTGCCCAGGTTCACGCCGCCGGAGAGGACGAAGGCATTCACAGGCCCTGGCCTACCCAGAGGCGTCGTCGATCACCCGCGGTGCCCCACCTGACGCCGGCTCAGGACCGGGCCGCCGGCGCCAGCCCGTCGAGCAGCTCGGCCACCAGCAGGCGGGCCCGGGCGTCGACCAGCCGCTCGACGTCCCGGCCCACCGCCGGACCCTCGCCGAAGGGCCGCCGGCACGCCACCAGGGTGACCCCGGTCAGGGGGTCGGCGTGGAAGGTGAGCTCGGGCCAGCCTCCGGCCAGTGTCTCGGCGCAGTCGGGGGCGGAGAGCAGGCAGGGGAACACCATCCGCCAGCCTCCGTCGACCTGGACCTGGTAGATGCCGGATGGGAGCTTGCGGTCGCCCGGGGCGATCAGCATGTGCACGGTCGGGTCGACACCCGGGGGTTGGCCCCACAGCCTCACCGTGTGGCCGGCGGCCCGGCGATGGTGGGCGCAGGCGACGAACCGGCGGAAGAGGCACGGCGCCATGTGGCGCACGCCGGTCGGGAGCGGGCGAGGGACCCAGCTCACCTCCACCTCCGGCCCGCGGGGAAACGAGACGCGTGCCCCGAGGCTGGGCACGGCCAGCGCCAGTGTCGCCGCCATCCGCATGGAGTCGAAAGCCGCCTGGGTGAACATCCATCCTCCGCTGCCGTCGCCCGTCCGGGAGATTAGAGAATCCTAAGACGTAAGCTTAGGTAGCCCTAATACAGCCTGGCAAGCACCGGTCAGCGGTTGAGGAAGTCGACCAGCTGGCGGGCCAGAACCTCGTGCCCCTTGGCGTTGGGATGGAAGGAGCCCGGCTGCCCCCACCCGTTGACCCAGGGTTCCTCGGTGCAGATCTCGTGGCCGGCGAAGGCGTCGCGCCCGTCGAGCACCTGGAGGCCGGCGGCCGTGGCCTGCTCGTCGACGATGTCGTTGAGCTGGTCGGTGCGGTCCCGGATCCACGCCTTCTCGTCGTTCTGGATGCCCGGTTCCCGGCCGCAGTGCCGCTCGGTCTGGAAGATGTGGGGGTAGGTGAGGACGACCATCCGGGCCGGGGGCGAGGCGGCCCGCAGCTTGGCGTAGGTGGCCTTCAGCCTGGGCCGGACCTCCTGCTCGATGAAGGCCTCCTCGTTGTCGTTCTCTTCGGTGCAGGGGGTGGACCCGAGGGCGCAGCGCCGGAGCATGGGACCGAAGCGGGCGTCGTTGCCGCCGATGGTGATGGTGACGAGGCGGACCCACTCGGCCGCCTTCTCCACCTGGTGGGCCTGGCCCGACACCGGCCGGTTGACGTCGTCGGTGGTGGCGCCCGAGCAGGCGAAGAACCAGTAGGTCCAGGCGCGGGCCGGCGGCTGGCCGGCGGCCAGGCTGGGATAGGCGCCGGGGGAGCGGTGGCAGTCGAGCGAGTCGGGGTCGTAGGGCTCGACCCCTTCACCGGAGGAGTAGGAGTCGCCCAGGGCCACGTAGTACAGGTCGGTCTCCGCCCGGGCGTCCGGGGCGACCAGCGTCACGGCGGAGACGAGCACCGCCACGGCGACCAGCGACAGCGTCCTGATCATTGCCGGCCACTGTGGTGGGGACCGCCGGAGGGTGTCAATCGGGTTTTGCGGTTCCCGGCTCGGGCCCGGGGGCGGCCATCATGCAGGGCCATGTCGCTCTCGGATGCCCGGGCCGGTGCCGCCGCCGTGGCCCCCATGGTGATCGGCGTCATCCCGTTCGGGTTGGTGGCGGGGGCCACCCCGGTGGCCGCCGGGCTGGGGGCCGGCGCCGCCCTCGGGTTCTCCACCATCGTCTTCGCCGGCGCCTCGCAGCTGGCCGCCATCAACGTGCTCACCGGTGGCGGCTCGGTGGCCGTCGCCGTCCTGGCCGCCTGGACCATCAACCTGCGAATGCTCCTGTACTCGGCGTCGCTGGCGCCCTACCTGGCCAGAGAGCCGCGCTGGCGCCGGCTGGCCGCCGGCTATGTGCTGGTCGACCAGGTCTATGCCGCCTGCATCTCCCGGTGGCCAGAGGAGGACGAGCCCCGGCGCCGCATCCCCTTCATGGCCGGCGCCGGCGTCTTCCTGGCGGCCATCTGGGTCACGTCGACCCTGACCGGGGCGCTGGTGGGCACGGCGCTGCCCGACCGGATCCCACTGGATTTCGCCGTGTCCCTCGTGTTCCTGGTGCTGCTGGTCCCGGTGGCACCACCCGCCCGGCGGTGGTGGCGGCGACGGCCGGTGGGGTGGCGGCGGTGGTGGCCGCCGAGGCCGGGGCCGGCGGGTTGTCGATCATGGCGGGGGCGGTCAGCGGGATCGCCGCCGGCGCCCTGGCCGAGGTCCTGGCCGAGCGACGGGACGGTGAGGGGAGCGGTGGGCCCGACGACCACCACCCCCGTCCGCCAGAGATGCCGGAGACCCCGGCATGAGCCGGGTCTGGATCGTCATCGTGGCCGCGGGCCTGGGCACCTTCGCCATGCGAGCCTCGTTCATCGCCTTCGCCCACCGCCTGGCCACGGTGCCGCCCGGCGTGCAGCGCCTGTTGCGCCAGATCCCGCCGGCCGCCCTCGCCTCGCTGGTGCTGCCGGCGATCGCCCGGCCCCACGGTGCCCTGGACCTGACCCAGCCCCGGTTCGCGGCCGGCGTCCTGGCCACCCTCGTCGCCTGGCGTACGGGCAGCGTGGCCCTCACCCTGATCGCCGGGATGGCCACCGTCGTGCTCCTCGAGGCCCTCTGAAGGCTGGCGGGGGTCGTCAGCGGGAGGCCAGGCCGGCGAAGCCCACGGCGGCGGCGCCGATGAGGGGCCCGGCGTCGCCCAGGCCGGCGGGGACGATGCGGGTGCCCCGGGAGAAGTCGAGGCGGGCCAGGGCGTCGATCTCCGCCTGGGCGGCAGCGAAGAACGGGGCGCCGAACCCCAGCGCCACCGACCCGGCCACAACGGCCAGGGGCAGGTCGAGGAGGTTGGCCACCGACGCCACCGCCCGGCCCACCAGCGTGCCGGTGCGGTGGATCACCTCGGGACCGGCCTCCGCCGGCGGACGGCCGGTGGCGGCGGCGATGGCCCGCCCCGAGGCCTCCGCCTCCAGGCAGCCCCGCCCGCCGCAGAAGCACTCCCGGCCGCCGGGCACGACCACCACATGGCCGATGTGGCCGGCGTTGCCGGCCCGGCCGTCGAGGAGGCGGCCGTCGAGGAAGATCCCCCCGCCCACGCCGGTGGACACGACCATGGCGATGAATTCGGACTGGCCCGCGGCCGCCCCCACCCAGCCCTCCCCCCGGGCCAGGGCCTTGGCGTCGTTGTCGACGAAGGTGGGCAGGCCGGTGGCCTCGGCCACCCGCCGGCGCAGCGGGAACCGGCGCCAGGCGGGGATGTGGAGCGTGGACACCTCCTCACCGCCGGGGGCCATGGGGCCCCCGCAGCCGATGCCGCACACGGCCGCCTCCACCGGCGGCAGCTTCTCGATCACGCCGGTGAGGGCGGAGAACACTTCCTCGGGGTCGTCGGTGACGGGTGTGGGGGTGGACGCCCGGTCGGTAAGGCGGCCCTCGCCGTCGACCACGCCGGCGGCCAGCTTGGTGCCGCCGATGTCGACGGCCAGGGCCAGGCGGTCGCTTCCCATCAGCCCTCGACCGCGAAGAGCGCCCACTGCCCGTCGAGGCCTTTCAGCTCGTGCCCACCGCGGTCGACGAGCTGGATTCCGGACCCGGCGGTGAGATCGCGGACCGTCGCCGACACCAGGATCTCGCCCGGCTGGGCCGCCGACTGGACCCGGGCGGCCACGTGGACGGCCAGCCCGGCGACATCGCCCCCGCCGACTTCACACTCCCCGGTGTGGATGCCCGCCCGCATCTCCAGGCCGAGGCGGCGGACGCCGTCGCGGATGGCGCGGGCGCACTGCATCGCCCGGGTCGGCGAGTCGAACGTGGCCAGGAAGCCGTCGCCGGTCGTCTTCACCTCCCGCCCGTGGTGGACCTCCAGCTCGGAGCGGACGAGCCGGTGGTGCTCGGCGAGGAGCTCGGACCACCGCCCGTCGCCGGACTGCTCCACCGTCCGGGTGGACTCGACGAGGTCGGTGAACAACACGGTGAGCAGGCGGCGCTCCGACTTGGCCGCCGGGGTGGCGCGCGGCTCCAGGAACACGGACGTCCGGTGCCCGACGGCCACGAGGTTCCCGTCGGCGTCCGTCACGTCCATGGACGACACCACGAAGTCACCCGGTCGATGGGTGATCCTGCCCCGCACCCGGAGGTCGCGGCCGTCGCAGGCCACGCTGCGGTAGAAGCTCACGCTGTCGTCGAGGATGCCGACCTGGACACGCCGGCGCGGCACCCGTAACGCTGTCGTCCCTCCCAGACCGACGTGGGCGAGGAAGGTGAGGACGCCGGGAGCCACGTCACGGCCTTCGCCGGCGAGCCATTCCGTTGCCGGCAGCGAGCCCTCGACCCGTCCCTCCTCCCAGGCGAGGATCCGGAGACCCAACAGCGCTGTCACCGGCATCTGTGGCAGCTCCCCGGCCAGGTACATCCGGATGATGGCGGGACCGTCGTGTTCTTCCCACAGCTGGACAGGGGCCAGCCCGACGCCCCCTGGGAGGGGCCGCTCGTGGGGGTCGGGTGTGGAGTAGCTCGGGGTCTCCAGCGGGACGGCGGCGAAGGCGGGGGACGGCGCCGGGAGCGAGGTCACAGGCCGGAAGATGGCGGCGCCGGTGGCGTGGATCACCGCCCGGCCCAGGGAGTCCTCCACCAGCACTTCCGTGAACGGGAACGTGCGTCCGCTGTTGAGCGTCCGGCCCCGGGCCACCAGCGTGCCGCTGGCGGTGGTCGCCGGGCGGAAGCGGTTCACGGAGACCGACGTCAGGCGCACTTCCGCCCCCGGAGGGGCACTGGTCATCGCCGCCCCGGTCAGCGCCGCCGCCACCAGGAACTCGATGAACATGCCGTCGTCAAGACCCTGGAGCCAGGGGCTGGCCGGCATGGTCAGCGTGGCGCTTCCGGGGCCGACCTGCGTGACCCGGTAGCCGACCAGGTGGGACAGCGGCGGCCGGGGGACGAGGCCCCGCAGGTAGGCCCGCGCCCGGTCGATGCCCGGGAGGGCATGGAAGGACGGCTCCGGGAAGCCGCCCCGCACCGGCTCGCGCAGCACGGCGCCAGTGTAAGGATGCGGGCGTGGAGATCACAGAGGCCTTCCTGCGGGCCGGCGACCATTTCGCCGGGCTCCTCGGCGACCCGGCCACGGCCAAGCGCTGGGAGGAGCCCAGCGCGCTCGAGGATCTCAGCGTCGGTGGTCTGGTCGCCCACGTCCTGCAGGGCCTGGTCTGGCTCGAGCGCCTGCTGGTGTTTCCCACCGCCATGCGGCTGGACGACCGGGTCCGGCTGGAGATCATCGAGTTGGTGGTCCACGGGGACGACCTGGCGGTCTCCATCGGCGGGGAAGACTCCGAACTGCCGGCCGAGGCGGTGACCGTTGCCCTGGGCGCCCTGCTCGAGTCGCCCCGCCTCCAACACGGGGATCGCGCCGTTGTGCGGGCCCTGGCCCGGCAGGAACGATCCGCCATCCAGGTCTTTCCAGTGCTCTAAGCGGGGAGGGCGCCCCGGACCCTGAGGATCGCCTTGGCCTGCTCGGCGTGGTTGTCCAGGTGGCCGATGATGAGCGGCATGAACTCGGCGCAGGTCACGGTGCCGAAGGGTGGGACTTCCATCTCCTTGTCGAGGATGGCCGGGTCGGCGGCGGGAAGGCACGCCTCCAGGGCGGCTCGCAGGCTGGCGATGCGGTCGGCGGCCTCGGCCGCGGTAGGAGGGGGCGCGCCCACGGCGTCGTGACCTAACTCCTCCCGGAACATGAACATGCCCTCGCCGGTGCAGTGGCGCAGCCGTTCCAGGTCGGCGATCCACACCAACCCGGACAGGTGCATGTGGGAGACGACCTGGGCGCAGGTCCAACCTCCCTCCGGCTGGGCGCGGTGGAGATCGGCGTCGCTGATGGCGCGGAGGATCTTCTCGAAGCCGATCAGCGAGTCGTGGGCCTGCGTGGCGGCCTTGGTGAGGATCTCGGACACGTTCACCCTCCCTTGGGATCGGACCGGGAGCGAACATCTTGCCCCCGGGGCGGAGGCCCGGTCCCCTCGGGGAGTCGTTGCTGACGCACGAAATCACCCTCTTTACGGGAGCCGCCGGCAGATGGATATTGGCGCGGTGCAGTGCCAGAGGTGCGGGGCCACCAACGGATTCCGGCGCAACTGCCACCGCTGCGGGGAGCGGTTCTCCTCCCGGGCGCTCGCTCGCCGGCTGTTCTCCGCCGATTCGGACGACCCCGCCGGTACCGAGGCCGTCCGGCGGCCGGATCTGGCCTCGCCCCGGGCCCGGCTCGCGGCCGCCGCCCTCGACGTCACGGTGATGCTGGTGGCGCTGTCCTTCGTCGGTGCTCTCGGCTGGGATCCCGCCTTCGGCAACGATGGTGCCCCGCTGCGGGTCCGCCTCCTGGCCACCGTGGCGGTGTTGGCCCACGTGGTGCTGCTCGAGGGGGCGGGCGGCCAGACGATGGGCAAGCGGCTGGTGGGCATCAAGGTCGTCCACCAGGAGACGGGCGGCCCGATCGGCTTCCAGGTGGCCACCCATCGCGCCGGGGCCCGGGCGCTGTTCTGGTTCGTGTCCTTCCTGGCCCTGGCCGACCCGCTCCTCCAGACGCTCCACGACCGCTCGGCGGGAACGATCGTCGTGTGGGAGAAGAAGCCGGCCCGCCAGGCCCGCAGCCCCGAGCGGATCGAGTTCGAGCCCACCGACGACGCCTAGAGGGGCATGGCCGAGCCCGCCGCCCCCGAGCAGGACACGCCGCCGGCCGGCCCGCCCGCCCCCGCCTGGCGCAGCGAGGACTGGCTGGCCGTCGGGCTCGGCAGCCTGCTCATCCTCCTCACCCTGGCGGGCGTGCACATCGACCTCCCCAAGCTGGAATGGGACAGCCTGGGCGGCCTGGGCGACCTCCTGGGGGGCGAGACGCTCGGCAAGTGGGTCCTGGGTGGGGCCGCCTACCTGGTGCTCTCCGCCGGAGGGATCTGGCTCATGGGCGGCAAGGTGGCCCGCTACGCCGTCGGGTTCCCGGCCGTCTTCCTGCTGGCCTTCGCCTCCCTGGTCATCGCCGGCAACACGGCGGTTTCCGACATCGGGCTGGAGTTCGTGCTCTTCGCCCTGTTCATCGGCCTGGCCATCAGCAACCTCATCGGGGTGCCCGACTGGCTGCGGGAGGCGGTGCGCACCGAGTACTACATCAAGATCGGGCTGGTCCTGCTGGGCGCCGGCATCCTCTTTCCCGACATCCTCGACGCCGGTGCCCGGGGCCTGGTCCAGGCACTGCTGGTGGCCACCACCGTGTGGTACGTGTGCTTCTGGCTGGCCCGGAAGTTCCGGGTGGACGACGAGTTCGCCGTCATGCTCTCCTCGGCCGTGGCCATCTGCGGCGTCTCCGCTGCCATCGCCACCTGCGGGGCCATCCAGGGCGACCGCAAGAAGCTGTCCTACGTCACCTCGCTGGTGCTCCTGGTCGCCGTCCCCATGCTGGTTGTCATGCCCTGGGTGGTGAAGACCTTCCACATGCCGGACGTGGTGGGGGGCGCCTGGCTGGGGGGCACGCTGGACACGAGCGGTTCGGTGGTGGCGGCGGCCGAGCTGATCGGCGAGTCCGCCCTCAAAGCAGGGGTGATCGTCAAGTTCTCCCAGAACGTGCTCATCGGCGTGGCGGCCTTCGCCCTGTCGGTGTGGTGGACCATGCGGCGGCGGGAGGGCACCGAGCGGCCCAGCCCCCGGGTCATCTGGGAACGCTTCCCCAAGTTCGTGCTCGGTTTCATCGTCGCCTCGATCATCTTCTCGTTCTTCCTCACCGACGCCACGGTGACCGACACCAAGCCGATCCTGACCAGCCTGCGCACCCTGTGGTTCGCCCTCGCCTTCACCTCCATCGGGCTCGAGACGCGCTTCGCCGACCTCGTCACGGCCGAGGGCGGCCGTCCGGCCCTGGCCTTCGTGCTGGCGCAGGCGTTCAACGTGGCCTGGACGCTGCTCCTCGCCTACCTGCTCTTCGGCGGGGTCCTCTTCTCCGTCCCCCGCTTCGGGTGACTCGAGCCGACCAGACGGCCTGCTCGGCCTCCGCCATAGAGTTGACGCGAGCTCGCTCACGGCCATCCCCCCGGTCACCGCCGCGCCTGCAGAGGAGGAGCACGTGACAGCCACGGACACACGACCGCGACACCCCGTTGTCATGGAGCACAAGGCCCGTCGGGCGGCCGATGTCCAGCTCCGCATCGCCGATGCCATCACCGCCTTCGCCGGGTCGATGAAGTTCGTCTACATCCACGCCGTCGCCTTCGCCGTGTGGATGCTGGTGCTGGAGCAGGACCCGTGGCCCAAGCTGACGCTCATCGTCTCGCTGGAGGCGATCTTCCTGTCGACCTTCGTCATGATCGGCCAGAACCGCCAGGCCGAGTTCACCCAGCGCAAAGCCGACCATGACTTCAACGAGCAGGAGCAGGAGCTCAAGCTCAACACCGAGTTGACCCGGGCCATCCACGCCCTGGCGGAGCAGATCCATGCCAAGGTCGTCGCCGGGCCGTAAGGTGGCGGCCGGTGAGGATGCGGGCCGTCCCCCCTTCGACGTTCGTGGTCGTGCCGTTGCTGGTGGCGGCCGTGGCCTTCGGCTGCAGCCGGTCGTCAGCCCCCCACGAGGCCGGCAAGCTGACCGCCGCCGCCGTCCTGGGCCCGATGCCCATCCCCGCCGGCAACCCCCAGACGCCCGAGAAGGCGGAGCTGGGGAAGCAGCTGTTCTTCGATGCGCGGCTGTCGGTGAACGGCCAGTTGGCCTGCGCCAGCTGCCATCTCCCGGAGAAGGGATTCGCCGACGGTCTCCCCCGGAACCGGGACCAGAAGGGCGAGGAGCTGGGCCGCAACAGCACCAGCCTGTGGAACTCCGGCTACGAGGACTTCCCCTCCTGGGACGGGACCATGGCCAGCCTCGAGCAGCACAGCGGCCGGGCCATGACCCGCTTCGGGGAGGCCATTCCCGCCCTGGTGGCCCGGGTCGAGGCCATCCCCGGCTACCGGGAGCGCTTCCGCGACGTCTTCGGTGAGGTCAACTTCACCAACATCACCCGGGCCCTGGCCGCCTTCGAGCGCACGCTGGTGAGCTGGAAGTCGGCCCACGACCGCTTCCAGGCGGGCGACAAGAGTGCCCTCTCCGAGGAGGAGCAGCGGGGCCGGGAGGTGTTCTTCGACAAGGCCGGCTGCGCCGGCTGCCACACCCCCCCGCTGTTCACCGACAACCGCTTCCACGTCCTGGGCGTACCCCAGGTGGGTCCCCAGGCCGACGACCCGGGCCGGTTCACGGCCACGGGCGACGAGAAGGAGCGGGGCGCCTTCCGGACGCCAACCCTGCGCAACATCGCCCTCACGGCCCCGTACATGCACGACGGCGCCTTCGCCACCCTCGAGGAAGTGGTGGCCTTCTACGAGGGCGGCGGCGGAACGGCACCGAACAAGAGCCCGCTCCTCCCGACGTTCACCCTCGACCCCGCCGAGCGGGCCGCCCTCGTCGCCTACCTCAAGGCGCTGACCCACGAGGGGATCAAGGTGATCCCGCCCCAGCTCCCGTAGAGGCGTCGCCAGCCGCGCAACGAGGCTCAGGGCGCCAGGCGCGCGACCATCCACGGGCCGTCGTCCCCCCGCCGGTAGCGGAACCGGTCGTGGAGGGCATCGTCGCGGGCGGCCCAGAACTCGAAGGCGGCGGGCGCCAGCCGGTAGCCCCGCCACCACGGCGGCCGGGGCACGTCGCCCCCGGCGAAGCGGGCCTTCACCTCGGCCAGCCGCTGCTCCAGCTGGTCGCGGCCGGCCACCACTTCGTCCTGGGGGCTGGCCCACACCACCAGCCGGCCCTGCCGGGGGGTCGACTCGAAGCCGGCGTCCGACTCGGCTTCGGAGAGCTCGGCCACCGTCCCCTCCACCCTGACCTGGTGCTGCCCCGCCGGCCAGAGGAACACCGCCGCCACCGCCGGCCGGGCGGCGAACTCGGCTGCCTTGCGGGACCGGCAGTCGGTGAAGAACACCAGCCCCCGCTGGTCCCACCCGTTGAGGACGACCGCCCGGGCCGATGGACGCCCGTCCGCCGCGGCCGTGGCCAGCGTCATGACCTCGGCCCACCCCAGCTCCCGCTCCCGGGCTTCGGCCAGCCAGTCCCCGAAGCGGCTGAAGGGATCCGCCGGCGCTTCGGTCACCGGGTCAGGTGGTTGGGGGTGATCGCGGCGCGGGCTCATGGCAGCCCTCTACCCGGAGTCCGGACTTGGTCCACGAGCGGCGCGGCCCGACAAGGTGGTCGCGCTTCTCCCCTTCACAGGGGGTCAAGCGCAACCACCTTCGCGAGCAGCGCAGAGACGGCCTGACCCCCCACGCGCGGCCTCACCACCAGCCCTGGCGGCGGGCCCACTGGAGCATGCCGGCCGACACCACTCCCATGAGCGCCAGCGCCACCCACAGATGGGGGAAGTCGGTGTTGTTGTTCACGATGATGTTCATCCCGTAGATGCTGGCCACGGCCGTCACCGGGAGCATGACCACGGTGATGAGGGCCAGACGCTCCATGGCCGTGTTCATCTTGGTGGCGGTGCGGGACTGGTAGAAGTCGAGCACGCCCTGGAGGAACTTCTCCTCGGCGTTGCACATGCCGAGCAGGATCTCGAACTGGTTGCGCAGCTCGTCGGCCAGCTGGTGGAGGTCGTCGGACACGAAGCGGGGCAGCGCCCCCACCCGGGCGTAGAGGGTGCTGTTGAGGGCGGCCACGGTGGCCACCGTGAGGACCTCGTGGCGGACCCGGAACATCTCCTCCAGCGCGTCCTCCGAGCCCTGCGTGCCGCCCTCCAGCGCCCAGCGCTCCAGGGCGGCGACCTTGCGGGCCAGGTCCCGGACGTAGTCCTCCTGGCGGCGGGCGAGCGAGGACACGATGGCGTGTGACAGGTGGACCGGCGAAGCCGGGTGGTAGCGGCCGGCTTCCATCCGGGCCCGCACGGCGGCCGTATCTCGCCGGGCGCTCTCATCGTCGGCCCCGTCGACCAATGGGCCGTGGACGGTCACCAGGTAGCGGGCCGCTACCAGCTGGTCGAGCTCCACCAGGCGGACCTGGCCGCCGTCGCCGGGCTCGGGTGAGTGCATGACCAGCAGGATGGAATCGGGATAGGCGTGGACCTTGCCGGTGGGGTTGGGTTCGACGCAGTCCCGCACGGCCAGCGGGTGGGCGCAGAACACGTCTGAGAGCAGGCCGGCCGCCTGGTCGTCGCAGTGGTCGATGTCGACCCAGCAGAAGCCTTCAGGCCGTTCCAGGAGCTCCTTCAAGGCATGGGGGCCGTGGCGCTCCATGGTGCCGGCGGGTGGCACCCACCAGACGTCCATCGCTCCCGCTCCTTTGCGCACCGAAGAAGGCGGCGCGGCAACACTAGTGAGAGAACCGGTCGACGAGGCGGGAGGCGCCATGCTGGCGGTCCGGATCCACGAGACGGGAGGACCCGAGGTCCTGACCCCCGAGGACGTGCCCATCCCCGAACCTGGGCCGGGGCAGGTGCGGGTCCGGGTGGAGGCGGCCGGGCTCAACTTCATCGACACCTACCAGCGTTCCGGCGCCTACAAGCTGGAGCTGCCCGTCACCCTGGGCATGGAGGGAGCCGGGGTGGTGGAGGCTCTCGGCCCCGACGTTGAGGGTCTGGCCGAGGGGGACCGGGTGGCGTGGGCCTCCAACCTCGGGTCCTACGCCGAGCAGGTGGTGCTGCCCGCCGCCGCTGTCGACCCCGTGCCGGCCGGCGTCGACCCCCAGGTGGCGGCGGCGGTCATGCTCCAGGGGATGACCGCCCACTACCTCAGCCATTCCACCGTGCCGCTGGAGAAGGGCATGACGGCCCTGGTGACGGCCGCCGCCGGGGGAGTGGGCCTGCTCCTCACCCAGATGGCCAAGCGCCTCGGGGCCCGGGTCATCGGCACCTGCTCCAGCGCCGAGAAGGAGGAGCTGGCCCGGGCCGCCGGCGCCGACAAGGTGGTTCGCTACCGCGATGTCGACCTGGTTGAGGCCGTGCGCGGCCTGACCGACGGCTCAGGCGTCGACGTCGTCTACGACTCGGTGGGCAGGGACACCTTCACCAAGAGCCTGGACTGCCTCCGGCCCCGGGGGCAACTGGTGCTCTTCGGCCAGTCCAGCGGCCCCGTGGACCCCGTCGACCCGCAGGTCCTCAACGCCAAGGGGTCGCTCTACCTGACCCGGCCGACCCTGGGCCACTACATCAGCGGTCCGGGAGAACGGGCCTGGCGGGCCGGCGACCTGTTCAGCTGGATCGCCGCCGGCGAGCTCGATGTTCGCATCGACCGGACCTGGCCGCTGGCCGAGGCGGCCGAGGCCCACCGCTACATCCAGGCCGGCGAGACCAAGGGCAAGGTGCTGCTCGTGCCGTAGGCCGCAACCGGCGGGGCGCCTAGACCAGCCTGGTGTCGCGGTCACCCCAGTAGCGGTCGCGCAGGATGCGCTTGTAGAGCTTGCCGGTGGGCAGGCGGGGCAGCTGGTCCTCGAAGTCGACCGAGCGGGGACACTTGTAGTGGCCCAGGTGCTCCCGGGCGAAGTCGATCAGCTCCTTCTCCAGGCGGGCGCAGGTCTCCACCCCCGGACGGGGCTGCACCACCGCTTTGACCTCCTCGCCGAGGTCGTCGTTGGGGACCCCGATGACGGCCACGTCCTCCACCGCCGGGTGGACCACCAGGCAGTCCTCGATCTCCTGGGGATAGATGTTCACCCCGCCGGAGATGATCATGAACGTGGCCCGGTCGGTGAGGTACAGGAACCCGTCCTCGTCCACCCGCCCGACGTCGTTGAGGGTCGTCCACGTCGGGTGCTTGGGGTTCTGGGACGAGTTCGTCTGGCCCGGATCCTTGTGGTACTCGAAGGGCCGGAAGGGCTGCTCGAAGTAGACGACGCCCACCTCGCCGGTGGGGATCTCGTCGCCCTCGTCGTCGCAGATGTGCAGCACGCCCATCACCGGCCGGCCCACCGTCCCGGGGTGGGCCAGCCAGTCCTTGGGCCCGACGTAGGTGAGGCCGTTGAGCTCGGTGCCGCCGTAGTACTCGTGGATGATCGGACCCCACCACCCGAACATGGCCTCCTTGACCGGGCGGGGACAGGGGGCGGCGGCGTGGATGGCCATCTTGTGGCTGGACAGGTCGAAGCGGGTGCGGTCCTCCTCGGGGAGCTTGAGCATCCGGGTGAACATGGTCGGCACCCACTGGCTGTGGGTCACGCGGTGGCGCTCGATGGCGGCCAGCGCCTCGACGGGGTCGAAGGAGCGCATCATCACCACCGTGCCGCCCAGGGCCTGGGCGGACAGGGTGAAGCCCAGCGGAGCCGAGTGGTAGAGGGGAGCAGGCGACAGGTAGGTGGTCTGGTCGTCGAAGCGGAAGAGCCCCCCGATGGCGCCGGCGAGGGGGAAGCCGTTGGCGATGCTCATCGGCGGGCGGGGGCGGACGATCCCCTTGGGCCGTCCCGTCGTCCCTGAGCTGTAGAGCATGAAGTCCCCCAACGGCTCGTCGTCGAGAGGCTCGGGGCTGGCGGCGTCGACCGCCTCCTCGTAGGGATCGAAGCCGTCGGTCGCACCGTCGATCATGAGGCGCAGGCCGCAGCCGGGGGCGAGGGGGAGCAGGCCGGTGGCGGCCTCGGCCAGCTTGCGGGAGGTGACCAGGGCTCGGGCGTCGCAGTTGTCGACGATGTAGCCCGCCTCCTCGGCGGTGAGGTAGCGGTTGACCGTGGTGAGGATCAGACCCGACCGCAGCGCCGCCCACAGCACCTCGAAGTAGCGGGGGTGGTTCTCCATGAACAGGGCGATGTGGTCGCCCGGTTGCAGGCCTCCGGCTTGGAGGAGACGGGCCAGGCGGGTCGACCGCTCGTCGAGCTCGCCGTGGGTCACCACCTCTCCCGTGGCGGCGTCGATCGTGGCTGGCTTGTCCGGCGTGACCTTGCCCCAGTGCCCCGGATACATGGTGGCGGAGGGTACCCCGCCGGGTGTCCCGGCGGGGTACCCGGGGGTGGGTCAGCCGCAGCTCTCCACGCGGACGTGGATCTCCTCACCGTGCTGGTCCATCGACGCCGCGAACCGGGTCTTGCTGGAGGTGGCGTCCTCGACGAAGCGGACCTTGACCCGGGGGCCGGTGGGGGCGGTGACGTCCGCCGTCCAGCCGTCGTTGGCGACAGCGTCGACAATCTCGAGCTCAGTGGCCGAGGTCCGGGACACCTCGACCTCGCCGGCGTCGCCGGCCGGGTAGATGGCGCTCTCACCCTCGGCCGGGGCCGCCTCGTGGGTCTGGACGGGGGCGGCGCAGTTGCCCGACGGGGCCGGGGAGTCCGTCGCCTGATCGGCGGCGGTGGTGGTCGTGGTCGCCGCGCCCGAGGGTGCGGTGGTGGCGCTCGAGCTCGGTGCGGTGGTCGCCGTGGTGGCCGTCGAAGCCGATCCCGACGGTGGGGCGGTCGTGGTGGAGGCCGACTGGTCCGGCGATGGCGTGGTGGAATCGCCGGCACCGAAGACGGGCGGGGCGAGGGCGAGGGCCAGCAACCCGCCGGCGAGGAGGACGATCGAGCGACGACGCATAAGCGAACTCCTTGTCACATTCGTCTCGCTCCGCCCACAGAGATGCTAGGCCCTCAAATGTATATTGCAAGCACGTTTACAACTTTACTCACACGGGTAACACTCGGGGTTCGGCGCCGCAACCTTGTACGGCGCGTCCGGTGAAGCAGCCCGCGCTGCTGCCGCCCATCCGCCAGGAGGAGGACCGGCTCCGGCAGTTGCGCGCCATGAAGCGCCGGGCCACCGGCCTGCTCGTGCTCATGACCGCGCTCTACCTGGGCCTCACCCTCCTGGGCGACGGCGGCCGGCTGATGGACTACGCCCAGGCGGCGGCGGGGGCGGCCATGGTCGGCGGCCTGGCCGACTGGTTCGCCGTCACCGCGCTGTTCCGCCACCCCCTGGGCCTGCCCATTCCTCACACCGCGGTCATCGCCGAGCGCAAGGACCAGTTCGGGGAGACCCTGGGCGACTTCGTGCAGGCCAACTTCCTGTCGCCCGACGTGCTCTCCGAACGGGTGCGCTCGTCCCAGGCGGTGGCCCGGGCGGTCAACTGGCTGGCCACCGAAGCCCATGCCGAGGTGGTCGCCGGTCACGTCGCCGACGTGCTGGTGGCCCTGGCCGACTCGGTGCGCGACGAAGACGTGGTCGAGCTGGTCGAAGCCGAAGTGCGCCGGGCCATCGAAGCCGTGCCCCTGGCGGCCTGGGCGGCCCGGGTGGTGCGGCTCATGACGGTCAAGGGGCGCCAGCAGGAGCTGGTGGACAACGCCGTGCGGGCCCTGGAGCGGCTGGTAGCCGACAACCGGGGGGAGCTCAAGCGCCGCTTCACCGAGCAGGCCCCGTGGTGGATCCCCGACCGGGTCGACAACCGCATCTTCGACCGGCTGGCCGACTCATGCTCCGATCTGCTGCGCGCCGTCTACCTGGATCCGGGCCATCGGGTTCGGGGCCAGGTCAACGAGTGGATCGACGAGCTGGTCAAACGGCTCGAGCACTCACCGGACATGGAGGCCCGGCTCGAGCAGCTCAAGCACGAGTTCCTCCAGCACCCCGAGCTGCGCGCCTGGACGTCGTCACTGTGGGGCAACTTCCGGGACTCGTTGCGAGCCCAGGCGGCCGACCCGAATTCGCCGCTGCGCCAGCACCTGGCTCACGCCATCGCGGCCGCCGCCCGCCGGTTGCGGGACGATCCCGTGCTGCTGGCCCGGGTGGAGCGGATGGCCGAGACCGGGGCCTACACGCTGGCCGAGCGCTTCCGGGACGAAGCGGCCGAGCTGGTGAGCGGCACCATCGCCCGGTGGGACGCCCGGGAGACCTCGGCCAAGCTGGAGCTGCTGCTGGGGCGGGACCTGCAGTTCATCCGCATCAACGGGACGGTCGTGGGTGGGATCGCCGGGCTGGTCATCCACGCCGTGGGCGACGCCCTGGGCTGAGCCCGCGCCTCGGGCAAAGACAGCTGCGGCAACGAAGAGGGCGAGGGACGGCGGCGCGGCCGTTTCTGGGCACGCGGATGGCGCGGTAAGTGGAAAACGGCATGCCCGGTTCAGAGACGACGGGGCGCGGGGCTAACCGCGGACCAGGCGCAGGGCGCGGTCGGCGGCCAGGGCGAAGACGTCAAGGAACTCGGGGGTGAAATCCGACGCCCCGTGCTGTTCACACCAGGGACAGACGGGCCCGGCCTCCCCGGCGATGCGGCGCAGCCCATGGCGACACCAGGAGCGCAGGCGACCGCGGACGCCGGCGTGGCGCGAATCGAGGAAGCACCGCCCCTCGCCCACCCACTCGACGTCGCACGTTCGGCAGCAGCGCCAGCCGGTGTCGTCCCAGGTCAGGGGGCCGACGTAGGCGGGCACGGCGACGGGTGTACGCACCCCTTCAGCTTCAGGCCGCCGGCTGAAGATGGGCAAAAGCGCGCCTGAAGATCGCGGTGGTATTGGGGTGGGTTCGCCCATCGGGTTCATCCATTGCCCCGTGACTCACGAGTTCAAACCGATCAGTGCGCAGCACGACACCGGATCAGGTGGTGCGGTGGAGTTTCGCGGCAAAGGCCCGCAGGATGGCCCGGACCCCGTGGCCGGGAAGGTCCTCAGGACCCTCGGGCAGGTCGAGGACGTAGCGCTGGACGCCGTTGCCGTCGTTCTCGAAGCGGGCGCCGGCGTGGGCCAGGATGGCTTTCGAAGCCTGGTTCTCGGCCAGGACGAGCCCCTCGAAGCGGTCCACTCCCCGTTCCCGGGCGGCCAGCACGATGGCGTCGAGGAGGAAGGCGCCGGCCCCCCGCCCCTGGTATTCGTCGATGACCGTCACGGCCGCCTCGGCGGCCCGGGGGTCGTCCAGACGGGCGTAGCGGGACACGCCGACCACCGCAGGTGTGCCGCCTTCGTCGGTGAGAGCGACGAGGGCGAAGTGGTCGTCGTCGTCCACCTTCATGAGGAAGTCGAGGAGCGATGAGGTGAGCCGGGGCGTGGGAGAGAGGAAGCGGCGGTAGCGGGACTTCGGGGAGAGACGGTCGAAGGCGGCCACCACCAGGGCCCGGTCCTCGACCCGCAGCGGGCGCAGCACCACCGGGGTGCCGTCGCGCAGGTGGAACCGGCCCGGACGGGGTGGAGGAGCGTGGGGGCGGGGGACGGGGGGACGTACCGACCGTTCCCGGGACCGTTCCTCCCGCCGGTCGGGACGCCAGTCAGGCGGGAGCAATGCGCCGTTGCCCGGCTCGGGAGCTAGTTGCTTCACGCAACCTATAGTACCAGCAATACCGTTGCTTTGCGAAACGGAGTAAGCTTCGGTTCATGCGACGCACGAGCTTTGCCGGGATGAACTGCTCCGTGGCCGGGGCGCTCGAGATCCTGGGCGAGTGGTGGACGATGCTCATCGTCCGCGACGCCTTCATGGGGGTGCGGCGCTTCGAGGACTTCCAGCGCCGGCTGGGGATCGCCCGCAACGTGCTCACCACCCGTCTCCAGAAGCTGGTGGCGGCCGGGATCCTGGAGCGTCGCCGCTACCAGGAGCGTCCCGAACGCTTCGAGTACCGCCTGACCGCCAAGGGACTCGAGCTCTACCCCATCCTGGTGTCGCTCATGCAGTGGGGGGACCGCTGGGCCCCGGGCGAGACCAAAGGCCCGCCCGTCGTCCTGGTCCACCGGGAGTGCGGCCACGAGAGCCAGCCCCACCTGGTGTGCGACCACTGCGGCGCCCCCGCCGACCCCCGTGAGATGGATCCGGTGGCCGGTCCCGGTTACGACGACCGGGAGGAGCTGGCCCCCCACCTTCGCCCTCGTCAGAATGCGTCGAGGCCTTCTGGCCCGTAGTGTCACGGCCCGCTGAGAGGAACGCTTACGCACCGACTGTCGCGTCGGTCAATCAAGATCTGTTTTGCGGTCGATGGACCTCCGGCTCGTTTCCCGGCAAGGTCGGAGGATGGGAATCCAAGGAAGCCGGGTCGGCATCGTCGGGGGCAGCATCGGCGGGTGCGCGGCGGCCATCGCCCTGCGCCGGGCGGGCTGTGACGTCACCGTCTACGAGCGCAGCCGGGGGCAGCTGAAGGACCGCGGCTCCGGCATCGTCATCCCGGGGCCCCTCCGTGACCAGCTCGTCACCGCCGGCTACCTGGACGCCACCATGCCGGTGTGCCCCTGCTCGGAGCGGACCTGGGTGGTGCGCCACGGCAACGCCGCCTACGGCCGGGTCATCGGCCGGCAACGGCTGTCCGCCGTCCTCAACAACTGGGGCGTGCTGTGGCGGACCCTGCGGGCGGGCGTGCCCGACGAGGTGTACCGGGAGGGCGCGGCCGTCGCCGGGGTCGAAACGGACGCCGCCGGTGCCACCGTGGTCTTCCACGGCGGCGTCCAGGAGCGCTTTGACGCCGTGGTCGGCGCCGACGGCTACCGGTCGATGGTGCGCCGCGCCGCCCACCCCGGTGCGTCGGCCAGCTACGCCGGGTACGTCCTGTGGCGGGGGAACTACGAGGAGCGCCGGCTGCCCGCCGGCCGCCGGCCCGCCGCCATGGACGCCCGCGTGGTGACCGTGGGCTTCCCCGGCGGGCACGGGATGTTCTACCTGATCCCGGAGTTCGACCGCCCCTGTGAACCGGGGCACCGGCGGATGAACTGGGCGGTCTACACGGGTCTGCCCGACGGCGCGGGCTACGGCGATCCCTCCTCGCTGCCGCCGGGATCGCTGAGCCCCGACCTCACCGCCTTCTTCGACCAGGCTCTCGAGCGGCACCTGCCGCCCTACTGGGCCGAGGTGGTCCGCCGCACCGGCCCGGAGGCGATGTCGCTGCAACCCATCTACGACGTGGCCGTCCTCACCTACACGTCACAACGGCTCCTGCTGATCGGCGACGCCAGCACCATCACCCGTCCCCATACCGCCAGTGGCGCCACCAAGGCACTTGAGGACGCCCTGGCCCTGGAGCGTCATGGCCGGGAACAGGCGAGCTGGGCCGAGGTCCTGGCGGCCTACGACCGGGAGCGCTGCCCGGCGGGCAACGACCTGGTCGAGCTCGGCCGGCGCATCGGCCGGGCCCAGGTGGAGGAGACCCCCGACTGGGCGACGATGACCGCCTCCCAGCTCGAAGGCTGGCTGCAGGCCACGATCTCCGGTCACCGCCTCTATCTCTACGACACCACCAAGCCGGCGCCGGCCCGATCGAGGGCTTGATCAGAAGAAGAAACCGGCGTTGCCGAAGTTGATCACGTGACCGTCGCTGGCCACCAGCCAGTAGCCGTCGCCCTGCGGACTGGCGGCGACCCCGGCCACCGGGGTGGAGGGCGGGTTCGAGCCGGTGGAGCCGTAGAACTGGGCGTCGCCGAAGGCGAAGATCCCCCCGTCGGAGGCGAACAGCCAGTACCCCCGTCCTGAGCTGGTGGGGATCATCCCGATCACCGGCTTGTTCAACGTCATGGAGCCGGTCGATCCGTAGAAGCCGGCGTCGCCGAAGCTGAAGACACCGCCGTCGGAGGCCACCAGCCAGTAGCCGTTGCCCGTGGGCGTGGCCGCCATACCTACCACGGGCTGGTTGAGCGTGCGCCCGCCCATGGAGCCGTAGAACTGGGAGTGGCCGAAGCTGAAGACGCCTCCGTCACCCGCACCCATCCAGTAGCCGTCGCCCTGGGGCCGGACGGACATGCCCACGACCGGACGCTGCAGGGCCGTGCCCGCCATGTCACCGTGGAACTGGGCGTTGGGACTGGCGAAGATCTGGCCGTTGGTGGCGGCCAGCCAGTAGCCGTCGCCCGTGCGGGTGGCGGCCATGCCGGTGATGGACGTGCCGGCCTGGGGGCTGGCGTTGCCGAAGAAGCCGGCGTTGCCCGCCGGAAAGACCCTCCCGTCGGCCGCCGCCAGCCACCAGCCCTGGGCGTCGGGTGTACCCACGATGGACCGGATGGCGAAGGGTGCCGGCGGCGATCCGCTGGTGGTGCGGGTGTAGCTGGCGGTAAAGGTGGCAGAACCGTTGGGGCTCACGACGGCGTAGGCCGCGGGCTTGTTGTTGGACCACGACCGGAAGCTGTAGGTACTGCCCCCAAGCGTCTGGGTGATGGGGGCCGAGGGCCGCAGGACGAATCCAACCCACGACGTCAGGGTCTGCGACCCGACGATGGTCACGTCGTTCACGTGCAGGGTCAGGGCCGCCGCCTGGTCGTTGTTGAAGGTGATGTTCACCTTCCGGGGGTTGAGCGCCCGGGTGACCGTGCGGCTCAAGCCGTCGTCGTCGGTGGCGGTGAGGCGGAGTTCGAGGAAGCTGGTGCCGGCGGCCGAGAGATCCTCGGGACTGGGATAGTCGAACGTGACGCTGGGCCCGGTGACCGGGCCGAGGTAGGGATGGGCATGGGAGTCGTGGCGCCGGATCACCTCCCAGGTGAGCGTGGGGGCCGGGGTGGTGTCGTCCGTGCCGTGCCCCGTGGCGGTCACCGTCTGGCCCACGGCGAAGAGGCTGGAGGGGGCCGGGCCATCGATGAAGGCCTGGGGTGGGGTCCCGATCTCGATGAGGCGGGTGGCGGGTGCAGAGCGGTCTCCGTCGCCGTCGGTGACGACCAGCGTGGCCGTGAACGCCCCCTTGGCGGTGTAGGCGTGGCTGATCGACGGGTCGTTCTCGGTGATGACCGGTGACCCGTCCCCGAAGGTCCAGGTGAACGTCTTGAGGGGATCGTGATCGGGGTCGCTCGAACCCGAGGCGTCGAAGTTCACCGTGACGGGACCAGGGGAGGCCGGTGGCGACGCCGTGAAGGCCGCGATCGGGGGCACCGACGTCGGGGTGGTGGAGATGATCCGGTGGACCTCCCCACCGTTGACGAAACTGGTGTAGTACAGCGCGTGCGTGAATCCTGACGGCCCGAAGGCGATGCTGACCCCGGCGCCCGTCCCGAGGCCGGTGACGAAGGGGATGGCGGTGAACCCGCTGCCCGACGGGGCCAGTCGGGAGATCCTGCCGCAGGCATAGTCGGAGAACAGATACGAGCCCGAGTACGGCGCCGGCCAGAGGCCTTGGGGTACGAAGGCGGCGCCGGTGATGGCGGTGCAGGGAAAGTCGCCGTCGGACACCGTGCCGTGCTTGTAGGCGAAGACCGGGTCGGTGAGTCCGGCCGGCGGCGCGGGGCAGTTGCTTCCCGAGTTGACGACGCAGGGGCCCTCTCTGAGGTTGAACCCGTAGTCGGCGCCCGCCTGGCCCCGGTCGATCTCCTCCCACCGGTACGTGCCCACATCGTTGATGTGCATGGTGTAGGGCGCCTCGGGCTTGAAGGCGAAGCGGAAGGGGTTCCGGAGTCCGGTGGCCCAGATCTCGCCGCAAGGGCCCGACCCCCCCGGCACACCGGCAGGATCGCCACAGCGCCGGACGCCGGAGACGCCGGCATACGGGTTCCCTCCCGGACCGCTCGGGAAGGAGCCGTCGGCGGGGTTCACCCGCAGGATCTTGCCGTTCAGGATCGACTTGCTGCGGGCGTTGTCGTTGTCGTTCTGACACGCGCTGGTGTCGTTGAGCCGGCAGCCGGCGTCACCCACGCTGATGTAGAGGAGGCCGTCCCCGGGCCCGAAATTGAGGTCCCCGGCATTGTGGTTGCCCAGCGATGCGATCCGGTCGACGAGGACCTTCTCGCTCTGAGCCTGGTTGGCGTCCGAGAGCGTGAACCGGGAGACGCGGTTGTAGGGACCCGTTGTCCCGCAAGACCCCACCTTCACCGTGTAATAGAGATAGATGAAGTGGTTGCTGGCGAAGGCGGGGTCAACGGTCACGCCCAGCAGGCCCCGCTCCTTGTTGGAGCACACCGCCAGGGTGATGGCCGGAGGAGTCACCAGAGCGTTGTTGCCGAAGACGGACAAGGTGCCGGCCTGCGAGGTAACCAGCATGCGGCCGTCGGGCGTGAACGCCAGGTCGGTGGGCGAAGGCACGCTGATCACGAACTGATCGGCGAAGCCCTCTGGGACGGCCGCGCCGGCCGGGGGCGCGGAGAACGGCGAGATCGGTCCCGCCGGAGAGAGAAGGAGGACCGCCAGCAGCGCCCACCACAAGCGCGCCGGAACGGGTCGTAACCGCCGAGACATGAAGCAAGCCCCCCGAGGCACCGCCAACTAGGCCCTGACGGGACAAGAGGTTCGGCGGATTCCATTTGGTTCCTGCCAAAGGGCGCATTCCGGGCACACCTGCCGGGCCCCAGAGGTGGCAGTCGGCCGGCGATCGAAATGAAGGGACATGCGCCGGCTGGGGGTCGTGCTCGTTCTGCTGTTCCTGGCCGCGCCGGCCGGCGTGGCCGCGCCCGGCATCCCGGCCGGGTTCTCGGTCACCACCCACCGCCCGCTGCACGCCGGGGTGGAGTACCTCACGATGTCCCGGGGCGGAAGCTCCCCGGCCCTGGCCCACGTGGCGCACATGGCGGCCGACGCGCTGGTGCAGCTCCGGACCGTGAGCAGCCACGACCACATCACCCGCAAGACGGACGACCGGGAGCTGACCAGCTCCATGTGCGCCCGGGTCAACTGCATGCTGGCCATCAACGGCGACTTCTGGGACTACGAGGGCACGACCGCCTGGCCGAAGCAGCCGCTGGGTGGAGTGGTGTCGGGCGGACGGATGCTGCGCTCCCCCCAGCCCGGTTACGACCAGGTCATCCTGACCAGCGCCGGGCGCTTCCGGGCCGGCGACCTGGCCTGGTCCGGTCAGGTGGCGGCCGGCGACGGGACGGCGGTGGCCCTGACCGGGGTCAACCGGCCGGCGGCGGACGGGGTCGTCCTGTTCACCCCGCCCTGGGGCGACAGCACCGGAGAGGACTCCGGGGTGGAGATGATCCTCCAGGCCGGCGAGCCGCTCGGCGCCCTCAACCGGGCCGTCACCGTGGAGGCCGTCGGCCTGCGGAGTCCGGGCGGTGCGCTGCCCATCGGCGGCGCCGTCCTCACCGGGACCGGGAGCGGCGAGGCCGCCCTGCGCCAGCTCTGGAGCCGCATCGAGGCCGGCGACCACCGGCTCACGCTGACTATGAGCGGGGACGCGGTGGAGAGCCTCGGGAGCCACCCCGTCCTCCTCCGGGACGGCCAGAAGGTCTTCCCGGCCGACTCCGACAGCTTCACCACCGGCCGCCATCCCCGCACCGTCCTGGGCTGGAACGGCGCCGGCGAGGTCTTCTTCGTGGCCGTCGACGACGGCACCAGCGCGTCCCAGGGCATGACCCTGGCCGACGCCGCCAACCTCCTGCTCGGCCTGGGAGCCACCGATGCCGTCAACTTCGACGGCGGCGGCGGCACGACGTTCGTGGTCGACGGCGAGGTGGTGAACCAGCCCGAGGAGGGCGCCGAACGCCCGGCAGTGAGCGCCTTCGTGGCTCTGCGGCGCACGGCCACCGACCCGATTCCGGTGACTCCTCCCCCCGGTGGCACCACCGGCCCCGGGCCGTCGTCTCCCGCCGGGCCCGCCCGGTCCGGCTACTGGACGGTGGGGGGCGACGGCGCCGTGTACGCCTTCGGGGACGCCCGTCACCTCGGGAACGCCTCGCTGCCGGCCGGCGTCCAGGCGGTGGACCTGGTGCCGACGCCGGCCTTCAACGGCTACTGGATCGTGGACGACGCCGGCCATGTCTTCGCCTTCGGCGATGCCCGTCACCTGGGCAACGTCGAGCCCTCCCGGCTGGCCGTGGGGGAGAAGGTGACGAGCCTGTCGGCCACGCCGTCCGGCAACGGCTACTGGTTCTTCACCAACCGGGGCCGGGTGCTTCCCCTGGGCGACGCCCGCCATCTGGGGGACATGTCGGCCGTCAGGTTGAACGGCCCGGTACTGGACTCCATCCGCACGCCGTCGGGCCGGGGCTACTACATGGTGGCGTCCGACGGTGGCATCTTCAGCTTCGGCGACGCCGTGTTCTACGGCTCGACGGGCAGCATGCGCCTCAACGCCCCGGTGCGGTCACTGGTGCCCGACCCCGACGGGGTGGGCTACTGGCTGGTGGCCTCCGACGGCGGGGTGTTCTCGTTCCAGGGTGCCTTCCGGGGCTCCATGGGTGGCCGGCAGCTCAACAAGCCCATGGCCGGCATGGTGCCCTACGGCAACGGCTACCTGATGGTGGCCGAGGACGGGGGCATCTTCAACTTCTCCGACAAGGCCTTCCTCGGCTCGCTGGGCGACACCCCGCCGGCCCGGCCGATCGTCTCCGTCGCCGCTCTGCGCTAGCGGCACTTCCCCCGGGCGATCCCCCACCGGGGGGAGGGAGCGCGCGCCGCCGGGGTCCGACCATGGACCTGAGTGCTCCGGCAACGGCGTCAGGAGGGACCATGGGAGAGCTTCGCATCCGCCTCGTGGAGGACGTGCGGGTGCCGCTGGGCGGCCCCTGGTTCGAGGACCTCAAGGTCGGCCAGGTGGTCGACGACTCGCCACCCCTCACCCTCACCACCGCCCATGCCCTCCTCCACCAGTCCCTGACCGGGGACCGGCTGCGCCTTCCCCTCGACCACACGCTGTCGGCCGTGGTGACCGGCCGGGACGCCCCTTTGGCCCATCCCCTCCTGGTCGCCAACGTGGCCATTGGCCAGACCACCGGGTTGACCCAGCGGGTCAAGGCCAACCTCTTCTACCGGGGCCTCGTTCTGGAGTGCCCGGTACACGTGGGGGACACCCTGGAGACCATCACGGAGGTGGTCGGGCTCCGCCAGAACCAGCCCAAACCCGGGCGCCCGGCCACCGGACTGGCCGCCCTGCGGTGCACGACCTGGAATCAGGACGGGCGCCGCGTCCTCGACTTCTACCGCTGTCCCATGCTGCCCCTGCGGGACCCCGAGGGCGACACCGGCCACCACGACGACTTCGCCGGGATCCCCGAAGACCTCGACGACTCCCGCCTGGTGGCGGCCGTGGGCGGCTGGGACCTGGCCGCCTTCCGGGCCCGGACGGGAGCCGGGCTGCGCAGCGGCGACCTTGTGCCCGGCACCGTCTACGCCCTGGAGTTCCGCGACACCGTCACCGGGGCGACGGAGCTGGCCCGGGCCACGCTCAACCTGGCGGAGGCGCACACCGACGCCCGGCGCAGCCCCTACGGCCGCCGCCTGGTCTACGGAGGCCACACCATCTCCCTGGCCGGGGCCGCCGTCAGCCGGGCCATCCCCGGCCTGGTCACCATCCTGGGCTGGCGGAGCTGCGACCACGCCGGACCCGTCTTCGAGGGCGACGCCCTGCGCACCGAGGTGGCGGTGGAGGCGGTGACCCCGCTCATGGATGGCGGCCTGGTCGACCTGCAGGCCCGGGTGTGGATCGACCGGCCGCCGCAGGAGGCGCCGCCGGGAGCGCCCACCGGTGAACACCTGGTTCTCGACTGGCGACTCGTCGGTCTGGTGGCCTGACCCGGGTGGCGGGTGTCCCGCAACGAAAGGAGTCGGCCGTGAACGGAGTCCTGTCCGGGATGCGGGTGGTGGAGGGTTCGGCCTTCGTGGCCGCGCCTCTGGGGGGCATGACCCTGGCCCAGCTGGGAGCCGACGTGATCCGCTTCGACCCCATCGGGGGTGGTCTCGACTACGGGCGCTGGCCGGTGACGGACGACGGGCACAGCCTGTTCTGGGCCGGCCTCAACAAGGGCAAGCGGTCGATCGCCGTCGACCTCCGCTCGCCCCGGGGCCGGGAGCTGGTCACCGCCCTGGTCACCGCCCCCGGACCCGACGCCGGGTTGTTCCTGACCAACTTCCCGGCCAAGGGCTGGCTGGACTACGCCACCCTGGCCGGGGCCCGACCCGATCTGGTCATGGTCAACATCACCGGCAACCACGACGGCTCGTCGGCGGTGGACTACACCGTCAACCCCGCCACCGGGTTCCCCTGGGCCACCGGCCCGACCAACCTGGGCGTGCCCTTCAACCACCTCCTTCCCGCCTGGGACGCCATCACCGGCACCCTGGCCGCCACCGGCCTCCTGGCCGCCGAGCGGCACCGCAGCCGCACCGGTGAGGGGCAGATGATCCGCCTCGCCCTCTCCGACGTGGCGCTGGCCATGGTCGGCCACCTGGGCAAGATCGCCGAGGTGCAGGTGAACGGGACCGAGCGCCCCAAGTTCGGCAACTACCTCTACGGCGCCTTCGGGCGGGACTTCCTCACCCGGGACGGGAAGCGGATCATGGTCGTGGCCTTGACCGGGCGGCAGTGGCAGTCGCTGAAGGAGGCCACGGGCATCGCCGAGGCGTGCGAGCAGATCGAGAAGCTGCTCGGCGTCGACCTCGACGCGGAGGGCGACCGGTTCGCCGCCCGGGAGGTCATCGCCTCCATCCTCAAGCCGTGGACGGTGGCCCGCACCCGGGCCCAGATCGCCGCCATCTTCGATGCCCACGACGTGTGCTGGGGGCCGTACCAGACGTTCCGGGAGCTGGTCGAGGAGGACCCCCGCTGCTCCACCGCCAACCCCATGTTCCGCCCCGTGGAGCAGGCCGGCATCGGGACCTACCTCATGCCTGCCTCACCGCTCGACCTGTCGGTGTCGGGCCGCCTGCCGGCCCAGCCCGCTCCGGTGCTGGGCCAGCACACCGAAGCCGTGCTGGCCGACGTGCTCGGTCTGTCGGGAGCCGAGATCGGACAGCTCCACGACGATGGGGTGGTGGCGAGCCCCTCGGGAACGCCCCGGGCTCCGGGCGCTCAGCCCCGCGGCACGGTCACGGTCACCACCGTCCCCCCGCCGGAGCGGGACGCCACCTCGAGGCGGGCGCCAGTGAGTGCCGCCCGCTCGGCCATTCCGGCCAGCCCGTAGGCGTCCGGGCGCCGGGTCGAGGGGTCGAAGCCGATCCCGTCGTCCGCTACCTCGAGGCGGACCACACCGGCGCCGGGGTCATCCGTCAGCGTCACCCGCACCGCGGTGGCCTGGGCGTGTTTGACCACGTTCTGGAGTGCCTCCTGGGCGATGCGGAACAGGGCTGTCTCCACGTGGGGAGCCAGGCTGGTCGGCGACACCTCCACCTCCGCCTCCACCCCGGGCAGGCCGCGGGCCAGATGGTCCAGGCCGGCGGCCAGGCCCAGATCGTCCAGCACCGAGGGGCGGAGGCCGGTGATGGCCCGGCGCGTCTCCTCCAGGGCGGCCGTGGCCAGCGCTTTGGCCTCGGCCACCTCGACGGCGGCTTCGGCCACCCGCGACGGGCCCGCCGGTCCGGGAGGAGCGGCGTTGAGCAGCGCCTCGGCGGCCGACAGGCGGAAGCACAGGCTGACCACCCGCTGGCTGATCCCGTCATGGATCTCCCCGGCCAGGCGGTGGCGTTCCATCTCCTGAAGCTCGATGGTGCGGGCGGCGAAGCGCTCCACTTCCGCTTCCCGTTCCGCCAGGCGGTGGTAGAGCAGGGCGTTCTCCACGATCCCGGCCAGCAGGCCGGCCACCGGGGTGAGCGCCTCGATCTCGTCGGGGGTGAACTCCCGCCGCTCCCGGGTGTGGAGGTTGAACACCCCCACCACCCGGCGTCCGGGCCGCACCAGAGGCAGGGAGATCATGGAGGTGAAGTCTTGGCCCCGCAGGGCGGGGATGTAGCGGTAGCGGACGTCGTGCCACTTGTCCTCGACCACGGCCGGGGTGCCGTGCTGGGCCACCCAGCCGGCCACCCCCTCGCCCACCGCCAGCCTGATGGTACCGGCCAGATGCTCGAACGGCGGGGTGGCCCCGGCCAGGACGAGCTGGCCCTTGGCGTCGTCGAGGAGGTGGACGAAGCAGGCGTCGGCTCCGGTCACGTCCCGGATGACGACCGCCACCCGGGCCATCAGGTCGCCCGGGTCCAGCTCCTCGCCGGTCAGCTCCACCAGCTGGGGGAGCAGCGAGCCCCAGCCACTGTTGTTCATCGGAAGAGGCCCTCCCGCAGGGCCAGGGCCACCGCCTGGGCCCGGTCGGCCACCTCCAGCTTGCGGTACAGCGCCCCGACGTGGCTCTTCACCGTCTCCTCGCCCACCACCAGGGCGTTGGCGATGGCCCGGTTGGAGAGCCCCCGGACCATGAGCCCGAGCACCTCGCTCTCCCGCTGGGTGAGCCCCAGGCGGGCCCCGGGCCAGAACTCACCCTTGGATAGGCGGGCGGCGGACAGGGCGACCCGGCCGGCCAGGGTGGGATCGACGGCCACCTCCCCCTCCACCACCCGGGTGAGGTGGCCGACCAGCTCGGGCCCGCTCACCTGCTTGAGGAGGTAGCCGGAGGCGCCGGCCTGGAGCGCCTGGAACAGGTACTGCTCGTCGTCGTAGACGGTCAGGAACACGACCTTGGTGGCGGGCGCCATCCGCAGCACCTCGGTGCACACGTCGAAACCGCTGGCGCCCCGCAGCCGGACGTCGAGCAGGCACACATCGGGTTCCAGGTCCCGCACCAGCCCCGGGGCGGCGGCGGGATCGGTGACGGCCCCGACCAGATTCACGGCATCGGCGTGGGGCCGGAGCATGGCGGCCAGGCCGTCGAGGACCATCTGATGGTCGTCGACGAGGACGACCCGGATGGGGGTCGGGGTGGGTTCGTCCTGATCGTCCTGCAAGCCCCGGATGGTAACGGCTCCTCCCCCCGGTACGCTGGCTCGATGTTTATGGCTCTTCGCCTGGCGGCTCATCGCGCTGCGGCTGGGGACCCCAGCCCCAGCCGCCAGTCCCTGCTGCGCAGGTCCTGATGCTGATCCACCTGACCGCCGGCGTGGCCCCGCTGCTGCGGTTGCTGGGCGAATCGGCCCTCACCGTGGAGCTCACCATCGACTTCGAGCACGACGTGCGCAAGTCGGCCGTCGCCTTCCCCCGGCGCCGCCGAGGAAGGGCTCGGGTTCGAGCGGGTCAAGGTTGACGGCCTGGACGTGTGGTGGCGCCAGCGCCTGGTGCTCGCCGCCCGGGACCCCCGGGTCACCACGCAGGTGCGTCCCCGCCGCCTCCGGGTGGGCACCGTCGGCCGGGCGCTGCTGGCCACGGCCGAGTACGCCTAGGGGGCGAGGGCGGCGGCGAGGAAGTCGAAGGCGGATGGGCTGACGCGGTTCCAGTAGCGGCGGGTGTGGCGCCCGTCGGCGTAACCGCCGGCCTCCGGTGGTTGGGGAAGAGCCCGCGCCAGGCGCCGGACGGTGCCGTAGAGGGGGTCCTGAAGGCCGCACCACAGACCGATCCGGGTGCCCCGCAGCGCGTCGATGGACTGGAAGACCCGATCGCCGGAGGACACCGCCGGGGAGAAGGCGGCGATGGCCCGGAGGAAGCCTGGGAACGTCTCGCCGAGGCGGAGCACGCCGTAGCCGCCGAGGGACCATCCCCAGCCCGCCAGCCGGCTCGTGTCGAAGCCGCGCGCCGCACACCACTTCGGCAGCTCCTCGTGGACCATCCGCTGCGGGTCGTCGCCGCCCGATGGTTCCCAGCCCAGCTGGCCGCCGTCGGCGCCGGCGAGGACGAACGGGGCCGCACCCCGGGCCACCGCATCAGACAGGAACCGGCCCAGGCCGAACCCGGGGTAGTCGGCGGCGGTCGCCGACGCGCCGTGCAGGATCAGGCACACGGGCAGGTCGTGACCGTCGCCGTGGCCGGCGGGGACGGCCGTGTAGAAGTCGACATCACGCCCCCGGGCCGCCGACCGGCGCTGCTCGACCCGCTCGTCACCCACCGGCGCGTCCGGGACCGGACCGGGGGCCTCATCGTCTCCGAACAGCGTGCTCCGCACCGGGCCGGCGGCGGCCAGTCCGGCCAGCACCACCGCACCACCCGCGGCCCCACCCAGCAGAGCCCGCCTCGACATGGGCTTCCCCATGCGGGTCATCTGCTCAGGCCGGTCACTCAAGCGCCGGCTGTGACGCATCGGACGTACCGTCTGGTGGCCTCTCCATTCTCGTCGCCGCCGTCGGGACCGTGGTGGGGTCCGTCATGGAGCGAACACCATTCCTTCCACTCGTCCGGCGTGCAGCGCCGGGTCAACCGTGCGGTCCGAGATCAGCATCGGAGGAAGGTGGTTGCGTTTCACCCCCTGTCAGGGGGTCAAGCGCGACCACCTCGGCGAGCAGCCCGGGCCGTCACTCGACGGGGAGGTAGACCCGGGCGCCGGCGTCGGTGAACTCGGCGGACTTCTCCTTCATGCCGAGTTCGATGGCGGCCTCCTCGGTGACGCCGTGCTCGGCGGCGTAGGCCCGGACGTCGGCGGTGATGCGCATGGAGCAGAACTTGGGGCCGCACATGGAACAGAAGTGGGCCGTCTTGGCGCCGTCGGCGGGGAGGGTCTCGTCGTGGTACTCGCGGGCCCGGTCGGGATCCAGGGACAGCTCGAACTGGTCGGCCCAGCGGAACTCGAAGCGGGCCTTGGACAGGGCGTCGTCCCAGGCCTGGGCGCCGGGGTGGCCCTTGGCCAGATCGGCGGCGTGGGCCGCGATCTTGTAGGCGATGACGCCTTCCTTGACGTCATCCCGGTCGGGGAGACCGAGGTGCTCCTTGGGGGTGACGTAGCAGAGCATGGCCGTGCCGTGCATCCCGATCACGGCCGCCCCGATGGCCGAGGTGATGTGGTCGTAGGCCGGAGCGATGTCGGTGGTGAGCGGGCCCAGCGTGTAGAAGGGCGCCTCGTGGCACCACTCCAGCTGCAGGTCCACGTTCTCCTTGATCTTGTGCAGCGGGACGTGGCCCGGGCCCTCGATCATCACCTGGACGTCGAAGTCCCACGCCACCTTGGTCAGCTCGCCCAGGGTGCGCAGCTCGCCCAGCTGGGCGTCGTCGTTGGCGTCGGCGATGGAGCCGGGGCGCAGCCCGTCGCCCAGTGAGAAGGCGACGTCGTAGGCGGAGAGGATCTCGCACAGCTCCTCGAAGTGGCTGTAGAGGAAGTTCTCCTGGTGGTGGGCCAGACACCAGGCGGCCAGGATCGACCCGCCCCTCGACACGATGCCCGTCACCCGCTTGGCCGTGAGGGGCACGAAGCGCAGCAGCACGCCGGCGTGGACGGTCATGTAGTCGACGCCCTGCTCGGCCTGTTCGATGACGGTGTCCCGGTAGATCTCCCAGGAGAGGTCCTCGGGCTTGCCGTCCACCTTCTCCAGCGCCTGGTAGATGGGCACGGTGCCGATGGGGACGGGGCTGTTGCGGAGGATCCACTCCCGGGTGGTGTGGATGTCGGCCCCGGTGGAGAGGTCCATCACCGTGTCCGCCCCCCAGCGGGTGGCCCACGTCATCTTCTCCACCTCCTCGGCCACCGACGAGGTCACGGCCGAGTTGCCGATGTTGGCGTTGACCTTGACCAGGAAGTGGCGCCCGATGGCCATCGGCTCCGACTCGGGATGGTTGACGTTGGCGGGGATGATCGCCCGCCCCCGCGCCACCTCGTCGCGCACGAAGGCCGGCTCCAGGCCCTCCCGGAGCGCGACGAAGTCCATCTCCGGGGTGATCTCGCCCCGGCGGGCGTAGTGGAGCTGGGTGACCCGGCGCCCGGGCACGGCGCGGCGGGGTGGCCGTCCGCCGGCGAAGGGCTCGGCGCCGGCGGCGCCGCGGCGGGCGGCGGCCCGGCCGTCGTCACGCAGCCCCGCCCGCCGGCCGGCGTAGATCTCGGTGTCCCCCCGGGCGTCGATCCAGGCGGCCCGCAGCGGCGGGAGCCCGGCGTTCGGGTCGCTGCCCGGCCCGCTGGTGTCGTAGAGCCGCACCGGCGGGTCGTCGTTGGACAGGGCCACCTCGGTGAAGGGCACCCGCACGCTGTCGTCGCGGCCAGTGACGTAGACCTTGCTTCGGCTGGGGCTCATGGCAACTCCTTGTTGCTGGTCCAACCCATGTGGTCGAGAGGGCCGTGGCCGGCGCCGAGGCGCCAGGGGGCGCCGCCGGCCAGGGCGGTGGTGACAAAGTCCTTGGCTTCCGCCAGCGCCTCGAGGACCGGACGTCCCCGGGCCAGGCCGGCGGCGGTGGCGGAGGCGAAGCTGCAGCCGGTGCCGTGGTTGTTGGCGGTGTCGACCCAGGGCCGCCGCAGCTCGGCGACCTCGCCGGCGTGCCACACCACGTCGACGGCTTCCTGACCGTGGAGGTGGCCGCCCTTCACCACCACGCACCCGGCGCCGGTCTTGGCCAGCTCCTCGGCCGCGCCGGCCATGTCGTCGACGGTGGACAGCTGCCGGCCGAGGAGCACCTCGGCCTCGGCCAGGTTGGGCGTCACCACGGCTGCCACCGGGAGCAGGAGGTCGAGGTAGGCCGACTCGAAACCGGCGTCGAACAGGCGGCCGCCGCTGGAGGCGACCAGCACCGGGTCGACCACCAGGTTGGGCAGCGCACCGGAGCGGGCCCGCTCGGCCACCACCGAGGCGATCTCGATCGTGGCCAGCATGCCGGTCTTGACCGCGGCCACGTCCAGGTCGGCGAGGACGGCGGCGATCTGGGCGTCCACGATCTCGGGCGGCAGCGGGTGGACGGCCCGCACCTCGGCCGTGTTCTGGGCGGTGACGGCGGTGATGGCACAGGCGCCGTGAACCCCGAGGGCGGCGAACGTGCGCAGGTCGGCCTGGATGCCGGCGCCCCCGCCCGAGTCCGACCCGGCGACCGTCAACACCACCCTCGGGTCGAACCGGCGTGGCTCAGCGCCGACAGGTGGCGGTGAGAAGCGCTGGTTGGGAGGGGGAGCGGTCATGACAGGTCCGGGAGGCCGTCGGTGGGGGAGGAGGCCTGGGCGTAGAGGCGGCGGGGGATGCGCCCGGCCAGGTGGGCCAGCCGGCCCGCCTCCACCGCCTTGCGCAGCGCCTCGGCCATGCGCTCCGGCTCCCGGGCCCGGGTGACGGCGGAGGCGGCCAGCACGCCGTCACAGCCCAGCTCCATGGCCAGGGCGGCGTCGGAGGCGGTGCCCACGCCGGCGTCGAGGATCACCGGGATGCTCACCTGGTCGCGGATGATGGCCAGGTTGTAGGGGTTGCGGATCCCCATGCCGGAGCCGATGGGGGAGCCGGCGGGCATGACCGCGGCGCAGCCGGCGGCGGCCAGGCGGCAGGCGGTCACCGGGTCGTCGTTGGTGTAGGGCAGGACGGTGAAGCCCTCGTCGACCAGCGTCTCGGCCGCCTCCAGCAGCTCGGCCACGTCGGGCAGCAGGGTCCGCTCGTCGCCGATCACCTCGAGTTTGACCCAGTCGGTCTCGAAGGCCTCCCGGGCCAGGCGGGCGGTCGTGACCGCCTCCTTGGCCGTGAAGCAGCCCGCCGTGTTGGGCAGCACCCGCACCCCGCAGCGTTCCAGCACGTCGAGCAACGAGCCCTTGGCCTGTGGGTCGATGCGGCGCAGCGCCACGGTCACCACCTCGGCGCCCGACGTCCGGATGGCGCGCTCCAGCGCCGAGAGGCTGGGCGCGCCGCCGGTGCCGAGCAGCAGCCGGGAGGTGAAGGTCTCACCGCCGAGGAGGAAGGGATCGTCCATGCCGCTCAGCCTCCCTGGGCCGCGCCGAGCACCTCGACGAGGTCGCCGGACTGGAGCCGGGTGCCGTCCCAGCGGCTGCGGACGACCACCTCGGAGTTGACGGCCACCGCCACGCCCCGCCCGCCGGCGGCGAGCCCGGCCACCAGGGCGGCCACGGTGGTGCCCTCGGCCAGTTCCCGGCGCTCGCCGTTGACGGTGACGGTCACGCCAGGACCTCTGCGTCTGCTCCTGCCTCACTCGAGGCCTCGGCGGCCACGAAGCGCAGGGGTGAGAAGGGCGCCGCCACGTCAGGGAGCGCGCCGCTGACCAGGAGCTCGGTGAGGGCGTCGGCGGTGACGGGCGTCAGGAGGACTCCGTTGCGGAAGTGGCCGGCGGCCACCACCAGTCCGGGGAGGGCGGACGGCCCGATGAGGGGGGCATTGTCAGGCGTGCCCGGGCGCAGCCGGGCGATGGCTTCCACCAGCTCAAGCTCGGCCACGGCGGGCACCAGTTCGCCGGCGTCCTCCAGCAGCTCCCGCACCGCCCCGGCCGTCACCGTGGTGTCGAACCCCTTCTCCTCCATCGAGGCGCCGACCACGATGCGGCCGTCGGAGCGCGGCACCAGGTACACCGAACGCCCCTGCCGCAGGCCCCGCACGCTGTGGGTGAGCAGCGGCGGGTCGGCCGGCCCCCGCAGGCGCAGGATCTGGCCCTTCACCGGCCGGACGGGCGGAGCCGCGGTGGCCGACAGCCCAGGGAGGCGAGCCGACCAGCAGCCCGCCGCCAGCACGACGGCGCCGGCCTCCACCACGTCGCCGCCGGCCAGGCGCACACCGGTGGCCCGCCCGCCGGCCACGCCCAGTTCCGCCACCCGCTCCCGGCGTAGGACGACCCCGGCCCGGGAGCCGGCGGTGAGGAGGGCCGCCGTGACCGCCCGGGTGTCGACCTGATGGTCGCTCGACACCAGCACCCCGCCGCGGAGCCGAGGGCTGAGCAGGGGCTCGCGTGCCCGGCACTCCCGGGTGGTGAGTCGCTCGCCGGCCAGACCGAGCTCGGCGCGGTAGCGGTGCAGGTCGTCCAGGGCCCGCAGGTCGTCGTCGTCGAAGGCGACGGCCAGCGTGCCGTCGGCCCGGTAGCCGACGCGGCCCCCCGAGGCTGCCTCCAGCTCGGCCGCGAACGCCGGCCACATCCGGGCCGAGGCCAGGTTGAGGGCGAGCAGCGCCTCCTCGCCGTAATGGGCCTCGGTGACCGGGCACAGCATCCCGGCGGCGGCGTGCGAGGCGCCCCCGGCGGGGTCGTCGTCGGCCACGGTCACGGCCAGGCCGGCCCGGGCGGCGCGCCAGGCGACAGCCAAGCCGATGACGCCGCCGCCGATGATCACCACATCGGGGTTGCGGGTCGAAGTGGACACGTCCAACCTTCTCCTCCCTGCGCCGGCATTACCCGGATCAGGTTCCGACGGTCGGGGGCTCCTCCGCCCCCCTCTCAGCCCGGGTTTACGGGCTCCCGTGGTCCGGAACCCACCGTAGCACCTGGGTGGGGGGCCCGAACCGACGGGTGCCTGCCACGGGGTACCCCCCACCGGCGGTCAGTGGCCCGCCCAGGCTCCACTAGCGTCCCGGGCATGGGTGCGCGTCACCGGGTGGTGATCGTGGGCGGCGGCTTCGGGGGCCTGGCCGCGGCCCGGGCGCTCGACGGGAAGCCCGTCGACGTCGTCCTCGTCGACCGGCGCAACCACCACCTGTTCACGCCCCTGCTCTACCAGGTGGCCACCGCCCTGCTGAACCCTTCGGACATCGCCTACCCGCTGCGCAGCGCCTTCCGCCGTTCGCCCAATGTCCGCTTCCGCCTGGCCGCCGTCACTGAGGTGGACCTCGACGGCCGGGTGGTCTGCACCCAGGACGGCGACGAGATCCCCTACGACAGCCTGGTCCTGGCCACCGGCAGCACCAACGCCTACTTCGGCAACCCCGACCTGGCCCGGTTCACCATCGGCCTGAAGACCCTCGACGAGGCCATGAGGCTGCGCAACCACGTGCTCTCCTGCCTGGAGAAGGCGG
>JBIOUX010000038.1:0-3392 GCA_044867425.1 Acidimicrobiia bacterium | reverse complement strand
CGTGACCCACCAAGTTATGGGGCTGCTCTCTCCGTACCAGCATGAGGATGCGATTGCGCTTCGTGACGATGGCGGGCGGTGGGAGTTCAGAGGGGTGACGTACCAAGCCCTCCGCCAAGACAGCGGTCTTCGCAGTATCCGGGGCGTCGGCCTACCGGCTGCTTCCGCTGTACTCGCCATTCTGAACCCACGGGCCTGTGGGAATGCCAGCCTGAAGTGGCCCCAGTGAGGCCGCTTTGATGGTCTGAAGTGGCCCCACCCCCGAACCACCGACTCCCTACGTTCCGTGGTTGCTCAAGACCATGGGACGAGGGAGGAAGGAGATGTCGAGGGTGGAGCAGTTCGAACGTATACGCCGTGACCACAGGGACCTCGGCCTGGGCATCCGGGCCTTGGCCGCCCGCCACCATGTCCATCGCCGTACTGTCCGTCAGGCGCTGACGTCGTCGATGCCGGTGCCTCGCAAGGCCCCGGAGCGGGTGTCGCCGGCGCTGGGGGGTTGGAAGCCGGTGATCGAGGCGATCCTCGTCGCCGACGAGCAGGTGCCGGTCAAGCAGCGTCACACCGCCCGTCGGGTGTGGCAGCGCCTCGTCGACGAGCACGGCGCCGAGGTGGCCGAGTCGACGGTGCGGGCCTACGTGGGCCAGTTCCGGGCTGAACGCCGGGCGCTGACCCGCTTGGTGTCGGTTCCCCAGCTCCACCACCCCGGCGCCGAGGCCGAGGTCGATTTCGGGGAGGTCTGGCTGTGGCTGGAGGGAACGCTGACCAAGTGCTTCATGTTCGTGCTGCGCCTGTCGGCCTCGGGCAAGGGGGTGCACCGGATCTACGCCACCCAGGCCCAGGAGGCGTTCTTCGACGGGCACGTGGTCGCGCTGAGTCTGCTGGGGGGCTGCCCCCGCCGCATCCGCTACGACAACCTCAAGGCGGCGGTGAAGCGGGTGCTGCTGGGCCGCAACCGGGAGGAGCACGAGCGCTTCGTGGCGCTGCGTTCCCACTACGGCTTCGATTCCTTCTTTTGCCTCCCGGGCATCGAGGGGAGTCACGAGAAGGGAGGCGTGGAGGGCGAGATAGGACGATTTCGCCGCCGGCACCTGGTGCCCATGCCCCAGGTGGCGAGTCTGGCGGAGGCCAACGCCATCTGCGCCGCGGCCGACACGGCCGACGACGCTCGGCGCATCGGGGCCCGGGCCACGACGGTGGGCGAGGACTTCGCCGCCGAGGCGCCGCATCTGATGCCGCTGCCCGCCGAGGCATTCGACCCCGCCCGGCTGCTGGAGTGCCGGGTGGACACCAAGGCGAGGGTGTGCGTGCGCCAGTGCTTCTACTCGGTGCCCGCCCGCCTGGCCGGGCGGCGCCTCAAGGTACGCCTGGGGGCGGGACGGGTCGAGGTCCTGGAGGGCTCGGCGGTGGTCGCCTCCCATGACCGCTGCGTGCACCGGGGCGACCAGGTCCTCGTGTTGGACCACTACCTCGAGGTGCTGCGCATCAAGCCCGGCGCCCTCCCCGGGTCGGGCGCCCTGGCCCGGGCCCGGGCCGACGGCTCCTTCACTCCCACGCATGACGCCTACTGGGCCGAGGCCCGCCACCGGCTGGGCGACGCCCACGGCACCGGGGCCCTCGTCGAGGTGCTACTGCTGCACCGGCGCCTGCCCGCCGAAGCGGTCATCGCCGGGATGGCCGCCGCTCTCCGGGTCGGGGTCATCGACGACAAGGTGGTGGCCGTCGAGGCCCGCCGGGCGGCGGAGGGCCGGGCGGGGGTGGTGGTGCCCATCGGGACCCTGGCCCGCTACGACCGCCCCAGCCCCACCCTGGGCGGCTACGACGACCTGCTGGGCGGGGAGGCGTCGTGAGCGCCATGACCGAAGTGGCCGCCGAGGCCGCCATCGGCGTGGCCTGCCGGACCCTGCACCTGCCTACCATCCGCCGCGAAGCGGTGCCCCTGGCCGACGCCGCCGCCCGGGAGCGTCTCACGCATCGGGTGTTCCTGGCCGAGGCGCTCTCCATGGAGGTCGACGAACGCCACGAACGCAGACGGGAACGGCGCATCGCCGAGGCCCGGTTCCCCAGGATGAAGCGCCTCTCCGACTTCGACCTGGACGCCGCTCCCACCGTCTCACCCGCCGCCCTCGCCGCCTTGGCGGCGGGGACCTTCATCGACGCCGGAACCCCCGTGGTCCTGTTGGGGGACAGCGGCACGGGGAAGTCGCATCTCCTGATAGGACTTGGGATCGCGGCCTGCGAAGCGGGGCGGCGGGTCCGCTACGTCACCTGCGCCGCCCTGGTCAACGAACTCGCCGAAGCGGCCGACGAACGGATGCTCTCCAGGGTCGTGGGCCGCTACGGGCGCCTCGACCTCTTGTGCCTCGACGAGCTCGCCTACGTCCACCTCGACCCCCGCGGCGCCGAGCACCTCTTCCAGATCCTCACCGAGCGGGAGGAGAAGGCGTCGGTGGCGGTGGCATCCAACGCCCCCTTCAGTGAGTGGGGACAGACCTTCACCGACCCTCGCCTGGCCGCCGCGGTCGTGGATCGGATCACCTTCAAGGCCCACATCATCGAAACAGGGACCCAGTCCTACCGACTCCGGGTCAGCCGAGCCAAGGGCCGCCCGCCAGGCAAGCCGCCCCCCGGGAAGGAGACCTGACATGGCCGCCGAACCCACCAGACCCCGGGCCATGAGCGACCCTCGCCGGTCCCACTCCGCCGTCCCGTTCACCGACGCCGACACCGTCACCCTTGTCGATCAGGCCGTCGAGTCCCTCGTGCTCATGCGCTCGCCCCTGGAACTGGGCGACGCCGGCGCCACCATCTCCGCCCTCGTCAGCCTCACCGCCGAGGCCGAGAGTCGACTGCCCGAGGCCGTCGCCGACGCCAGGGACCAGGGCTACACGTGGGAGGACATCGCCAGCCGGCTGGCCACCACCGTGACCACTGCCCGGCGCCGCTACGCCGACCACGCACGATGGAGGGTGCCCCTGGACCTCGATTGACGCCCAACCTCGAGACTCGCCGGCAGCCCCCACCCCCATCTCCGCCAAGGAAAGGAACGCCGTTCGACCAATACCAAGAAGGACTTACTCTCGCCACCCACCGCGCTCGCCGGTGCCGAGAGCGGGAGAGACGCGCCTACCGGTGGGGCCAGATCAGGCCATCACGCCGGGGCCAAACGGGGTTGACATTTCCAGAAGCCCCGGCCATCAGCGCCTCTGGCTTGTCTGCGGCCCGCCCAGGGAGGCGGCGGGCCGTGGATTCCGTCCAGCGTGTGTGTACCGCTGTCTCCTGATTCGATCGCTCGTTCCGCCCCGGATAGGACAGCAGACGCGTACCCTCGAACCATGACCGTCCTCGATGGAGTGCAGATAAAGATGGCCCGGAGCCGCGAGCACATCGAC
>JBIOUX010000037.1:0-7057 GCA_044867425.1 Acidimicrobiia bacterium | reverse complement strand
CGAGCGCCTGGTGGCGGGTCTCGATGCTGGAGAGCCAGTACGCCCGATTGCCCACCAGGCCGGCGCCGGGGTCGTCCATCAGCGGGTTGCGGACGTAGGTCACCCGGACCGGGTCGACAACCCGCTTCATGTTCCCGAGCCAGTCCGTGAGGATCTTCCAGGTGCCGTTGTTGCACATGAGCAGGTGCCCTGAGGCGACGGCGTGCCAGGTGACGAACTCGAATCCAAACATCCGACCCACAGCGGCGGCGCGCTGACCCCTTCGCCTCTTGGTCGCAGGAGGTGCACCGACCCAATGCGAATCGAAGGAGACTCGGGCGCCGGTGAACCCAGCGCTATCTGCGAAGCGCCGGACGGTCCTCCGGCTCAGGCGGGGTCGGCGCACTCCTGGGGGGCGTCGGCGTCGAAGCCGGGCGCTTCCCCGCGCGGGACATTGAAGGCCGTGACGATGAATTCCGTCGGGACGTCGCCCCGGTTGCGGACGAAGTGCGGCCAACGGGCATTGGCGGCGTCGTCCTCGAAGTACGCCCCCCCGGTGGGGATGTCCTCGCCCACGCACGGGGCTCGGTCGAGGCCGAAGCTCGTGAGCGTGCCCGACTTCACCAGCACCACGACCCCTCCCGGATGACGGTGCCATCCCGAGCTCGCCCCCGGGGCCAGCGTCACCGTGAAGACCACGCTCTCGCGCCCGGCGTCGAACTTGATGGTGCCGCCCTCGGGATGGACGCCGCGCCCCAGTTCGGCCCCGTGGCGATCGCCGTGCCCCGGTGTGGCCAGCGCTCCCGATCCATACCCGACGAGCACGACGGCCGCGATGATCATGACCCGCTTCATCCCTCACCTCCGATCGCCGCCACCCCTTCGAGTGGTCCGAGACGGTACCCGGGCGCCCGCTAGAGAGGGGCCCCGGGCCGTTACTGTGTCTCCCCCTTCGGACCGGTCTGCTCGGGATCGTAATCGGGGGTTCGTCTCTTCCCATGATCTTCGGTCCCCGCCCTCGCCTTGACGCTCGGCGGCGGCCTCGACTTCCTGGAAGGGATGGGCTTCCTTCCAGGTCTTCGACGGAAGGTGGGGCACCTTGGACCCGGCCTCCAGGTCCTCGGGCGAGTTCGTGCGCTCATTGGTCATCGGGATACCTCCTGGTCGGCGCCCGATGGGCAGTACCCCCGCCCCCCCAGTGACGCACCGTGCTCGATGGTTTGCAGGCCCGCCCGGCGTTGCATCCCATCGGGCCGTCCCGGGTAGGTCGATGAGAGTTCGTCGAGGTGGGGGGCTGAGATGAAACAGCGTGTGCCCGTGCCGGGCATGGTGAACTCCATGACAGCTGTGGTGGCCCTCATGGTGGCCGCGCTGGTCGCCTATGGCGGTCCCATCCTGGGGACGTCGGCCGATCGGCTCGCAGCTGCCGCTCCCGCCCCGGCCGGGCCGGCGCGCCCGGCGCTGGGCAAGTACACCTACGCCGTCGACGGCGAGGAGGGGGCCACCGGCTTCGGCAGCCGCCGGTTCCCAGAGCAGATGACAACGGTGGTCCACGGCGGGCCCGGGCTGGCCCCGGACGAGGTCGTCTTCGACATTTCGTATTCCGAGCAGCACGTCGAGCGGGAGATCGTGGCCTACCGGGGGGACGGCGTCTACTTCACCTTCGAGGGTGGCCAGGTGAGCTTCGGGCCGGCGACGCAGACGAGCGAAGCCGACTACGACCCGCCGATGCTGCAGATCCCCTGGCCTCTCCAACCGGGCGCCACCCGGACGGGGACGAGCAAGGCCAAGCGGGGCGACGGGTCCGTCGTCCGGACCGAGGATTGGAAGGCGACGGTGGTGGGCGTCGAACCGGTCACGGCCGCCGGCGCCTCCGTCGAGGCGTGGAAGGTCGAAGTCGACCGCAAGAGCCAACCGGGGTCAGCTGAGCAGCTCGTCCGCCACCGGACATACTGGTATGACCCGGGGCGCGGGATCTGGGTGCAGTTCGCCGAGACCGTCCACGGGGAACGCAAGGCGGGTCCGACGACGTTCACCTACGACTCGAGGCTGACCGCTACCCTCACGGGCTTCACCCCGGCGTAACCCCTTGCCGGCCAGGTACTTCTCGGAGCGCGATGCCCGCCCGCCGTTCTCCTCGCCGAGTTGCAGCCAGCAGCCACCGAGCTCGTACTCGACGACGCCCTCGACAGACTCGAGGTCCGGTCCTGACAACTCGAAGACCCGTTCGTACCACTCCCGTGCCCGGGTCAGATCCCGGACCGGGATCCCGACGGTCACGCTGGTGGTCTTCAACGCCATGCTCCGTCAGCGCTCGCCGGGGGGCGGCTCCAGGGCGTAGCCCCCGGCGGCGTAGTCGTAGCCGCCCAGCTCCAGGCGGTCGAGGGAAGGGTCCTGGGGGGAGGCGTAGTAGGCCCGGATCTCGCTGATCAGCCCGGTGGCGGCGTCGAAGACGTACCACTCGTCGCCCCGGAGCACCTTGCCCTGCTTGGTCTTGAAGTGGGTCCACTCGATGACCGCCTGCCGGCTGGCGGGGTCGCACACCATCCGGTCGATGGTCCAGTACGAGCCGATGGTCTCCACCGCTCCCCGCCAGCGCTCCCCGATGGTGGTCGCCCCCCGGAAGGGTCCGTCGTACATGCCGGGCGGGAAGTAATGGACGGCGTCGGGAACGAAGCAGGCGGCGATCCCGTCCACGTCGGCGGCGTTGCAGGCGTCGAAGTAGCGGCGGATGAGGGATTCCATCCGCGAGTGCTCGGCGCCGGTGTCGCCGCCGCCGGTGCCCTCCACCGCCGCCACCCGGGCGGTGGCCGTCTTGAGCCGGATCTCCCGGGCCGCCTGGTAGTCGTCCGAGCGGTAGAAGCCGAGGGCCGCCTCCAAGGTCTCGAACTCGAGCAGCACCAGGCGGGTGTGCCAGTCGCCCTCCAGGGCTTCCAGGGCGCCGCCCCGGACCAGGTAGCGGCCGCCGTGCTGTTCGATGGCCGCGGAGGCGAGGCGCTTGAACTTCTCGTAGCCGCCCGGGTCGGTGACCTCGGCGTCCATGATCACGTAGCCGGGCATGGCTGCCCTCCTCTCGTGCCGTCTGGTCACAAGCCGAGCTCCTTCCGCACCACGGCGGTGCTGCCGGCGGGGTCGGTGATGTCGAAGAGCACGGCCGGCAGCCCGGCGCTGCTGGCGCCGATCACGTTCTCGGGAAGATCGTCGACGAAGAGCACTCCGCCGGCGGGAAGGCCGAGTCGCTCCACGGCGGTGGTGTAGGCGACCGGGTCCGGCTTGCGGGCGCCGAGCGAGGCGGCGTCGAAGAAGGTCCCGATCCGCTCGAAGAACGGAACCTCGTCCACCCAGCCGGCGCCGTGGAAGGTGGTGAGGTCGTTGGAGAGCATGGCCGTGCGCACCCCGGCGGCCGCCGCCTCGTCCACCAGGGCGACCATCTCCGGGCGGAGGAACTCCCCCTCGGCGCCGGCGTAGGCGAGCGGCCACAGCTCCTGGACCTTGAGGTCCGGCCGGCCGGCGAGGCGACCGATCTCCTCCGTCCACTCCACCCAGTAGTCCATCTCGGAGAGTTCGCGCCGCTCCACGCGGTCCCAGCCAGGATCGGCGGCGGGACCGAAGGGGCCACCCCGTTCGATCCCCCCCGCCGGCAGGCCCATCCGGGACTCGATGTGTTCCCGGAGCTCGAAGGCGTGGCGGACGACGACCCCTCCCACGTCGAGTAAAAGCCCCCGCCGGGGAATGGCGTTCATCTACAACGCCTGCCGTTGTTCAGGAACGCCGATGGCAAGCGGCACTGGGCTAGAGCTCCATGACGACGGCCTTGGGCTCGGTGCAGAACTCTCGGGAGAAGTCGCCACCCTCCCGGCCCATGCCCGAGTCGCCGACACCGCCGAAGGGGGCGCGCAGGTCCCGCACGAAGAAGCAGTTGACCCACACCGTGCCCGCCCGCAGCCGGGCCGCCACCCGGTGGGCCCGGCGCACGTTCTCGGTGAAGAGCATGGCGTTGAGCCCGTAGGGGGTGTCGTTGGCCAGGCCGACGGCCTCGTCCTCGGACGAGAACGGCGCCACCGTGACCACGGGGCCGAACACCTCCTCCCGGCACAGGCGGGAGTCCTCGGGGGCGTCCACCACCACGGCGGGGCGCACCACCCAGGTGCCCTCGACGGCCGCCCCGCCGCACAGGGCCCGGCTGCCGTCAGAGCCGATGCCATCGAGATAGCCGGTCACCTTGTCGAAGTGGGTCTTGGACGACAGCGGCCCGATCTCGGTGGTCGCCTCCCGGGGGTCGCCGCAGCGCATGGCCGAAGCGGCGGCCACGAAGCGCTCGAGGAAGTCGTCGTACACGGGGCGCTCGACGTAGAGGCGGCTCCCGGCCAGGCACACCTGGCCGGCGTTGGTGAAGATGGCCTTGAGCGACCAGCCCACGGCCTTGTCGAGGTCGGCGTCGGCGAAGACGACGTTGGCGCCCTTGCCCCCCAGCTCGAAGCTGACCGGGGTCAGGTTGGCCGCCGCCGCCTTGGCGATGGCCCGCCCGGTGGCCGACTCGCCCGTGAAGGTGATGCGGTCCACCCCGGGGTGCTCGGTGAGCCACTGGCCGGCCGAGTCCGGCCCGTAGCCGTGGACGACGTTGAGAACGCCGGGGGGCATCCCCGCCTCCAGGGCCAGCTGGGCCAGCAGCGACGCCGACGCCGGCGTGTCCTCGGCCGGCTTCAGCACCACGGTGTTGCCCCACGCCAGCGGGGGTGCCACCTTCCACGTCTCCAGCATCAAGGGGAAGTTCCAGGGGGCGATGGCCGCCACCACCCCCACTGGCTCGAAGCGGGTGTAGGCGTGGTGGGGCGAGTCCATGGGATACACGTCGGCGGTGGACAGGCGGACGTGGTCGGCGAAGAAGCGGAAGTTCTGAGCCGACCGGGGGACGTCCTTGTGCCGCATGTCCGAGAGTGGCTTGCCCATGTCCGCGGTGTCGGCCTCGGCCAGCTCCTCGACGTGGCTCTCGATGAGCTCGGCCAGGCGGTGAAGGATCCGGCCCCGCTCGGCCGTACCCATCCGCGGCCAGGGCCCCTGGTCGAAGGCGCGGCGGGCGGCGGCCACCGCCGCCTCCACGTCGTCCCGGGTGGCCAGGGCCACCTCCTCCCAGGCCGTTTGGCGCCAGGGGTCGACGGTCTCGAAGGTGCGCCCGTCCCCCGACTTGCGGGCCTCGCCGTCGATGACGTGGGGGATCACGAGCCCGTGGCAGCTCTGGCCTGGCGGTCAGCCATGAGCTCGCCGCCGGCCATGAACTCCGTCGGCTGCATCTCGGTGATCCACACCCGGATCGAGGCCAGCGGCGCCCCGATGGAGTCCTGGGCGGCCTGGGTGAGGGCGGCCATGAGCGCCTTCTTCTGCTCGTCGGTCCGCCCCGCCGCCAGGTGCACGTTGATCAACGGCATGGTCGTCTCCTCACTCGGCCTCGTGGCCGATCATCCGCTCGACAGAGGTCACATCGCCGGCCCACCCGCACGACCGGCACCAGCAGTGGAACACCCGCTCGTCGCCGGTCCAGTACTCGACCACCAGGCCGCCCTCGCCCGTGACCCCGGCCCCGCACCGGGGACAGAACGACGGCGAATCCACGGCGTGGGCCAAGGCGTCGTGAGCGAACCAGCGGGCGTCAGCCAACGCCCTGGGCATCCCGCACGGCGGCGGCGTCGAGGTGCAGCTTCAACAGGGCGTCTTTCTGGGGGCTGTAGCGGGCGAACCCCTGGTTGATCCACTGGACGGCGAAGTCCTCCCAGCGGGCGCCGAACTTGTCCTTCTCGCAGGGCAGGTCGATGCGCTCGTGGGGCTCGCGGATGACGGCCAGGGGCTCGCGGCCCTCGGCCACCGCCGCCATCTGCTCCCGGTACATGCGGCGCATGGTGACGATGCCGATGTCGGACTTGCCGATGTGCTCCACCGTCCGGTCGGTGATCGGGCCCTGGGTCACCCAGGCCATGATGTCCTGGCCCTCGATGTAGTCGGTGATGTGACGCCCCTTCTCGTCCAGGAAGGGGACCTCGTAGGCGGGGATCGACGCCTGGACGGGGATCTCCACCCCGGGCGGGCAGTGGACGGTGTAGAGGATGAACCAGGTGGTGGTGTCGTCCACCGGCACCCGGATCTGCATCTGCTCGATGTGGCCGCCCCCCACTCGCATCGTGTAGGGGAAGACCAGCGGGTGGCCCACCTTCCAGTCGTCGGCCTCCTCGCTCTGGCCCTCGTACAGGCGGCGCTTGATGATCCCGTGCTCGAAGGGGTCGAAGGCGATCCGGGCGTGCTTGCGCTGGAAGCTGGGCGGGGCGTCGAAGCCCTTCTGAGCGGCCAGGAAGGCGAAGTAGCGCCCGTGGAGCCATTCCACGTGGTGGGGGTCGACGGCGTTCTCCATGATCTGGAGCCAGCTGCAGGGCAGCTGGGCGTGGCCGATGTCCCGCAGGCCGTCCATGACGTAGACGTCGTAGCGGGGCAGCTGGGGGACCGGGTCGGGCCCGATGTAGGCCCACACCAGACCCCCCAGCTCCTCGGCTCTGCCCGCCTGGGCGGTGATGCGGCCCTTGAACACGGACTTGTCCGGCTCGGCCGGCTGGTCCATGCAGGCGCCCTCGCAGTCGAAGAGCCAGCCGTGGTAGCCGCAGCGCAGCCCGTCCTCCTCCACGATGCCGTAGACCAGGGACGCCCGGCGGTGGGGGCAGTGCTCCCCCAGGATCCCGTAGCGGCCCGAGGGCGTCTTGAAGACGGCGAAGTCCTCGCCCAGGAGCCGGGCCTTGCGGACCGGGAACTCGTCCAGGTCCGCCGTCAGCGCCACCGGGTACCAGTAGCGGCGCAGCAGGTCGCCCATGGGCGTCCCCGGCCCGATCCGGGTGAGGGCCTCGTTCTGCTCGGCGGACAGCATCGACCCCGACCTCCTCTACTGGTCCAGCAGGGTGACGGTCCCGGCGCTCCCGTCGACCCGGATCCGCTGGCCGGTCTTGATCTGGCGGGTGCCGAAGGCGGTGCCGGTCACCGCCGGCAGCCCGTACTCCCGGCACACGATGGCGGCGTGGCTCATCATCCCGCCGATGTCGGT
>JBIOUX010000036.1:0-5780 GCA_044867425.1 Acidimicrobiia bacterium | reverse complement strand
CCTGTTCCAAGGCCAGGTTCCACACGAAGCGGGCGTCGGCACCATGGCGGGCGAGGACCACGGCCTGGCCGTCCGCCGGGTAGAGCCGGTACCGGAACGCCACCGCCCTACGCCGCCCGCTGCTGGTGCTCGACGTCACCGCGGACCACCCCGAGCGGGGCCCCACCCACCGTGGAACACAACCACGACGGGCTCCACCACCACGGCAACCGGCGCCACGCCGAGAACTCCGCCCCCAGCAGCCGAGACCAGCGGCCCGTGGCCAGCCGCATGCACTCCGACCGCGCCACAGCCAGCGGGATCTCGACGAGCAGGTAGACGTGATCGGGCCTCACCTCGACCTCGAGGATCTCCGCCCCGACCCCCTCCTCGGCCACCTGCCCGAGGATCTCCTTGAGGCGCTCCTCGACGGCACCGGCAAGCACCCGACGCCGGGACTTCGGGCACCAGACCAGGTGGTACTTCGCCCAGTACACCGTCTTGTTCCACGAGCGGTAGCTCACCACCCCATTCTCCCAGCCAGGTACGACAACCACCTCCGGGGCTGCGCCCCCGGGTTGTCGCCTTGACCCACGGCCCAAGCCGTGGGCTTGCCGCTCGATTTCGGTCATCCCCACTGCGGCGCCGGTCCGGCGGGCGGGAGAGATGACTTGAGCTTCTTGAAGGGGCCTTGGCTCCCAGCCACACCCGGGTGCTGGCCAACGGGCGCCGCCTCGGGCGGAGGGTCTGAGCGCAGCCGCTGCGGCCTCCTCCGCTGGCTCAGCGATGGGCCCCGAGGCCGGCTGGACGGCCGGACCCGCCACGCCGCCGTGGGCCGCCGGGGTGTGCTAGAGCAGGGCCATGCCGCCCGCCTCGCCGCTGGCCTTCACCGGGGGCCGGATCCTCACCATGGATCCGGAACGGGCGGAGCCGGAGGTCATGGTGGTCGACGCCGGACGGGTGGCAGCCGTCGGGGACCGCGAGATCCTCGGCCGCTGGCCCGGATGCGAGGTCGTCGACCTCGGCGGCCGCATCGTCGTACCCGGGTTCATCGACGCCCACAACCATCTGTGCCTGGCCGCGCTCCAGCCCCGGTGGGCGGACCTCTCGGCCCTCAGCAGCGTCGAGGATCTGGGCCGGGCGCTGCGCGAGCAGGCGGCCCGGGAACCCGACGCCGGGTGGGTCCGGGGGTATGGCTGGGAGCGGACCGGCGACTGGTCGGGCGAGCTCACCCGCTTCGACCTCGACGTCCTCGGGCTCGACCGTCCGGTCATCGTCGCCCACTTCAGCCTCCACATGTGTGTCGTGTGCTCCCGGGGGCTGGAGGTGCTCGGCATCGGGCGCCACACCCCCGATCCCGACGGCGGCGTGATCGAGCGGGACGCCGGCGGGGACCCGACCGGGCTGCTGGTGGAGCGGGCCTGGTCGCAGGCGCACGCCCAGTCATCGGCCGCCTACCGGGACCCTGACCGGTGGGAGGAGCACCTCCTGGCCCGGATGCGGGTGCTGCTCTCCGAAGGGGTGACGTGCGTCCACGACGCCGCCACCCCGCCCGCCGCCGAGGCCGTCTACCGGCGCCTGGCCACCGCCGGCCGCCTGCCCCTGTCGGTGCTGGCGATGCCCCATCCGGCCGCCATCCTCTTCGGGCCTGAAGCGGACCGGCTCGAGGGTTCCCCCACCGGCGAGGGCGACGAGTGGCTCCGGGTCGGCCCCATCAAACTGTTCGCCGACGGCGGTTCCCACCCCGCCATCGACGCCCACCGCCAGGGTGAGCGGTTCACCGACGGGATCGCCTTCTCCGGCTTGGCCACCGGGGTGGCGGCGGCCGCTGCCCGGGGTTTCCGGGTGGCGGTGCACGCCATGGGGAACGTCGGCCTGGCGGCGGCGCTCGACGCCTTCGAGGCGGTGGCCCGCGCGGGCGACAGCGACCACCGGTTCCGGGTCGAGCACGCCACGCTGGCGTCCCCCGGACAGGTCCGCCGCCTGGCGGAGTTGGGGGCGGTGGCCGTCGTCCAGCCCGGGTTTTTGCCCCTGGTGGGGTCGCGGGTGAGCAGCCTGGGGTTCGACGACGTCACCTGGATGCCCTTCGCCGACCTGGTCTCCGCCGGCGTGCCGCTGGCGGCGTCGTCGGATCATCCTTGCGGCGACTGGCAACCGCTCGCCACCAGCCGCTACGGAGCCACCCGCTGGACGGGCCAGGGGGTGCTGGGGCCGGAGCAGGCGCTCGGCTACGGCGAGTGGCTGCGGGCCTGGACGGCGGGGTCGGCCTACGCCGGCGGCCAGGAGGACGAACGGGGCCGGCTGATCCCCGGCGCCCGGGCCGACCTGGTCATCCTCGATGGCGACCTCGACCCCGACCACCCGCCCACCGTGGCGGAGACGTGGGTCGCCGGCCACCGCCGTCACCCCGCCGTCTGACCGGCGCATACTCGGCCGGCGTTCGGGTTCCCGCCGTTCAGGTCAGGTCGATGAGGACCTTGCCCACCACGCCCGCCTCGACGGCGTCGTGGGCGTCGCCGGTGTCCTCCAGGGCGAACCGCAGCACGGGCAGCCCCGCCTCCTCCCCCCCCGACAGCGCCCCGTCGGCCACCGCCTCGGTGACGGCCTGCACGGCGGCGTCCTTGGCCTCCTGGGAGACGGTGTAGACGAGTACGAATTGCAACCGGGTGTTGGCCGCGGCGTGCTTCATGACCGACAGCGCCAGTTCGTCGCCGCCGTTGTTGGCGTAGATGGCGAGGGTCACCCCGGCGGCGGCAACGGCCCGATCCAGGGGCGCGTTCTCGGCCGGGGCGCCCTCCACGACGACTCATGCTCACCGTCTCCTCTCCTCGGCACCCGAGGATGCCCAGCTGGTCGGCCACCGCTCACAATCGGCCCGGTGGCTCAGCGACTCCTTTGGCCTGGAGCGGCGCGGAAGCATCCCTCAACTCGCGGTTGTCGGTGGACCGACGGCGACGAGTTCCTCGACGGCGTCGACCGGCTCGCGGTGATCGACGGACTCGAGCCACCACGTCACCCCTTCGGACTCGAGCTCACGGAGCTCGGCTCGCGCCTCCGACGGCCAACGGGGGCCGTACCGGCCCCGAAGGACGATGTCGAAGGGGGTCGAGACAGACCGGTGCCGGGCGATGTAGGCCGCCATCTCCTGGACCTCCAAGGCCGAGAGCGATCCTCCGGCCCCGATGGGAAAGACGCCGTCGTGGCGCGCCGCCCGCCGCAAGGGCGCCCGGTTCGGCCAGAGGCCTCCCACCCAGATGGGGATCCGAGGCGTCTGCCGGGCAGGAGGGAGGAAGCGGACGTCACCGACGTGGAACGCCGTACCCTCGTGCGCGACCGGCTCACCCGAGCACAGGGCGGTGACCAGGCCGATGGCCTCGTCGAGCACCCGACCGCGGTGCTGATCATCCACCGCCTCACCGAAGGCACTGAGCTCTCTCCAACCATCACCACCGAGGCCGACGCCGAGGACGAGTCGCCCATCCGAGAGATGGTCGACGGTCACCGCCTGACGGGCGACGATCCACGGTCGCCGGCGGGCCAGGGGCGTCACCAGCGGGCCGAGGCGAAGCCGGCTGGTGGTGCAGGCCACGGCCGACAAGGCCACCCACGGATCGGCCAGGGCCACGTTCTCCGGTCCGAGCACATGGTCCCAGACAAAGAAACCGTCCCATCCCGTCTGTTCGGCTTGAGCGGCGAGGTCCGCCAGTCGCCGGACGTCGGCGAAGGGGCCGAACGGCGGTACGAACAGTCCGAACCTCATCGTTGCCTTTCTCCGCGGGCGAGCGCGCGCGGAAAGCTACCGTCCCGGTCCGGGTCCTCCCAGGACGGCCCCGAAGTCGACTCGCGGCTCCGGCGCGGGTGCTCGCCACCACCGCTGCGAGCTTTGGCCGGTGGGGGCCCGGGGTAGGAACGGGCTCGCCCTGGATCACCCCCGACGAACGAGGTTCCGATGTCGCGCGCTCGACGTCCGCCGGTCCCGGCCTGGTGGCTGCTCTGGATCAAGACCTCCGAAATGGCGTTCACGGCGCCCCTCGTGATGGCCAACCGCCTGATGCGGATGGCGGCGGCCGGTTCGTCGCCCGGGACCCGCGACCGCCGGGAATTCACCCGCATGGGCCAGGAGAAGGTCGACGCCGTCTTCGAATCGATGGTGGCGGCGGCGATGGCGGGTTTCGAGGCGAACCTCAAGCTGTGGCAGTCCCTGGTGCCCACGCTGTGGGGAGGCAGGGCGCCCTCGTCACCCGTCCTCCCTCGCAAGCTTGTCGAGTCGGGCGTTCAGGTCACGTCCAGGGCCTTGGCTCCCAGCCACACCCGGGTGATGGCCAATGGGCGCCGCCTGGGGAAGAGGGTCTGAGCGCACGATAACCGGAGTCGGACGCTCCTTCCCAGTCCCTCTCCATCCTCCATCTACCAGTACTCCTCGAAATGAACCCGAGCCCTGAGCGACTTGCGCTGACGCGCCGAAATGGCCGCTGACCAGCAGTTCCGCGCCTCGGTATTCCTCGACGGTTCTCGCCGCTTCCCGACGTTCTGAGGACTGATTGAGGACTGAGCCGCCATTCAGCCAGCTCGTTTCTTCCCATAGACAATCCGTGATAGGATGCATCCATGTCGGGGACCCCAGGGCAGCTGCTGAGGGATGCTCGCCGTAGGGCGCGCCTCTCGCAGACTGATTTGGCGCGTCGGGCCGGGGTCGCCCAGTCGGTGATCAGTGCCTACGAGTCCGACCGTCGCGAGCCGGGGATGGCGATGCTCACGAAGTTGATCGAGGCCACGGGCCATCAGCTGACGCTCAACGTCGAGCCCGTGCCTGGTCGACGCCTCGGGCTCCCTGATACGCCGCTGGGGCGACGGCTGCGCCGGCACCGTCGGGCAGTGATCGATCTCGCCGAGCGGCGCGGACTTCGGAATGTGCGTGTATTCGGAAGTGTCGCTCGTGGCGAGGACCGGGAGGGGAGCGACATCGACCTCCTCGTGGATGTGGACGAGGGTGTCGGTCTGGTGGCGATCGCCGGCCTCGCCCGAGAGCTCACCGAGCTCCTCGGTGTGCCGGTCGACGTCGTCCCCGCCGACTCCTTGAAGCGGACGCTGCGGGCCTACGTGCTTGCCGAGGCCGTGCCGCTGTGACCCGACGCGACGACCAGCGCCTCGAAGACATCCTCGCCTCCGTCGTGGCCATCCAAGCGCACCTGGAACGGGGCGGCCTCGATGACGGACTGGTCTTCGACGCAGTCAGGGTTCGACTCATCGAGATCGGCGAAGCCGTCCGAGCCATCGATCCGGGACTCCTGGCCAGAGAGCCCTCGATTCCATGGGCTGATGTCGCCGGAATGCGCAATCACCTCGCTCATCGGTACTTCGACACCGCTCGGGCCATCGTGCAGGCAACGATCGATTCTGATCTGCCACCGCTCGTCGCCGCCGTCGAGCGTCTGCTGGATCCATTTCGGCATTTGACTCCCGGTGATGAGTGAGGGTCTGCCGAGCCCGCGCTGGAGTTTGCTCGTGCCGATGGTTGTCTGCACCGAGGAGGAAGTGGGAAGCCTGCTGACGATCACCGTCTACACCCGGGTCAGGTGGTGATCCACGTTCCCGAGGTGCCTGATTGTTCGGTGTGCCAATCAGCAAAGTGCGAGGGCGTCGTTCGGGGTGTCCGTTCTGGCGCGTCCCCGACCGGCACTTCGGCCACGCGGCTGGCGATCCCAGCCGGCGGTTATGGGGCGCCTGTTCTGGGACACGCGCAGGTCGCCCGCCCGCAACCCGAGCCGTCGATTAGGTGCGGGGGTGAGCACAAACCTTTT
>JBIOUX010000035.1:0-82474 GCA_044867425.1 Acidimicrobiia bacterium | reverse complement strand
CAGGTCTCCAGGCTGGAACGGAAGGTCCGCCACCATCTGGCGACGCTCCTCTTCCTTGGTCCGGTGGTGGTCGAGAAGCCACTCAACTGACGCCCAGTCCGGAGGCGTCATGGCCGAGCCTTGAGTCACGTCCACGGACCGCCCCTTCCCCTGGTGCCGACAGCGAACGCCGGCCGTCGGCTGTCTGCCGACGACCGTAATACCGGCCTCAGACATCTCACATGTTGCGCCAGCCGGCGAAACAGCGATGCCACTCACACGAGGTGGTCGTCGCCGACCTGCCTACCTTGCGGCTGAGAGCAGCTTCCGTAGGAGAGGACCACCCTACGCCGACCCCCTTAGCGTTGGTTTCGGGACGACGCGTGCGATGTCCTCGAGATGACCGACACGGAATGTTCGGCGGTCACCGACACTCGACCACCGAACGGGCGATGGGTAGGACGTTTCCATGGAAACGCGCATGGGACCACACTGGCGCACAGAACGACGCTCAGATCACCGACGCCCGCGAACACCGAACCGGCGCTCGGCGCTGGTGCGGCCTCGCGGGTGAGGGCACCGTTGGACAGGGCGCAAGCCCCCGACCCTCAAGGATTAGCGGGCGACCTCAGACTGCGCGAACGCGCCGCTGTCAGTGCGAGCGGGTGAGTCAGAGGGTCTGAGCTCGCTCGCAGCTGGCGAGTTGGATGACAGTGGGTCGGTTGTCGGGCTGGCGAGCCCTGTGCCCTGTGCCCGGTGCCGATGGGCAAGAAGGGTCGGTCCCCAATGGTCCTGTCACTTCCCCTGGCTATGGACAACCACGGCCGCTGAAAATTTTGGGTTGCAAAATGGTTGCAAGCCGGGTCTCGGCGTTGGTGGCAGAGAGCGATCTACCACAAAAGTGCTGGTCAGCGTTGGTGCGAGCGAAGGGACTCGAACCCCCACACCCTTTCGGGTACCGGGACCTAAACCCGGCGCGTCTTCCAGTTCCGCCACGCTCGCTGGTGGATGGGAGACCCTCGGTGTTTCTACCATCGGCCGGCCGTGTGGTGGGCGCGGTACGGGGGTAGCGGGACGGGCGGGAGCCGGCGAAGGAGGCCAGTCATGTTCGTCGTGCGGAGGGACAAGGAGATCCACCACGAGGACGGCGGTTGGTTCCGGGCCCGATGGCACTTCTCCTTCGACCGGTACCGGGACCCGGACCAGATGGGCATCGGACCCCTCCGGGTGTTCAACCACGACTGGCTGGCGCCGGGCGCCATCTGGCCCATGCATCCCCACGCCGACGTCGAGGGAGTCACCTACGTCTGGCGGGGCACCTTCCGGCATGCCGACAGCCTGGGCCACGACGGCATCCTCAGCCCGGGCGGAGTGCAGGTGATGACGATGGGGTCGGGAGCGGCCCACTCGGAGCAGAACGCTTCGGAGATCGAGCCCATGGAGTTCATCCAGATCTGGATCCTGCCCGACACGCCGGGACTGCCTCCCGGCGTGCGCCAGCGCCAGTTCACCCAAGAGGACCGTACGGGCCGGCTGCTCAAGGTCGTCGGTCCGGAAGGCGGCGACGTCGTCAAGGTCCATCAGGACGCCGGCATGTACGTCGCCGCCCTCGAAGCCGGCGCCGCCGTCGCCCACCCCTTCGGACCCCGACGGGGCGGCCACCTGTATCTGATCGAGGGACACGTCCGGGTGGAGGGAAGCGCCGCCGACGAGTTGTGGAGCGGCGACGCGGGCAAGATCTACGAGGAGCCGGAGCTCCGCCTGGAGGCCCAGGAGCCGAGCGAGGTCCTCCTCCTCGACGTGCCGCTGCACTATCGGCCGGTCGGGGTCTGGGCCCGAGGCACGTGACGGGTAGGCGCAGGGGAGGATCCGGGCTGGCATAGCCTGGCGGCGCGCCAGGAGGGCCCTGCCCGGCGGGCCGGGCGGGGAGAGGGGAAAGGAGGCAGCCGCCATGCCACTCCGGATCGGCTCGTTCCTGGGGATCGCCGTCGCGCTGCTCGCGGCGCTCGGCGCCGGTGTGGCGGTGAGCGCGGGGGCGGCCAGTCCCGGTGCCGCCCCAGCCGCCACTGACTACGAGATCGTGCGGTCCACCTTCTCCGCTGGGGGACAGATGGCGGAGGGCACGGCCCGCTGCTCGGACGGGAAGCTGGTCATGGGCGGAGGGGCCCGGGTCCTCGACGAGGGGACGCGCTACTACGCCATCGTGGCCAGCGATCCGTCCGGCCCGTCGGGCTGGAGCGCCACCTTCGTCCGCCACCCGGAGGGCTCGTCGGTCCTTCCCGGTGGCCCATCTTCCGATGAGGGCGAGGGGGGCGAGACCGACTTCGAGATCTCGGCGGTGTGCGCCACGGTTCGCTGAGGCCCGCCGTCGGTCAGGACTCGGTGCGCCGACGCCGGTAGGCGCGGGTCTTGGACCGGTTGCCGCACACCGCCATCGAGCACCACCGCCGGGAGGCGTTCTTGGAGGCGTCGAAGTAGACGTACTGGCAGTCGTCGGCGGTGCACAGCTTGAGGCGCTCCCAGGTGCCGGCCGTGCCCGCCGTCACCACCGCGGCCAGGATCTCGCCCAGCATCCCCGCCACCCCCGTGGCCGCCGGCCGGAGGACGACCTCGCCCTCCTCGGTGAAACCGGCCCGCAGTCCGACGTCCGCCGCCACGGCGTTCAAGCGGCGATGGTGGCCGGCGGGCGTCTCGATCCCGGGATGGTGCCGGCGGACCTCGTCCCGCAGGACCTCCCGCACCTTCCGGGCCCGGACCAGGTCCTCCTCGCCCGCCCGTCGTCCAACTGACTCCCGGCCGTGGGCGGCCAGCCAGCGCCGGAAGCGGGGGAGGCTGTCGAGATCGTCCTCTCCGGACTCGACATCGACGGAGTTGAGGAACGACTCGACGAGCCACAGCTCTGCCGGCACCGTTCCCACCTCGATCTCTCCTTTCCCGGGGACACCCGGGCCCGGGGCTCCCTGCGACACCACTGTAACGGGTTGACTGGTGTGGTAAGGTGGCGACACCAGCAAACCAAAAATGGTGGTGTTGCCGATGCACCCGCTGATCATGGAAGAACTGGCTCGGACCCGGCACCAGGACCTGCTCCGGGAGGCGGCGGCCCGGGGCGGGACGTCGCGGGGCTGGGCCCGGCGGACCACGACGGAAGGAGGAGGTCATGGCGCTGCAGGTGGCAATGGTGGCCATCGACTGCCGGAATCCCAAGCAGCTGGCCGGTTTCTGGTGCGAGGCGCTGGGCTACCAGATCCTCTCCGCCGAGGAGGATGGAGTCTCGATCGCCTCTGGCGACGGCTCGGGCTGGGGCATCGACTTCCTGGTGGTGCCTGACGACAAGGTGGTGAAGAACCGCCTGCACCTCGACCTACGTCCCGACGACCAGGAGCAGGAGGTGAAGCGCCTCCTCGCCCTGGGGGCGACCCGGGTCGACGTCGGCCAGGGCGCCGACGTCTCCTGGGTGGTCCTGGCCGACCCCGAGGGCAACGAGTTCTGCATCCTGCGGGCCGAGGAACACGCCGGCGGCTGACGAGCCCTCCGGGGCTCTCACGCCTCGAGGTCGATGCGCTCGGGGTGGGAGTAGACGTTGAATCCCGCCCCCCGCACGAAGCCGACCACGGCCATGCCCAGCGCCTCGGCCGTCTCCACGGCCAGGCTGGAGGGAGCGGACACGGCGCAGACAACCGGGAGGCCGGCGACCGCCGCCTTCTGCACCAGCTCGAAGCTCACCCGCCCGGAGAGCATGAGGACCCGGTCGGCGAGCGGCAGCTCCCCGGTCAGCAGGGCCCGGCCGACGAGCTTGTCGAGGGCGTTGTGGCGGCCCACATCCTCCCGCACCGTCATCACCCGGCCCTGGCGATCGAACACCCCGGCGGCGTGGAGACCGCCGGTCTGCTCGAAGATGCGCTGGGCGGACCGCAGGGCGTCGGGCAGGCCGAGGATCACCGACGCGGCCAGGGGCGGGCCGGGCGGCAGCGGCCCGCAGCGGACCTCCACCTGCTCCAGGGAGGCCTTGCCGCAGATGCCACAGGACGACGTGGCGTAGAAGTGGCGCCGCAGGGCCTCCTCGTCGACGGGACGGGTGAGGGCCACCGACACGACGTTGTAGTGCTGGGGTTCGTCGGGGGGGAGCTCGCAGTAGCGCACCGAGACGACCTCGTGGCGGGAGGCGATCAGACCCTCGCCGGCCAGGAACCCGACGGCCAGCTCGAAGTCGTGGCCCGGGGTGCGCATGGTGACCGCCACCGACACCGGCTCCTGGCCCGGCCCGCCGGCCCGGATCTCCATGGGCTCCTCGGTGGCCAGGCGCTCCGGGCGTTCCCAGGCCCGGGCTTCCCGGACGGCCAGCGCCCGGGTCCGGGTCACCGTCCGCCGGGTGGCGGCCGGGTCCGGCGGGGGCGCGGCCGATTCAGTCATGCGCCCTGCACCAGGAGCATGTCCGGTGGGCGACCGGCGGTTCTGGTGACGAAAATTCCCGGACGCTGAGAAAAATTGTCACCAGATCGTGGTCGGGCATCGGCCGAGGACGTCTCACCCATCGGCTTCATTCTGACGCAGCCAGGCCAGGTCGTCCGGAGTGTCGAGGTCACGGAAGGCATCGGGGCCGCCGGCCGGCTCCCACTCGGCCGGCTGCACCCAGTCGACGTCCACCGCGGCCAGGAGGGCCCGCAGGGAGCGCTGGCCGGCGGCCAGGAGGTGGGGGACGGCGGCCAGGGCGTCCGCGCCGTAGCGGGCGCACAGGGGCTGGGGCTGCCCGTCCGCCACGGGGACGGCCGTCGCCGGTCCCGGCCGGTCCCGCAGCAGCCGCAGCAGGCCGGCGCCGACGAAGGGCATGTCGACGGCCAGCACCAGCACGGGTCCGGCGTAGCCGAGGCGGGCCAGCCCAGCAGCGCCCGTACCCAGCGCGGCCAGCGGACCCTCCCCGGGCGGGTCCTCGCGCACCGCCGGCAGGCCCGACACCCCGGGGCCGACCTCGAGGACGGGATCGCACACTGCCGCCAGCAGCGAGGCGGCCCGATCGGCCAGGCGGCGGCCGTCGACCACCAGCTGCGCCTTGTCGGTGCCCATGCGCCGGCTGGCCCCGCCGGTCAACAGCAGCCCCGCAGTGGTACCGGCACCGGCCGTCATGAGCGATGTCTACCAGCGCCGGCGAGGACGATCTCCGTTCCCCGACGGGGAGGAGCGCCGCCTACCAGTCGGCGTCGGAGTAGAAGCGGTCGCCCACCGGGCCGGTGAGCTCCCGCAGGCGGGCCGCCTCCTGGGGAGTCACCGACTTGCGCCAGGCGCCGACCATGGCCTTGGAGTCCATGGGCCGGAAGGCGGTGCGGGACAGGAAGCCCCGCCGGGAGAGCTGCCAGGAGTGGGACTTCGCCTTCGATGAGCCGGAGGTGCCGGCCACCACCTGTTCCCGGGCGTAGGGGCTGAACGCCACGCCGAGCAGGGAGAAGAGCCGTTCGTGGCCGCCTTCGGGGTCGAGGCAGAGGTCTTCGTAACGGACGACGTGGATGCGCTCGGAGCGCTCCGCCATCTCGGCCAGCGGGTGGTGGAGCATCCGCCAGAAGAAGCCGACCTGGGCCACCTTGTCGTCGGTGTCCACCAGGGCTTCCATCTCCGCCCGCCACGGCTCCAGCCAGTCGGCCATGAGCAGGGGCTGGGCCAGGAAGTGGCGGAAGTGGGCTGAGTAGGAGAGCTTGCGGTAGCTGGCCACCATGGCCGCCGGATGGCGGACCAGGAGGCACACCTGCCCGTCGAAGCGCGCTGCGATCCACTCGGCGGCCAGGGAGGCGTAGGGGTCGTCGAGGAGCGCCCGCTTGCCCCGCAGGGCACCCAGGGCGAAGGACCCCGAGTACTTGGCCATCTTGGCCAGGTCGAAGAGGCGGTGGTTGGCCCGCAGCTCGGCCAGGTGGTGGTAGCGGAACCGCAGCATGTCGGCCACCGCCCGCTCGTACACCGGGGCGTTCTCGTCCGTGACATACACGTAGCCGTAGGGCACCGGCGCCCGCAGGATCCCCGGGCTGAGCCCGGGCGGGTGCTTGGGGTTGAACGGCTCGTTGAGGTGCACGAAGCCGCCCGACGCCTTGACCATCTCGGCCACCCAGCTGGTGCCGGCCCGGGCCATGCCGGCGATCAGCACCGGGCCCGTTCCGAGCGCCGTCTGCTGGGGCTCGGTGAGCATCAGACCCGCTCCTCGACCCGGCCGTTGGCGGCCGGCGCCGGCGTTCCGTCCGGAGCGGACGCGGCCGGCGCTTCGCCCCGCACCACCAGCAGCTCCCAGCCCCGGGCCAGCACGTAGCGGAACCAGGACCCCGCGGCCAGCGACGTGACCACCGCCACCAGCACCAGGGTGACGAAGAAGCGCTCATCGATGATCTGGGCGTCGAAGGCCACGGTGGCGAGCACGATGCCGGGACCGCCCCGGGCGTTGAGGGCGGCGGCCAGGTTGATCGTGGAGCGCCGGTCCCGGGTGGCGAACCAGCCGGCGGCGAACGTTCCGACGGTCTTCATCACCGTGCAGAAGGCGAGGAAGCCGAAGAAGAAGGCGGGGTCGAACTGGCGGGCCAGGTCGAGCTTGAGACCGACGATGGCGAAGTAGACGGGGGTGAAGAACACCAGGGCGAAGGCCTTCACCTTGGTGCGCACCGTGTCCACGATGGCCTCGGGCAGCTTGCAGATGGCCATCCCGGCCAGCAGCGCCCCGAAGATGAGGTTGACGCCGGCCAGGCTGGCCAGCGCCACCATGCAGAAACAGGCCAGCAGGGCGAAGCGGGCGGGCCGGTGCTCGACCAGGCCCCGGGCGGGGGAGTGCAGGGCGGCCCGGAGCAGCCGGGGCAGGGTCCACATGGCGGCGGCGAAGAACGTCACGGTGATGACCGGCGTGAGCACCAGCTCGGTCACCGACGGCGACGCCGACTCGGCCAGGGCGGTGGCCACCCCGACCAGCCCCCACAGGGCGATGTCCTCCACCGTGGCCACGGTGAGCACGATCCGGGCGAAGCGCGTGTGCATGATCCCGAGGTCGAGGAAGATCTTGGAGATGACCGGGATCGAGGTGATGGCCACGGCGATGCCGATGACGATGACCAGCGAGGCGTCGTTGCCCCGGGCGCCCATGTAGGGGCTGAAGTCGAAGACCAGGGGGGCGGCCAGCCCGGCCAGGAAGGGCAGGGCGGTGGCGCCGATGAGAACGGGGATGGCGACCTTGCGGTCTTCGCGAGCGAAGCGGGCCCGGGTCTCCATGCCCGAGAAGAACATGAGGAGGACCACGCCGAAGGACGACATCATGGCCAGGAGCTTCCCCTCTTCGGGGAAGGCGTCGAAGACCCAGGCCTGGGCCGAGGGGGAGATGGCGCCGAGCACCGTGGGACCGAGCAGCAGCCCACCGGCGATCTCGCCGATGACGCGGGGCATCTTGAGGCGACCGAAGAGGCTCCCCACCAGGTGGGCGCAGGCCATGAGCGCCACCACGGCCACGAAGAACCGGGTGAGCTCGTGCTCGCTGAGCGAGATGGTGGCTACGAGGGGGATGTGTGCCATGTGGGCTGTGTCAAGCGTACGTTGCTGACCATGTGTGGTTCCACGGCCCGCCGCTCATTCCCTTCCTCCCGGCCTTGAGGGAAAGGGACGAAGCGGCAGGCAGGGAGCGTGGGGCTTCCTAGGCGCGTTCCCGGTGGAAGCGGAAGACCTCGGGGCTCGACGGGTCCACGGTCATCCGCATCCACTCTCCCGACGAGCTGTCGCCTTCGACTTCGACCCGGGTGAAGTTGTCCCCCCAGGGGTGATCCAGCTCATGGTGATGGGTGTCGCCGTGGACGAGGGTGACGGGCTTCCCGAACGTCTCGGTGCGGTCCTCCAGCGTCTCGAGCAGGCGGCCCCCGTCGGGTTCGAAGGGGTTGTCCTGCCAGGCCACCACGACCGCCGGCGCCCCGCTGGCCTCGGCGTGGTCGAAGGCGGCGTTGAGCCATTCGATGTTGAGGTCGCGATGGGTGCCGCTCCTGCCGTCCGGGCCGGGCTCGTTGATGGTGGCGAAGACCACCCCGCTCCGGGTGAAGCGGGCGTTCTCCGGCATGCCCGGCTGGCGCTCGACGGTCATGCGACGCCGGCCCAGCGTCTCGTTGGTGGAGAAGAAGATCCTCCGGATGGTCTCGAGGGCCTTCGATGAGCTGCCCGGACAGTCGGCCCACTCGTTGTCACCAGGTGTGTAGACCAAGGGGGCGTCGAAGCCCTCGAAGACGTCGTGCACCCGCTGGTAGTCCTCCTCCCGGCATTCACCGTCCGCCTCGCTCCAGATGTCGCCGACGTGGATGGTGAAGTCCGGCCCCTCCTCGCCGATGTCCGAGCGGATCTCGAACAGCACCTTGTCCTGGTCGGCGTCGTAGCCCGTGTCACCGATCAGGGCGACGTCGAAGGGACCCGTCGGCGCCGGCGGGGCGACCGTGGCCGACCGGTCGGGGCCGTCGTCCGGCGGAGTGGGCGGTGCCGGGTCGTCGGGGATCGGCCCCTCGTCGTCGGGATGGAAGCTGGCCTGGGAGCCGTGGGGAGGGACCGCGGCCAGGGCGGTGATGGGACGGGGCAGGCGCATCCCGCCGGCCGAACCGGCGAAGAGGGCGTCGCCGAAGCTGAACACGCCGCCGTCGGCGGCCACGAACCAGTAGCCCAGGCCGGTCGGGGTCGGGGTCAGGCCCACGATGGGGGCGTTGAGCCGCTGGCTGCCGGTGGAACCGAAGAAGCCGGCGTCGCCGAAGGCGAACACCCCGCCGTCGGAAGCCACCAGCCAGTAGCCGGCGCCCGTCGGGGAGGCGGCCATGCCCACGATCGGCTTGTTGAGCCGCAACGACCCCGTGGAGCCGTAGAAGACGGCGTCGCCGAAGCTGAACACGCCCCCGTCGGCGGCCACGAACCAGTACCCCCGGCCCGTGGGGGTGGCGGCCATCCCAACCACCGGCCGGTTGAGGCGCATGGCCCCGGTGGAGCCGTAGAAGGCGGCGTCGCCGAAGGAGAAGAGCCCGCCGTCGGCGGCCACGAACCAGTAGCCGTCACCGGTGGGGGTGGCGGCCATGCCGACCACGGGGCGGTTGAGCCTCAGGTCGCCCGTGGAACCGAGGAAGGGGGCGTCGCCGAAGCTGAACACCCCACCGTCGCTGCTCACCAGCCAGTACCCCTCCCCGGAGGGGGTGGCGGCCACCCCGGCGATGGCTTGGCGCACGCCGGCGGGCACCGCCCCGAAGTGTTCGGCGGAGCCGAACCCGTAGACCGAGCCGTCCGCTCCGGCCAGCCAGTAGCCCTGCCTGGGGGCGGCCGCCACCGGCTCCGGGTTGTCCGCTGCGTTCGAGACTCCCGCGCCCGTCGCCGAGACGAGCAAAGCCAAGGCGACGGCCAGCGCCGCCAACTGTCCAATCCCCGGTCGAGGTCGCACTGCTTGCGTACTCCTTGGTGGGTTGCTGAGGGCGGAAACGAACCGGGGGGAACGTAAAGCCGTGTTGAAGAAATTCGTGCCGGGTGTCCGGTTTCCTCCGTGCCTTCGGCCCACCGAACAGGCCCCGGATGTGGTGCGACGAGGGTGTGACGGCGACGGTACGGTGAGGCGATGCGAACCTATGAGCGGTTGACACGACCGATGGTGCGTCGGGACGGGGTCCTGCAGGAGGCGTCCTGGGACGAGGCCCTTGACGCCGCCGCCGGAGGGCTGGCCCGGGTGCGGGACGAGAGCGGTCCCCAGGCTGTGGGGATGTTCTCCTGCTCCAAGGCCACCAATGAGGTCAACTTCATGGCCCAGAAGGTCATGAGGGTGGCCATCGGCACCAACAACATCGACTCCTGCAACCGCACCTGACACGCGCCCAGCGTCGTCGGTCTGGCGACGGTATTCGGGGCCGGAGGCGGCACCAGCTCCTACAAGGAGGTCGAGGAGGCCGACGTGGTCGTCCTGTGGGGCTCCAACGCCCGGGAGACCCACCCGATCTTCTTCCATCACGTCATCCAGGCCCAGCGTCGGGGAGCCAGGCTGTTCGTGGTCGATCCGCGCCGCACGTCGACGGCCCGCTTCGCCCATTCCCATCTGCCGCTGCGGGTGGGGACGGACATTGCCCTGGCCCACGCCGTGGCCCGGGAGATCCTCCACGCCGGCCTGGAGAACCGCCGGTTCATCGCCCGGGCCACCACCGGCTTCGACGAGTTCGCCGCTGCGGTGGAGGAGTGGACGCCGGCCCGGGCCGAAGCGGAGACCGGTGTCCCGGCCGCCCAGATCCGCGAGCTGGCCCACACCTACGCCCGGGCCGACCGGGCCCAGCTGTGCTGGACACTGGGGATCACCGAGCACCATAACGCCGTCGACAACGTCCTCTCGCTCATCAACCTGGCCCTGCTGTGCGGCCACGTCGGCCGCTACGGCGCCGGCCTCAACCCCCTGCGGGGCCAGAACAACGTCCAGGGCGGCGGCGACATGGGGGCCATCCCCAACCGCCTGCCCGGCTTCGCCGACATCCTCGACCCCGAGGTCCGGGCCCGCTTCGACGCCGCCTGGGGAAGTGCGATCCCACCGGCCTACGGCTGGCACCTGACCCAGATGTTCGAGGCCATGGGCCGGGGCGACCTGCGGGCCCTGTACGTGCTGGGCGAGAACCCGGCCCAGTCCGAAGCCGACGTGGGCCATGCCATCTCGCTCCTCGAGGGCCTCGACCACCTGGTCGTCCAGGACATCCTCCTGACCAAGACGGCGGAGCTGGCCGACGTGGTCCTGCCCGCCAGCGCGGCGTGGTGCGAGGCGGAGGGGACGGTCACCAACTCCGAGCGCCGGGTGCAGCGGGTGCGCAAGGCGCTGGAACCGCCGGCCGGGGCCCGGGATGACATCGAGATCCTGCTCGCCCTCGCCGGGCGGGTCGATCCGGGCCACGACTGGACCTATGAGTCGGCCGAGGCGGTGTGGGACGAGCTGCGCTCGCTCTCGCCCCTTCACGCCGGGATGACCTACCGCCGGCTGGAGGAGCTGGGCGGGATCCAGTGGCCCTGCTACTCCGAGGACACCCTCGAGCCGTCGTTCCTCCACGGCCGGCTGTGGGAGGAGGACCCGGCCCGCCGGGGCCGGCCGGCGCCGTTCTCGGCCGTGGCCCACGAGGGGCCGGTGGAGGCGCTCGACGACGAGTACCCCCTGCGGCTCACCACCGGACGCCGGCTCGACTCCTTCAACACCGGGGTGCAGTCGGGCGGCTACGCCTCGCCCCTGCGCCGGGGAGAGACGCTCGACCTGAGCCCGGCCGATGCCGCCGCCCTCGGGGTGATGGACGGGACCCGGGTCCGGGTCACCTCCCGGCGGGGCTCGGTGGAGGTCCCGGCCCGGATCGACCCCGGCCTGGCCCCGGGGCTGGTGTTCATGACGCTGCACTTTCCCGACGAGGTCGACACCAACCGGCTGACCATCGAAGCCACCGACCCCAAGTCGGGCACGGCCGAGTTCAAGGCGGCGGCGGTGCGGGTGGAGACAGTGTGAGTGACCTGCGGTTCAGAGGGGAGACCCCCAGCCCCGCCGAGGCGGCCGCCCTCGACACCCTCCTGCGCGAGGTGGTTCCCGGGCCCCATGGGTTGCGCCACCTGCTGCTGCCCGCCCTCCACGCCATCCACGACGTGACCGGCTGGATCACCCCCGGGGGCCTGGACGAGGTCTGCCGGCGCCTGGGGGTGGCGCCGGCCGAGGCCTACGGGGTGGCGTCGTTCTACGGCCTGTTCTCCCTGACGCCCCGCCCGCCCCGGGTGGTGCACGTCTGCGTCGACCTGGCCTGCCGCATGGCGGGAGCCGGTGACGTCTTCGTGGGAGACGAGAGCCCGTGTCTCGGGTTGTGCGAGCGGGCGCCGGCTGCCCTGGTGGTGGAGTACGGCGCCGACAAACAAGAGGCGGTGGTGGCTCCGGCGACGGCCGAGTCGCTCACGCTGGTCTTTCAGGACGGGGCGGTCGCCGCGCCCGAGGAGCCTGACGTGGCCGCCGCCGTTCCCCAATGCGGCGACCGGGATCTCGTCCTGCTCCGCCGGGTGGGGGTGGCCGACCCGGTGAGCCTGGACGACTACCGGGCGCATGGGGGCTACGCCGCCCTGCGCCAGGCCTTGGCCCTGGGTCCGGCCGGGGTCATCCGGGAGGTGGCCGACTCGAAGCTGGTGGGCCGGGGTGGCGCCGCCTTCCCCGCCGGCCGCAAGTGGGCGGCGGTGGCCGCCCAGCCCGTCCGGCCCCACTACCTGGTGTGCAACGCCGACGAGTCCGAGCCGGGCACGTTCAAGGACCGGATCCTCCTCGAGGGCGACCCCTACGCCGTGCTCGAGGCGATGACCATCGCCGGGTGGGCCACCGGGTGCGAGCGGGGTTACGTCTACCTGCGGGGCGAATACCCCCGGGCCCTGCGGACCCTGGAGGCGGCCATCGCCACCGCCTGCGACCGCGGCTTCCTGGGAGCCGATGTGATGGGGCTCGGGTTCGCCTTTGACGTCGAGGTGCGCCGGGGGGCGGGGGCCTACATCTGCGGTGAGGAGACCGCCATCTTCAACTCCATCGAGGGCTACCGGGGCGAACCCCGCAACAAGCCGCCGTTCCCGGTGGAGGTCGGGCTCTTCGGGAAGCCCACCGTGGTCAACAACGTCGAGACGCTGGTCAACGTGCTTCCCATCCTGGAGCGGGGGGGCGCCGCTTACGCCGCCACCGGGACCGAGCGCTCCACCGGGACGAAGCTCTTCGCCGTCTCCGGGTCGGTGCGCACCCCGGGCGTCTACGAGGTGCCCTTCGGGGTCACGCTGGCCGCCCTGCTGGATCTGGCCGGCGGCCTGCCCCCCGGCCGGGAGCTCCAGGGCGTGCTGCTGGGCGGGGCGGCCGGGGCCTTCGTCGCTCCCGACGGCCTGGACGTGCCCCTCACCTTCGAGGGGGCGGCGGCGGCCGGGGCCACGCTGGGGTCGGGCGTGGTCATGGTGGTCGACGACTCCGTCGACCTGGCCGGTTTCCTCCTGCGCATCGCCGCCTTCTTCAAGGACGAGTCCTGCGGCCAGTGCGTCCCCTGCCGGGTCGGCACCGTCCGCCAGGAGGAGATCCTGGAGCGCCTGGCTGCCGGCCATCCGCTGTCGAGCGTCGCCGACGAGCTGGCCCTGCTGGCCGACGTGGGGGCCGTCATGCGTGACGCCTCCATCTGTGGCCTGGGTCAGACGGCCGCCTCGGCTGTCGAGTCCGCCATCAGACGGCTGGCGGTCTTCTCCCCATGAGCGCGGAACCGGTGTCCGTACCCCTGGGGCCGCCCCGGCGGATGGTCGACGTGACCATCGACGGCGAGGCCCGCCGGGTGCCCGAGGGGGCCACCATCCTGGAGGCGGCCCGGGCGGCGGGAGCCGACATCCCCACGCTGTGCTACGGCGACACCCTCACCCCCAAGAACGCCTGCCGGGTGTGCATGGTGGAGGTGGAGGGCGCCCGGGTCCTGGCCCCGGCCTGCTCCCGCAAGGTGGAGGCGGGCATGGTCGTGCACACGGCCACGCCCCGGGCCCGCCTCGCCCGGCGCCTGGTGCTCGAGTTCCTGGCCAGCTCCGTCGACCTCTCCGGCGCCGGCCCGGAGGTGGACAGGTGGATGGCGGACTACGGCGCGGAGCCGGCCCGCTACGGGCCCGGGGCAGCCACCGTGGCCGCCCAGCCGGCCAAGGTGGACAACGACCTCTATGTGCGGGACTACGCCCGTTGCATCCTCTGCTACAAGTGCGTCGACGCCTGCGGCGAGCAGTGGCAGCAGACGTTCGCCATCGCCGTGGCCGGCCGGGGGTTCGACTCGCACATCTCCACCGAGTGGGACGCGCCCCTGCCCGACTCCGCCTGCGTGTACTGCGGCAACTGCGTGGAGGTGTGCCCCACCGGCGCCCTGTCCTTCGCCGCCGAGTTCCGCCTCCGGGAGGCGGGGGAGTGGGAACCCGCCCGCCAGACCCGCACCGACACCATCTGCCCGTACTGCGGCGTGGGCTGCACCCTCACCCTCCACGTGCAGGACAACGAGATCGTGCGGGTCACCTCACCCCACGACCAGTTCGTCACCCGGGGGAACCTCTGCATCAAGGGCCGCTTCGGCTTCACCCACGTCCAGGCCCGGCCCAAGGAGGACGACTCAGACGCCGGGTAGTGCGAACCAGATGGTCAGGCCGTAGCGGACGCCGTGTTGTACCGGTTCGGCCCGGTGGGGGTGGGTGACGAGGGACGGCCAGGCCACCAGGTGGCCGACGGGGACGCCGGCGGTGTCCCATCCCTGGCGAGGGAAGGACAGGGCGCCGCCCCGGTAGCCGTGGTTGAGCCGCACGGTGGCGCTCACCTGGGCGACGTCGTGATGGAGAGGCAGACCCTCGTTCGACCCGCCCGGCTCGTAGCGGATGACGAAGGCGTCATGCAGTCCGGTGGCGGCCGCCTCCGGCCAGTGCTCGTGCAGCCGGGGCCACACCCGGGTCATCAGGTCCTCCTCCAGGAGGCCGGCCAGCCGCGGGAAGAGGGCAAAGAGCGACACCTCGGCGCCCGGGACGGGGTCGTCAGGGTCCGAGGCCCACATGCCGGCAACCTCGGCCGCTCGCAACAGGACGGCACAGAACTCCGGCGTCCAGAAGGGCATGACCAGGATGTCGGGCGCCGCTTCCACCGCCTTGTCCGGCGCCGGGTCGACGGCGCCGTCGTAGCGGAGGAGGGCGGCCAGGTCGCGACCGCCGGGGTCGGCCAGGGCGGCGGCCAGGGCGGCCAGGCGCGGGTTCTCCCCGGGAACATGTCGGACCCCGGGCGGGGCGGGATCGATGGCCACCACCGGCCGTTCGGTGCCGGCATGGAACCGGCCGGCGACGGCGACGACGTCGGTGTCCGACCCGTCGAGGACCCGAAAGACCTGGCCGCCGCTGTCCAGTGCCAGGTCGGCGTTCCCGGCCAGGAGAGCCCCGGCCAGGCGGTCGGCGTCGTCGGCGCCGTCGGGCAGGGAGGCCAGGACCCTCCGGAGGGCAACCGCCGGCCCGCACAGCCCGAGGGGGAAGGGATGGTGCCGGTAGGGCAACGACCCGAGCCCGGCCATGAGCACCTCCGTGAGGCGCACGGCGGCCTCACCGGCACTCACCGGCAGGGCGGAGGCGGCCACGGCGATGGACTCGCCGAACACACTGTGGGCGCCGGCGATGTCCTGCCCGTCGCCGGCCACGACGCTGTGGTGCTCGGGATGGACCAGCACGAGGTCGTCGCCGGCCGGGTCCAGCTCGTCGAGGGCGGCGGTCAACTCGTCGAGGGAGCCGATGGCGATGACATGGACGGTGGACATCCCGATCCGTCCGCCCTCAGTTGCTCTTCCAGCCGCCGGCCGGGAGGTGCCAGATCCCGTGGGGGCGGGTGGGGAAGAAGGACAGGATCCGCTCCTCCATCAGGGTGAAGCCGAGCCGGCGGGCCACCGCCTGGGAGCGCTCGTTGGTGGGCAGGATGACGCTGAACACCTCGGGAAGGCTCAATGTCTCGAAGGCGTAGGCGAGCGCCTGGGCGCCGGCCTCGGTGGCATAGCCCTTGCCCCAGTGGTGGGGGTGCAGCACCCAGCCCACCTCGACCCCGGGCCAGTCCTCCCAGCCGGGGCGGTGCAACCCGGCCCGCCCCACCAGGGCGCCGGTGGCCCGCTCCTCCAGGGCCCAGTGGCCCGTCCCCCGCAGTTGCCACTGCCCCAGGTTGGCGGCCATGTCGGAGAAGGCCCGTCCTGGTCCGACGTCGGCGGGGAGGAGGAGGGAGGCCCGGACCGGCTCGGCCCGCAGTACCTCCGTGAACGGACCCAGGTCATCGTCCCGGAAGGGACGGAGGACGAGGCGATCGGTGGTGAGCGTGGGGCAGGTGTTCACCCGCCCACCCTAAACCGCCGGTCTAGGCCGGGAGGTAGCGGCTGGAGCGGTGGTACCAGGCCCACACGCCGCCGCCCAGCACCAGCAGCCCGAGGGCGCCGGCGACGGCGACGGGGAACCCGCCACCTCCGCCGCCCTTGCCCTTCTTCGACTCGTGGCCGGCGGCCACCTCGGTCCCAGGCTCGGTGGTCGTGGTCGTCGGCGCCCCGCCGGGGACGAGGTCGGGCGTCGGGATCCACTCCGCCGGCAGGGCCGGCGCCGCCGACGTGGTCGTCGTCTCCGGGGCCTTGGTCGTGGTCGTCGCAGCCGGCTTCTTCTTCCCCGTGGTGGTGGTCGTCGGCTTGCCCGTCGTGGTGGTGGCCCGGGCGGTGGTGTCGGTCGTGTCGTGGTCGTCGGTGCTGGCCGATGCCGGCGGCTGCGTGGTCGGGGGGGCGGCCGGCGGCTGGGTCGTGGTCGTGGTGGGCCGCGGCCGGGTGGTGGTCGTGGTCGGCGGAGGCGGCGGCGCCGTCGTGGTGGTGGTGGGCGGCGGCGCCGTGGTGGTCGTGGTCGGCGGCTCGGTGGTGGTCGTCGTGGTGGGCGGCGGCGGGTCGGTCACCTGGACCTGGCCGACCATGCTGTTGGAGAACAGGTGGAACCGGCAGTAGTAGGCGAACTTGCCGGCGGTGGTGAACTTGCGGCGGAACACGTTGTCCGGGGTACCGGGAACGAGGTCGGCGGTGAAGCCACCATCGTCGTCGGACGTCACGGAGTGGGTGGCCTGGGCCGACTGATCCAGCACCCAGACCACGGTGTCGCCCGCCTCGACCTGGATCGGGACCGGGTCGTAGGCGAAGTCGAAGACACGCACCGTCCGTTCCTGGGGCGGCGCCGCCTGGGCGGGCGCGGTGACGGGGAGGACGGCGGCGCTGGCCAGAAGCAAGATGGCCAGCCGGGGGGCTGTACCGCGGAACATGAGGCCTCCAGGCGGCGCGGGGGCGCCGACTACGGTGAATTCGTGACGATCCGGGCGCTCTCCTCTTTTCTGTCGCCCGGCGGTTCATCCCAGGTTTACGGAGGCTCCCAGGCGCTCCACAGCCTGTTCACAGGCGGCGGCGCTGGAGTAGAGCGATGAGCGACTGGAACTGGAGCCCGCCTGATCCGCTCTCGGCGCCCGCCGAGCCTCCGACGTTCGAGGAGGGACCCGCCGGGCCCGCATTCCTGCCCCCCGAGCCGTCGCCGCCGGCTCCGGCCGGGCGCGGTGGAGGTCCCGCCTGGCCGCGCCGGGCGGCGCTGGGTGCCGCCGGTCTCGCCGCCCTCGTCCTGGCCGGCGTGGTCGGGGGTGTGGTGGGAGCCAATCTGGCCGAAGACGGCCCCGCCTCCGCCCCCGCCCTCGCCAGCCGGCCCGTCATCGCCCCCGCGCCCTCCTCCGGCGGTGACGCCACCCGGCCGGCGGGCAGCGGTACCGACGTCCGGGCCGTCCTGGCCAAGGTCGAGCCTTCGGTGGTCGCCATCGCCGTGAGCGGCCGCCAGGGAGGCGGTCAGGGCACCGGCATCATCCTCACGCCCGACGGCGAGGTGCTCACCAACGCCCACGTGGTGGACGGTGCCGGCACGATCCGGGTGACCGTCTTCGGCGAGAACGACTCCCGTCGCGCCGAGCTGGTCGGGGCCGACGCCGGCAACGACCTGGCGCTGCTGCGCATCCCGGGGGCCAGCGGGCTGCCGGCCGCCGACCTCGGGTCCTCCGCCTCGCTGGCGGTGGGTGACGATGTGGTGGCGGTGGGCAACGCCCTCGGCCTGCGGGGCGATCCCAGCGTGACCCGGGGGATCGTCTCCGCCCTGGGTCGCTCGCTCGACTCGCTCACCGGCCTCATCCAGACCGACGCCGCCATCAACCCGGGCAACTCCGGCGGTCCTCTGGTGGACGCCGGTGGCCGGGTGGTGGGGATCAACACGGCGGTGGCCGGCCGGGGCGGTCAGAACATCGGGTTCGCCATTCCCATCGACGGCGCCCGTCCCGTCATCGACCGGCTCCGCAACGGCACGCCGGCCCGGGCTGCCGCCTTCCTGGGGATCACCACCTCCGACACCGAAGACGGCAGCCGGGGCGCTCAGGTGGTCGAGGTCAACGCCGGCGGTCCCGCCGCTGCCGCCGGCCTGCGGGCCGGCGACCGGATCGTCGAGATCGCCGGGACTCCGGTGGTGGGCTCCTCCGAGCTCGTCGGCATCCTGCGCACCCAGCTCGCTCCCGGCCAGCAGGTCCCGATGAAGATCGTGCGGGACGGCGCCGAGGTGGCGCTGACCGTGACCCTGGGCGAGCGCCCCGACGCCTGACGGGCTGGGCGCGACCAATGGGTGGGTCGGAATAAGAATGGGATCCGTGGCCGAGGCCCGTGTCCTGGTAGTCGACGACGAGGCGAACATCACCGATCTGGTCGGCACGGCGTTGCGCTACGTCGGCTTCGAGGTGGCCACCGCCACCACCGGCCGGGAGGCGCTGGCCCGGGCCCGCGCCTTTCGCCCCGAGCTCATCGTCCTCGACGTGATGCTGCCCGACCTCGACGGCTTCGAGGTCACCCGCCGCCTTCGGGCCGAGGGGCTGCGCATCCCCGTCCTGTTCCTCACCGCCCGGGACGCCACCGAGGACAAGGTGGCCGGGCTGACCCTGGGCGGCGACGACTACGTCACCAAGCCCTTTTCCCTGGAGGAGCTGGTGGCCCGGGTGCGGGCGGTGCTGCGCCGCACCGGAGCGGTCGAACCCGAAGGTCGCCTGGTCTTCGCCGATCTGGAGCTCGACGAGGACACCCACGAGGTGTTCCGGGCAGGAGAGCCCCTGCCCATGACCCCCACCGAGTTCAAGCTCCTGCGCTACCTGATGGTCAACTCCCGCCGGGTGCTGTCCAAGGCACAGATCCTGGACCACGTGTGGGAGTACGACTTCGGGGGCGACGCCAACGTGGTGGAGACCTACATCTCCTACCTGCGCAAGAAGGTTGACCGCATCGAGCCCCGCCTGATCCACACCGTCCGGGGGGTGGGCTACACCCTCCGGCTGCCGAACTAGTGGCCGCAGGGTCGGCCTACATGTCGCTGCGGGCCCGGCTGCTGGCGGGGGTCCTGGTGGTGGTGGCCGCCGGGTTGATGGGTGCCAACCTGGCCACCTACCGGGCGCTGTCCACTTTCCTGGAGCAACGGGTGGACGGGCAGCTGCGCGACTCCCGGGCGCCGGTGTTCACCGAGCTGTCCCGGGGCGGCGTATTCCCCGGCTCCCGGCCGTCGGGCCGCTCGGTGATCCTCTCCGGCACCTACGCCGAGCTGCGCCAGCCCCTCGGCCCCACCGTCCGCTACGTGAGCCCGGGCCAGCCCCGCCCCGACCTGCCGCCCGACCTGCCGCCCCGGGAGGCCTACGGCGAGGTGGCCTCGGCGGGGAACTCCCACTTCACCTGGCGGATCCTCACCACACCCCTAACCGACGGCGGATCCCTGGTGGTGGCCCTGCCCCTGGAAGCCAACCAGGCCACCCTGCGCCGGCTGGTGGGGATCATGGTGGTGGTCTCCGCCATCGTCCTTGGGGCCCTGGCCGCCCTCTCCGCCTGGGTGGTGCGCATCGGGCTGCGGCCCCTGGGCGAGATCGGTGCCACGGCCGAGGCCATCGCCGCCGGCGACCTGTCCCGGCGGGTGGAGCGGGCCGAACCCGACACCGAGGTGGGCCGCCTGGGGCTGGCTCTCAACGCCATGCTGGGCCAGATCGAGGACGCCTTCTCCCGCCGGGCCGCCTCCGAGGAGCGCCTCCGGCGCTTCGTGGCCGACGCCAGCCACGAGCTGCGCACCCCGCTCACCTCCATCCGGGGCTACTCCGAGCTCTTCCGCCAGGGCGCCTCGGAGCGTCCCGAGGACCTGGCCAACGCCATGCGGCGCATCGAGGAGGAGGCGACCCGCATGGGAGTCCTGGTGGAGGACCTCCTGCTGCTGGCCCGTCTCGATCAGGGGCGCCCCCTGGAGCAGGCGCCCGTCGACCTGCTCCGCCTCGCCTCCGACGCCGTGGCCGACGCCCGGGCCGTCTCCCCGGAACGGACCATCACCCTCACCGGCGACGCCCCCGTGGTGGTGACCGGCGACGAAGCCCGCCTGCGCCAGGTGGCGGCCAACCTGCTGGCCAACGCCGCCGTCCACACCCCCCCGGGCACGCCCGTGCACGTCCGGGTCATGGCCGAGGACGGCCGGGCCCGCCTCGACGTCCGCGACGAGGGCCCGGGGCTGCCGGCGGGCGTGGGTGACCAGGTGTTCGAGCGCTTCTACCGGGCCGATGCCGCCCGCAGCCGGGCCACCGGCGGCTCCGGTCTGGGCCTGTCCATCGTGGCCGCAGTGGCCGAAGCCCACGGCGGCCGGGCCCGCCTGGAGGCCGCCGCCGGTCCCGGGGCCTGGTTCGTGGTCGAGCTCCCCCTGGCGCCGCCCGCTCAGGATTCGGCGACCACGTGGACGGTGTCGCCGTAGGCGGCGCCCAGGAGATCGGCGGCGGCCGCCACGTCGGCCATGGAGTCGTCCACCTCGAGCACCAGGCGCCGTCCGGCGGGAACCAGCCGGGCCGCTCCCAGCACCAGGTCCCGGACCACCTCCGCGGCCCCGGTGGCGCCGGGGTTGAGCGAGCCGCCGGAGAAGCCCCACATCTCGCCCTCGTCGAAGGCGAGCCCGATGCCCGCCACCGGCCCCCAGTCGTGGCGCACGATCACCCCGCCCGCCGCTTCCGCCAGGTGGGTGCGGCGCACGTCTTCGTCGGTGAGCGGACCGGGAGGGTCGGTGGGATGCACGGCGGCGTACCAGCGGCGGAAGACGCCGGCCACCTCGGCGCTGCCCAGGTCGGCGGCCAGCACCCGGGCCGGGGGATCGGGCAGGCGGGCGGGGTCGACCTCCCGGCCGGTGGACTCGATGAGGACGGTGGTGAGTCCCATGGCCACGGCGAAGCCGCCCGATGGGCCGTCGCGCCGGACCTTGGCCCGCAGGGTCCGCCCGTCCGGTTCGGCCTGCCGGCGCAGGGCGGCGAGGAGGGCGCCGCCGACTCCCTGGCGCCGCCACGCCGGCAACACCTCGACGTAGGCCCACAGGCGCACCGGGTGCCAGTGCGACGACCACACCGCCGCGCCAGCCACCGGCTCGCCGTCCACGGTCGCGGCGAGGGCGCGCAGCCACACCTGGCCGGGCCCCACCTGGCCATGGGCGGGGCGCAGGGCGTCAGGAGCCAGGATCGCGTCAGCGGCCTCGACCCCGGGCCGGCCGGTGGCCAGCGCCGCCGCGTCGTCCGCCTGCCACGGCCTGATCTCCAACCGTGGAACCATCGCCGCCAGCTTGCCAGTCATTCACAGGGAGCTCACAGGTGAGGTGCAGGTACGTCCCAGGTCCGGTCGCTTGACTGGGGCGTGCCCCCTCCGGCGTTCGGGGTGGCGACGGTTTCCCTCTCCTCCGCCGCCACCCCGTCCGCCGCCTTCAGGCGTCGGCCGCCCGGGACGCCTTAACCTCGGGGCATGAGCGGTGGTCGGCCCGAGTCGGTGTGGGACTACCCCCGGCCGCCCCGGGTGGAGGCCAGCGCCGAGCACGTGACCGTGCACCTGGGCGGAGAGGTCATCGCCGAGTCGCAGCGGGCGTTGCGGGTGCTGGAGACCAGCCACCCGCCGGTGTACTACCTGCCGCCCGGCGACGTGGTCACCGGCGTCCTCAGCGCCGAGACTCGCCGCTCCTTCTGCGAGTTCAAGGGCGTGGCCGTCTACTGGAGCGCCCAGGCGGGCGACCGGCGCGTGGCCGAGGCGGCCTGGTCCTATCCCGATCCCGCCGCCGGCTACGGGACTCTGACCGGGTACGTCGCCTTCTATCCGGGGCGGGTGGACGGCTGCTTCGTGGACGGGGAGCGGGTCGCCGCCCAGGCGGGCGACTTTTACGGCGGCTGGATCACCGCCCGCATCCACGGCCCCTTCAAGGGAGGGCCGGGAACGGCGGGCTGGTAGCGGCGGTGGACCGGGCCACGATCGGAATCTACGAGGCCCAGGCCACCGAGTACGACGCCCGCCGGCCCGCCCGCCATGCCGCCCGGGCGACCGCCCTCGCCGCCTCCGTCCTTCCGGGGCTGCCCTGCGCCGATCTCGGCTGTGGGCCGGGCGTGTACCTTCCGGCGCTGGCCGGAACAGGCACGGTGGTCGGGATCGACGCCGCCGCCGCCATGGTGGACCGGGCCCGGAGCCGGGCACCGGGGGTCGTGGTGGTCCAGGGCGACCTCGAGGCGCTTCCCTTCCGGGACGGCTCGCTGGGCGGGGCCTGGGCCCGCAACACGTACGTCCATGTGGCCAAGGTCCGCCTCCCCTTGGCGCTGGCCCGTCTGCACCGGGCCCTGGCGCTCGACGCCCCGCTGGAGATCACCGCCCTGGTGGGCGACGACGAGGGGTACCTGAGCGACGACGAGTTTGCTCTCGGGGACACCCCGCACCCCGGGGGCCGCTTCTTCGCCCGCTGGCCCCCCGAGCGCTTCGCCGAGGTGGTGGCCGGCGCCGGCTTCGACGTGGAGCGGACCGAGGTGGCAGGCGACGCCGCCTGGGTGCGGGCCCGGCGGGCCCGCACCCTGCCCGACTTCGTGGGCCCGCGCATGCGCCTGTTGGTGTGCGGCCTCAATCCGTCCCTGGTGGCCGCCGACGCCGGCTACGGCTACGCCGGGGCCACCAACCGCTTCTGGCCGGCGGCGCGGGACGCGGGCCTCGTGTCCCGGGCCCGCGACCCGTTCCACGCCCTGACGGTGGACGGTGTGGGGATGACCGACCTGGTGAAGCGGGCCACCCCCCGGGCCGATCTCCTGGGTCCGGCCGAATACGCCGCCGGCGTCGAGCGGGTGCGCCGCCTGGTGGAGTGGCTCCGCCCCGGCGCGGTCGTCTTCGTCGGCCTGGCCGGCTGGCGGGCCGCCGTCGACCGCCGGGCCCGGCCCGGGACGCAGCCCGGCGGCTTCGCCGGCGTCCCCGCCTACGTCATGCCCTCCACCAGCGGCCTCAACGCCCACGCCCGGCTGGACGACCTGGTCGACCACCTGCGCCGGGCAGCTGAAGTCCCTGGTCACCGCCCATCCTGAATTGTCGGCCGGAGCCTACGATGGCCCCGTGACGCCGGGCGGAGGGGGAGGGCGTTCGACGGCCACGGTCCTGTTCACCGACCTGGTGGCGTCGACCGAGCGGTGGTCGCGCCTGACCGAAGGGGCGGCCGATGCTCTCCGGCGCACCCACGACTGGCTCCTGGGCGAAGCCGTGTTGCTCCACCAGGGACGGGTGGTCAAGAGCCTCGGTGACGGGATCATGGCCACCTTCGCCGGCGCCGCCGCCGCTGTCGACGCCGCCGTCGCCATTCAGCGGGCCTTCGACCGGCACAACCGCTCGGCCCCCTCCGATTCCCGGCTCGACGCCCGCCTGGGCATCAGCTCGGGTGACATCAGCTTCGAGGCGGAAGACTGCTTCGGCCTCCCGGTGGTGGAGGCCTCCCGCTTGTGCCACGCCGCACAGGGCGGGCAGATCCTGGTCAGCCCGGTGGTGCGCCTGCTGGTCGGCGGCCAGTCCGGCTACCGATTCTCGGGCGTCGGCAACCTGGAGCTGAAGGGCCTCCCTGGCGAGGTCGGGGCCTACGAAGTCGACTGGGCTCCCGAGATCGGCCTCTCCATCCCCCTCCCGGCCGGGATCGAACGGGCCGCCGCCTTCCGCTTCGTGGGCCGGCGCACCGAGCTGAATCGCCTGACCGGCGCGTGGAAGAACGCCATCATCGGCCGGCGGGCCCTCGTCCTGGTGGCTGGAGAGCCGGGTATCGGCAAGACCCGACTCATGGCGCAACTGGCACACCTCGTTCACCCCGAGGGCGGGGTGGTGCTCTACGGGCGCTGCGAGGAGGAGCCCGGCCTGCCCTACCAGCCTTTCGCCGAGGCGCTGGGACGCTACGTGGCCGCCTGCCCGCCGGCCGACCTGCGGGACCAGCTGGGCCCGCTGGGCGGCGAGGTGGCCCGCCTGGTGCCGGGGCTGCCATCCCGGATGCCGGAGCTCGCCGAGCCGCTACGGGCGGAGCCCGAGACGGAGCGCTACCGGTTGCTGGAGGCGGTACGCGACTTCCTGTCCGGGATGGCGCGCTCGGCGCCCGTCCTGCTGCTGCTCGACGACCTGCACTGGGCGGGGAAACCGACGTTGCTCCTCTTGCGCCACCTCATGCGGTCCGGGGAGGCGGACCGGCTCCTGGTGGTGGCCACCTACCGCGAGACCGACGTGCCCCGTGGCTCGGCGCTGGCCCAGACCGTGGCCGACCTCCGGCGCGAACCCGACGTCGAGCGCATGTCGCTCAAGGGACTGGATGAGGGCGAGACCACGGCCCTCATCGAGGCGGCCGCCGGTCATCCTCTCGAACCCGAGGACATGGCCTTCGCCCGCGCCGTCCACAGCGAGACGGACGGCAACCCGTTCTTCGTGGGCGAGCTGCTCCGCCACCTGGCCGAAACGGGCGCCGTCATCCGCCGGGAGCAGCGCTGGATCACCGCCCGCCCGCTGGGTGAGCTCGGCATCCCCGAAGGGGTCCGGGAGATCGTGGGCCGGCGCCTGGCCCAGCTACCCCCGTCGGCCAACGAGGTGCTCTCCCTGGCCGCGGTCATCGGGCGCGAGTTCGATGTCGGGCTCCTGGCCGCGGTGGGTGACGTGAACCGGGACGCGGTGCTCGACTCGCTGGAAGAGGCGGAGGAGGCGCGCCTGGTGGCGGCCACCAGCGGGCGGGCCGAGCACTACGCCTTCGCCCACGCCCTCGTCCGCTCCGCCCTCTACGAGGACATGCCCAGCACCCGGCGCCTGCGCCTGCACCGCCGGATCGGGGAGATCCTCGAGGCCCGACCCGACGCCGACACCCACGTCAGTGAGCTCGCCCGCCACTTCAGCGAGGCGGCCAGCCTCGGCGAGGTGGTGCGGGCTGTGGACTACGCCCGGCGGGCCGGGGACCGGGCGGGCGCCGGTCTGGCTTTTGAAGAGGCACTCGACTACTACCGCCACGCCCTCGACCTGCTGGCGTCTTCCGAGGGCGAGGCGGACGAGGCCTTGCGGTGCGACTTGCTGATCTCCCTGGGCGAGGCCCAGCGCCGGGCGGGCGATGCCGACCATCGCCGGACACTGCTGGAGGCCGCCCGCCGGGCCCAGGGCCTCGGTGACGCTGAGCGCCTGGGACGCGCCGCCCTGGCGAACCACCGGGCGTTCTTCAGCCTCCTCAACGAGGTGGACGACGAGCGGGTGCAGGTCGTCGAGGCTGCACTCGACGCCCTGGGCCCGGGTGACTCCGCCACCCGGGCCCGGCTGCTGGTCACCCTGGCGTCCGAGCTGGTCTTCGCCACGGAGCCGGAGCGCCGCTTGCAGCTGGCCACGGCCGGGCTGGACATGGCCCGGCGACTGGGCGATCTCCCGACCTTGGCGGATGCCCTCGTGCGGGGCTACGTCCCCATCTTCACGTCGCTCGATGTTGGCGCCCTGCGGGCCCACACGGCGGAGCTCGGCGCGGTGGCCGAGCAGCTCGGCGACCCGGCCCTGGCCTTCTGGGCCCCCACGTGGGGGTTCATGACCGCGGTCATGGCTGGGGATCTGGACGTCGCCGAAGCGCTGATCGCCAGCTCGACCAGGATGGCCGACGACGTTCGTGAGCCGTTCCTGCGTTTCATCGCCACGGCTGGACGTTCGCACCTCAGCCGGATCCAAGGTCGGTTGGAGGAATCCGAGGCCCTGGCCTACGAAGCCTTCGCCCTGAACCAGGCGTCAGGCCAGCCCGACGCCTTCAGCTTCTTCGGCATCCAGCTGTTCTGGCTCCGATACGACCAGGGCCGGCTGGGGGAGACCCTGGAGTTCTTCAGCCGGGCGATGCGCCGCCCGCGGCGGTCGCCGCTGCCCCTGGCCGCCTACTGCCTGACGCTGTGCGAACTCGGCCGTCTCGAGGAAGCCCGGGTCTTCTTCGACGAGCTCGCCGCCACTGGTTTCGCGCTGCCCTTCGCCTGGATGTTCGGGGCGACGATCCTGGCGGAGGTGGCGTTCCTCCTCGACGACGCCGAGCGGGCCGGGACTCTCTACGAAGGGCTCGCCCCCTACGCCGGTCTGCTCGCCACCAACGGCGCCGCCACCACCGGGCCCATCGACCACTACCTCGGCCTGCTGGCCGCCACCGAGGGCCGTCTCGAGGCGGCGAGAGCGCACTTCGAGGAGGCGATGCGCACCGAGGAGCGCCTCCCGGCCCCGGTGTGGCTGGCCCGCTCCCAGTTGGAGTGCGCCCGGGTCCTGGTGCGCCAGGGCCGGCCGGAGGACGCCGGGCGAGCGGCGGCGATGCTGGAGCAGAGCCTGGGGACGGCCCGGGCTCTCGGCCTGGGTGCCATCGAGAGGCGGGTGGAGGCCCTCATCGCCGGGTGATCTCCTTGCCGTCGGTGCAGACCACCACCAGGTGGCGTTCCCGGCGGGGCGGACAGGGTGCGGCGGCCACGGGGGTGTCGCCGTTGGCCGCCACCAGGAGCGGGTAGGCGAGGCGCAGGGCGGTGGGGTGGGCGGCCTGGCACCGCTCCCGGTCGGCACGCCGGTAGGCCACGGCGATCACGCTCAACATCATCACGGTGGCTCCGGTCAGGATCCAGGTCACGACGATCTCCCTTCTCATCGAACATGCGTTCGTTTCAGAGAGATCATAAACCGCGGGTGCGACAGTTATGGCTTCTTGGCGGCGAGCTGCTGTTCGATCCAGGCGTCGACGTTGCGCTCCAGGATGTCGAGAGGCACCGCCCCGGAGCCGAGCACCGTGTCGTGGAAGGCGCGGATGTCGAAGCGGTCGCCGAGGCGCTCCTCGGCCCGCCGGCGCAGCTCGGTGATCTTGAGCTGGCCGATCTTGTAGGCCAGGGCCTGGCCCGGCCAGCCGATGTAGCGGTCGACCTCGTTCGTGATGTCGTGTTCGGCCTTGCCCGCGTGGTCCCGGAAGAAGGCGATGGCCTGGTCCCGGGTCCAGTGCTTGGCGTGTAGCCCGGTATCGACCACCAGCCGGATGGCCCGCCACATCTCGTAGGTGAGCTGGCCGAAGTGGCTGTAGGGGTCCCGGTAGAGTCCGAGCTCAGAGCCGAGGCTCTCGCTGTAGAGGCCCCAGCCCTCGACGAAGCCGGTGTAGTGGGCGTGGCGGCGGAACCAGGGGACGTCGCCCTGCTCCAGGGCCAGGGAGATCTGCAGATGGTGCCCCGGCACCCCCTCGTGGGCCATGAGCGCTTCCATCTCGTACTTGGGCCGCACCTCGGGCTTGTAGAGATTCACGTAGACGGCACCGGCCCGGGTGCCGTCGGCCGTGCCCTCGTTGTAGTACGCCGTGTGGGTGTCGGGGGCGGCGATGTCGGGGACGGGCTTCACCCCGTAGGGGAGGCGGGGCAGCTTCCCGAAGAGCCGGGTGAGCTCCGGGTCGATCCGCTTGGTGATGGCCTGGTAGGAGGCGAGGAGCTCCTCCCGGTCCCCGTAGTAGAAGCGGGGGTCGGTTCGCAGGAACTCGAGGAACTCGGCGTAGCTCCCGGTGAAGCCGACCTCGTCGATGACCTGTTGCATCTCCGCCTTGATGCGGGCCACCTCGGCCAGGCCGAGCTGGTGGATCTCCTCGGGACTCCTGTCGGTCGTTGTCTCGGTGCGGACCTTGAAGGCGTAGTAGGCGTCGCCCTCGGGCAGGGCCCAGGCCCCGACGGAGGTGCGGGCGGCGGGGAGGTAGCGCTCGGAGAAGAAGGCCTGGAGGCGACGGTAGGCGGGGACCACCACCTCGGTGATGGCGCGGCGGGCATCGGCCCGGAGCCGCTCCTGGGTGTCCGGAGCCAAGCCGGAGGCCATCTCCTGGAAGGGGATCCAGAATGGGCTCCGCTCGGGGTCGTCCACCACCTGGGCCGCGATCTGGGCCGGGATGCGCTCCATGATCACCCGGGGCTGGGTCCGGCCCTCGGTAATCCCCTGGGCCAGCAGGGCGATGGTCTGGTCCATGTGCGGGCCGAAGGTCTGGAGCCGGACGACCCAGTTCCGGTAGTCCGCCTCGGTCTCGAACCGGAGGCTGTCGCGCAGCTCGTCCTCGGTCTGGATGCCGCCGTTCTGGTCGAGAGGCATCAGGAACGAGCGGAAGCGGTGCTCCTCGACGAAATCCCGGTACTGGCTGCGGAACAGGTCGTAGTTCAACTGCTCGTCGACGGGCAGGACGGACCGGTCGATGGCCTCGAGCTTCTCCAGGGCGTCGATGTTGGACCGATGGTTCCGCTCGATGGCGGCCGGGCTCAGGTCGTCCCAGCGGTCGTCGTAGCGATGGTCCCCGAGGCTGGAGGCCCACGTCGGGTAGGCCTTCATGAGCCGTTCCTGCTCGCCGTCGAAGATGGCGTGAAGCTTGGTGACGGCGGCGTCGACGGAGGAGCGGTCATCCGAACCGACCTGAGTGGTCAAGGCGACCAGGACCAGCAGGGCGGCCAGGACGACGCTGATGGGAAAGGCGAGCCTCGTGGTCATGGCCGGTCACCCTAGGGAGGATCGCCCATCGTCCGCCTTCGAATTTCTGGCCCCGGACAGCTACCGTGTGATGCTGGTAGCGAACGCTCTGGGAGTGATGACACCCATGATCGATAGCACCGCCGCCATCCCCGACTGGAAGCCGGACGGGGACTACACCGACATCCGCTACGAGACGGCCGAGGGCATCGCCAAGCTCACCATCTGCCGGCCCGAGGTCCGCAACGCCTTCCGGCCCCAGACCCTCTTCGAGCTCTCCGACGCCTTCGAGCGGGCCCGCAACGACCGCAGCGTGGGCGTGATCATCCTGACGGGCGAGGGGGCCCGACGCCTTCTGCTCCGGCGGCGACCAGCGCATCCGGGGCGACGACGGCTACGTCGGCGACGACGGCGTGGGGCGCCTCAACGTGCTCGATCTCCAGGTGCAGATCCGCCGGCTGCCCAAGCCGGTGGTGGCCATGGTGGCGGGCTACGCCATCGGCGGCGGCCACGTCCTCCATGTGGTGTGCGACCTCACCATCTGCGCCGACAACGCCCGCTTCGGCCAGACGGGGCCCAAGGTCGGTTCCTTCGACGGCGGGTACGGGGCCGGCCTCCTGGCCCGCATGGTGGGCCACAAGAAGGCCCGGGAGATCTGGTACCTGTGCGACCAGTACGACGCCGAGGAAGCCGAGCGCATGGGCCTGGTCAACAAGGTCGTGCCCCTCGAGTCCCTGGAGGCGGAGACGGTCGCCTGGTGCCGCAAGATGCTGGCCAAGAGCCCGCTGGCGCTGCGCCTGCTCAAGGCCGCCTTCAACGCCGACACCGACGGCCTGGCCGGGATCCAGCAACTGGCCGGCGACGCCACCTTGCTCTACTACATGAGCGAGGAGGCCCAGGAGGGGCGCGACGCCTATGTGGAGAAGCGGCCGCCCGACTTCGGGAAGTTCCCCCACCGGCCCTAGGCGAGTGAACCCCTGGGTGGCCGGCGCCCGGCCCCGCACCCTGCCTGCTTCGGTGTCCCCGGTGCTGGTGGGCACGGCCGCCGCCGCCTCCGAGGGTCCGCTTCGGGCGTGGCGGGCGGGGGCCGCGCTGGTTGTCGCCGTCGCCCTCCAGGTCGGGGTCAACTACGCCAACGACTACTCCGATGGCCGCCGGGGCACCGACGCCCGTCGCCAGGGGCCCGTGCGGTTGACGGCCTCCGGGGTGGTCGCCCCCGAGGCGGTGCGGACGGCCGCCGGGATCGCCTTCCTGGTGGCGGCCGGCGCCGGGCTCGCCCTGGCGGTGGCGGTGGACCTGCGCCTCATCCTGGTCGGGGCCGCCTGCATCGCCGCCGCCGTCCTCTACACCGGCGGGCCCCGGCCTTACGGGTATTCGGGATTCGGGGAGGCGGCCGTCCTCGTCTTCTTCGGATTCGTGGCCACTGCCGGATCCGCCTACGTCCACCTGGAGCGCCTCCCCACCGTCGCCCTGGTGGCGGCCCTGCCGGTGGGGCTGCTGGCCTGCGCCATCCTGGTGGCCAACAACCTGCGGGACATCGACACCGACGCCGACGCGGGCAAGCGCACCCTGGCCGTCCGCCTGGGGCCGGCCAGGACCCGGACCCTGTACCGGGCCTGCGTCCTCGGTGCCTTCGCCGCCGTGGCCGGGTTGGCGGTGGCCCGTCCGCCGGCGGGGCTGGCGCTGCTGGCCGTCCCCCTTGCCCTGCCCCCGTTGCGGATCGTCGCCACCCGGCGCGACCCGCCGTCCCTGGTGGCCGTCCTGGTGGGCACCGCCCGCCTCCAGCTCGTCACCTCGGCCCTGCTGGCCGCCGGCCTGTGGATGTCATGACCCGCCGGGCCTTCGCCGTCCGGCTGCCGCTGCGCACGCCGCTGGCCGGGCGCACGCGCCGCGACGCCCTCCTGGTCGAAGGCCCCGCCGGGTGGGGGGAGTGGTCGCCTCTGCCCGGCTATCCGTCGGACCCCGTCGACTGCTGGGCCGCCTGCCAGGAGGCGTGCTCCGAGCCCTGGCCGGCACCGGTGCGGCGACAGATCCCGGTCAACGCCCTGGTGCCGGCGGTACCGGCGCGGAAGGCGGGCCTGCTCGCCGCCGAGGCCCGGGCGGCGGGGGTCGGGACGGTCAAGGTCAAGGTGGGCGCCGATCCGGCCGGCGCCGACCTGGACCGGGTGGCGGCCGTGCGTGACGCCCTCGGGCCCGCCGGGCGCATCCGCATCGACGCCAACGCCTTCTGGGGACTGGACGAGGCCGTCGTCGCCCTGTTCCGCTTCGCCAAGTACGACATCGAGCTGGCCGAGCAGCCGGTGGAGACCCTGGAGGACCTGGCCCGGCTCCGGCGCCTCGTGCCCGTGCCCCTCGCCGCCGACGAGGCGGTGCGGACCATCGAGGACGCCTCCCGGCTGCGCCGGCTGGCCGCCGCCGACGCCCTGGTGGTCAAGACCCAACCCCTGGGCGGCGTGCGGCCGGCGCTGGCCCTCGCCGAGGCGGCGGGCGTGCCCGCCATCGTGTCCTCGCTGTACGAGACGTCGGTGGGTCTGGCCGCCGGGGTGGCGCTGGCCGCCTGCCTTCCCGAACTGCCCTTCGCCTGCGGGCTGGGTACCGCCGTGCTGCTGGCCGCCGACGTGGTGGCGGACCCCCTCGTCCCCGTCGACGGGATGCTCGACGTCCGCCGCCCGGTGCCCGACCCCGAGCTGCTCGCCCGCTACGGCGCCCCGTTGTCGGATGACCCCGACACCCCGGCCGGCGAGGACGTCCCGGGGGAGGACGGGCCGTGATCCGCTCAGCGGTCGAGGAACCGTTCCAGGATGTGGGCGAAGGCGTCGGGACGTTCCAGGTGGGCGGCATGGCCGGCGCCGGGGACGAAGGACAGCCCCGCCTCGCCCTCCCCGCCGATGGCGGCGGCCAGGTGGAAGGCGAGCGCCACGAAGGTGCTGTCGTGCTCGCCGGCCATGATCAGCACCGGCATGCGCAGCTCATGAAGGCGGTCCCACACCGGCTCCTGGGCGCCCGTCCCCAGCCGGCGCAGCACCGAGGCCAGGCCCTCCACGGTGTTGGTCCGGCGTTCCTCCAGGCCCGCGGCCTCGGGAGGAAGGCTCTTGAAGAGGGGTTGGGCCAGCCAGCCGTCGAGGAACCGGTCCAGGCCCTTGCGCTCCAGGCCCGAGGCCAGGGTCTCGTCCCGCCGGCGGCGGGCCTCCCGCTCGGCCGGGTCGGCCAGGCCGGCCGTGGCGCCGAGCAGCACGAGCCTCTCCACCAGGTCCGGGCGTTCGAGCGCGATCCGCAAGGCCAGCCGGCCGCCCAGGGAATAGCCCACCCACACCGCCGGCGGCGGGCCCACCGACTGGGCCAGGGCCACCGCCTCCTCCTCGAAGCTTCCCGTGACGGCGCCGGCGCCCCCGTGGCCGGGCAGGGCGGGGGTGACCACGTCGTGGCCCTCGCCGAGCCGGGCGGCGAGCGAAGACCAGGACCCGGGACCCTGCGTGAACCCGTGGAGCAGCACGACTCGCACCCGGCGATCCTGTCATGAGCCGCGACGTGAACACCGCCTTCGCCCGGGCCTTGGTCGACGAGTGGGCCCGGGCCGGGCTGACCGAGGCGGCGGTGGCGCCCGGGTCCCGGTCCACGCCCATGGCCCTGGCCCTGGCCGCCGACCCGCGGGTGCGGGTCCACGTGTTCCTCGACGAGCGCTCGGCGGCCTTCTTCGCCCTCGGGGTGGGCAAGGCCTCGGGCCGCCCGGCGGCGGTGCTGTGCACCTCGGGGACGGCCGCCGCCCACCTTCACGGCGCCGTCCTGGAAGCCCACCACGCCCGGGTGCCCCTCCTGGTGTGCACGGCCGACCGGCCGCCGGAGCTGCGCCACACCGGCGCCCCCCAGACCACCGACCAGGTCAACCTCTACGGCCCGGCTGTCCGCTACTTCGGAGATCTCTGCCCCGAGGATCACCCGGCGGCCATTGGCGCCTGGCGGCCCCTGGCCGCCCGGGCCTTCTCCGAGGCGGCGGGCCCACCGGCCGGCCCCGTGCACCTGAACCTCGCCTTCCGGGAGCCGCTGGTGCCGAGCGGGGACGAGATCCCCGAGGTTCCCGGCCGGACCGGGGACCGGCCGTGGACGGCCAGCATCCCCGGCGTCTTGACGCTGGCAGAGGACGAGCTGAACCGGCTGGCGGGCGCCGTCGAGGCGGCCGAGCGGGGCGTGGTGGTGGCCGGATGGGGGGCGGGCTGTGCCTTCGACGTGGTCGATCGCTTTGCCGGCGCCGCCGGCTGGCCCGTCCTGGCCGACCCGCTGTCCGGCCTGCGCCAGCCGGGTGCGACCACCATCTCGACCTACGAGGCGTTGCTGCGGGTCCCCGGCTTCGCCGGCACCCACCGGCCCGACCTGGTGCTGCGCCTCGGGGCCGCTCTGACGTCCAAGGCCGCCGGCGCCTGGCTCGACTCCGCCGTCCCCCAGGTCCTGGTCGATCCCGACGCCGCCTGGCTCGACCCCGGCCGTTCGGCGGCGTGGCGCCTGGCCGCCGATCCGGCGCGGGTGCTCGACGGCCTGATCGAGCGACTGGGCGAAACGTCCTCGCCGGCGCCGCGGTCACAGGCCTGGCTCGCCGGTTGGCGGGAGGCCGAGTCCGCCGCCCGCGGCGCGCTCGACGCCTTTCTCGACGCCTCCGGCGAACCCTTCGAGGGTCGCGTGGCCCGTGACGTCTGTGACGGCCTCCCCGCCGGTGCCACCCTGGTGGTGGCCTCCAGCATGCCCGTCCGCGACCTGGAGGCCTTTGCCCGGCCCCGGCCCGGCCTGCGGGTGCTGGCCAATCGGGGCGTCAACGGCATCGACGGGTTCACCTCCACCGTCCTGGGGGTGGCCGCCGGCGCCCGCGGGGCCGGAGCCCCGGTGGTCGGGCTCCTGGGCGACCTGGCCTTCCTCCATGACGCCGCCGGTCTCACCTTCGCCGCCCGCGCCGGGCTCGACGCCGTCCTCGTGGTGGTGGACAACGACGGCGGCGGGATCTTCTCCTTCCTGCCCCAGGCGTCGGCGCCGGCGGTTGGCCCGGACGACTTCGAGGCCCTCTTCGGAACCCCTCACGGCCTCGACCTGGTGAGCGTGGCCCGTTCCTATGGCCTTCCGGCCGAGCGCGTGGACCGCGCCGGCGACGTCATCCCCGCCCTGGAGAAGGCTCTGGTGGCCGGCGGCGTGCACGTGATCGTGGTGGCCACCGGTGACCGGAGCGTCAACGTGGAGCGCCACCGCCGGGCGTGGGAGGTGGTGGCGGCGGCGTTGTGACGGGCGCGGGGTTTTTCTGCCGGGAACGGAACGAAGGAATTTCACCGGAAATTCAGCCGCCCGGCCGCTAGCTTGTGGTCCTTCGTGCCGGAGGTGAGCCCATGATGTCCGCCGTCCGAGCGCTGCTCGTGGCCGCCGGCCTCACCCTCGTCCTCGCCCCCGCCGCCGGCGCCGCCGAGTACCCCGAGAACACCAACAGCTGGGTCTACGACATCGCCGGGGTCATCGACGACCCGACCGAGGCCGAGATCGTCCGCCTGTTCCAGGCCCTGGAGGCCGAGACGGCCGTCGACGCGGTGGCCGTGGCCATCTCCTCGGTGGACGACTACGACCCCGGAGCGACGATCGAGGACTTCGCCACCGACCTGTTCAACCACTTCGGCATCGGTGACGCCGGCATCGACGACGGGGTGCTCCTCCTGGTGGCCGTGGACGACCGCCAAGCCCGGGTGGTCATCGGCGACGGGTTCGCCGACAGCTACGTCGACGAAGCCCAGCAGGTCATCGACGCCATGCTGTCCTCCTTCCGGGAGAGCCGTTACGGCGACGGCATCCTGACCGGCGCACGCGAGATCACCGCCCGCTTCCGGGCGCTGGGAGATGGCTCGGCCGGCGGCGGAGACGCCGCCCTCAGTCCCTCCGGCGGTGGCCTCGCCGAGCGGCTCGTAGGCGTCCTGGGGGGCGCAGACGGGCCTGCCGGCGAGGAGACCGGCGGGGGGATCCCCAGCGCCGTCTGGTACGCCCTCGGCGGGGGCGGGGCCGCCCTCTTCGGCGCCGGTGGGTTCGTGACCTGGCAGCGGATCAAGCCCCGCCGGTGCGCCGAGTGCAACCGGGAGATGAAGCGCATCAAGGGCCGGGAGGCGGAGCGGCCGCTCCTCGGCGAAGGGCAGAACCTCGAAGAGGAGCTGGACTCGGTGGAGTACGACGTCTACGAGTGCACCTCGTGCGGGGCCCACCGGATCGAGCGTCACGGCAAGCTCTTCTCCAGCTACAAGGCCTGCCCGAAGTGCAGTTTCAAGACGATGCGGACTTCGCGACAGACGGTCACCGCCGCCACCTATGACCACGGCGGCGTCGACCGGGTCATCGAGGACTGCGAGCACTGCGAGTACCACGACGAACGCGAGGTGTCGACCCCGAAGAAGCGACGCCCGTCCTCAGGCTCCCGCTCCTCCTCCCGCTCCGGCCGGGACCGGTCCGGGCCGTCGGGAGGCGGACGCTCCTCGGGTCGGGGAGCGAGCGGCAGCTGGTAGGCGGAACCACCCCGGGCACCACCACGCCCCCGAGCGATCTAAGGTCAGGGACCATGGGACTGATGAAGCGGTTCTCCGACATCATGAAAGCCAAGACGTCCAAGATCCTCGACAAGGCCGAGGACCCGAGAGAGACGCTGGACTACAGCTACGAGCGCCAGCTGGAGATGGTCCAGCAGGTGCGCCGGGGCCTGGCCGACGTGGCCACCTCCCGCAAGCGCATCGAGCTGCAGGCCACCCAGCTGCAGAGCGCGGCGGCCAAGCTCGAGGGCCAGGCCAGACAGGCGCTCGCCGCCGGCAAGGAGGACCTGGCCACGGAGGCCCTGTCCCGCAAGGCGGGGATCGGCACCCAGATCGAGGGGCTCAAGGTCCAGCATGACCAGCTGGCCGCCGAGGAGGCCAAGCTCACCACCGCCCTCCAGCGGCTCCAGGGCAAGGTGGAGGCGTTCCGCACCAAGAAGGAGACCATCAAGGCGACCTACACGGCCGCCGAGGCCACCTCCAAGATCGGCGAGGCGGTCTCGGGCATCTCCGAGGAGATGGGCGACGTGGGGCTGGCCATCCAGCGGGCCGAGGACAAGACGGCTCAGCTCCAGGCCCGGGCCGGTGCCGTCGACGAGCTCATCGCCTCCGGCGCCCTCGAGGACGTGACCGCCGAACCGGGCGGAGATATCCAAGCCGAGCTGACCAAGCTGTCGGCGGGAGCGGCGGTTGACTCCGACCTGGCACGTTTGAAGGCGGAGCTGGGGCAGGGTGCCCCGCCCAAGGCCATCGAAGGCGGGAAGGAGGAGCGGTGATCCTGCGCATCCTGGAGGAGGGCCAGCTGGAGGTGCCCGACGGCGCCCTCGACGAGCTGAACGAGCTCGACGAGAAGCTGGTGGTGGCGGTCGACTCGGGCGACGAGGCCAGCTTCCGGGCCTCCCTGGATGCCCTGCTGGCCCGGGTGCGGGAGCTGGGAACCCCCGTCGCCGACGACCACCTCGGGCCCTCCGAGCTGTTCCTCCCCGGCCCTGACTCGACCCTCGGGGAGGTGCGCCAGCTCCTCGAGGGAGACGACGAGGGGTTCCTCCCCGGGTGATCCGGTGACGGTGTCCCGGAGGTATCCCCGGGACACCGGTCTGGGCGTCCGCATGGTGACGGTCATGTTCCTCCTGGGCGTCATCTACGTCGCCCTGGTCGCCTTTCTGATCTCGACCGGCGCTCCGGCCATCCTCGTGGTCCTCGTGGCCGCCGGGATGTTGTTCTTCCAGTACTGGTGCTCCGACCGCCTGGCCCTGTTCTCCATGGGGGCGCGGGTCGTGGAACCCGACGAGGCTTCCGAGCTCCACGGCATCGTGGACCGGCTGTGCGCCCTGGCCGACCTGCCCAAACCGAAGGTGGCCATCGCCGAGTCGGACCTGCCCAACGCCTTCGCCACCGGCCGCAGCCCGAAGGCGGCCGTGATCTGCGCCACCACCGGGCTGATGCGGCGCCTGGACCCGCCCGAGCTGGAGGCCGTCCTGGCCCATGAGCTGTCCCATGTCGCCCACCGGGACGTCGCCGTCATGACCATCGCCTCGGCGGCGGGGATGCTCGCCGGGCTGATGTCCCGCTTCGCCCTCGAGCTGGGCATCCTGAACTCGGGGGACGATGACGACGACAGCCGCGGCGGCCTGTCGTTCGTCCTCGTCCTCCTGGTGTCGGCCTGCACCTACGTGGTGGCCTTCTTCCTCACCCGGATGCTGTCCCGCTACCGGGAGCTGTCCGCCGACCGGGGGGCGGCGGTGGTCACGGGTGCGCCCGCCACCCTGGCCTCGGCCCTGGTCAAGGTGACAGGCGAGATGGGGTCGATCCCGACCCGGGACCTGCGGGCGGCCGAACCCTTGAACGCCTTCTTCTTCGCTCCCGCCCTGGCCCCGGGGTTCTCGCTGTCGTCCTTGTTCGCCACCCACCCATCCCTGGAACGCCGCCTGGCCCAGCTCTCCGAGCTGGAACGGGCCATGGGCCGCCCGGCGTGAAGTTCCTCGATTCCCTGCTCGGCCGGTCCAAGCCCAAGGCGGCCAACCTCGACGCCCTCTTCGCCGTGCCCGGGGCGGCCATCGCCCTGGAGGCGTCGCTCAACCTGCGGCCGGCGGGGGCGGCGGCGGTCTGCTTCCGGCCCGCCACCGGCGGCGACTTCGAATCCGCCCGGGCGGAGATCGCCGATCTGCTGGCCTTGTCGGCCCGGGACTCCGGCGCCGAGATCACCCAGACGGGCGACAGCTACGGCTACCACTGGGTGGTGCTGCACGACGCCGAGGTCGAGGACCTGGTCACCGCCGTCCACATGGTGAACGCCACCTTGACCGACCGTGGCTTCGGCCCGCAGCTCCTGGCCAGTGTGTTCCCGTTCCGCGACGAGGGCGGCAAGCTCGCCCACCTCGTCTACCTCTACAAGCGGGGAACCTTCTACCCCTTCGCTCCCGCCGGCGCCGAGAAGCGCGACAACCAGCTCGAGCTGCAGATGCGCGCCGTCCTGGAAGGGGAGCTGGCGGTGGAGCCCGAGCTCAGCCGCTGGTTCCCGATCTGGGGCGCTCCCGTGCCGTGATCCGGGCGTCGGGGTCGGCGATGCGCCAGGGCGTGTCGTCGTGTCCCGAGAGCACCATCCGCCAGCTCTCGAAGAAGACCGCTTCGGTGTCGTTGCGTCCCCACACCACCGTGGCGGTGTTCCGGTCCTCGATGTAGCGGCGGCCGGCCACCTCGGCTTCCACGACCATGGCCGGCGGGTCGGCGCCGGCGTCGACCTCGACGATGCGCAGGCGGCGCAGCTTGGGGCCCCGCACCACGAGGCGGTTCCGGCGCGAGGGATCGTTGGGATAGAGCATGGCCTGCACGGCCTCCGGGGTGGCGATGGTGTCGAGGGCGGTGTCGTCGCCGTCGACGGCCTCGGCCCATGAGGCCAGCGCTCGGCGGGCGGCCGCCTCCAGGACGTCGGGGGCGAAGCGGCCGTCGATGTTGGCCATGTCCAGGGCGGCGGTGCGGGCGCTGCCCTCGAAGTCGACATCGGCGATCTCGCGGATCTGGACGTCCGCCACCGCCGACGCCACCGCCTGCTCGGTCACCGCCTCGTCCCGGAGCCGGTCGTCACCCCAGGGAGAGGCGACGATGGTGTCGTCGAGGTGGTAGGCGCCCTCGGCGTCCTGCTCGATCGACACCAGGGTCCAGCGCCCGTCGCGCTTGCCCAGCGTCCAGAACTCCGCCAGCGTGACCCGCCCGTCGGCGTTGGCGTCGTCGTTGCGGGTCACCATCTGGCCCTGGCGGTCGAGCACGATGTCCCGCAGCGGCACCTCGATGCGGACGGTGACGCGGTCCTCGACGTCCTCGGTCCGGTTCACCAGGCCCACGTAGTCGATGTGGGGCTCGCCCAGGGCCTCGGTGGTGTTGTGCCAGCCCATGCGGTCGAAGTCGTCCAGCCGGCGGGACCACTCCACCAGCAGGTCGGGGCCGATGAGCCGGCCGAGGGCGTCCCGGTCGCCGGCGTTCCAAGCGGTCACGATGTCGTGGTGGAGCTGGGCGGCTCCCGCCTTGACCGCTTCGGGAGCGAAGGCGGGGTCGTCGGTGAGGGCTTCCTCGGCCGCCAGTTCCACCTCCCGGGCCCGCTCCCGCAGGCGCTGCCGGGAGATGGGGCGGACGCGCCCCCAACCGGTGGGCGCCGCCACCCCTTCGCTGGCGAAGAGCCGGCTGTTGCGGATGTAGCTGGCCACCATCGAGATCAGGATGAAGGCCACGATGGCCACCAGGAGCAGCCACACCTCGACGCCGCCGACGTAGCCGCCACCCCCGTAGCCGCCCCCGCCGTAGCCGCCGCCGCCCCCGCCGTATCCGCCGCCGCCGCCACCCCCGAAGCCGCCGCCTCCTCCACCGCCGCCGCCGAAGCCGCCGGTGCCCCCGCCGGGGGCGGCGAGAATCGTGAATGCGAGGAAAGAGTTGGGGTGCATGCTCCGAACCTCCTCCGAGGCGTCACCTCCAGGGTAGCGACCGCCGGCGTGCCGTCGAGTTCGGCTTATTCCCCGGCGAGGACGACCGTCGTCATCGTAGACTCGGGCCACAGACGGCGAGAGGGGGAGGACATGTCGCTCCATGTCTCGCGTCCGTGGCTGGTGTGGCTTCTGGGGGTCATCGTCCTTCCCGGAGCCTGGATCGCTCAGCCCGTGCCGGCGGACGGCTCCGGCCGGAAGACCGCCGATCTGTGCCCCGGTGAGCAGCAGATCATTCGCCCCGGGGGCTATGTGTCCTGTAGCCATGGCTCCGACCCGGCGCTCCCCGAACCGCCGCTGCCGGCTCGGCTGGCACTGGCCCGCGGGCTGCAACAGCCGGTGGGCGACACCATCTCCGAGCGGCCAGAGGCTTTCACCGAGGTGCCGGCCCCGGTCACCCGCGGGGTCCGCTGTTTCGGGGACGGCACCGACGGCAACCGGGTGGAGTTGATCTACGCCCGTCCCTCGGACCACCCCGACCGCTACGCCCAGGTGCTGCCCTCCATCCGCCGGTGGGCCGCCGAGGTGGAAACCGTCGTCAGCGAATCGGCCGCCCGGTTCGGCGTCATCCGCCACGTGCGGTATGTGACCGACAAGGTCTGCGATCTCGTGGTCGCCAACCTGGTGATGTCGCCCGTGGCCGACGACACGTTCCAGAACACGGTGACCGAGCTGGGCGTCCGGGGCTTCAAGCGCCCGGACCGGAAGTACCTCGTGTGGATGGACTCGAACATCACCTGCGGACTGGGTGAGAAGTACGGCGACGACCGTGCCAGCTCGGGCAACTCCAACAACGGGGGCCGAGTCCCCGGTCAGGTGGCGCGGGTGGATGCCAAGTGCTGGGGCCGCCCGGGCCACTCCGCCGAAGCCCATGAGCTTGTGCACACGCTGGGCGGGGTCCAGGCCTCCGCTCCCAATGCATCCACCAACGGCCACTGCACCGATGACGCCGACCTCATGTGCTACAAGGACGCCGACCTCGTGCAGATGCGCGAGGTGTGCGGCATCAACAACGAGGCCCTGCTGGACTGCGGAGACGACGACTACTTCAACCCGTCGCCCCAGCCGGACACCTACCTGGCCAGCCACTGGAACACGGCCCACAGCTCCTTCCTGGCCCACGACGACGGAATCCCCGCGATCGACACGGTGGGGACCGCCTTCATTGAGGGCGACGAGGGGACCAACCCGGCGCGGGTGGTGGTCTCGCTCAGCGCCGCCGCCCCCGAGGGGGTCTCCGTCCGGTACACGACGGCCAGCGACTCGGCCCAGGACGGCGCCGATTTCGTGGCCACCGAGGGCATCCTCGCCTTCCCCCCGGGTCAGACGACGGCGACCGTCGACATCCCCATCAGTGGTGATGCCGCTGACGAGCCGGACGAGAGCCTGGTGCTTCGGCTGTTCAACCCCATGGGCGGCGTGTTGCGGACCGCCGAAGCCAGGGTGGCCATCCTGGACGATGACCCCAAGGCCCGGGGCTTCTGGCTCTACGGTGCCGACGGCGGCGTCTTCGCCTTTGGCGACGCCCCCTTCAAGGGGTCGTTGGCCGACACGCCGATCGACCAGCAGATCGTCGGGTTGGCTCCCGCCGGCGATGGCTCGGGGTACTGGCTGGCGGGGGAGAGCGGCAAGGTCTTCCCCGTCGGTGTCCCCGACCTCGGTTCGCTGCCCGAGGACGACGAGAACCTTCCCGAGGACCTCAAGAACGGGGACGGGATCACGGCCATGACAGGGACGCCCAGCGGCAATGGTTACGCCCTCCTGCACTTCGCCGGGCGCGTGTTCCCCTTCGGGGACGCGCCCGACATCGGGTTGACCACTGGGAACCGGTCGGGTGGGTCGGCCACCGTGGGCTTAGCGGTGACCCCGACGAACCGGGGATACTGGCTGGCCAACCAGGCCGGCCGGGTCTACGGCTTCGGCGACGCACCCGAACTCGGCTCGCTTCCCGCTCCACCTCAGGCGCCCATCTACGGCTTCGCGGCGACACCGACGGGGCGGGGCTACTGGCTCGTCGACGGGGACGGCAACGTGACCGCCTTCGGCGACGCCCCCAACCTCGGCTCACCGAGACCCCGGGGAGGCACGGTCACCGGCATCGCCTCGAGCCCGACGGGCCGGGGCTACTGGACCACCGATGCCGGCGGTTACGTCCAGGCGTTCGGGGACGCTCCGGATCTCGGCTCGGTCTTCGGTACGAGGCAGCTGCGCGGGCCGATCCTCGGGATCGTCAGCCGGCGCTGACGGGTCGCCCCGGCCTGCCCTCGGCGGAAGAGAGGAACGAGCTGTTGGCCACGTTCCAGTGGGTGGCCAGGTAGCTGCCGGCGACGGGCGTGGGGTTGAAGTAGTCGTCGCCGTTGCAGTCGAGGAGGGCGTCGTCTTCCGGGGGGCACACGTCGGCCAGCTTGGTGATGGGGGCGTCCTGGTAGCACATGATGTCGCCGTCGTCGGTGCAGTGCCCCAGGGGGGTGGCATGCGGGGCGCCCAGGTTCACACCGCCCAGGGTGTGGACCAGCTCGTGGGCCTCCACCGAGGTCCCCATCAGCTCGAGGAGGCCCCAGCAGCGGGTGTCGACCCGGGCCACCAGGCCGGCGCCGGTGCCGTCGTTGAGGTTCCCGGTGCTGCGCTCGTCGCGGTGGAGCTGGCCGATGCCGCACAGGACGTCGGAGTCCATCCACACCAGGTACCGGCGGTCGGGGCGGTGGTAGCCCTGGGCGGCCAGCTCCAGCACGGTGGCCCGGAAGTTGTCGTCGGCGGCGGGGGAGAGCACGACCCGCTCGACCGCCAGCCGGCAGCGGTCGTCGGTCACGAAGCGGATGTGACGGGTCTCGCCGTAGAGGGCGGCAGAGGAGGCGAAGACCGAATCGGTCTGGGCCGCCCAGCGCCGGATCTGGGGGGCCACGTCCTCGTACCGGTCCGGACGGTCGGAGGGGACGGCGTAGAGGGCCTGCACCCGGTTGCCGTCCCGGCCGTCGCCGAAGCAGCGGATGCCTTCCGGGACCGCCGCATGGGCCCCGTTCCCGTCGGGGTCGGTCGGGAGGAGGTCGCCGTCGGAGTGCTCGGCGTCGCCGGCCCCGTGGGGTTGGTGCCCGACCAGCCCATCCAGAGGGTCCGGACCATGGGTGCAGGTGACCGCACCGGACGGCAGGACGATGGCCTCCAGCCCCGGACAGGTCTCAGACCTCGCCTCAGTGGACGCTCCCACCGCCGGCGGCACCAGCGTGGCCGCCAGGAGGCACAGCGCGCCGACGAGCACCCGGATTGCGCGTTCGCCCGTCCGTTCCCGCATGCCTGTCCGACCCCTCTCTCGAGGCGGGATTCTGGCATGCCGCCGCCGCGCCCGTCAGCTGGAAATCTTTGGCAGGAAGGCCCGTCCCGGGCCTGTGTATGAAATCCCCTTGTCAGCTGCGCAGGGACTACTCGAAAACGATCGTGAGCTGCTCACCGAGTCGGACGAATCCGAGCGCCTGGCCGAGGGCGGCCGACGCAGGGTTCGCGGCGGCCGAGCGCCACTGACCAACAAGACCGGCACTGATGGCGTCGTTGGCAGCGGCGTAAGCGGCGGCCTTCGCATGCCCTTGCCGACGCGCCGAAACCGAAGAGGCGACGCAGATCTGAGCTAGCGCCTCGTCCCACATCTCGTACCCGGCGACCGCCACGAGCGCGTCGCTGATCGTCACTGCGAAGCACCCCGCCAGGTTGCCTCCAAGGCCGCACTCGTACCACTCCTCCGCGCTCATCGTCGCGGCGAAGGGCGCGAGACGCTTGTCGCCTGGGTCGATTGGGACAGCGGCGGTGTGGTGAGCGACGACCGATCCGGCGTCGGCGTACGCGAGCGACGCCGGCCCCAGCACCCGGCCGTCCCGGCCAAACGCGGCCGTCAACGCGGCCGGATCGAGCAGGCGCTCGCCGGGCCAGTCCATGACGGCGTCAGCCAGGGCCGCTGGAGCGCGCACGAGAACCGCACCGGCGATCCGCACGGCGACGAAGACGTCGCCTCGATCGCGGCGGATTGAGGTCCCGTCCGTTGTGTCAGGCACTCCGACCCGCGCCGCCCAACACCGTCGCACCCGAGCGATCGAGGACGGATGGAGGCCTGGGCCCGGGGTCACGCCGCCAGGATCGGTCGCGAGCGAGGGTGTGGAGTCAGCGCCTGCTCTCGATGAGTCAGCCGGCAGCGGCCGGTGTCCAGATGGCATCGCTCGCTGGGCCGAGGTCGCGTTCTTTGCCGTCTCCCACCGCACGGATGACGATGTGGGCGGTGTCGCCCTCGAGCCGGAAACCAATGAGTTGAGTGCCGTCGGGTGACCATTTCCCAAAGCTGCCTTTGATCTCGGTCACCTTGGCGCCGTCGAGGGGGACCAACCAGGTGAGCGGGGGGTCGTCCCTCGAGGTCACCGCCGCCCGGGACCCGTCGGGCGAGAGGGACGCGCCCTGGGAGATGAGCTCGTGCCCTTCCGAATCGAACTTGGTCTTCTGCCGGCTTCCCGCCTCGACGTCGATGACCGCCAGGGAGCCCTTGCGCTCTCCTTCCCCGGTAAGGAGTGCGCCGATGTCGGTGAGGAAGACGAAGTCGCGCCCGGAGCGCAGTCTCTGGAAGCCGTTCAGGTCGTCGAAGCTCCGGACCTGGCCGCCTTCCTCCACCACTCCCCATCGAGCCGAGGCGCCATCTTCGGAGGAACTCACGCCGAACACCGCATGGCCGGCGGTGGCGGTGGGGACGACGCCGATACCTTTGTCGCCGGCGGAGAGGCTGAGATCGAGCGGACGGAGTTGGCCGTCGTCACCCACGAGTGAGTAGTGGGGTGATTCCTCGGCCCCCTGGAGGAGGAGCGCCGATCCGCCCACCACTCCGACCACACCCCCGTCCACTTCGACCGGCGCCGCCTCCATGCCGCCTTCGTCGAACATCAGTCGCCGGAGCCGGGACCGGGGCGGCTCGTCAGGGCCGGCCAGGCCCTCGCTCACGTAGGCCGACTTCCCGTCGGCCGTGAAACCGTTGAAACGGCCAGGTGTCCTGGCGCCGATCTGGGTCAGCTCGGTGCCGCCTTCGAGGGTATAGAACCGCACGTCGTTGCCGTCCTCGATGGCGAGGAAGCGCTCATCGGGCGAGATCCGGGCGAAGCCGGCTGCGCTGTAGTTCTCCGGGTCGGCGTCGTCGGCCGTGATCAGGTCACGGAGCGGCCGGCTCCGGTGGGTGGTCAGGTCGACGATGATCCCTTCCGTGTCGACCTCCCCGGTGAAGAGCGCGAAGCGTTTCCCGCCCCCGAGTTGGAGGGGGTCGTCGAAGCTGCCGACCTCCTCCCAGATGACCTCGGCCGTTCCGGCGATCGCGTCCACCAGGAGCAGGCCCCCGTCGTCCGTCTCGAAGAAGGCGAGTCCGGGAGCCAGGAGGGCGGACGACCAGGCACCGGTGTCGATTCCCGGGGCCTGGATCGGTCGGGCGCCCTCTCCCGCGGGATCGACCACGCTGAGGGCGCCTTCAGAGTCGACGAGCACGATCGGCCCGTTGGCCCCGGCGGCGCGTTTCGACGTCGAGGTCGACTTCGGCTCCGGATCCGGCGAGCTGGAATCAGAGCTCTCCGACCCACCACACCCCGCCGCCACCAGCACCACGGCCAATGCCCACGCCACTCGACGATTCATGTCCGCCTCCCTCGCCGGCGGGCCAGGTTACAGACGATCCCAAGCGTTGGATTCCTATTTTCTGACCCGCAGCCTGTGACCGAATCTGTCAGGCGTCGCCGACGTTCGCCGACGCTTCAATGGACCCCGTTGCGCGTTAGCCGAACCCGGGTGGGAGCCGGGTTTCGTTAACGCGGGATGGGGTTTCATTGGTGGCTTCACTGGGTGAATGCACACTCTTCGATAGGGCGGTTGCCTGTATCCGTCAGCCGGCGTCGACGCAGGCTCTGGAGTTGAAATTCGTGAGCGCGTTCGGGGGATTGATGGCACGATTTCGCGCGCCACACCGGAGGACCACGAGGGTCGCCATGAATGTCGAGGAACCGCAGGCTCCCCTTGAGACGGCGCCGGCAGGGCGGCAGGGCAGGTTCCGTCGCTCCCGGCTCGTGATCGGCACCGCAGCCGCCGTCGTGGCCGTCATGCTCGCCGCCGGGGTGCTGATCATGGTGCGCGGCGGCGACTCCTCCTCCTCCTCCCGTCCGTCGCCCGTCCCCGGGGAGACCGTTCAGGTGACGGATCGGTACGAGCTCGGCGCCAGCATCGAGGATTTCGCCGTCGGGCCGGGGGAGACCATCTACGCAGTCCTCAAGAGCGGAGCGCTCGTGTCAGTGTCCACCGCCGGCCAGGTCCAGAAGCTCCTGCCTTCAAATTCGGATGCGGACGCCGGACTCACGGCGATCGCCCTGGGGCCCGAAGGAGAGATCTATCTCGCCGACCGGAACTCCACTGTCTCGCTTCGGTCATCCGACGGGCGCGTCCGGCGGCTGGGGTCCTACGCGCCCATCCCCGGAACCGCCGTGACCGACCCCGGCCTCGACGAGGTCGTTCGGATGGCGGTCGATCCGGGGACTGGAGCGCTCTTTCTGAGCGACGGACACAAGGTGGACCGTTTCGAAACGGACGGCCGGATGTCGACGATCAGCGGCGCCCGCGGGGAGGAGCGCACCTCGCCCGGTGTCAGCCCCAAAGACGCGGTCGCCGCCGCGCAGCCGGTGCCGGCCAAGGATTTGCGCTTCGACGGGTACGACGGCGTGGAGGGGATCGCCTACGACCCGGACATGGGTGACCTCTACATCGGCGGCGGCAGCGAGCTCATCCGCATCGATAGCTCCGGAATGGCCCATTTTCTGTTGTTCCCGGAGGTCAGCTTCACCGGGGGAGTCCGGTTCGATGTCAAGCGGAAGAAGTTGTACTTCTCGGTGATCAACGCCGCCTCCGACGAGGGCGTCGCCCGCCTCGACCGCAAGGGAGATCTCCTGTTCCTCTCCGGTTCGGACGACCTCGACGAGCGCTTCACCTTCGACTCGAAAGGCAACCTGTACGCCATCTTCGGGTTCGGCTCCTACATGGAGGCCGGTGGCGAGGTCATCTCCGAGATCCGGACTGACCTCAAAGGCAAGGTCCGCAAGTGAGGCGCTCCGGGTGCGCCTCGTGGCGGGGCGGCCGAGGCTGGGCGATGATCCTGGCCGTCCTGGTGGGCGCGGTGCCGTCCTGCTCTGGGGCGGAACGGTTCCCGCAGGCCAAGCACGGGAAGGTGATCGAGCTCTTCGACGCCGCTGAGGTCGGGATCGACTTCGACCCTGATCGGGAGTATGTCAGCGCCTTGGCCGTCGCCGCCGACGGGACCGTCCATCTCGGCATCGCGCCGAAGAAGGAGCAACTGGAGGGGGGCAAGCTCTTCCAGGACTTCGACAAGGGCCGCCTCGTGACGTTGCCCCGGTCGGGGAAGCCGACCGTCGACAAGGGCGGGACGACCACAGCGCTCGCCGTGAGCGGCGGCGGGACGCTCTACCAGGCCGTCACTGGCTCCCGCCGGGAGAGCCTCAGATTCATACGGGAAGACACCAGCGGACTCATCCTCAACTACACCGGCCCCTTTGCCGTGGCCTCCTCCAACCCTCCGGGATTGAGCCGCGTCCTTGTCGGCATCGCCATCGACGAGCGCTCCGACGACATCTACCTGGCCGACACCCACAAGGTCGACCGCATCGACCGCTTCGGACGGGCCACGACCGTGACCGGCGGGCCCCGGAAGGAGGGCGACCCCAAGCCCCCCAACAATCCGGACGCCGGACTGGCTGGCTACCACTACAACTCGATCGGCGGGATCGCCTTCGACTCTTCAGACGGTCAGCTGTGGATCGCCGACGGCCAGCTCTACTCGGGGCGACCCCTCGAGGCCGGAAGCGGTCGCATGATGTCCGCTCGCCTCGGCGAGACGCCCGAGGACGTGGAAGGCGGTTTCGGACGGCGGGGGATCGCCGTCGACCCGAAGACCGGCGTGGTGTATGGCATCTCGCAGGACGACGAACGGGTTGTCGTCCTCGCCGAGAGGGGGGATTCCGACATCAAGGCCCCCAAGCGGATGCTCGAGACGGTGGCCCGGATGACGATGGGCGCCGACGGCAACCTGTACCTGTGGGGACCGCGCAAGGTCCACGTGATGGGTTTGGCGGCCAAGGGCGGATGACGCGATGTCCCCGCACTTCGCACGGCGAGCAATTATGGTCTTGGAGCGGCACATTCCTGAATTCTGGACTTCACGCCTCTGACTAGTTTGAAACCTGCGAGGCCCGTAGCCTCATCCGTAGACCAATCCAAGTATTGGGTGTATTGCGGCGTATTACCGATCCGGAATGCGAACGTTTCCTTGACCATCGAAGAGACCTGCGTCCTGAAGGGCAGCCGTGCCCCTCAACTCAGACCCGTCGGGAGCGATGGCCTTAACGTGGAGAAGTTCCAGAAGTTGGTCCCGTTGCTCGGGTGGGGCGGCGAGGGCGCGGTTGAGGAGGGCGGCGATGACGCCGTCTCTGATGATTCGCTCTGAGACCTCGTCCGCCGCGAGCATGTTCTTCTCTTTGCTCTCTCTGGAGCCCGCAGCATCCTGGAGCGCCCGGAGACGCTGACAGAGAAAATCGCCGAGGCCGGAGAGATCATCGCGAAAATTCCTCGAGTACTTCCGGTGAGGGGTCCGTGTCGCCTGCCGCTAATTTGCCTACATAACTGACCGCCAAGGGCTCGGCAAGGATATCTACCCGGCCTGTACGCCGGCGCATAGGAAGCAAGGTTTTCCTCAAAGTTCCCGCCGCTGCTTCCTCCCGAACAGCCCGAGAACACGAAAAGAGAGCCAGCCAAGCCGAAAGCGGCAGCGCATCTGGATTTTGCAATGACGCGATTGATGGTCAACAACTTCTAATCCCGAAGCTCGCGAATGCAGTCCTCGATCTTGTCCGTGACGCTCCGTGTGAGAGACCCTGCCCTAGCCGCCAAGCCGTTGTCGCTCTGGTCGGCCCAAGCGAGAAAATTCCTATACTGCGGATCTCCTGGCTCGGGGAACCGGACTCCGCCGTCTTCCGCAACGAATTCCGGTCGCAGGAGCCCTCGAAGCCATTGAGGGTCGAGTCCCTGAATGGGAGCAGTGGTGTCTGGTTGCCTTGAAGGGTCTTGTAGCCAGGAAGGCGGCCATGTCAATTTGAGGTCATAAATGAGGCTGGGTTGTTTGCCGATAGCGAGCATGAACTCCCTGGCGATGAGCATCCTGAGTTCTCTGGCCGGTTCAGTAGGGTTATCCAAGGCGGCGACGTCATCGTTCTTTTTGACGGCTTCGCAGGCCGAGTTGGCTACCGGTTCGCCACTACGCCCCGCATCGCCTTGCACCGATACAAGATCAAGCGCGCCCGCTGTCTGTAGCTGGTCTCTCATCTCCGAAGAGACATTGACCGCCCATTGAGCGGTCGCTGGCCGAATGGACGCCCAGACGTTGCTCACGGCGGCTCGGTAACGCTCCTCCTTCGACGACCCTTCGGAGCACGCGGATGCGGCAAGGGCCGCGCTGATGCCGATGGCGATGAACAAGCCAACGGGCCGATCGTGCTCGTTGACTCGGAGGGTGCAGGCCGGGAACCGAATATTGCAAGGCCGACGTTGGTATGCCGTTCGGGCGCCCACGGACTTGAACCACAATATGCTTAGCTGACACACCGCTGTGCCAAAATGCAACAGACAAGTTCATCACCAAGCACGATCTTTCGCCTTCTAGTCGGAAAGCCGGTCAATGCAATCGGTGATGGCGTCATCGACCGTACCTGACAAAGCGTAGCCGCGTGCGGCCAAAGTATTGTTCTTCGCAAGGTGCTTCCAGGCGAGAAAGTTTTCATACTCCTTGCTTCCACGGTCAGGCAGGACTGCCGAGCCATCGCCAGCGACGAATTCAGGGCGAAGAGAAGCCTTAAGGTATTCCGGGTTGATGCCTTCAATCGGCGCCGTATAGTCGGGCTGACGGGACCGATCTAAAAGCCAAGAGGGCGGCCACTGGACCTTGAGGTCGTAAAGAAGAACCGGATACTTGGCTATAGCTACCATCACTTCGCGATCGACAAAGTCATGCAGAACTTCCTTGGCCGACTCTGCATCTTCCTCTGAGTTGGCGATGCTGTCGTTTTCCTTGATAGTCGTGCAGATCGAGTCCGAGAGAGGCATTCCAGTGCGCCCCGCGAGTCCTCGCATCGCCTCCATGTCGATCTCGCCGTCTTGGCGTCGGCGCTGCAATTCCGCAGCCAGGGTTGCTGCCCACTCCGCCGTCGATGGTCGAATCTCCTGGAAGACAGTGTCAAGGGCTCCCTGGTCTGTGCTTCCTTTAGAGGGTCCACTAGAGCAGGCCACAAGAACGACCACGCCGAGCGTTCCAGCGAGCAATCTCGAAGCTCGCAGAAGATGCGGCTTACCAATGGCGGATATCAATGCTGCGCCCTCCATGTTTCACGAGTTCGTGATCCTAAGCGCTGGACAATTTTGGTCTCCTCGGGAACGTTCACGAGGATTCTATCCAACCGATCTCAGTCATACACTGATGCATCTCAGCCGTAGCCTTATCAGCCATTCGGTGTGCACGTTCAGCTATCGTGTTCCATGGTTGGTCGCACCAGGCAAGATAGTTGTCGCTGGCCTCTTTGAGGATCACGTCCTTCACGCCGTGCTCGAAAGCGTCCACGAGGAAATCGGCGTCGAAGTGCGCGTTGTGGTCGCTGAGCAGCCAGGAGAGAGCCAGCGGGTCCTTGGTGTTGGCCAGCTTGTCCAACTCGGTCTCGAGCTTGGGGCTGCGATGGGTGGCCGTGGCGAGGGTGCCGGAGAAGGCGTAGAGGACACTTTCGATGTCCTGCTTGGTGGGTTCACGTTGGGGCTTGCCGTAGAACAGGTTTCGCTGGTTTGGAGTCGAAGTCTCCCGGCCGATCTGCCATCCGTTCTGCCATGCCTGCAGCGTGCGAGGAACGGCGGTCAGATTTGTCGCCCCGAACTTCTCGACGAACCGTGCCGCGAACGCCTCGTGGCCTTCGTGCTTCTCCAGCTCTGTGGCCAGTTTCTGGAGTTCGCGGGGATCGTCCAGCACCTTGTCCGGGGGGTAGTCCCGGGCCAGCGCTTCGGCGTCGCGTTGCTGCTCTTCGACCGGAGGTTGCGGCACCTGGTCGGCGGCGGCGGCGGCGCCGGTGGCGATGGCGGCGGCGCCGCCGCCGGCAGCCCGGCCGACGATGCCGAGGTCGATGGTGGTCGAGGCCAGGGGCTCGTCCCGGTAGGCATCATGGCGTCGACGCGCTTGGCGAGGTCGTTGGCGGCGTTGCGGAGCTGGTTGGCGATCTCCAAGTACGCCTGGGGAAGCCGACGGCGGCTTCGGCGTCGGGAGGGACGGGACTGACCGCCGGCGGCGCACCCGGCGGCGGCGGTGGCGGCGGCGGGGCGAGTGCCGCGTCAATGGTGCGGGCGCGTCAATGGTGCGGGCGAAGTTGGACACCTCGTCAGCAGTGGCATGCAGCAGGTGGGAGAGCCCTCTCAGCTGCTCGGGATCGAACTGAGGGGCCGTCGTTCCATCCCCGATGTCGCCATAGGGGGGCGGTGTCCCCGGGGTGTAGTTGAGCGGGGCGGGCATCCCGGGGCCCACCACGCCGACCTGGCCGGCGGCCATGGCCTGCTGGGCCCGTTCGATGTCAGCCGCCCGGTTGAACAGGGACCGGGCCACCAGCCGCACGCCCTCGGCCAGCTGGTTCCGCATCGAGAAATCCAGGGCGTGGACGATCCAGGCCATGAACCCGTCGCGCAGCGCCCCCCTCCAGACGCTGATCGTTATCAGCTAGCCACAATCCGGTTCTCTAGTTCCGTTGTATCGGATCACGCGGAAGAGGTGCATTGCTCGAGCTTCGCTCTTGTGCCGGCGATAAGCTTGCTGACGCTTCCTCCGAAGCTTCGGGCCTCTCCGAATGCCCATCTCTCATAGCGGATATGCGCGTCCGTCTCTCGTTCTGGGATCTTGAGACGCCCCTGACCGTCGAGAAGCCCAACGTCTTGGAGAGCAGCCGTGCCCCGAAGTGCGGTGCCATCCGGTGCGGAGCCCTCGACGCCAAGGCCGTCGAGAAGCTGGTCCCGCTGTTCGGCGGGGGCAGACAAGGCCTTTTCAAGGAGTGCTCCTGCGACTGCGTCCTGCACAATCTCCTCCGTTGCGACTCGGACATCGTCGAGGCGACTCGCTCTGGTGTCCCCGGAGCCAGCCTGCTTTGCCAAGACCTCGACGCGGTCGCAGAGGAACTCATTGAGGCCTGAGACTTGTCCTTCGAACTGCTCGGCCACGGTGTTGAGACTAGGAACACCCGAGGAGGCCTGTCCGACGTACGCATCCGCCATCAGACCAGCCAAAGTGTCGGCGCGCTCAGAGGCTTCCTGCTCGTAAGTCTGCCGCGCCTCGGCGAAACCACTGCCGCCGCTTTCTCCCGCGCAGCCCACGATCCCCAATATCGCAAGGGCAACGTATATCAGGCGGACGTGTGCGTTTCTAGTGTCCGCAGGCTTGCTTGCGGTTTCACGATTCTGGAGGTGGGCGACCGCAACGGGCTCGGCGTACTTTTCCGCTTCAGCGGCTGACGCGCTCTCGTACTCTCGTAGAGCTTGATTCACCACCGCTGTCGCTTTCGCCTCCTTCGCTGGTCGCCGCGGCCGCAAGGAGTGTTCCAAAGGCCGAGCTGAAGAGGACGATTCTCCTCCGGCGCCTCATGCACCTGACCATTGATTCTTCTGGCTCATCTCCTTTCTCGAGCCCCAGTCGAACTGCAAGGCTCGCACTAATCAAGTTGCTGCTACTTGGAGCACGTATCAGTCCAACCATTGAACGACTGTGTAGTGACCGTGGTTTGCTCCAACAAGGGGTTGTCGAGCGCCGGGTCATAGAACCAAGCCTGAAACTCTTGATAGCCTGGGGCGCCTTTGCTGGGTATCGAAAGGCCTCCATCCTCACCAATAAACTCTGGCTTGAGGAACTGTGACAGACCCTGCGACAGATCTCCTACGGGCATGTCGGGCGCAGGAGCTGGATCCTTCAATGCGAACGGGGGCCACTGACCCCAAGTCGTCATTCCAAGCGCGACAAGCAGCCGTGGCTTGTGTGCCAGGGCGCGCGCTAAGGCTTCGTCGGCCGCAAACGCGACTTGCTTCTCGAGTTCGGATGCCTTCCCGGAGTCAGTGAAGGCATCGTCGTTGCGGAACGATTCACAAAGCGCGGCAGTGAGAGCCTGAGTGGCAGGCGCGATCGCGCGGGCAACGGCATTGAAGTCAGGTTGGCCCCCCGCTTCTACTTGCTTGCCGTACTCAGCGGTTGCAGAGGTGGCCCACTCATCGAGAGGTGGGTCGATCTCCGCCATGGCGGAAGCGTCAGTGGAACTGGAGTCGTTACCATTTCCCTTGCTATCAGCGTTTCCTGAGTCAGAGCACCCAGCGAACGTTGCAAAGAAGATCGCGAAAGCGACGAGCAACGGTGGAGTTAGGCCAACTTTGGAAAATTTTGCGCCCGATCCAGCCACGTAACAGCACTTGCGAGTCAGTATCACAGTGACTTCTCCCACTGGATTTTCATCATACAGGTGTTCATGCTATTCCTGACTTCAGCAGTGATAAAGCTGGCCTGTTCTAGAAGAGGGTTGTCGAGCGAGGGATCGAGATACCACTCTTGAAAGTCGCCATAATCCGGGGTCCCAGGCAAAGGAAACCTAACGCCCCCCGCGGGGTCCATATACTCGGGCTTCACGAACTGTGCAAGTGCGGTCGGGTCGACGGAAGCGTCGGACGGCGGTGGTGGCTCACGCAGCATAAAGGCTGGCCAACTGCCCCATGTGTTCAGGCCCATGCCGACCATAAGGGTTGGTTTTCGAGCCATCGAACTCATCATGTTCTCAATAACGATGACATCCACTTGGCTCACGGTACTGAGAGCTTCCGCCTTCGTCCTAGCGATGACGTTGCCCATGTCGACGCCCGACAGGTTCTTTGCGATGCCGGACCGAAGCGCCTCCTCGTAATCTGGTGCGATTCCGCCGGGGAGATGGCCTAAGGCGCTATCGACGGAAGCTTTGGCTGTGGTGACGACTGGAATCTGCTCAACAAGGTCAAATACGATATCGACTCCGAAGCGATATCGCTGAAGTAATGCCAGCGCTTCGTCGCGCTCTTTTACACCGGCTTCCTGTACGGCGGTTATCATCTGACAGAATGCGTCGCCCATCTGCATCATCTCCGGAGCGAATTTCTTCAGAACGTCGTTGTCAGAGCTCCCAGCGGCTAGTTTCGTAGCCATTTCGTCATATGTCTTTGAGGACCAGGCTCCGATCCCAAGCATCAGAGTTTCCCGTGCTTCCTTGTCGCGAGCCACTTCGGCAAGAGTCGCTTTTAGGTCGTCCTTCGAAGCATTCACCCACCCTTGCGCAGGCGCAGAAATTGGAGAAAAAAGAACGTAGGCTAGATCCCCGAAGCGTAGGGCGAGGTTGTCGGCCATGCCTCGGCGGGCTTCGTTGGAGAGTTCTTCGCCCTTGCCTACTTTGGTGATCGTCCGTTCGAGGGCTTTCTCGGCGTCAGCTCGCTGCTCGGCGGTACCGTTCGGATCAGTCATGCTCTTACGCACGACGTCCCAAGCGCTCCGAGTTTCGTAGAGAACCTCGCCGGCGTACTTCTTGCCGCTTGCTGCGTCGGCGACGAAGGTGGCTGACACGCTATGGCGTTCTGCCGCTTGGGTCAGAAGGAGTTCCCGGGCCGGATGGTTGTCATCTTTGCGGACGTTGGCGAGCGCGTTGCTCGCCTCTTCGTCGGTAACGGGCTGACGGGCACCTATTCGGCGCAGCGACTCCTCAGCTCGCTTGACGTCCTTGTCGTTGGTGGCACCTTTCGTGATCTGGTCCACGACCCTCTTGGCGCTGGCGGCGTCGCCGTTGTCGCAGAAGCCCCGGTGGGCCGTGTCGAGCATGCGACCGAGGGCGGCGCCCTTGTCGCCATAGCCGCCGTCCGTTGAACCACCCTGGTAGAGGAGTTCGACGATGTTCTTGACCTCGACGTCGGGGCGGAGGCCGAAGTACACCTTGAGCGGAGGCTTGAACTCGATGTCGGCGATCCTCATCGCCGCTTCCTCGTTGCGGGAGATGGCATTGAGGACGGCGATCTTGGGGTCCGTGTAGAGCTTGCCGGTCCGGAGCTCGAGGGGGCTCTCGCTGGTGGCGTAGGGGCTGCCGATCCCGGACAGGGAAGCCTCCTTGAGGATCACGTCCTTGACGCCGTGCTCGAACGCCTCCACCAGGAAGTCGGCGTCGAAATGGGCGTCGTGGTCGCTCAGCAGCCAGGAGAGAGCGAGGGGATCCTTGGTGGCGAGGATCTGGTCCTCGACTTTCTGATCGAAGTGTTCGGAGCGGGTGGCGGTGGCCAGGGTGCCGGAGAAGCCGTAGAGGACGCTTTCGATATCCTCCTTGGTGGCTTCCGGTTGTGGCTTGCCAAAGGGCAGGCTGCGCTGACCCGGGCCCAGGGTGTGCTGGCCCTTCTCCCACCCGTTCTGCCACGCCTGCAGGGCACGGGGGACGGCCAAGACGTTCTTGGCGCCGAACTTCTCGACGAACCGGGCGGCGAACGCCTCGTGGCCCTGGTGCTTGTCCAGCTCGGCCGCCAGCTTCTTGAGTTCGCGGGGATCGTCGAGCACCTTGTCCGGGGGGTAATCCCTGGCCAGCGCTTCGGCGTCGCGCTGCTGCTCTTCGACCGGCGGCTGCGGCACCTGGTCTTCGGGGGTGGCGGTGGGCACCCCCGGCGCCTGGGCCTGATCGGCGGCGGCGCCCGAGGACGTGGCGACGGCGGCCGCGCCTTGGGCGGCGGCGTTCATGACACCGAGATCGACCGAGGCCATACCGGGGAGGCTGGCGTCCTCGCCGAGGAGCCACTCGTCGGCCCGCCGGGCCAGGTCGCTGGCGGCGTTGCGGAGCTGGGTGGCGATCTCCAGGTACGCGTGGGGGAAGCCGACGGCCGCGTCGGCGTCGGGAGGGACGGGGCTCACGGTTGGCGGCGCACCGGGAGGCGGTGGCGGCGCCGGCGGAGGGTCGAGCGCCGCCTCCACCGTGCGGCCGAAGTTCAACACGTCGTCGGCGGTGGCCAAGAGCAGGTGGGAGAGGCCCCGCACCTCCTGACCATTCATCTCGGGGACCACCCCTGGCCCACCGATGCTTCCGTAGGAAGGCGGGGTCCCCGGGGCGTAGTTCAGGGGGGCGGGTATCCCGGGGCCCACGACGCCGACCTGGCCGGCGGCCATGGCCTGCTGGGCCCGTTCGATGTCCGCCGCCCGGTTGAACAGGGACCGGGCCACCAGCCGCATGCCCTCGGCGAGCTGGTTGCGCATCCAGAAGTCGAGGGCATGAGCGATCCAGCCCATGAACCCGTCGCGCAGCGCCCCTCTCCAGACGCTGTCGGACCCGGCCAGCCGCACCGCCTTCTCCAGGAGCTGGCCGTTCGACAGGTGCTGAGCCAGGCGGTCGATCTTCTCCGCCTGCTCGACCAGCGGCGAACGGGTGGCGGTGGCCATGGCAGCCGGCCGGGTCAGCCTCGTCGGGCGGCTTGGAGGAGCTGGGAAACGCCCTCGGCCACGAGGTAGCCCCGGCCGGCCTCGAAAGTGGTGGGCCCGCCCCGGGGGAACATCGTCCCGAGCAGGTTGCCGTCCTGGTCGAGGTTGGGGCGCAGCGCCAGGCCCTGGCGGGAGGTGCGGACCCGAGCCGTCCAGTGGCCGTAGTTCGACCGGATGGGGTCGGGGCGGGCGGCGACGACCAGGTGCAGGTCGCCGCGCGTCGTGGCCACCAGGCCGGCCAGGGTGCCTTCGAGGTCGTCGTCCAGGGCGTCGGCGTCGTCGATGAGCACCAGCTGGGGTGCGGTGTCCTCCTTGATGCGGGCCACCGCCGGCTTGAGCTCTTCGGCGCTGCGTACCACATGGGCGGCCTCGGGGGCGTCGTGGAGCGGTGAGCGCCGGGTCCCGATCACGGTGATGACAACATCGGGCCGGGCCTTGCCGACCATGGCGGCGACCGCGTCCAGCACGGTCGACTTCCCCGATCGGGGCGGGCCGATCACGAACGCGTGCTCGGATTCGAGCAGGCGCAGGCCGGCGGGGCCGAGCGTCAGGTCGCCGACGCCCATGGGCAGGAACCATTCCGTCTCTTCGATGTGCAGCGCATCCTGGACGAGGTTGGCGGGGACGTCGTCGGGCAGCGCCCCGATGGCCGGCGGCCGCGCCGCGGCCTCCACCGTTCCCGCCGCCGCGGTGGCCTCGGCGACGGCCGCCGCCAGCCCGTCGGCATGGGGAACGGCGATCTGTACTTCGAGTTTGGTGCCGGCGTCGATGCCGCGCCCCACGCCCAGCTTGCCGACCTCGCGGGGATTCAGGCCGAAGAAGGAAAGATCGCTCGGCTCGGCCAGGCGCAGGGCGATCTTGTTGGGCGTCACCGAGGCGATGTTGCCGGGCAGCGACAGGGGGCGGTCGGCGGCGATGGCCGCCACCACGCCCAGCCCGGGCCCGTCGGCGATGGTGCGGGCCAGCAGGTCGCGGATGGCCATGCCCGTGGTGTCCTCCCACGCTGAGTGCAGCGCTCCGTAGTTGTCGATGAGCACCACGATGGTGGGGAACGGCGAGTTGGGGTCGCCGGGGTCGATGCGGGTGGCCCCGCTGGCGGCGATGTGGCGGCGCCGGCGCTCGAGCTCGTCGGCCAGGTAGCGCACCAGGCGGAACTGGCGCTCCCGGTCGCTGGGGCCGACGATGCCGCCGCAGTGGGGCAGTCCGCTCAGGGGCGCCAGCGCCTGCGTGCCGAAGTCGAGCCCGTAGAACCACAGCTTCTCGGGCCGGTAGGTGTTGGCCAGGGAGGTGGCCACCGTGGCCAGGGTGGTGGTGGCCCCCGAACCGGCCACGCCGCACACGAAGAGGTTGCCCGCCGTCGGTGTCCAGGAGAACAGGGCCCGCCGTTGCCGGTCCGGCTCGTCGGCCAGGGCGAAGGGCGCCCCGGCCCCGACCACCGCCGCGCTCGCCCCGCCCGCCTCTTCGACCAGGTCGCCCAGCGCCACCATGGCGGGGAGTGCCTCGGGCCAGGGACGGCGCGGCTCGGCCAGGCCGCCCAGACGGGCGGCTTCGGCGGCGGCGGCCACCAGGCGCTCCAGGTCGGACGGTCCCTCGGGAGCGGCGGTCTTGGTGGTCTCCGGCAGCTGGTCGCGCACCAGCGGCTCGGGGCCGAACACGAAGCGGGACTCGCCGACGGAGGTGGTCTCCTCCTTGCGGGTCACCCCGGTGACGAGGGCGGCCTGGAACGGGAAGACGTCGGAGGCGCCCAGGCGCAGGTAGCCCCGCCCCGCCTGCCGGCGGCCGATCTGGGCGGCCATGGGCGTGCCGATGATGTCGGACGACTCGGCGGCCTCCTGCACCCGCAGGCTGATCCGCAGGTTGGTGTTGGCCCGGATGTTGTCGTTGACGGCGCCTCCCGGCCGCTGGGTGGCCAGGATCATGTGCACGCCGAGGCTGCGGCCCCGCTGGGCGATGCCCACCAGGGCATCGATGAAGTCGGGGAGCTCGGCGGCCATGGTGGCGAACTCGTCGATGATGATGAGGAGCCGGGGCAGCGGCTCGGGGTGGCCGTCCTGGAGGTACTGCTTCAGGTCGGAGGCGCCGGCGTCGCGCAGGCGGGTCTCCCGGTAGCGCAGCTCGGCCTCCAGGGACCGCAGGGCTCGGGCCCCGAGGTGCTCGTCGAGGTCGGTGACCATGCCGACGGTGTGGGGCAGCCCGGCGCACTGGGCGAAGGCGGAGCCGCCCTTGTAGTCGATGAGGACGAAGTTGAGGTGCTCGGAGTCGAGGGACGCGGCCAGTCCCGCCACCACCGAACGGAGCATCTCCGACTTCCCCGACCCGGTGGTGCCGGCCACCAGGGCATGGGGTCCGTCGGCCACCCAGTCGATCTCGACGGGCCCGTCCCCGGCCACGCCGATCGGCCCCACCATGCGGGGGACCCGGCCGGCCGACTTCCACCGCTGGGAGATCGTGTCGGGGCTGACCTCACCGCCGACGAGGTCGACGAGGGCGACGCCGTCGGGCAGGTCGGCGCCCAGGTCGGGGACCTCCGGGTCCTCCAGGCCGGACAGGGCCCGGGCCGCCCGCCGGGCCAGGCGTTCGGGCATGCCCCCCACCAGCATGCCTTCGATGGTCAGGTTGATGCCCGGCTCCCGGTACCGGGCGCCACCCAGGCCGTCGGACAGCTCGACGATGCTGGTGGACAGGGCCGGGAGTTGATCGGCCGACCGGACCAGGACCAGCCCGCAGGCCGGCACCCCGTCGCCCGAGAGCACATCGCGGGCGGGCGCGTTGCGGCCTTCCATCAGCGCCGGGGCGTCGACCACCACCAGGGTGATGGGACCTTCAGGCGTCTCGTTGGGCCGCACACCGGGGCCCTTGGTCTCGGGGACGGTGGTCAGCTCGTCGAGGACGGCGGCCACGTCTTCGGGACGGGCGGCCAGCAGATGGCGGCCCGAGGTTTCGTCGAGGCTGCGGACGTGGGGCAGCCACTTCACCCAGTCCCAGTCGGCGGCGTGGCCGGGGTCGGTCAGCACCGCCACCCGGAGGTCGGCCGGTCCGTGGTGGACGGCCAGCTGGCAGATCACGCCGCGGGCGAGGGCCACGGCGGCCGTGCGGTCGCCGACCACCCCCAGGGTGTGTCCGGGGCCGAGGTCGGTGGCCAGCGGGGCGTTGGGCAGCCAGCCGAGCGAGGAGATGGTCTCCTCCACCTCCACCGGGTGCTCGCCCCCGGGGGAGTCGAGGGGTGGGGTCCAGGCCAGCGTGGCGGTGCCCACCGACGCCTGGAGGAAGTCCTCGTGCCCCGGGCGCCGCTCCCACAGGCGCACGCTGGGGGTCACCGCCCGGCGGAGCACCTCGGCCGGGTCGGGGAACAGCTGGCGGCGGCGGGCCAGCTCGGTCTGGCGCCCCTTGAGCAGGGCCCGGCGGAACGCCACCAGCGCCTCGGCGAACTCGCGGTCCCCCCGGGCCCGTTCCTTTCCGGCCCGGCGCTTCTCCTCCATGCGGTTGGTGAACATCATCATGGGCGAGAGGAGGGCGAAGGCGGCCATGATGGGCCTTTCGAACATGATGGCGGAGCCGACGCCCATGACGGCGGGGGCGATCATGGCCCCCACCCCGAAGCTGCTGGCCGACCCACCTTCCTTGGGGGCGGCCGGCGTGCGCAGCGTCGACGGCGAGCTCTGCACCCGGGCTCGCGGCGGCCGGTTGAAGGCCGCCGTGCCACTGCGCCGCGGGCGGCCGAGGACGGGGGCGTCGGTGGCCGGCGCCGGGCCCGCCCGGAAGAGGACGGCCCCGGCCTGGAGCACCTGGCCCGGCTCGACCCGGATCGGTTCCTTGAGCCGGTAGCCCTCCAGCGCCGTGCCGTTCTTCGAGCCGGCGTCGGCCACGGCCACGGCCCCGGTGCTGGTGACCTCCACCCGGGCGTGGACGGGCGACACCGTGGGATGGTCGAGCACGACGTCAGCGTCAGGGCCACGCCCCACCTTGTGGGACCCGGCAGGCAGGGGCACGGTGTCACCCGACCCCAGGCCGCCCGTGACCGACAGCTCGGCCACCGGTTCGGGACCGGCCGTCGAAGGCGGCGGACCGGAGGCGGGTTCCAGCACCGACCCTTGGCGGAGGGCGACCTCAGCCAGGGGGGCGTCGGGCGGCCAGTACCGCCCGTCCAGCAGCAGGCCGCTGGCCTCCGGTTGTCCCGTCAGCGCGGCGTACAGGTCGCCAACCGTCGGTTGTCCCTGGCCGACGTCGAGGTCGAGCTCCCGCTCGTCCCCCTCGACGATGAATGACACGTGCATCGCGAGCCTCCCGCCACTCAGAAGGGGAACCGGGGGAGGGTTGGTGTCAGCGGGCGGCGGCTTCGAACGCCTGCCAGCGGTTGCGAACCGCCGAGGCGTTCTGGCCCAGTGCCTCGGACAGCGTGTTCAGGGCCTTGACGAAGTTGCCCGACCATTCCTGCTTGAAGCGGTCAGCCGCCGGGCCCGTCCACTGGGTGTTCGACAGGGCCTGATCGATCCGGCTCATCAGCTCGCGGACCGCCTGGCTCTCCTGGGAGAGCCGCTGCTCGAGCTGCTGCATCTGCATGATGTCGGCGCCCTGCATACCCATGGGACGCTCCTCTCTCTCTTCGGCCGGATGCCACCCGTACAAAGCGTCTGATGTGGCAAAAAAGGGTCTCGCAGCGTTGTCGCCGTTGTCAACCAAGTTCACTGGTGGCGCGAGCAGGAGGGCCGGTACGATGCCGATGCCCGAGAGGCGGACGAGGGAGGCAGCGTCCATGCCGACGCTCGAAGACACCATCGACTTCCCGGTGACCACTCTCAACGACCTGCTGGAGGCGGACGCCAAGGGCGGAGTCGCCGTCGGTGCCGACGAGGACAAGTACCGCCGCTGGGCCTTCCTCTCCTCCGGCGCGGCCGGGATCCTGGCCGTCATCCTCCTGGTTGTCCTCGTCACCGGCACGGGAGGAAGCGGGGGCGGCGGCAGCGGAGGTGGCAAGGAGGTGAAGCAGCCCCCCAACACGGCCAGGGTGGCCAAGACGGTGAACAAGAACGAGCTGGCCAGTGACGTGATCCCGGGGGCCGTTGTCTACGTCACGTCCGGCGGGGCGGTCATCGCCACGGACGTGACGGTCTTGAAGATGGAGGACGTCGCGGGGTTCTCGAAGGCGATCAAGCGGGTCAAGTTGGAGCTTGCCGTCAAGCAGGGCGCCGAGCAGCAGGCGGTGCAGACGGCTGACGAGAGCGATGTCCAGTTCCAGACAGGGCCGCCACCGGCCGCGACGCCGCCAGCCACCGAGCCCGCGCCCGCCGCACCCGCACCCGCTGAACCGGCACCGGCACCGGCGCCTGTGGAGCCGGCCCCGGCTCCGGCGCCCTCAGGCTAGGACGACCCCTTCCGACGCCGCAGGCGTCGGAGCAACCTTCCTGTTGCCAGCAGGGAGACGCCGAGCAGGAGCCCGGCCGGGCCTCCGGTGCGGGGCAGATTGCCGGCAGCCTCATCGGAGCCCCCGGCCGACTCACCTCCGGAGGGGGCCGGCGCGGGACGGATCAGATTCTCGCCCTGAGCGCCGGCGGCGGAGCGACCCGATCCGCCTTCGTCCGCGGGCGCCGACGGCCCCTGCACCAGGCCGGGCGGCGAGGCGACCTCGACCGGGATGGAGGCCTCCGCGGCGCCGGACACCGGCGCGGGGCCACAGGTCCCTACGGCGGTGGCCCGGTTGACGATGCTGCCGGGCGCAGAACCGGCGTCGATCTCCCCGTCGATCCGCACGGTCTTCGTTTCACCGGTGCGGATGGGCCCGATGCCCTCGAAGAGGAGGCTGCCGTCCGTGGCCCGCGACGCTTTCGGAGTGGTCGTGACGGCTCGCCAGCTCACCCCCGCGGTGACGGTCGTGGCGTCTTGCACCTTGACCTTGTCGAGGGCGCAGTCGTTCGGATTCGAGATGCTGACTGTCCAGCTGAGCTTGTCGCCGGGCCGGACGGAAGCGGGCTGGGACTGTTTCTTGAGTGCGATCCCGGGACACTCGACGCCGTCGGCGGGCAGCCTCACGGCGACCTCCATGTGGCCGACACGCATCTCGGCCCGCGGATCGAAGAGCCGCATGACCACGATGTCGACGGCGGCGGCGGCCAACGTCGGTGTCTCGGTGGGCGTGGACTTGACGTTGCCCCCGATGGCGCGCGCCTCCCCCCCGACCCGGATCTCGCCCACGGGCTTGCCGTCGATGTAGATCCCCGTCCGGCCGCCGATCTCCCGCAATCCGACCTCGTCGATCACCTCTTTGCCCTGGATGAGGCGCAGCATCGGCTGGTCGCCGGAGCCCGGCTCCGGTCCGAAGCTGATGGTCCCCGTCTTCCCGTCGGCCCGGGCCCGCAGCGCCCATTCCCCTCCGACCTCGACGGTGAACTTCTCCTCGATCCCGGGCAGTCCGAAGGTGATCGGCGCGATTGTCTGGCGGGTCTCGGCCATGACCCCGAAGCGCCCCGGCCTGTCACCGAGTGGCACGAGCGTGGCGCGGGAGATCGATTGGGTCACCGCTCGGGGCGGTTCGTCGGCGCCGACCGACAGCAGCGGCTGAGTGCTGTTGTCGTCGGGATCGGAGTCGACGAGGTCGGTGTCATTGGCCGAGGCGGACCCGCGCGCCAGATCGTTGCCGATGACACAGCCGGTGGCCACGGCGCGGGCCGAGGCCTCGGCCTGGAAGGTGTCAGCCCGGAGGACTGGGCTCAGGTCAAACTGGGTCTCCTTGGACACCGGTGCCTTCGACGGCGGCGCCTTGGCCTCGGCGGGATCGTCAAGGTCCTCGAGGTCGGCGTCGGTCCCGAGTGCCTCGGGAGGGGTGACCTGCAGGGCCCGGCCCCGCCCAAAGCCGTTGCCGGCGGCGAGCGGACCCACGATGGGGCGGCCCAGCTCATCGCTGAGCGCAAGCAGCGCACGCGAGGCGTAGGCGGCGTCGGAGGCGGCCATGTCGATCTCGGCCCCGACGTCCTCACCCGAGAGTTCCTGGTCGGTGTGGTGGGCGGTGCCGGTGGCGTAGGCGGCGAAGCCATCGGCAGGCAGCGCCGCGAAGGCATCGTTGGGCGATGCCGCGGCGGGGGTCACCGCCGGGATGACCGGCTCCAGGCCAGCCAGCAGGCCCCGGCGGAGGAACTCCACGGTCGGAGGAGTGGCGGCGGTGTCCGGCACCGAAGGCACCCCCGTCCCCGTGAAGACCAGGGGGTCTGCTTCGGTGGGGACCCGAGCCAGGGGAATGGCCGTCGCCGCCGACCCGCCCAGAACCAGTGTGGCGACGGCGACCATGAGAACGAGATGTCCCTTTCGTGCCCGCATTCCACCAGTGTGGCGCCTCTGCCCGCCGGAAGCACGGGGCATTGACACCCGCGCCCGCCGCGCCTATTTTTTTCGACAGATGCGTCGATCGAAATAAATGTCGATCGAAAGACACGAGGGGATCGGATGGCTGAGGTTGCTGCTCCCCGGCGGCGTCGGGGCCGGCCCCGGCTGGACCAGCCGTCGCCGGAGTACCTGGCCCGGCTGGAGGAGATCATCGACGCCGCCGTCCGGGCGTTCGGCCTCCGGGGCTACGACTCGGCCACCCTCGATGACATCGCCGCCGCCGTGGACTTCCGGCGGGCCAGCCTCTACCACTACGTCCCGTCCAAGGCCCACCTGCTCTACCTCATCCACGACCGGGCCATCTCCGCCGCCATCCGCCAGCTCGAGGAGAGCCGGGACATCGGCGATCCCCGCCAGCGCCTGGTGGCCTTCATCCGGAACCAGGTCACCGAGGTGGCGCAGCGGGCCGGCATGGTCAAGGTGCTCTTCGACGACCGGGGTGCGCTCGACGACCGCTACGAGGCGGAGATCGTGGAGAAGGAGCGCCATTTTCTCAAGGAGATCGTGGCCCTGGTCAAGGAGGCCGTCGACGGCGGGGTGATCCCGCCCGTCGACCCCTGGTACGGAGCCCAAGTGCTGCTGGGGGCGACGACCTGGCACTACAAGTGGTTCGACCCCGATCGCCACGACCCCGAGGCCGTGGCCGAGTCGTGCCTGGCGTTGCTGGCCGGGACGGCGAGCACGGCGAGTCAGGCGAGCACGGCGAGTGAGGCGAGCACGCCCACAAGGAGGCGGAGATGACCATCGCGGAGGCGGACCTCGATTTCTTCCCCCGGCCGGGACTGCTCATCGGCGACGAGCTGGTGACCGAGGCCAGCGGCGGCGAGTTCCAGCACGAGTACCCGGCCACGGGCAAGCCCACCGTCCGGGTGCCCCTGGCCGGCGCCAGGGAAATCGACGAGGCGGTGCGGGCGGCCCGGGCGGCATCGCCCGAATGGAGGTCCTGGACCGTCGACCGTCGCCGCGACGTCATGCTGCGCTTCGCCGCCCTGATGAAGGAGCAGGCGGACGCCATCGGCCGGCTGTCGGTGTTCGAGAACGGCACGCCCATCTGGATGGCGGGGAAGGGGCCGGCCACCATCGCCGACGCCTTCACCTACAACGCCGGCTGGGCCGACAAGGTGGGCGGCGACGTCATCACCACCTGGCCGGAGCCCGCCCTCGACTACACCCTCAGCGAGCCCTATGGCGTGGTGGGCATCATCATCCCCTGGAACGGTCCGGTGCCCTCCCTGGGCATGACGCTGGCCCCGGCGCTGGCGGCCGGCAACACCGTGGTGCTCAAGCCGTCGCGCCCCGCTCCGCTCAGTGCCCTGCGGGTGGGCCAGCTGCTCCTCGAGGCCGGCTTCCCGCCCGGCGTGGTCAACATCGTGCCGGGCGGTCCCGAGGCCGGCGACGCCCTTGTCCGTCACCCCGGGGTGGACAAGATCCACTTCATGGGCAGCAGCGCCGTGGCCAAAGAAGTGCTGGCCGCCGCTCTCACCAACCTGACCCCGGTCACGCTGGAGCTGGGGGGCAAGTCGGCCAACATCATCTTCGCCGACGCCAACCTCGAAGAAGCCGCCGAGCTCGCCATCTCCGCCGTCGTCTACATGAGCGGGCAGGCCTGCCTCATCGGTACCCGGGTCCTGGTCCAGGCGCCCGTCTACGACGAGATCATCGAGCGGTGCCGGACCATGGTGGAGCAGATCCCCATCGGTGACCCGGCCTCACCCACCACCAGGATGGGCCCCGTCATCAGCCAGGGTGCGTGCGACCGGGTGCTCGGGGTGGTGGAGCGCACGCAGCGCAACCGGGAGGGCAGGCTGGTGACCGGTGGCCACCGGCTGGACGGGGACCTGGCCGACGGCTACTTCATCGCCCCCACCATCTTCGCCGACGTCGACAACGCCTCCGACCTGGCCCAGCACGAGATCTTCGGACCGGTCATGTCCATGCAGCGCTTCGAGACCGAGTCCGAGGCGCTGTCCATCGCCAACGACCACCCCTACGGCCTCGCCGCCTACATCCAGACCAACGACTTCAAGCGGGCCCACCGCATGGCGGCGGCACTGGAGGCGGGCAACGTCTGGATCAACGGCTTCCCCGGCGTTCCCGGCTCCGTCCCCTTCGGCGGGACCAAGCAGAGCGGCTACGGCCGCCTCGGGGGCCTGGCCGGCATCCGGGAGTTCTCCCGTCCGAAGAACGTCTGGGCGTCGCTGTAGGACGCGTCGCCAGAGAAGTCAGGACCGGACGGCGGAGAGCATCGCCTGGAGCTTGGCTTCCGTCTCGTCCCACTCGGCGTCGGGATCGGAGCCGGCCACGATGCCGGCGCCGGCCACCAGGCGGGCCCGGGAGCCGTCGAGCTCGGCGCCCCGCAGGGCGACGGCCCACTCGCCTTCGCCGGAGGCGTCCACCCAGCCGACGGGGCCGGCGTAGAGGCCGCGGTCGAAGCCCTCCAGGGTGGCGATGGCGGCCAGGGCGGCGGGGCGGGGGAGGCCGCCGACGGCCGGGGTGGGGTGGAGCTTGCCGGCCAGGGACAGCACCGAGGGCGCCGGCGCCGCCAGTCGCCCCCGCACCCGGGTGGCCAGGTGGGACACGGTGGGCAGGCGCACGACCTCGGCGGCGGCCGCCTCGGGGCCCTCGGCGCACAGGGGGGCCAGGGCGTCGACCACGGCCTCCACCAGGAGCGAGTGCTCCTCGGCCTCCTTGGCCGAGTGGGACAGGGCGTCGACCAGGGCGTCGTCCTCGGGCGGGGTCGAGCCCCGGGCCACGGTGCCGGCCATGGGGCACGACTCCACCTCGTCGCCCCGCCGGCGCACCAGCAGCTCGGGGCTGGCCCCCACGAAGCCGCCCGCGGCATAGGTGAAGCACGTCGGGTGGCTGTGGCCCAGGCGCTCGAGCAGCTTCTGGCGGTCGAAGGGCTTGTCCGCCTCGAGCACGACCTCGCGGGCCAGCACCACCTTGCGCACGTGCCCGGCGCCGATGGCGCCCAGCACCCGGCGCACGTTGGAGGTCCACTCCTCCTTGTCGGGGTGTTCCTTGGCCGAGAAGGACAGTCCGTTCACCCCGGGCGCCGCCGCCGGCGAGGCCGCCGCCGCCGCCGGCTCCGTCTCGGTGACCCAGGCCGTCCCGCCGGCGTCGCGGCCCACGACCAGAGCAGGGACCACCAGCTCGCCCGCCGCCGAGTCGGAGAAGGGCAGGGCCCCCACCGCCACCGGCCCGGTGCCGGGGAGGTCGACGGCGTCGTCGACCTCGATGGCGGCGAAGAACCCTGACAGGTCGGCCGCCGCCCGTTCGAAGCGGCCCGCCCCGGGCCCGACCGGGATGCGGGCCGCCACCCCGGCGGTGACGAAGCCGCAGCCGTCGCGGAGCCAGGCGAAGCCGTCGGGACCGAGGCGGGACAGGAGGTGGTCGATGCCGCCGGGCAGCGGACGGGTCCGGCTGGTCAGGAGCTTCATGACCGTACCCCCGTCACCAGCTGGGCGATCCCGCCCGAGAGGCGGGTGCGCCCCACCCGGGCGAAGCCGGCGCCGGCCAGCAGCCCGGCCAGCTCGCCGGGCGGAGGGAGGTAGGCCACCGAGCGGGGCAGGTAGCGGTAGGCGGCAGCGTCGGACAGCAGGGCGCCGATGAGGGGCACGACACCCCCGAACCAGACCTTGTGCCCGGCCCGCATCACCACCGAGTCGGGAGTGTCCACCTCCAGGAAGGCCACCACCCCACCGGGGCGCACCACCCGGGCGCATTCGGCGAACACCGGAGGCAGCCCAGCGAAGTTGCGCAGGGCGAAGCCACACACCACCCCGTCGACGGCCCCGGCTCGCAGCGGTAGGGACAGGGCGTCGCCCCGCACCAGAGGCGCCGGGGCGCGCCCATTGTCGGGGACACCCCGAGCCCCGGCGGCGGCCAGCATGCCCGCCGAACGGTCGACCCCCACGGGCACGAGACCGGCCCGGCGCAGCTCCCGGCACAGGTCGCCGGTGCCGCAGGCCAGATCGAGCACCAGGGCGCCGGCGGGCAGGCCCAGCGCCTGCACGGTCCGCCGGCGCCACCCCACGTCCAGGCCCAGGCTGATCACCCGGTTGCACAGGTCGTAGCGGGGGGCGATGGCATCGAACATGGCGTCGACGGCCGCCACCTTGGCCTCGCCGGTGGGCAGCGTGGCGCCGGCGCCGGGCGTCATCGGGTCCTCGCCGCTTCGGCGCCTGCGGCGGCCAGCTCCGAGGGTTCCCCCACCGACTCCAGGTGCTCCTGGGCCACCTGGAGGAGCACGCGCCGGAAGTGGTGGGCCACCAGTTCGGAGACGGCCGGCAGCAGCGTCCGGAAGGCGTCCACCAGCCGCTCTGCCTTCTCGTCCTCGGGCAGGTCGGTGGCCCGCAGCGGCTGGCGCACCGAGGTGTCGAAGAGGTCCACGGCCTGAGCCGCCACCTCCCGCATGGCGCCGTGATGCCGGCGGGCCAGCTCGAGCAGCCCGGGGAGGGGCAGCCCGGCCTGGAGGAGGCGCAGGCCGGCGGAGACGATGCGCACGTCGTCGGCCGTGTACCGGGGCTCGCCCTCGTGGAAGCGGGGAACCAGCAGACCCTCCCGGGACACCGCTTCGATGAGCGCCAGGGGCACGCCGGAGCGCTCGGCCAGCTCGGCCTCGGTGAGGAACTCGTCGTCGCCCGAGCTGGCCTCGGCCACGGCGGCGGCCAGAGGCTCGTCGGCGGCGTCGAGCTCACCGGAGAGGAAGCGGCGGATGACCGCCAGCGTGAACCCCCGCCGGCGCAGCTCCTTGACCCGTTCCATGCGCTCCAGATGATCGGCGGTGTACCAGGCGACCCGGCCCTGGCGTTCGGGCGCCGGCAGCAGCCGCTGCTTCTGGTAGAAGCGCACGGTGTCGACCGACACGCCGCTGCGACCGGCCAGCTCCTCCACCCGCATCCGCACGAGCAGACATTCTAGGAGCGATCACTCCCACGATCCTCACCGGCCCGCCTGCGGGGCCGTGTCTCCCCTCTCGAGTTAACGAAACCCGGCTGCCAGCCGGGTTTGGCTAACGCGCGATGAATGGGGTGCCGCCCGGGGTCCGCCCGACTTCGGATCGGGCGTGTGAGGATGGGTCCCGGCGGGGAGGAAACAGGCACTTCCCCAGATATCGTGGACGGAGTTGGGGCGGAGTCGGAGGCGAGCGGGGATGAAGGCCGAAGGAGACGATGGACTCCGGTTGCCGGGCGCCCGGCGCCGGGCCGCCGTCCGCGCCCTGGCCGTGTCGTCCGTGATGCTCGTCGGCGGCTTGATGCTGGCCCTCTTCGACGGAGATGACGGCACCAACATCGTCACCGCCCCTCAGGCGCCGGCCACGCCCGCCGTTCCCGTCGACGCCGTGGCCCTCCCCGTCGGGACCCCGCCGGCCATCCTCGCCCTCGCCCCCGACACCGGCGTCGTCGCTCTCCTCGACCCGGCCCACGGCACCCCGGTGCGGGTGCTGGCCACCCACCACCCCCCCGGCGATGGCCTGGTCCTCCAGGGGGCGGCGCTCACCCCTGACCGCCGCCACGCCTTCTACTCGCTGGCCGGCGACTGCGGTGAGGGGTCCATCTACCGGGTCCCCACCGACCGCCGGTCCACCCCCCACCGGATCGGCTCGGGCATCTCCCCGGCGGTGAGCCCGGACGGCCGCTGGCTGGCCTTCGCCGCCCCCGGCCGCCAACGGCCGGACGGCACCCGGGGCTGCCACAACGTGGTGGTCATCCACGACCTGCGCTCGGGGGAGGAGCGCCGGCGCATCCGCTTCCCCGACGACGAGGAGCACCGCGCCGCCTTCTTCGCCGACGCCGCCTTCACCCGCCTGGCCTGGGCGCCCGACTCGCGACGGCTGGCCATCACCCATTCCTTCGAAGGCGACTCGGTGTCGGTGCTCGACACCGTCAACGCCCGCGACCTGTCGGAGACCACCGAGGTGGTGGTGCCCGGCGGAGGCGGCGACTCCCGCCATCCCACCTGGCAGGCGGGCAGCGGGCGGCTGGCGGTGGTCAACTCCGCCTTCGCCTGCTGCTTCGATGACGACTACACGGGGCCGGCGAGGACCCTGCTGATGGACGTCGACACCCGCACCGCCCTCGACCTCCTGCCCGAGGGCATGGCTCCGGCCTGGCTCGACTTCGACGCCACCGGTGAGCACCTGCTCTACGCCGACGGGGGCAGCCTCTTCCGGCGCAGCCGGGGCGGGGAGCCGGCGCTGGTCGCCCCCGGCTTCACGATCGCCGACTGGTAACCGGCGGCGTCGCCTTGGCCTGGGCGGGCGCCGGGCGCGGCCGCCGGCCGGCCGCTTCGAAGCGGGAGAACAGCGCCACCAGCACGGCCAGGATGACCCCCGCCACCCCCAGCCACAGCGGCCGTTCCGCCCACCAGCGCAACGAGGGCGTGCGGTCGTGGCCGAAGCCGAGGGGCCACAGGAGGAGGATGGCCAGCAGGAAGGCGGTCATGTGCCACAGGAACAGGGTCATGATCGACCCGTTCACGGCGATGGTGGCCTTCCACACGCCGGGCCGCTGCAGCCACCGGCTGAGCGCCGGCCGGACCAGGATGACCAGGCCGATCAGCCAGAACCCCACCAGCAGGTAGCACAGCGTGGGCGGGTAGGCGTTGGAGACCCGCTCCACATCGGTGCCGAGCAGGCTGCGGGGATAGTGCCCGATGCCGGGGAACCAGCGGAACCGGTCGTCCCCGAAGAGGCGGAACAGCCATGGGTTGGTGAGGGTGATGAGCCCGGCCAGCCCGACGACGCACATGGCCACCAGCCGGCGCCGGGACCAGCGCAGGATGCTGCCGTCGCCGTAGAAGTGACCCAGCTGGTGGGGCAGGAGGAGGACGAACACCACGTTGAAGTAGCGCACGCCCGCCTGACCGCCGATGAAGCCGACCAGGTCGCACAGCACCGCCCCGGCGGCCATCACCGCCACCACCCACCCGCCGAAGCGGCGATGGAGCCAGACGGTCACGGGGCTGAGGCACACGACCAGCAGGTACACCCCGAGGAACCACAAGGGCCCGAAGGGGATTGTCTGGCCCGGCGGGCGCACCCCCCGGAGGAGCACGAAGTCGCCGAAGCGGGGTCCGGTGGGAGCGCCGGTGCCGGTCAGGTGGAGAACCACCTGCACGACGGCCCACACACCCAGGAGCACGAGCGACGGGAGCAGCAGGCGGCGGAGCCGGCTGCGGATGAAGGCGCCGGCCGACTGGCCCGCCCGGCGGGCCGACTCGTAGGCCACCAGGTTGGCGTAGCCGCCCACGAAGAAGAAGACGGGCATGACCTGGAGCACCCAGGTGGCCAGCCACAGCCCCGACCCGAGGCCGAGGGCGCTGGTGGAACGGATCACACCCCCGTCCCAGGCGATGAGCGAGATGGTCCAGTGCCCGAGGACCACCACCACGATGCTGGCCGCCCGCAGGAAGTCGACGTAGCGGTCCCGGCTCGCCGGGGTGGCGGCCACCATGTCGTCGAGGCGGGGCCCGGGCGACATCAGGCGGCCGCCCTAGGAGGGGCCCAGGAGGGTGGGCAGGGCCCGGGCGAAGTCGCTGCGCTTGAGGACCTGGTCGGCGCCGGCCTCCCGGGCCGCCTGGAGCACGTCGACGGCCACGTGCTCGCCGTAGGCCACCACCGCCACCCCCGCCTCCCGGGCTGCGGTCACCGCCTCCAGCGCCCCGCCACCCGCCACCATCAGGTCGATGATGACCAGGTCGGTCCCGTCGAGGTGGGCGGGGACGTCGGCCGCCCGGCGGACCATGTGACAGTCGTGACCGAGGCTGACGGCGGCGTCGCGCAGCTTGGTCGAGAACATGAGCTCGTGGATGCAGCCGAGGACCTTCACGCTCACAAGGTACCGTCGTAAGCCGTGCATCCGATCGAGCGGTTGCGGTGGGTGGCCCGGGCACCCGAGGCCGACGTCGGCCTGGCCGCGGTGGAGGCCGCCGAGGCCCTGGCTGCCTTCGCCGACGACCCCGCGGGCCTGGTCATCGCCTGCCGGCGCCTGATCGCCCGCCGTCCGTCGGCCGGGCCGCTGTGGTGGCTGGCGTCGCGGATGCTGTGCGCCCTCGACCCGGTGGCCGAGGCCTACGCCGCCATGACCGAGCTGGAGCGGGACCCGACCGCCGCGCTCCTGTCCGTGGAGCTGCCCGGCGGCACCATCGCCGTGGCCGGCTGGCCCGAGCTGACGTCCCGGGCGCTGCGCTCCGCCCAGCGCGTGGCCGTGGTGGAGCCCGGCCGGGAAGGGCGCCGCCTCCTCCGCCGGCTCGACGACCTGGGCATCGACGCCCGGATTCTCGGCCCTGAAGCGGCGGCCCGGCGAGCCGCCCTCGTCCTCCTCGAGGCCCACGCCGCCGGCCCGTCCGGCTTCGTGGCCGGCCCCGGATCGGGAGCCCTGGCCCGAGCCGCTCGGGAGGCGGCGGTCCCGGTGTGGCTGGTGGAAGGCGTCGGGCGCCGCCTGCCGGGCGCCCTCTACGGCGCCCTCACCGACCACCTCCATCTGGACCCCGCGGACCCGGATGTCCTCGCCTTCGACGTCGTCGACGAGGTGCACGGTCCCGAGGGTCGTATGGAGCCGGCCGCGACTACCGCCGGTCGGGCGGATTGCCCGGTCGCCCCCGAACTGCTGCATCTGCCCCGGTAGGACTTGCGACTCGGGACGCTGGGGCGCCACTAGCATCTCGGCGGTGCCCGAGCCCTCCGCCGCCGACGGCGCCGAGCCCACTCCGGCGCCTCTCGCCACCAGGGTGGTGCTCGTCCGCCACGCCGTGACCGCCGAGACGGGACCGGTGCTCTCCGGACGCCGGTCCGGGATCGACCTGTCCGACGCCGGCCGGTCCCAGGCCGAAGGTGCCGCCCAACGCCTGAGCGGGCTGCCGGTGGCGGCGGTGTACACCAGCCCGCTGGAACGTTGCCGCCAGACGGCCGAGGCCATCGCCGCTCCCCACGGGCTGCCCGTCACCGACGTACCCGGCCTGGCCGAAGCCGACTACGGGGACTGGACGGGCCAGAAGATCGAGGACCTGCGGGGCAGCGACCTGTGGAAGCTGGTCCAGGTGACCCCTTCGGCGGTGCGGTTCCCCCAGGGCGAATCGGTGCGGGAGATGCAGGGCCGGATCATCACCGCGCTCGAGGAGCTGGTGGCCGAACACCCCGGCGCGCTGGTGGTCGCCGTCTCCCACGCCGATCCCATCAAAGCCGCGGTGGCCCACTTCACCGGCGTGCACCTCGACCTGTTCCAGCGCCTGTTCGTCTCCCCCGCCAGCTGCACGGTGCTGCGCTTCGGTCCCGCCGGGGCCGCCCTGGTCAAACTCAACGACACCGGGACCATGGCCGATCTTGTGGAGGAGAAGCGGGAGCAGGCGGGGGCGACCACCGATGCCTGAGATCAACTTCGACCCCCTCTGACGCGAAACCGCAGGTCAAGCCCGGTATCGGAGGCTCCCAGGGCGGGTACTGGTCACAGAATGGTCACCGGACGTCGACAAGGGCAGCAACGGCGCTCGCCGCCACGCTGTCGTCCTCGGGCATGAGGTGGCTGTAGACGTCGAGAGTGATCGACACCTTGGCGTGGCCGAGCCTGTGCGACGTCGCTTTGATGTTGGTCCCCGCGGCCAGCAAGTGGCTGGCGTGCGTATGGCGGAGATCGTGGAAACGGACCTTGGGTAGGCCACTGTTGGCGACCCGGCGTTCAAACATGGCGGATACCGACTCAGGACGGAGGTGGCCACCCTCGGGCCCAGCGAAGACGAAGCTGTCGTCGCGGTAGCCGGGGCCGACGGCGAGGCGTATCTCTGCTTGCCGAGCGAGATGCCTGCGGAGCACGGCCACCGTCTCGGCGTCGAGGTCGATGGTGCGCTTCCCGGCGTCCGACTTGGTGTGGTGCACCAGGGTGGGGACGTGGTCGACGCTGACCAACTGGTGGCGAATTCGGACCCGGCCCTTGTCGAGGTCCAGGTCGTCGCGGTGCAAACCGAGCACCTCGCCCCGGCGCATGCCGGTCATGGCCGCGAGCCGGAACAGGGGCATCAGCGGGTCGTCGGCCACGAAGTCGAGGAACTGTCTGAGCTCAGCCGGGGCCCACACCGTCATCTCGGGGGCCTGCGCTGACTTGGCCGACGGCACGGTGGCATCCTGCGCCGGGTTGTGGGCGATCAACTTCTTGCGGCGGGCGGCGTCGAACATGCTGTGGCAGATCGCATGCGTGTACCGGACGCTCGCAGGGGACAGGCCCCCCTTTCCGTCACGCCGGCCGGACTTGAGCAACTCGGCGTAGATGGCGTCCAAGTGGTGGACGGCGACAGCCTGCAACCGGACGGCTCCCAGCGTGGGCACGATGTGGAGGCCGAGCCGCTCCCTGTAGCTGGAGATCGTTGTCGCCCGCTTCCCGGCCACCTCGAGACCCGCCAACCACCGCTCGACCCACTCGCCGACGGTCAGCTTGTCGGGGGCGACGAAGGTGCCACCGTTGACACCGCCGAGCACCTTCGTCAGCTCCTCCTGTGCCGCCGTCTTGGTACGGAACCCCCGTCGGCGCATCTGCCGTCTCGGGGCTCCCTTGGGGGCGATGTCAACGACGAACGCCCACTTACCGTTCTCCTGCTGGGTGATCTTGCCGCGGCGGCTCATCGTCCCGCCTCCTTGTCCTTGGCGGCCCAATAGGACGGGGCCGGGCGCCAGTCGCCCTCGTAGAACCGCTCCCCGTGCGGGGGCGTCCCGCCGGACGGGGCCAATGCCTCCGCCGCCGGCCAATGCGGTCCGCCGGTACCGACCTGACCGCCGGCCCCGAGGATGAGTTCCTCCACGACTGCGGCGGGGACGCCCTCCTCGTGACCGGCGAGCACCATGTCCTCCCCCTCGGCAGGGAGGATGAACGAGAGGCCCGGGACACCGAAGAGGGCGGCGAGGCTCAGCATCTCCTCGATGCTGATTCGGCGGCGCTCACCGGCCTCCGCCTCGGCGACCGTCACGCGGCTCCAAGTGTCGTGGCCGAGGTCGACCATGGCTTCGGCGAGCCGCTGCTGGCTCCACCCGGCCGTTGTCCGGTGCTCACGGAGCCGGGCGCCCATCACGTGCTGGATGGTCACCGCCCGCCGCTCAGGGGCGATCCGGGCCCGCAGTTCGGCCGCCATCCCCTGGGCGATCCGCCGAAGCCGTGGCGGGAGAGCCGCCATCTTCTCCGGATCTCGGATGGCTTCGAGGATCGCCGCCTCCTCGGGATCCGTCTCCGACGCTGTCGTCTTGCGCTCTCGGGGCATCCGGGTCTCCTCGGTCGGGTGGACTGGTCAGGCGTCGCCATCATCATACGACCGTCGTACAGAGTTGACAAGACGAAATACGACAATATAGTGTCTGTACGACAGACGTAGTGGCGAGACGAGCGGAGGCTGTAGTGCAGGTCCCTGACCCGAGAACCAGACCAACCCTTGACGTCGAGGAGGCCGGCGCCCTCTTGGGCTTCGGTCGGAGCAAGTCTTACGAAGAGGCGCATCGGTGGCTTCGGACCGGTGGAGCTGATGGGCTCCCGACCCTCCGGTTCGGCAAGTCGCTCCGGTGTCCCACGGCCGCAATCCTGGCCATGCTGGGGCTGACCGTGGTGGCCAGCTCGTGAGCGAGGCGGCCATGACGGCTCAGTTGGCCCGATGAGTCCCGTGTCCGCCGTGGCCCTTCGCAGGTTGCAGGAGCACGTCACCCTCGCCCGTTCTTGGCACGGCAAGAACGGCGCCGCCGGCCCCCGGCCCAAGCGATTCAACGGTGCTTGGGACCACATCTGCCAGGTGGCGGCCGACATCGTCCTTGAGCGCGAGGTGCCGTCATCGCTCCGGTACGTCTTCTACCGCCTCGTCGTGATGGATGTGCTTCAGAACAGCCTGTCCGACTACACCGCCCTGGCTACCAACACCGCCCAGGCTCGCCGCGACGGCTGGTTCCCTCGACTGGTCGACCACAACCGGGAGATACACAGGGAGCCGACCTACGCCACCCTGGCCGAACAGTTGTGGGAAGAGTCCGAGCGCATGCTCGACCGGGACGGAGGTCAGCCATATGCCACCTACGTCGCGGTGGAGAAGCAGACCGTGGCCGAGTCGGTGAAGCACTGGCTCCGCCCCTATGGAATTCCGATCATCGTGTTGCGCGGCTATGCATCGCAGACCTTGATCGACGAGGTCGGGGACGACGCCAGCGAGGAGGCCGACCTCGAGGTCGCCGAGATCGCCGCCGACGTTCTTGGCGTGGCAAGAACCGAAGGCCGACCCCTCGTCCTCCTCACCATCGGCGACTTCGACGCCTCCGGGGACCACCTGATGCGCCTGTTCGTCGAGCGAACCGACTGCTGGTACAAGGTGGTCAAGGTCGGCGTCACCTTCGACCAGGCCCAGCGGCTGCCGCAGGCCCCTGCGAAGAAGACGGACACCCGGATCGCCGGGTTCGTGGAGCGCTACTGGCCGGACGACTACCGCCGGCTGGTGTGGGACATGCGCGACCGGACCCCGCTGCAACGTGCCACCAGGCTGGCCGAGGTGGCATGTCAGGTGGAGGTGGAGGCGCTCGAGGCCGCGGCCACCAACACCGACCCGGAGCCGCTGCGGACGCTGCTCCTGGACGCGCTGACGCCGTACTGGGACAACGACGTCCACCAGGAGCAGATCGCCAAGGAGAAGCGCAACCAGCGTCTACTGCGTGGCATCGCCGCCCGCTCCGAGGACGAGATCGAGGCGTGGCTCACGGCGTCTTGATGTCCAAGGTCGAAGCGAAAACAGCCAGGCACAGAAAAATGATTCAACTCTCTGACGTTCAATGTCGATGTACCGACCGTCCCACTCCGCTAAGGGCCACCAGAGTGGGCTCACCTGACAACCTGAGGATGAGCGACGAGAGCGCCATTACGACCCCCGAGGAGGTCGAACTAATGGCGCTATCTTCATCGTCCACCAAGAACGATTACGTCAGTGTTGCCGACGTCGCTGAAGCCTGGGGCGTGCATCTCCAGACCGTGTACCGGCTGATCGCTGCGGGCAAGTTGCGTGCGGTCAGGGTCGGCCGAATCTACCGAATCGCCGCCTCAGAGTTAGCGTCCTTCGAGATCCACGGCGGAGCCCGATGACCGCCGAAGAAGCCGAAGGGCGCCCCGTACAGGCGCCCCGACCGGCCAACAACGGCTCCACCAACAGCATCGCTCCGATGGCGGGCAACCACCGCCCCGCTCGGGGGACAGAGCTGTGAGCGGGCGCGACAGCATGACCCAAGACGAGGCACACGCCCTCGCCCTCCAGTGGGCCACCGTCGGAGTCCCCGCGTTCCCGGTCAAGCTCAAGTGGGACGGCGGCAAGGAGGCGATCAGCAAGGAGCCGTTGACGTTCCACTCCCACCAGGACGCCACCACCGACCCCGTACAACTCCGAGGCCTGTTCAACGGCGCCACCCTGCCCACCGGGTGGTGTTGGGGCGTCGGGCTACACCTCGGCCCCAAGGGATGGATGGCGCTCGACGTCGACACAAAAAACGGACACCGAGGAGACGAGGAACTACTCCTTCTCGAAGAGAAGCACGGCAAGTTCCCCGACACGCCCCGCGTGATCACCGCCTCCGGCGGGGAGCACGTCTGGCTCGACAAGGGGTCCCGCCACGTCGACAACACCGATCTCGTCGACGGCGAGATCGAGGTCCGCTCCGACAACGGGTGGACCGTCGCCCCCGGCGTGTACACCCCGTGGGGGCGGTGGGACTTCGACGACGCTGGCGGCGACGTCCTCGAGGGCGCCGAAGTCGCCCCGGCCCCAGCGTGGATCTTCGACATCCTCGCCGCCGGAGGTGGGGGCGGATCGAGCAACGGCAACGGCAACAAGTCCTACCGGCACTGGCGGCAGATCGACCTAGAAGCGCTACACCCCGCCGACCGGGCGTCCCTCGAGGCGCTGCGGCGCCTCGGTGGCCACGGCGAACACGTCGCCGTCACCAGGGAAGCCGACGACAACGGCGAGATCGTCGTCATGACCACCATCCAGATCACCAGGCCCGGGAACCAGTCGGGGACCTCGGCGACCATCGGGTACGTCGGCCCCGGCGCCGTCAAGGTGTTCACCCCGAACTGGACACTGTTCAAGCCGAACGCCCCCGGGCCCCGGCTGCGCAAAGCCACCTACCACGCCGACCAGCTCGCCGCCATCGCCGACGCCGTCGAAGCCGGCGACAAGGAGAAAGCAGAGCGGCTAACCGACCCGAGTGCCGAGTTGTACGACCTCATCGGCGAACAGGAGCCGGGCCGGCACAACGGAAACGGCACCAAAAACAACCCGTTCGCCAACGACGGCAAGCAGCGCACCAAGGGGCAGCCGCTCAAACTGATCCCGATCAGCAGCGTGGACGAGCAGACCGTCTACTGGACGTCCTACCCCCGGATCCCGCAGGGCAAGGTGGTCATCCTCGGCGGAGACCCCGGCGTCGGCAAAGGGTTCCTCATGGCCCGCATGACCGCCGACATCACCCGCGGCAAACCACTGTTCCCCGACCAGATCGGCACCGCCCCCGAACCCGCCAGCGTCGTCATCGTCGAATACGAAGACGGCACCGGCGACACAGTCAAACCCCGTCTGCGGGCAGCCGGCGCCGACCAGACCCGCGTCTACATCCCCGACATGGGCGTCGACACCTTCACCGCAAGCGACGTGCCCGCCCTCGACCAGCTCCTCGAAGACCACCCCGACGTCCGCATGCTCTTCATCTCCCCCGTCGGATCGTTCGTCGGAGGCAAAACCGACACCTACCGCGACAACGAAGTCCGGGACGTCCTCACCCCCCTAGCCGACCTCGCCGAACGTCGCCAAGTCACCGTCGTCCTCATCATGCACCTCAACAAGACGAGTCTCGACACCCTCCTCTACAAACTGTCCGAGTCCATCGCGTTCACCGGAATCTCCCGCAGCGTCCTCGTCATGGGCAAAGAACGCGACGGCAACCGGCACGGCGTCGTCCACGTCAAATCCAACCTCAGCGAGAAAGCCGGCCTCCTCGAATACCGGATCGAGTCCGTCGGTGCATCAGACGGGCGCACCTTCCCCCCCGCCGTGCTCCGCTGGAACACCGACACCCAGCTCACCGAAGACGTGCTCTTCGGTACCAAACCAGGGCCCAAGCCTGTGCTCCGACAGGAATGTGAGGACTGGCTCGCCGAGGCGCTCGGCAGCGGACCACGTCGTGCCAACGAACTGCTCGCCGAAGGGAAAGACCTCGGCTTCACCCAGAAGGTCGTCTACTCCGCCGCCAAGGAAGTCGGCGTCGCCAAGGCACAGAAGAAGGACGGTTGGTGGTGGGAGGTCAAGCCTGTTGGAGGTGGACTGTGACCCAGATGCCTCGCGCGCGGGGGGGTGTGTTACAAGGGGGAACAGGGTCAGGTGACCCAGATACCCCTATTAACCATGTACGCGAGAAGGGTCATCTGGGTGTCGCGTCGCCGCCCCACCCTCGTAACCACACCAGAAGGCCACCGAGCCTCCCCACCAAGGGAGGACGACCCGATGTGCCGACCCAACCCCCAACACGCCCGTGACGCCGTCTTCGACGCCTTCCTCACGTGGCTCGTCGACCACCCCATCAGCGTCGGCGAACCGATCATCGACGCCGTCCGGGCTGCCGCCGACGACTGGATGGAACGACACAGCGACCAGTTGGTCGCCGCCGTCCGTCGGGTCGCCGAACGACCACCGCTCGTCTGTCTGATGCACGGCACCGCCTGCGCCGACCCCAACTGGGGGCAAGCGATGAATCCCACCGAAGGAGAGGACATGATCGACCCCGCCACCGCCGAATGGCTCCGTCAGAAGCGCGCCGAGCTCGACGCTAAGTGGAGCGAGATCAAGGCGATGTACGACGAGATCATCGCCAAGCGACCCGCCCCACGCGACCCCGGCGAGATCCTGCGCATGTTCGCGGCGGAACTGCGTCGCCAGTCCGGGCCGCTCGCCTCGACGGCCCCTTCGCCCTCGTCGCAGGAGACGACCCCATGGCTTTGAGCTGGAACCAAAAATGCGCCGGCCATCGCAGCGACGGCTCCCCTTGCCGTGCCTGGAGTGTCCGTGGGCTGGCAACGTGCATCGCACACGGCTCGGCGACAGGCAGGGCCCGGAAGAAGGGCGAGCTGGTGATGGCCCGCCTGGCTGCTACCCGCCGCCTTGCCGGCCTTGACATCGAACCGCTGGAGGATCCGTTCGACCAGCTGGAGCGCGTCTTGGCTCAGTCGGTCGAGTTCCTGACGATCGCCAAGCAGCGGATGGAGGCGGCAGGCGCCGAGACCGACGTGAAGTTGTTCTTGGACGCATTGAAGGCGACGTTCAGCCATCTGGCTGAGTGGCAGCGGCTGGGTTTCGCGGAGCGCAAGGTGCGGGCCCGGGAGCTGCGGACCATGGCTGAGACGGCCGAGCTCCGCCGTGCGTTCGACGCGGTGCTGACCGACCCGGCGGTCGGCCTGTCGGATGAGCAGAAGGCGGCGCTGACTGTGGCCGTGGTGAGGGAACTTCCACTGACCGATGCGGAGCGTGCCGCCAATCCTGTGACCACTCCGTGACCACCCCTCCGCGATCCTTTATGGCACAACGGTTCCCCCGGCGCCGTCTGACTGTCGGTTCGACGGCTTTCGTCCAGAGGGTGGGCTGAGATGGCCCGCCGCCAGGGGAGCAGCCGCACCACAAAACGGGAGCGGGACGGGGACCGTCGCCTTGGTGGTCCGGGGACGGCGATCCGGCTGCGCCCCGGTGATCCGCTCGAGGTCGACCCTGACCCGCTCGGGCTGAAGGACCGTCCTACGCCCGTCTAAGCCTCGCTGTGCTCCGGCGGCACAGGTGTGCCGACCCGTGACCCGTCAGCCCTACAACCCCTCCGAGCGCCCCCTGAGCGCCGAATCGTACGGAGGAACCAGAGAAGATGAGCGCTTGGTCGACTGGGCCGAAACGGATTGTGTCCCCCTGGCCGGCGCGGGGTGTGGAGTACGACCCGCCCTGGGTCCGGAGCCGTGCTAGCACGGCGGCGTTGGAGCGGGCGAGCTTCTGGCGCCAGGTGGAGGTTGAGGGCCCGAGTTCGTCGGCGCACTGGCGGTGGATGGCCGGGTCGACGACACCCCGACGGTCGGCGTACGTGCTGTGCCGTGGCTGGTTGCCGGCCGGGGTTCAGGTGGTGCGGGACTGCGAGTCGATCTGCTGCGTGAACCCGGCGCACGTGGCGCTGAGGGGGTTCTCAGATGGCTAAGCCGCTGTGCGCGGTGATCCTGACGGCGGGCCCGCGGGTGAACGAGCCGTGTGGCCGGCCGTGACGGGCGACGCTGTCCGCTGCTGGCACCATGGCGGACGTTCGTCGAAGCCGCGGGTTCCCGGCGGCCGGGTGTCTACCGAGCCGGTGCTCGAACTGTTCTGCGCCGGGTTCAACGTGCTGCTCGATTCGGGCCGCCCGCTCGTGCTGGGCCAGACGGTGGACATCTCGGGCACGTGGACGGTGAGGTCGAGCACGAGCCGTGGCGTGGGTTGTAAGTGGGGTGGTCGGCTGGACCCGGTGTCGATCACGATCGCCCGGGGCCCGGTGCCGGACGTGGACGTGCGCCCGGTGGGTTCGAAGTTCGGGCGGGGTTCAAAGGTGTCGGCACGAAGGCGGGGGTTCGATGTCTGAGCGCCTGTGTCTGGACTGTGGCGAGCCGATCGTGCGCCGGGGCCGTACTGGCCCGTGGCCCCGCCGCTGTGGGGACTGCAATCTGAAGGAGTGGCGGCGCCGGCAGAGGGAGAGGCGGCGCGCTGTGCCGCGGTGTGCGGGTGTAACCGGCGTGGCGGGGGACCGCTGTCGTTTGGCGGGGAAGTTCCGGTCGATGTCTAGCCTGCCGGTGTGTGGTCATCACCTGTCGGCGACCTCGGTGCTCACCTTCCGGGCGTCGCTGGTTTCGGTCACCGACGTGGCCCCGGTGTCGGCGCGGTGCCCGACGTGCGGGCGGGGCTGAGTAACCAACCGGACCGGCAACCATAGGCAGGAGTCGGAACAAGAACCCAGGAGGTCCCCCGTGTCCGTTGTCCCCCGTGTCGATGCCCGTGACGTGATGGCCCTTGGCCTCGAGGCAGCGGCCTGGGACAAGTCAATCGTCCGGTACGACGGCGACGGGACGGTTGCCGAGGTCGACGCTCTGTCGGCTGCCCGCGACGTGTTCAGGGTGGCCGCGCTTGAGGCCTCCTATGGCAACCCTGGCAGCCAGGAGGCGCTGGAGGAGGCGGAGGCGCACCTGGAGCGGCTGGAGCGTGAGGCGCGTCGCCGGGAGGCGGCTGTGGTGGCGGCCCGTGAGAAGACGCTCCGCGAGGCCCGGGAGGCCCGAGAGGTCGAACGTCTGGCGGCCGTGGAGGCTCAGCAGAAGGCGCAGGCCGAGCTGGATGCGCTCGAGCCGCAACTGCGGGCCACGGCGAAGGAGTTTGCGAAGGTGGCCGGCCAGGTGATGGCCCTTGGCACCCAGGCGGCTGGTGGCACTGGGGCGAACCAGAGTCGCCATGTGGCTGCGGCGTTGAAGAACGCGCTGTTTGACGCTGTGAGCGATCGTCCGCGGGAGTGGCTTTTCAACGAGCTTGGTGGCCGCCCGTCGGGGCGTGACCGGGGTGTGGCGTGACTGACGAGCTGCTCGCCATCCTCGATCAGCGCTACGCCAGGATGGTCGAAGAGGCGGTGAATCTGTCGGCGAAGCTGGGCGCCGAAGCGGTGGAGAGGGCGGTGTCGCGTGCGCTGGCACCGCTCCTCGTGGAGATTCGTGTTCTCACTCGTCGTGTCGAACTTTTGGAGCAGCGGGTGGCGGACTTGCACACCGGTGAGCGCCTCCGGGTGACGGGGTTAAGTGAAGGAGAAGTCAGGTGAGTGACGAGAAGATCAGTTTTGTCGGACGGGTGGTCAAGGCGGACGACGCCGCACAGGTTCTGATGGGTTTCGGGAATGTCGCCGTGACGAAGGACGGACGGACGGTCGTCGATTCCCAGAATGACCGTATCGCTTCCCCGGAGATGCTCCAGCGGGCCGTGTGGAAGTTCATGGACCACGGTGGCCTGTCCGGCGAGGACCATGCCGGGGAGCCGAACGCCCGGGTTGTGGGCTCCGTCGTACTGACGCGGGAAGTCCAGGCCGCCATGGGAATCCCTCCGGGCACGGTCGACGAGGGCTGGTGGGTGGAAGTGCATTGTCCGGATCGAGCGACCTTCGAGCGCCGTCGGAAGTCGAAGACGGCCTTCTCTCTGCAAGGCCGAGCCCGTCGCGTACCGAAGGAGAAGTAGGAGATGGAGTTTGAGCTCGAAGACCTCGAGATTGATCGCCTTGACAGTGTGAGCGCCCCGGCGAATCCGCTGAGTTGGGCGCTGCTGGCGAAGTCGCAGGAGCAGGTGGAGAAGGCGCAGCGGCTCCCGGCCCCGGACATGTCGGCGCAGCCGTTCAAGCCGGTGACGCCTGCGCCGATGGCGTTGGTGGACCTTGGTGACACGCTGGGCAAGTTGCAGACGCTGATCGCATCTGGGCGCCTCGCCTCGTCGAACCGGCGTGTCCGGGAGGATGCGAAGGTTGAGTTCGCCACCATCCGGGCGCTGCTGTCTCAGGGTTCGGGCGCGCACGCGATGGCGGAACAGGCCGCAGCCCAGCGCCGCAACGGCCTTGGGGACGACCCTGGCACCACCACGTGGAATGGCACGAGTATCCGTGTGGCCCCGGACGGCAGTCGGCAC
>JBIOUX010000034.1:0-29132 GCA_044867425.1 Acidimicrobiia bacterium | reverse complement strand
GTCCGGCAGGGGGTACTGGCTGGCCGCCACCGACGGCGCCATCTACGCCTTCGGCGATGCGCCCTTCCTGGGCTCGACCGGAGGGCTGGCTCAACCCGTGGTGGGCATCGCCGCGCTCGTGCCCTAGAGAACCCTGCGGCGCTCGTCACAGCCGTGACCGAGACCGAAAAGCTGGCTCGCACCATCCGTCTGGCGCTGCTCGGCGGCCTCGCCGTCGTATTCGCTGTTGGCCTGTTTGTCGGGGGGCGAGCGGCTGTCAGCTGGGCGTGGGACACGGCGACGACCTCGATGAGCGAGCGGATCGCCCAGTGCCACCAGGAAGTGGCGGGCACGGGGTTCAAATCTCGGGAACTGTGCGACGACGGCAAAATTCGACGAGGTTCGGGCGGTGGCCGAGGAGGAACGGCAAGCGGAAGCGCAGTGCCAGGCGAAGTTCGAGGCCCAGTCGGTGGAGCCCGACTACGAGTTGTTCTACTACGACCACTGCGTCCCGGACCCGTACACGGGGATCCTCGACTGATGTGAAGATCCGCGTCGCGTTCAATGTCTCCGCCCCAGTGTTCGTCTTTGTCCGCCATGTCGGAAGGAGCTTGAGTTGATTCAGCGCTTCGGCCCGATCGGGTGGACAATCGTCGTTCTGCTCGGGCTGGCCACCGGCCAGCCGGTCGGACCGACGCTGGGTGGTGCGGCCATCGGCTACGCCGTCATCTTCGGGCCGACCCTCGTCTCGTTCATCGTCGACCGCCGCCCCAGCCAACAGCCCTACCAGTCGAGGCCGGCGCCCAGACCGGAGTTGTCCGCCAACCTCGGAGTCACCAGGCCGCCTCAACCGCCACGGGACGTCGTCTCAGTGGGGCTGCCAGCCTTGGATCAGGGACGGTCGGGCCCGTCCACACCGCCCGTCAAGCACATCATGGCGAGGCGAACCGGGGGGCCGTTCTGTGGCGTGTCCAGCCCCGAATACGTCCCGGCCAGCCCGGTTACCGACGATCTGCTGGCCGGCGCCGTGTGTCCCGCCTGCCGCGACAGGTTCCGTGCCGCCACGCCGTCCGACGCCAGGGAGCCGGCCGAGCGCCTCGGCGGGTCCGGCGCAGACGACGGCACCTGACGGACTGCTATCGCTGCCGCTGCGTCTCGTCCTCGATGCGGCGGATGAACTGTCCGACGTACCAGTCGGGCGGGCCGGTCCTGCGACGCTGGGCTGCGATGCCGAACAGGGCGATGGCGGCAGCCAGAGCGGTGGTGGAGGCGGTGACGAGCTCGGCCACCGTGGCTCCCTCGGGCCGGCTGATCCACGGCAGGAGCACGAGTGCTATGCCGGCGAGGACGACGCCAGAGGTGGCGGACGACACCCTCCCGGTCCCGTGACGTGCACGGCTCGCCGCAGACCTCGCACGGCTGGGCGTCGATGACCTGGAAGCCGTGCTCGTAGAACAGCCGGGCCATCAGCCCGGCGAGGTCCTCGGCCAGGACACCGGCGCGCTCTTTGGCCTCCGCGGGGCTGGCCGGCGGGTCGTCGAGGAACCCCTTCGGCCTGCCCTCCCGGTCTTTGAGCTCGCCACGCCAGTCGTCGAAGTCGTTGTGGTCGTCGGTCACCATGCTCGGGCGCTCCCTTCCGGGTCGCCATCGGGGCTCCGGTCAGCCGTCTTCGGTCTCCCTCCCGTCCCGGAACCGCTCCCGCTCCGCCTCCTCCTCCCGCGCCCTCCGGCCGCGCCACACCCCCCAGACGGCCATGGCGACGAAGCCCGACGCCGCCGCCGTGACCACCACCTTGTCGTAGAACCCCGGCGCCAGCCGGGCCACCACGATCCCGGCCACCGCCAAGCCGACGACCACCGCCCACTCCCATTTTGTGCGCTCCGGCAGCCCCGCCATCAGCCCGGCCGCTCCATCGGTCCGTTCGAGCAGGAATTCAGGGCGGGGGCGAAAGCACTCCAGAACCCCTTGGCCCAGAAGGCATTGATGGCCAGCGCGCAGCCCGCCTGTCCCCGGGTGTGGGACTGCCACGCCCAGAACACCTTGAAGACGTACCCGTCGCTGTCGTAGTGCTTGCGGCTGACCGGCCTGCGGCTGGCGTAGTCGCAGAACCAGTCCCCCGACCGCCACCGCTTGCATCCCTCGAACATGATGCCGTCCCGGGCCACCAACTGGCGCCCGAACCGCCCGCTCTCGTCGTCGCTGTCGTCCAGGGCGTCCTCCCGGGCGATGAAGAAGTTGCGCCGGTCGCCGGTCTCCTCCACGCCGGCCACGATCCGGCACAGGTAGTGCCCGTCCGATTCGGCGACGTCGTAGCAGCTGGTCGGTTCGTTGCGCCCGGCGCCGGGCAGGCCGACGGCCATGGAGAAGGAGTGGCGGAGGGGGTAGGACACCTGTACCCGGAAGGGGGTGGGGTCGGCCCCGGCGGGCACCGGGGTCAGGGCGACGGTCACGACGGTGACCAGGAGGACGGCGAGGGGACGGGGGATTCGCATGGCACAGGCTCGCTTCCTGGGGTCTGGGGACGACCCCAGGGAATGAACGTGCCGAACAGGGAGGAATGACGCATTTGGGCGACGTTAGTCCCCGTCTCGTAGGTGTTGGAGGCGCTCGTGGGTGATGTGGCGAAGACGGTTGCGGCTCTAGTTGATCTGGGCCAGGAACCGGCGGTACCGGGCCATGACCGAGGGCCAGGAGAAGTGCCGCCCGGCATAGGCGTGGCCCTGGCGGGCAAGCTCGGCGCGTAGGGCGCGGTCGTAAACCAGGCGCTCGAGGATCCCCTCGAAGCTGGCGTAACCCGAGAACCACAGCCCTCCCCCGGATCGCCGGCAGTGTTCCCGGGTGGCCTCGCAGGCGGCATTCACCATCACCGGCAGCCCTGCCGTCCAGGCCTCGACCAGCACCAGGGAGAACGCCTCGAAGGCCGACGGCGAGACCAGCGCCAGCGCCCCTCGCAAGGCGCCCCATTTCGTCTCCTCGTCCACGGGACCGGTGACGACGATGTCGGGATGGGCTGGGGGCCGATCCACGACCGGCCCCACCAGAGCGAGAGCCAGGGGCCCGGGATGGCGGGCCTTGAAGGCGGCGAAGAAGCGGGCCAGCATCCCCGTGCCCTTGCCGTCGTCCACCCGTCCCAGACAGCACAGGTAGGGACGGTCGGCCAGGCCGAACCGGTCCCCGGCCGCCGGGTCCCCGGCGGCGGGTTCCACCCCGAGTCCCATGAGGATCTGGGGGAGGTGGGCGACGGGAAAGATCCGCTCCACCAGGCGCCGTTCGCTGTCGGTCTGGAAGACGAAGCCGGCGGCGGCGGCGAAGACCGGCTCGAAGCAGGGGAGATAGAGCGGAGGCTCGTCGTGGGCGGCGGGGTGCATGACGGCCCGCTGGGAGACCCGCTCGATCCCCCGCACCGTCGGGTAGTAGAGGTACGGGTAGAAGACGACCACATCGGCGTCGCTGCCGGCCACGGCATCGACCAGGTCGGGGGAGACCGGGCCCTGGTCCTCGATCCAGCGCTCCTGGTCCTCCGGGGACGCCGCCCGGGGGCGGGCCAGCACGTGGCGGGAGAAGTCGTCGAAGCCCGGGTGCCGGCCCGCCCGGGAGGCGAAGCGGTGCACGGCCACCCCGTTGAGGGCGGCGGTGCCGGACGGGTAGTGGTCGGCCCAGGTGCGGGCGTCGAGGGCGCAGCTGGTGAAGACCTCCACCTCCCAGTCCGGGACGAGGCGCTCGGCCAGCATGCGGGCTCCGAGCTCGGCGCCGCCCAGGACCTCGGTCCCGTAGCGGGGAGTGACGTAGGCCACTTTCATTGCCCGATGAGGCCTTCCACGGCGTCGAGGAGGATGGTCCGGGTGCGCTCAAGGGAGAAGTCGGCCAGCCGGGCCGTCCCCGCCGCCACCAGCGCCCGCCGCAGCTCCTCGTCGGAGAGCACCCGGTGCACCGCCGCCGCCACCCGGGCGGGCTCCTTGGCCGGCAGCAACACCCCCGCCCCCCCGACCGTCTCGGGCACCGCCGCCGCCGCCAACGCCACCACCGGCAGCCGGTGATGCCACGCCTCGAGCAGCGGCACGCAGAACCCCTCATGCTCCGACAGGCACACGAAGGCATCCGCCGCCCGGTAGTGCGCCGCCAGCGCCCCCGGCGACACCGGCCCGTGCAGGAACACGGCCCCGGCCAGATCCAGATGGTCGACGTAGGCCTCCAGGGCGGCCCGGTAGGCGGCCGACGACGAGCCCCCCACCAGGTGCAGCCGGGCCTTCGGGTCGTAGAGGCGCCGGTAGGCGGCCAGGAACTTGATCAGATCGTGCTGGCACTTGTTGGGCGACACCCGGCCCACGAAGAGCAGATCCACGCCCCCGGCCGCCTTGTTGCCCCGCAGCTGCTCCAGCCGGGGCCGGTCCACCTCGGCGTCCAGGTCGGCGGGATCGAACAGGATGGGCAGCACCGCCGTGCGGGCGTATCCCGCCTGCTCCAGTTCCGCCCGGTTGAACTCCGAGACGGCCAGACCCAGCGCCGTGACCGGGGCCAGGGCCCGGAGCTGGATCCGGCCCCAGGTGATGCCGTGGACCAAGGGGGGCTCCCACACCTCGAAGTACCGCTCCGGCGTGAGGTTGTGGTGGTCGACGACGAGGGTCCGGCGTTGGGTGAGGAGGAAGTCGGCCACCACCGAGCCGATGGCGAACTGGTAGATGAGCACGTCGCCCCGCCGGGCGGGCACCGAATGCCCGTAGTCGGCGTAGGGACGTCCCTCGGCGGCCACCGCCGGATGGAAGTGCTCGGCGAAGATCTCCGACTCGTATCCCTGCTCCCGCAACGCCCGCCGGGCCTGGAGGGCGTGGGCCCCGACGGCACCGGGCTCGAAGGTGGGGATGAACTGGTGGACGGCGGCCATCAGCCTGATTCCATCTCTCCGGGGACACCCCGGGCCCCGGGCTCTCCGGGGACACCCCGGACCCCGGGCCCGTCGAGGAGACCCTTGATGTGGTCCAGGAGGATGGTCCGGGTGCGGTCCAGGGAGAAGTCGGCCAGCCGGGCCGTCCCCGCCGCCACCAGCGCCCGCCGCAGGTCCTCGTCGGAGAGCACCCGGTGCACCGCCGCCGCCACCCGGGCCGGCTCCTTGGCCGGCAGCAACACCCCCGCCCCCCCGACCGTCTCCGGCACCGCCGCCGCCGCCAACGCCACCACCGGCAGCCGGTGATGCCACGCCTCGAGCAGCGGCACGCAGAACCCCTCGTGCTCCGACAGGCACACGAAGGCATCCGCCGCCCGGTAGTGCGCCGCCAGCGCCCCCGGCGCCAGGCCCCCGTGGAGGAACACCGCCTCCTCCAGGTCGAGGTGCTTGACGTAGCGCTCGATCGTCGTCCAGTAGGCGTGCGACGACGACCCCCCGACCAGGTGCAGCCGGGCCTGCGGGTCGTACAACGTCCGGTAGGCGGCCAGGAGCTTCACCAGGTCGTGCTGGCACTTGTTGGGCGACACCCGCCCGACGAACAGCAGGTCGGCCCCGCCCGCCGCCTTCTGGCGCAACAGCCGGTCCAGGCGCCGCTTGTCCACTTCGGTGTCGAACACGTCGGGATCGAAGAGGATGGGCAGCACCGCCGTCCGGGCGTATCCGGCCACGTCCAGCTCCGCCCGGTTGAACCCCGAGTCGGCCAGGCCCAGCGCCGTGGCCGGAGCCAGGTCCTCCATCTGTCGCCGTCCCGCGGTCAGCTCGAGCTCGACCACGGGCTCCCAGGCGGAGAAGAACGACGGCGGCGTGATGTTGTGGTAGTCGATGATCTTGGGCTCGGGCCGGGCCTGGAGGTACCGGGCCATGGGGCTGCCGGTGGAGAGCTGGTAGAGGAGCCAGGTGTCCCCCGACCCGCCGGCAAAGGCGCGGTAGTCCTCGACCTCGCCGGGCTGCGCCTCCCGGGCCTCGCCCACGTAGATGTCCGAGGCGATCCCCGCCTCCCGCAACACCCGGGCGACGTTGCGGGAGTGGGCCCCGATGGCGTCCCGGGGCACGAACGAGGGGACGAACTGGTGGATGGCGACCACGGCCGGTCTCAGCGGGGCGGCGGACCGGGGGCCACCCCCAGGACGCAGTAGGTCGCCGGCCCGAACAGCAGGGCCGAGAGGCGCTCCAGGTTGGCGTTCAGCGCCTTGGCCGCCTCGTCGGTGCCGGGGACAGGAGTCAGGCCCTCGGCGGCGGGACCCCGGTGGAGCTCGACGCCCGAGAAGCCGGCCGACTCCAGCAGCCGGGCCCAGGTCTCGGCGTGGAGCGGACGGCCGGGGGCGAGGTCGGCCGCCACCGGGCCCACGGCCCGCTGCCAGGCCGCCGGGTCGGTCCCGAGGATGGCCAGGGACGCGCCCGCGCCCAGCCGGGAGGTGGCCAGCGCCACCAGCTCGTGCTGGCCCAACGGCGGGAGCCGGTCGACGCAGCCGGAGAGGACGAGGCCGCCGAGGGCGCCGTCCCGCAGGGCCCGGAGGTGATCGAGCACCTCCACCGGCCGGGCTTCGGTCCCGGCCGTGTCCGCCGCTTCGGCCCGCTCGCCCACCGGCTCCACCCCGTAGGCATCGGCTCCCGCCCGGCGCAGGCAGGCGACCAAGGCCCCGGGACCGGACTCGCCGTGCAGGACCCGCCCGCCGGCCCCCCCGAAGGTTTCCGCCAGGAGCGGCTCCCAGTGGGCCAGCTCGGGGACAGGAGCGAGGGGTGCGGCCGACGGGCTGTCGCCCGCGGCCTGGGCCCGGGTGCCGCCCGTCACCGCCTGCTCCAGGCGCTCCACCCGCTGGCCGAGCAGGCGCACGGCGCGGATGAGCACCAGGGCCAGGGTGGTGACCTGCTCGGCCACGTAGTGGAGGTAGAAGAACACCATCTTGCGGATCAGGCGCTTGACCAGCGACACGCCGGGGAGCGTCGATGCCGTCGGAGGAGCCGCGAGGTCGACGAAGGACGCCTGCTCGGCCCGGGCCAGGACCGACTCCAGGTCGTCCCCCATGGCGCCCACCGGCGCGTAGCGGGCGAAGATCAGGTCCAGCTCCCGCTCGAAGCCGGCGGGCAGGTCGCCGGCCGCCCGCCGGGCCCGCACCTCGGCATCGATCTCGGCCATCAGGGCGTCGGCGTCGATGGCTGTTGTCTCGGGGGACACCCCCGGGCCCCCGGGTGTCTCGGGGGACACCCCCGGGCCCCCGGGTGGCTCACCGGCCACGGGAGACCTCGACCCTTACCGGGAGCTCGACCAGGCCGACCGTCCGGCCCAGGTTCATCACCTCGAAGGAGTCCTGCTGCTCCCGCCAGTCGTAGACCGTGCCCTCGTCGCCGGTCGTCACCCCCAGGGTGACCAGGTACGTGCCGTCGAGGAAGGGGATGCGGTCGAAGCTGAAGCGCACCTCGCCCGCCCCCGGCCCCACCGGGCCCGCCGGGACATCGAGGATGCGGGTGTTGGTGCCGTAGAGATGCTTGCCGGCGGCGTCGTAGATGGCGATCCCGAAGGAGACGTCGTCGACCCGCTCCAGCGCCTCGAAGCTGACGCGCACCTCCAACGGCTCCCCCGAGAGCAGGTAGGGGCGTGACCCCGTCCCGGGGTGCTCGATGGCCACCGAGGTGATACGCAGCCGGGCGTCGCGCCGGGGCCCGGCCGCCGGCTCCTCGCCCTCCGCCGGCTCCTCGGCGTAGGCCTCGCCCGGCAGCAGGTGCTCGCGGTACACCCGCACCGCCTCGCCAGGAAGACCGAGACCGACCATGTGCCCGTGGTCGAGCACGGCCGCCCGGTCGCAGATCTGGCGGACGAGGTCAGCGCCGTGGGTCACGAACACGATGGTCCGCCCGTCCCGCTGGAACTGGCGGACGCGGTCGAGGCACTTGCGCTGGAAGGACTCGTCGCCCACGGCCAGGACCTCGTCGACCAGGAGGATGTCGGGCTCCATGTTCACGGCCACGGCGAAGCCCAGCCGGACGTACATGCCCGACGAGTAGTACTTGACCTGGTTGTCGATGAAGGCCTCGAGCTCGGCGAAGGCCACGATGTCGTCGAAGCGCCGGGCGATCTCCCGCTTCGAGAGCCCCAGGATGGAGGCGTTGAGGAAGACGTTCTCCCGCCCGGTCAGCTCGGGGTGGAAGCCGGCGCCGAGCTCGAGCAGGGCGGCCAGGCGCCCCACGGTCCGGATGTGCCCCGAGGTCGGCTGCAGGATGCCGGCGATGCACTTGAGCAGCGTCGACTTGCCCGAACCGTTGGCCCCGAGCAGGCCCAGCGTCTCGCCTTGGGCGATCTCGAGATCGATGTCGTGGAGGGCCCAGAAGTCGTCGAAGGGGATCCGGCCGAAGTGGATCACCCGCTCTTTGAGCGAGTCGTACTTGGCGTGGTAGAGCCGGAACCGCTTGGAGACGTCGACCACCTCGACTACGGACGCCATGCCCGGGCTCAGAGCTCCTCGGCGAAGTTGGCTTCCAGCCGGCGGAACACGGCCATGGCGGCCAACCCGAGCAGGGCCGAGAGGACCCCGGCGATGAGCAGGTTGCGGAGGTACCACCCGGCCCCGGCCCCCGCCGGCAGGATGGGGATGACGTTGCCCCCGTTGCCCACCACCTCGACCTTGTTGTAGATGGCCCGCTGGAAGACGAGGACGATCGGGGTGATCGGGTTGAGCAGCAGGATCCACGTCGGCCAGCCGTGGGCCGCCACCTTGTCGGCCACGAGGCGGTACTGGTAGACGATGGGCGTCATCCAGAACCAGGCCAGCAGGACGAGCTCGAGCAGGTGCTGGGCGTCCCGGACGTAGACGTTGACGCAGGCCAGCAGGATGCCCAGCGAGGCGGTGAACAGCAGCAGGACCACCAGGGCGGGAATGATCAGCAGGCAGTAGGCCGGAGAGGCCTCGTAGCGGAACACCAACAGGGCCAGCACGAGCACGATGCTCTGGAGGAAGAAGTGGACCAGGCTGGCGCCCACCGAGGCCAGCGGGAGGATCTCCCGGGGGAAGTACACCTTCTTCACCAGTGAGGCGTTGGCCACCACGGAACCCGTTGCCCCGCCCAGCGCGGTGCCGAAGAAGTTCCACACCAGCAGCCCCGAGAGCAGGTAGATGGGGAAGACGGGGATGCCCGAGCCCAGGACGATCTGGAAGACGATGTAGAAGACCACCAGGTAGAGGGCGGGGTTCAGCATCGACCACACGAAGCCCAGGGCGCTGTTCTTGTACTTGACCTTGAGTTCGGTGCGCACCAGGCCACCGAGCAGCTCGCGGTAGCGCCAGATCTCGCTCAGGCGGTGCCGGAGCCCAGGCCGCGGCGTGATGACGCGGGTGCTCTCAGATGGACGTCGGCGCATCGTCGGTGTCCTGCCCTCCGGGCCCGTCGGAACGATCAGAGGCTAGCCCGGGGTCTCCTGGCACCCGTGCATGGTGGAGCACCGCCGATCCCGGCCGATCACCGGCCTGACCGGCCCATTGTGCTGGAATGAGGCCCCGGTCCCCGAGTGTCCAGGAGCCGATTGGCATGCGCGTCCTCATCACAGGCATCACCGGCATGGTCGGCAGTCACCTGGCCGAATACTGCCTGGAGCGCGGTGACACCGAGGTCGTGGGCACGATCCGCTGGCGCAGCCCCAGGGAGAACATCGCCGGCTTCGCCGCCAAGGTGGAGCTGGTCGACTGCGACCTGCGGGACCAGGCGGCGGTGCGCCGCCTCCTGGAGCAGACCCGGCCCGAGGCCGTCTTCCACCTCGCCGCCCAGAGCTTCGTGCCCGCCTCCTGGAGCGGGCCGGCCGACACCTTCACCACCAACGTGCTCGCCCAGGTTCACCTGCTGGAGGCCATGCGGGATCTCGGCCTCAGCGACGTGCCCATCCATGTCGCCGGCTCCTCCGAGGAATACGGGTTGGTCCATCCCGAGGAGACTCCCATCACCGAGGAGAACCCCCTGCGGCCGCTGTCCCCCTACGCCGTGTCCAAGGTGACCCAGGACCTGATGGCGTGGCAGTACCACCGCAGCTTCGGGTTGCGCACCGTCCGCACCCGGGCCTTCAACCACGAAGGCCCCCGCCGGGGCGAGGTGTTCGTCACCTCCAACTTCGCCAAGCAGATCGCCGAGATCGAAGCGGGCCGGCGCCCACCGGTGCTGGAGGTCGGGAACCTGACCGCCCGCCGGGACTGGCACGACGTGCGCGACACGGTGCGGGCCTACTGGCTGGCCGCCCTCGAGGGCGAGCCCGGCGAGGTCTACAACATCGGCCGGGGCGAGGCCCTGTCGATCCAGGAGATGCTCGACCTGCTCCTGTCCCTGGCAAAGGTCGACGTCGAGGTCCGTCCCGTCCCCGAACGCATGCGGCCCTCCGACGTGGAGCTGCTGCTGTGCAACCCCACCAAGTTCCGGGAACGGACGGGGTGGGAGCCGAAGATCCCCTTCGATCAGACGCTGGCCGACACCCTGGAGTACTGGCGGGAGCGGGTCTCAGCCGCTCCCCGGTAGGCCAGCGGACGGTGGACGTCGCCCTCGACGTCACCCCCCTGGTGGGTCCCCGGTCCGGGGTGGGCTACTTCGTGGCCGAGATCCTCGACGCCATGGGGGGAGCCGACGGCGTGGGGCTGGTCCCGTATGCGCTCAGCCTGCGGGCCCGCCCGGGAGGCGGGCTTCCCGGCCTGCCCGCCGGCACCCGGATCCTGCCCCTGCCCCCCAGCGCGGCCGTGACCGCCTGGGGCCGGGTCGACCAGCCCGACGCCGAGCGCTGGCTGCGCCCAGCGGTGGTCGTCCACGGCACCAACTACATGGTGCCGCCGTTCCGCAACGCCGGGGCGGTGGTCACCGTCCACGACTGCTCCTTCGCCCGCGTCCCCGAGCTGTGCTCCCCCGCCGTGCGCCGCATGGTCCCCGCCCTGCGCCGGGCCGTGGCCCGGGGCGCGTGGGTGCACACCCCGTCCCGCTTCACCGCCGCCGAGGCCCGGGAGGTCCTCGACACCGAGCGGGTGGTGGCCGTGCCTCACGGGGTGCCCCGGCTGGCGCTGGGCGCCGCTCCCCTGTCGGGCCTGGTGGGCGACAGCCCCTTCATGCTCGCCCTGGGCACGCTCGAGCCCCGCAAGAACGTGCGCCGCCTGGTCGAGGCTTTCGCCGAGGTGGGTGCCCGCCATCCCCGCCTGCAGCTGCTGGTGGCCGGCGCCGACGGGCCGGCCCGGCCCGGCGTGGAGGAAGCCCGGGCGGCCCTGCCGCCGGCGGTGGCCCGGCGGGTGCAGCTGGCCGGCTACGTCGATGACCGGACCCGCGCCACCCTGCTGACCCGGGCCGAGGTCTTCGCCTACCCGTCGCTGTACGAGGGGTTCGGCTTCCCCGTCCTCGAGGCCATGGCCGCGGGCACTCCGGTGGTGGCGGGCCGGGCCGGCGCCATCCCCGAGGTGGCCGGCGACGGCGCGCTCCTGGTCGACCCCACCGATGTGGCGGCCATGGCCGACGCCATCTGCCGGGTGCTGGAGGACACCGAACTGGCCGACGGGCTGGTCCGGGCCGGGCGCCGCCAGGCGGCGGGCTACTCCTGGCGCCGGGCGGCCGAGGGCCTCACCGACCTCTACCGCCGGGCGGCCCCGTGAACCGGCCCCCGGAACCGGCCGCATCCCCAACGAGGCCACCGGCTTCGTCCCTTGAGGCCGCAAGGTGTGTGCAGTTTGGCCGCCCACAGCGGCAAAACCGCCAACACCTTTGGCGTCCGGCCCAGGTCGCTCGATGACGCTGACGTTGGCACTGCACACCGGGCAGCTGAAGCAACCGGTGCCTGGTGGGATCGGGCGGTACGTGGAGGGTTTGCTTGGGCACCTACCCGCGGGCGGGGTTCGTGTCGAGCCTTTCGCCAGCTCCCGCTGGCACCGGGAGGCGTGGCAGCGCTTCCGGCTCCCAGCTGTCCGCCTACCGGCGGAGGTCGAGGTTGTCCATGCCCCCAGCCTTGCCGTTCCACCCGCAGGTGGCCGTCCGCTGGTGGTCACGATCCACGACCTCGCCTTCAACTACCTGACTCCCCGAGGTGTCGCCTTCCACCGCCGGGGCCTAGAGCTGACTCGGGCTGAGGCGGCGGCGGTCGTAGTGCCGTCCGCCTTCACCGCCTCGGAGGTGGAAGCAGCGGGGATCGACTCCAAACGGATCCACGTCGTCCCTCACGGGATCGACCCTCCCGGCGAACTGTCCGCCGCCGAGGTCTCCCAAAGGCTGGGGCGCCTGGGGACGGGTGAGCCCCCGTTCATCCTCGCCGTCGGCACGATCGAACCCCGCAAGGGCTTCGACGTGCTGGCCAAGGCCTGCGCAGGCCTGAGCGGCATGGCGCTGCTTCTGGCCGGCCCGCCGGGATGGGGCGAGGTACCGGGACTCGACTGCCCGGGTGTCAGCCGGCTGGGCGCCGTGAGCGACGATCTCCTGGACGGCCTCTACCGCCGGGCCGTCGCCCTGGTCATGCCCTCCCGCACCGAAGGGTTTGGGCTCCCCGCCCTGGAGGCCATGGCCCGGGGCTGCCCGGTGGTCGTCTCCGGCGCGGGCAGCCTGCCCGAGGTGGTGGGCGACGCCGGGGTGATCGTCCCGCCCGAGGACCCCGACAGCCTGGCCGGTGTGCTGGCCGAGCTCCTCGGCGACGAGGAGCGCCGCCAGACCCTGGCCGCCGCCGGCCGGCGCCGCGCCGCCGAGTTCACCTGGGCCGCCTGCGTGGAGGGCCACCTCGCCGCCTACCGGTCCGCACTCGGGGCCGGTGAAGACCCCCCGTAGACTCGGGCTGTGCTCATGGGTCTTCGCTCTGCTTACGGCTCTTCGCCTGGCCGCTCATCGCTGGCTGGCGGGGGCCCCAACCCCACCGGCCTGGCGGCTCATCGCAGTGCGGCCGGGGACCCGGATCCGGGGTCCCCGCCGGAACCTCTGGTTCCGGTGGGGTGGAACCCCGGCCGCCAGTCCCTGCTCCGCAGGTCCTGACATGCGCCTCGCCCTCGATGTGTCCGCCGTACCCGCCCGCCCGGTGGGCGCCGGGGTCTACACCCTCAACCTGGTGCGGGCCCTGGCCGCCCTGGGGGAAGCCGAGCTCCATCTCGTCGCCCGCCGTGACGACGGCCGGCGCTGGGCGGAGCTGGCACCCGACGCCACCTGCCACGCCTCGGCCCCCGCCGCCCGGCCCGGGCGCCTGGTGTGGGAACAGGCCCGTGCCCCCGCGCTCGCCGCCCGCCACGGCACCGACGTGTGGCACGGCCCGCACTACACCCTGCCCCTGCGCCTGGCCGCTCCCGGGGTCGTCACCGTCCATGACCTCACCTTCTTCGAGCATCCCGAGTGGCACGAGCGGTCCAAGGTCGTGTTCTTCCAACGGATCATCCGGGCCGCCGTCGCCCGGGCCGCGGCCGTCATCGCCGTGAGCGCCGCCACCGCCGACGCCCTCGCCGACGTGCTCACCCCCCGGGCGCCGGTGCTCACCATCCCCCACGGCGTCGACCACGGCCGGTTCCATCCCGGTCAGCCCGGCGACGCCGGCGACCTGCGCACCCTGGGCGCCCTCGGCGTCCGGCCGCCCTACATCGCCTTCGTGGGGACCATGGAACCCCGCAAGGCCATCCCCGTGCTGGTGGACGCCTTCGCCCCGCTGGCCGCGGAGCGTCCCGAGCTGCGCCTGGTGCTGGCCGGGCGGGACGGGTGGGGCAGCGAGGCGGTGCGGGATGCCGTGGCCCGAAGCGGCGCGGCCACCCGGGTCATCCGGGCCCGCTGGGTCCCCGACGAGGCACTGCCCGCGCTCTTCCGCCAGGCGGCGGCCGTCGCCTACCCCTCGCTGGAGGAGGGATTCGGGCTGCCGGCCCTGGAGGCCCTGGCCTGCGGGGCACCGCTGGTGACCACGGCCGGATCACCGATGGAAGGCGTGGCCGGCGAAGCCGCCCTGGTGGTGCCGGCCGGCAACTCCGGCGCCCTGGCCTGGGCGCTGCGCCGCATCCTCGACGACCCCGAGATGGAGGCCCGGCTCCGCCGGGCGGGGCCCGAAGCGGCCTCGACCTACACGTGGGAAGGATCGGCCAAAGCCCACCTCGAGGCCTACCGTCTGGCGGCCTCCGGCGGGGCGCGGTGAAAGCGGTCGTCACCGGGTCGAGCGGGTTCGTGGGCCACGAGCTGGTCGCCCACCTGCAAGCGGGCGGCGACGAGGTGGTGGGCCTGGACCGCTCGGCTGGGGCCGATGTCACCGACGGGGCTGCCATGCGGGATCTCCTGGCCCGGCACCGGCCCCGGGCCGTCTACCACCTGGCCGCCGTCAGCCACATCGGCACGTCCTGGTCGGCGCCCGCTCAGGTCTTCCGGGTGAACGCCGAAGGGACGCTCAACGTGCTGGTGGCGGCCCGGGATGCCGGGGTGGAGCGGGTGCTGGTGGTCGGCAGCGCCGACGAGTACGGGGCCGTCGGCGAGGAGGCCCTGCCCCTGGGTGAGGACGCGCCGCTGCGTCCCGTCACCCCCTACGGCGCCTCCAAGGTGGCGGCCGAGTACCTGGCTCTCCAGTCCTTCCTGGGCGACGGGCTGGGTGTCATCCGCGTCCGGTCCTTCAACCACACCGGGCCCGGCCAGGCCGAGCAGTTCGTCGTGCCCGCCCTGGCCCGGCGCATCGCCACGGCCGAACGGGAGGGCAACAAGGACGCCCCCGTCGGCTCACTCGAGCCGGTCCGGGACTTCCTCGACGTCGCCGACGTGGTGGCGGCCTACCGCCTCCTGGTGGAGCGGGGCACGCCGGGCGAGGTCTACAACGTCTGCTCCGGCGTCGGCCGCAGCGTGGCCGAGATCGCCGATGCGCTCCTGGCCATGGCCCGCCATCCCATCGAGCTCGTTCGCGACCCCGTCCTGGAGCGCCCGGTGGACATCCCCCGCCTGGTGGGCGACAACAGCCGGATCCGCGCCGCCACCGGCTGGTCCCCCACCATCCCCTTCCAGGACACCCTGGCCGCCATCCTCACCCGCTGGCGGAACGAGCCCTGAGGGCCTCAGACCACCCGGGCTTCGGAGTGGTCGGAGAGCATGAAGCGGTAGGCGCGGGGCTGGGAGTCGGACCGGCAGACGAGGGCGTCACGGCCGATGAGGCTGTCCTCGATGCGGCGCACGCCCTCCACCCGTGAGCCTTCCAGGATCACCGAGTGCTCGATCTCCGAGTCGATGACCACGCAGTTGGGCCCGATGGAGGAGTAGGGCCCGATGTAGGAGTCGACGATGCGGGACCCGGCGGCCAGGGCTGCCGGTCCCCGCACCACGCTGCGGGTGACCTCCGCCCCCTCCTCCACCACCACCCGCCCGACGAGGCGGGATTCGGCGTCGGCCACCCCCCGGATGTCCCGCTCCATGGACTCGAGCACGATCCGGTTGGCCTCCAGCAGATCCTGGAGCTTCCCGGTGTCGATCCAGGGTCCCTCCAGAACGTGGGGCCGGACCACGTGACCGCCGTCGAGCAGGTGCTGGATGGCGTCGGTGATCTCCAGTTCCCCCCGCCACGACGGCGAGATGGCGGCCACGGAGGCGTGCACGGTGGCGTCGAAGAGGTACACGCCGATGAGGGCCAGGTCGCTCTTGGGTTCCGTGGGCTTCTCCACCAGCCGCACCAGTCGGCCGTCGGGCCCGAGCTCGGCCACGCCGAAGTTCTCCGGGTGCTCCACCTTGGTCAGCAGGACCTGGGCCGCCGGCCGCTCGCGGATGAACTCCTCCACGAAGCCGTTGATGCCACCCACCAGCAGGTTGTCACCCAGGTACATGACGAAGGGCTCGTCGCCCAGGTAGTCCCGGGCGATGAGGACGGCATGGGCCAGGCCGAGCGGCGCCTCCTGGCGCAGGTAGGTGACGGACAGGCCGAAGCGGCTGCCGTCGCCCACCGCCGCCTCGATGGCGGCGGCGGTGTCGCCCACCACGATGCCGACCTCGCGCACACCCGCCTCGGCGATCGCCTCGAGGCCGTAGAAGAGGATGGGTTTGTTGGCCAGGGGGACCAGCTGCTTGGCGCTCGTGTGGGTGATGGGTCGCAGCCGGGTCCCCGCTCCGCCTGCCAGGACCAGCGCTTTCACAGTTCAAGGCTACATGGCGCTTACGGTGGGGCCGTGGTTCGCGAGGAGCTAACAGATGCGCGCCTGTACCTGTGTACGGCCGATCGGCCCGATCTGGGCGAGTTCGTCGAGGCCGTGTGCCGGGCCGGGGTCGACATCGTCCAGCTCCGGGAAAAGGGGCTCACCGACCGGGACCTGCTCCGGCGGGCCGAGGTGGCCCGGGAGGCGGCGCAGGCCGCCGGTGCCCTCTTCGTGCTCAACGACCGTCCCGACCTGGCCCTGGCGTGCGGCGCCGACGGGGTGCACGTCGGTCAGGACGACGTCCCGCCGGCCGTCGCCCGCCAGATCCTCGGCCCCGACGCCCTCATCGGGCTGTCCACGCACGCCCCGGCCGAGCTGGGACTGGCCCGCCGGGAGCCCATCGACTACGTGAGCGTCGGGCCGGTCGTGCCCACGCCGACCAAGCCGGGCCGTCCCGGCACCGGGCTCGACTACGTCCGCACCGCGGCCCTGCTGCTCGGCGGCGCCAGCGGGGTGCCCTTCTTCGTCACCGGCGGAGCATCCCCCGCGTCGCTCCCAGGGCTGCTCGCCGCCGGGGCTACCCGCTTCGTCGTGGTGCGAGCCATCACCGAAGCGCCCGACCCGGTCTCCGTCGTCCACGAGCTGCGCAAAATATTGAACGCCGCTGGCTCACGGTGATTGCCGGGCCAGCCAGCCGATGAGGAGGGCCACGGCCCGGGGGTCGTGACGGAGGCGGTGGCCCGCGCCGGCCACCACCCGCAGGTCGCAGGTCTCGAAGGCGGCCTCGAAGAGGGCCCGGGCGTCGGACAGGGGCACGACCTCGTCCTGGTCGCCGTGGATCAGGAGCAGCGGGCGGGGGGACAGCTTGGCTGCGCTGGCCAGGGGTGACACCTCGCTGAAGCGCCGGCTCCAGGCCGCCGAATCGGGAGGGAAGTCGGACCGGCGGATGACCCCGATGTCCCGGGCGTACTCCAGCAGTCGGCCGGGGTTCGCCGCCCAGTCGGAGAACGAGGCTGGGGCGGCCAGGGTGGCCACCCCCCGCACCCGCTGGTCCTCGGCGGCCAGGCAGATGGCCAGCGCTCCGCCGGCGCTCGAACCCGCCAGCCACACGCCCCCGACGTCATCCCGGAGGGCCAGGAGGTCGACCGCCGACCGCAGGTCGTCCATCCATCCATCGAAGGAGAAGTCGCCCTCCGAGGTACCCGTCCCCCTGAAGTTGAAGGTCAGGACGGCCCATCCGGTCTCCCGAGCCAGGCGCTCGGCCAGCTCCGGGTAGGTCGACGCCGCGCTCTGCCCGCCCCGGGGACCCTGGGGGAACCCGTGGCAGAGCACGAGGCCCGGCACCCGGGCGAACCCCGGCGGCCGGGCGTAGTGCGAGGCCAGGCGCAATCCGTGGGACGTGAAGGACTCGTGCATGGCCCCAGTATCCTGACGCGCCGTGGAACCTCCTGGCGTACCAACCCTGGCGCTTCCCGCGGCCGTGGTCCGGGCTCTGCTCGAAGGCGAGCAGGTGGCCGACCTGCGGCTGCCCGCCGCCGTCGGCCCGACGCCGACCAACCGGCGCTTCTGGCTCGCACCTAGCGGCGACGAGCCTGCCCTCAAGGCCGCCTACCGCCGGGCCCGGGAGCTATCGCTGCCCGACGAGCCGCCGCCGGCCGGGCAGGTGCGGATCGAAGGCTGGGCCGAGCTGGTGGGCCGGGCCACCACCGGGCTCGACGCCGAGCGGGTGGCGGCCCTCAACTCCAAGACGGTGCTCGACCTCGACTCCCTGGCCCGGGCCGCCGGCGGTGACGAGGTCACCGTCCTCGCCCTGCGGGCCCACCGGTTGGTCGAACCCCTCACCGTGCCCACCGATCTCTCCGGCCTCCCCGCCGAGCCGTCCGGCGAGGACAGCGACGTCGTGCTCTCCGACATCGCCTTCGAAGCCCGGCTGAAGGGCCTGGCCGACGCCCTGCCATCCGGCCTGTCGCCGGCCTGACAGTCAAAGGCGCAGTAAAGGAGGGCCGAGGGGAGGTTCGAGCGGCGGGCTTCCCTCGACCTGTCGCCTCCCGGAGAATTCCGGCGTTCCTGCGCAACACACGTCCGTTGCGGAAGTACGCCGGAACCGGGAGCGACCCGGCGGCCACCCGACCGGCGTTCCTGCGCAACGCACGTCCGTTGCGGAAGTACGCCGGAGTCGCGAGCGACCCGCGGTCCAAGCACACGGCGACGCCCGACGCCCCCCACCCCCTTTCACCGCGCCTTTGTCCTTCCGCCGGGGCTACGACGCCTTCGCGGACGTGCAGTGGCGGCAGGGGCGGTAGCCCCGGTTGGCCGCCTCGGGGAGTGTGTCGGGGCCGAAGGCGGCGAAGCGCTCGGAGGCCACGAGCTCGTCGATGGCGCAGGCGTCGGCGGCCTGGTCGAGGTCGTGGACCACGTGGCTGCGCTTGTCGCCCACGTAACGGTGGTGCTCGAAGCGGGTGGGACGGGTCACGGGGGCACCTCCGGCCAGGCATGACCCGGGGGCCTCACACGAGGCCCCCGGGGTCAGATATTGGCTGTGTCACGCGTCATCCCGAATCGCAATGGGTGGGACCAGCTCCCACTCGGAAATCGACGCCAGTGCAGCGGGGAGACTCCCCTAGGCGGTCCAGCCCAACGGCCTAGTGGCCGCGCACCTCCGGGGTCCCAGATCTACCGTTATCCATTGTCTGGACCACCTCCTTTCTCCGGTACTTCTATTAGTAGCACGACTGTCGGGGAGATGGCGCACACCTTTCCCGACATCCGAGGTGCGCCGAGGCAATGCGGAGCCAAGTGGCCACGGCAGGCCACGCCGAGTTCTTGACTTGAATCTTTGCTGGCGCAAGCCCGGCCCTTCAGGGCCGGGTAAGCCAGTGCCGTTCAGGCCGGTCGGCGCTGGGCTTCGACGTATTGCCGGATGATGGAAAGGGGTGCGCCGCCGGCGGAGGCGGCGAGGTGGGACGGCGACCAGAGGTGGTCCCGGTGAGTGCGGATCTCGAACCGCTGGCGCAGACGGCGGTTGGATACGCCCTTGAGGGAGTTCACCAGGCCGGAGATGGCCACGGTGGGCGGGTCCTCGACCAGTAGGTGGACGTGGTCGTCCTCTCGGTTGCATTCCACGAGGGTGGCGCCGAAGTCGGAGCAGACCTTGGCGAAGACGTCGTCGAGGAGGTCGAGGTGCTCCGAGCGCAGCACGCCACGCCGGTACTTGGTCACGAAGACCAAATGGACGTGGAGGGACGCAACCACGCTGCGACGCCTCGCCTGTAGCCCCGGTAATTGTCACAGGCCATTCGTAGGATCGTGGTCGATGGCCTTCCGCTACCGGCTCCGCCTCGACGTGTCCCAGCTGCCGGGCTGTGAGCGGCACTGTTCCGACGCCCGGTTCGTGTGGAACCTGGCGCTGGAGCAGGCGAACTGTTGGCGGCCGGGCCGGGGGCCGACGCCGGGTAGCGCGGAGCGTCACCGTCAGCTGGCCGAGGCCCGGGTGGGGTCCTGGCTGGGGACGGGGTCCTCGTCGGTGCAACAGCAGGCCCTGCGGGATTTCGACCAGGCGCTGCGGAACTGGTGGGCGGGGACGCATCACCGGCCCCGGTGGCGCAAACAGGGGGTCGACGAGGGGTTCTGTGTCCGCGACGTCAAGGTGCGGCGGATCTCCCGCAAGTGGGCGGAATTCCACGTCCCCAAGGTCGGCTGGGTCCGCTTCCGCCTCACCCGCCCCCTCGGGGCTCACGGCATGGCCCGGGTCACCCGGGACCGGGCCGGCCGCTGGCACGTGTCGTTCTCCGCCCCCCAGCCGCCCGTGGGCCGCACGGCCACCAGCCGAGCCGTGGGCATCGACGTCGGGGTGGCCCATGCCGTCACCACCAGTGCCGGGGACCACCTCGATGTCCCCGGCCTCCGCCCCGGGGAGCAGGCCCGCCTGCTCCGCCTCGAACGCAAGCAGGCACGCCAGACCAAGGGCAGCAACCGGGGTGCGAGAACCAAGCACGCCATCGCCGCCCTCCACGCCCGGGCCGCCGACCGCCGCCGGGACTGGGTGGAGCAGACCTCCACCCGTCTCGTCGTCGACCACGACCTGATCGTGTTCGAGGACCTCCGGGTCACCGACATGCTCCGCTCGGCCCGCGGCACCGTCGCATCGCCGGGCCGCAACGTGCGGGCCAAGGCCGGGCTCAACCGGCGGATCGCCGCCTCGGCCTGGTCGCGGCTGGTGCGGCGCACGACCGAGAAGGCCTCGGCCTCCGAGGGCTGCGAGGTGGTCCGGGTCGACCCCCGGCACACGTCGCAGCGCTGCTCGGTCTGCGGCCACGTCGACCCCGGCAACCGCCCGTCCCAGGCGGTCTTTTGCTGCCTGGACTGCGGCCACGCCGAGAACGCCGACACCAACGCGGCGAAGAACATCCTGGCGGCAGGGCTTGCCGCCACTGCGCGTGGAGGGAGGCCCGAGGTCGGGGCGCCCGGCGAAGCGCGAACCAACCGGCAGGAGGCGGCATGAGCACGCCTCCCAAGGGAATCCCGGCCCTTCAGGACCGGGAGGAGGTCAAGAGAAGTGCCTCGGGCAGCGTCACCCAGCCGGGCACCAACGTCGCTGCTAAACGTGGCCTGAACCGTTCGATCCTCGACGCGGGCTGGGCCAGTTCGTCTCGATCCTTGCCAGCAAAGCGGAAGAAGCTGGTGGGCTCGTGATCAAGGCGAACGCCCGCCATACCAGCCAAACGTGCTTCCACTGTCGACACGTCGCCGCTGGGAACCGCGTCAGCCAGGCCACGTTCCGGTGTCAGCGCTGCGGCCACTCCGCACACGCCGATGTCAACGCGGCCCGCAACATCCTCAGGGCTGGACTGGCCCTTCAGGCCGCTCATGCGGCTTGAAAAGAAGCTGGCACTTTCACCGCCAGAGAAGTCACTCATACCAGTTCAGGTCTCGGGATCCGTTCCGTCGGCGGGCGGGCCGACGGCACCGATGGAACGCAGATAGGCGAGCTGGGTCTCGATAACGGCGTGGACCTGCTCAGGGGAAAAGGCCAGCCCAGCCGCGCCTGCCCGCTCCAGGATCCAGCTCACCGTCTCCGACCCGCCGATCACCACCGGGGCCGTCGCGTGGGCGGAAGAGCCGTTCCCGGACACGCCCTTGGCACGGAAGTACTGCATCTGCAGGTCGAGGATCTTCCGCACGTCCTCCACCGACAGGGTGGCGGCGGCTTCGTCGGCGATGTGGGTGACGACCCAGTCGAGCGCCTCGTCCATGTCGAACGTCGGCCGGGGGGGCATGGCCGCCAGCCGGCGGCTCTCGCGCAGGATGGCCCACGCCGCCACCAGCAGAACCAGCCCCACCGCCAGAGCCCCGAGAACCACCGCCACGGCGGGTCAGGGTAACAACGCCGCCAGGGGTCGACGGGCCTAGATGCCGATGCGCTGGGCCAGCAGCTCCCGGTGGTAGGTGGCATCGCCGAGCAGGATCTCGGAGGACTTGGCCCGCTTGAAGTACAGGTGGGCGTCGTGCTCCCAGGTGAAGCCGATGCCGCCGTGGATCTGGATGTTCTCGGCGGCGGCGTGGAAGTAGGCGTCGGAGCAGTACGCCTTGGCCAGGCTGGCCACCACCGGCAGCTCGTCGTTGTCCTCGGCCGCCGCCCACCCGGCGTAGTAGGCGGCGGACTTGGCCGACTCAACCTCGAGCAGCATGTCGGCGCACTTGTGCTTGATGGCCTGGAAGCTGCCGATGGGCCGGCCGAACTGGATGCGGACCTTGGCGTACTCCACCGACATGTCCAGCACCCGCTGGCCCCCGCCCACCATCTCGGCGCACAGGCACACCGCCGCCTGGTCGAGGGTCTTGGACAGCGCCGCCCAGCCCGCCCCCTCTTCGCCCAGCAGCTTGGCCGGAACACCGGAGAACTCCAGCTTGGCCTGCTTGCGGGTCTGGTCCATGGTCGGCAGCGGGGTGCGGGTGAGACCCTCGGCCCCGCCGTCAACGGTGAAGAACGAGATCCCGTCGGTGCCCTCACTGCCAGCCCGGCGGGCGGCCACCACCACCAGTCCGGCGGTGTGGCCGTCGAGGACGAACATCTTCGTGCCCGACAGCGTGTAGCCGCCCGAGCCGTCGGCGCCATCTCCAGAAGGCACAGCTTCCATGGTGATCCCGGGCGCGTCCCATCGACCGTTGGGCTCGGTGAAGGCCAAGGTGGCGATCACGTCACCGGAGGCGATTCCGGGCAGGAGCGCCTGCTTGTCCTCGTCGGTGCCGGCGTTGAGGATGGCGTTGGCCGCCAGGCACACCGAGGCGTAGAAGGGCGCGCAGAGAAGGGCCCGGCCCATCTCCTCCAGCACCACCACCAACTCCACGAACGAGTAACCCTGCCCGCCGTACTCCTCAGAGATATGGAGCGACTGGAGCCCCAGCTCCTTGCCCATCTGGGCCCACACCGCCTCGTCGTACCCCTCGGTCGTCTCCATCAGCCGGCGGACCTCGGAGATGGGCGACTTGTCCTCCAGGAAGCGCCGCACCGAGCGGCGCAGCTCCTCCTGCTCCTCAGAAAAAGCGAAGTTCACGCCTCAGCCTTTCGTGTCAGCGCGGTTCCCGGGGCAGCCCGAGGACGCGCTCGCCGATGATGTTCTTCTGGATCTCGGACGAGCCGGCGTAGACGGTCTCAGCCCGTGAGAACAGGAAGGTCCGCTGGAACTCGTCGAGCTGATAGCCCTCACCGGAGAAGACCTGGCCGGCGGGGCCGAGGATCTCCATGGCCAGCTCCCCCAGGTTCCGGTGCCAGGTGCTCCAGTAGAGCTTGCCGATCGACGCCTCGGGGCCCACCTTGCCGCGGCTGGACAGGGCGGTCACCATGCGCATCCCGCTGTAGCTCATGATCTTCACGCCGGCGTAGGCCTGGGCCAGGCGCTGGCGGATGAGGGGGTCGTCGGCCGCCCCCACCTTGCGGGCCACCTCCACCAGCTGCCACAGCTCCCGCTCGAAGGCGATCTGCTGGCCCAGGAAGGCGGTCCCCCGCTCGAAGCCGAGGGTGGCCATGGCCACCTTCCAGCCGCCGTTGATCTCCCCCACCACCATGTCGGCCGGCGTCCGGGCGTCGTCGAAGAAGACCTCGTTGAACTCGCACGTGCCCGTGGGCTGGCGCAGCGGCCGCACGGTCACCCCCGGCTGGTCCATGGGCACGAGGAGGTAGCTGATGCCCTGATGGGCGGGGGCGGCGGGATCGGTGCGGGTGACCACGAAGCACCAGTCGGCGTGGTGGGCGAAGGTGGTCCACACCTTCTGGCCGTTGACGACCCACTCGTCGCCGTCGAGAATCCCGCGGGTCTGGACCGAGGCCAGGTCGGACCCGGCGTTGGGCTCGGAGTAGCCCTGGCACCACAGCTCGGTGGCCCGCAGGATGGGGGGCAGGAACCGGCGCTTCTGCTCCTCGGTGCCGTAGTCGACCAGGGTGGGGCCGAGGAGACCTTCCCCGAAGAACCCGATCCGGACGGGGGCGTCGGCCCGGGCGTACTCGGTGGAGAAGATGACCTGTTCGGCGAACGACGCCCCTCGCCCCCCGTACTCCTTGGGCCAGGAGAGCCCGATCCAGCCCGCCTCCCCCAGCTTGCGCTCCCAGGCCAGAGCCAGGTCCCAGTGCTCGTCGCGGTCGACGCCCCGGCCGCCGCACAGGGGGGCGAACTCCGGGGTCAGGTGTTCGGCCAGCCAGGTCCGGACTTCCTCGCGGAAGGCAGCCTCAACCGGCGAATCCCGGAAATCCACGTCAGGCCCTCCGGAGCGTCGGCCGAGGAGGGACTGGGCGGCCGGGGTTGGGGCCCCCGGCCGCGTCGCGATGAGCCGCCAGGCGAAGAGCCATGGACACAGGAGGGTACTACTAGACCGGGCGGTCAAGAAAAATTCGGGACGTGCGCAGCACCGCCTGGCGGCTGGGGACGGGGCCCCCCGGCCGCACTGCGATGAGCCGCCAGGCGAAGAGCCAGAAGCGCAGCTCAGCCCTCCAGGGCGACGAGGCGCGACAGGCGTTCCCGGTCGTCACCCGCCATCGTCGGGTAGGCCAGCCGGTACTCCCAGCCGTCCCCGGAGAGATCCACGGTGATGACCCGGGCGGGGGTCACCACCGCCCCGCCGTCGGGCAGGTCGATGGACAGGACCGGGTCCGAGTCGTCGGGCCAGGGGCGGTCGGTGGTCACCCGGCAACCGCCGGTGGACAGGTCGATGGTCTCCCCACTCACGATGGTGGGCATCGCCCGCTCCCCCATCCCCATGCGCACCGGCAGGGACAACCGGACCCGGGGGGCGGTCCGCCGCTGCACCCGTTCCATGCCGGCCACGTCCAGGACCAGAAGCCCGCCGGATTCCAGCGTGGCCTTGCCCGACAGCCGGTAGAGCGCCTCGGGGGCGAAGAAACTGGCCACCACCTCCGAGACGTCGCCCTCCGGGCGCGGCGACGCCCCGAGATCGACCACGATCCGCTCGTCGGGGACCACCACCCCGGTCAGGCAGTCCCGACCCGGTGAAGCACCCACCGGTTCGATGAGTGCGATCTGCCCCGGCGTGGGCTTCCACATCTCCATCTGGGCTCCCGCCATCGCCCACCTCCTCCCCTGCGGCATCCAGGGTACGGGACGGGTAGGTTGTCCGCATGCCGCGCCCCGCTCATTTCGAGGATGCCCGCCTGCGGATCGACAAAATTGTGGTCGGTCCGTACGAGAACAACGTGTTCGTTCTGCGCGACAAGCGTACGGGCGAGGGCCTGATCATCGACGCCGCCAACGAGCACGACCTGCTCATCCCGGTGGCCCGGGCGGCCAACGTCCGCCGGGTGCTCACCACCCACGGCCACTGGGACCACATCCAGGCCGTGACCGCCGCCCGGGACGCCGGCATCGACGTGGGCGTCGGCCCGGCCGACGCCGGGATGCTGCCCGGCTACGACTTCGTGGTGGCCGACGAGGACGTCATCGAATGCGGGGACCTGCGCCTCCATGCCCTCCACACCCCGGGCCACACACTGGGGTCGGTGTGCTTCACGCTGGAGGGCTGGCCGATCCTCTTCTCCGGGGACACGCTCTTCCCCGGCGGGCCCGGGGCCACCCAGAGCCCGACGGCCTTCGCCGAGATCATCCGCTCCCTCGACAACCGGCTCCTGCCCCTGCCCGAGGACACGCTGGTCCTGCCCGGCCACGGCCTCGACACCACCATCGGCACCGAGCGACCCCACCTCGGCGAGTGGGACGAGCGGGGCTACTGACACCGGCGCGGGTTCAAAACGTCGCCTGGCGGGGCGAGTCGACGACCGTCAGCCCATGGGGGGACTCGAGGACGTCGCAGTGCTCGACTTCCACCCGGACCGAGAGCAGCCCGCCCATGAGGGGGATCTGCTCCAGGCTGAGCGAGCCGATCCAGGGGGGCACGGCGGGCGCCAGGTTGATGAGGTCGTTGCGGATGTCGGGCTCGAACCGCAGCATCGTCCGCAGGAACAGCAAGGGCGACGCCGCCGCCCACGCCTGGGGCGAGCACGACGTCGGATAGGACACCGGGAAGCGGAACTGGGCCCGGGGCAGTCCGGCGAACAGCTCGGGGAGACGGTTGGCGAAGAAGGGGGCGGCGGCGATGAGGCCCTCCATGACCTGGTGGGACTCCTCCACGAACCCGTAGCGCATGAGCCCGGCGGCGGCGATGGCGTTGTCGTGGGGCCACACGCTCCCGCAGTGGTAGCTGATGGGGTTGTAGCCCTTCACCGACTCGGCCAGGGTCCGCACCCCGAAGCCGGAGAAGAGGTCCTCGGAGAGCAGGTGGCGGGCCACCAGGGGGGCCTTGTCCTCGTCCACGATCCCGGTCCACAGGCAATGGCCCATGTTGGAGGCGAGGGCGTCGACCGGCGTCTTGTCGGCGTCGAGGGCCATGGCGAAGTAGCCCCGCTCCGGCAGCCAGAAGTCGCGGTTGAACGCCTCCTTCAACGCCGACGCCCGCTTGCGCAGGCGCTCGGCCAGGGCGTGGTCGCCGGCTTCGGTGGCGAAGTGGCTGCGGGCCACGAAGGCGGCGTACACGTAGCCCTGGATCTCACACATGGCCATGGGGGGCCGCGCCAGGCGGCCGTCGGCGAAGCGGATGGCGTCCCAGGAGTCCTTCCAGCCCTGGTTGACCAGCCCCCGGTCGGAGGCCCGCTCGTACTCGACGTAACCGTCGCCGTCACGGTCGCCGAAGCGCTCGATCCACTCCAGGGCCCGATCGGCGGCGGGCAGGAGGGCGTCGACCTCGCCCCGCCGGCTCCCCCAACGCTGGAGCTCCCCCAGGACCATGACGAAGAGGGGCGTGGCATCGGCCGTCCCGTAGTAGATCCGCCCGCCCCCCAGCGAGATCCCCGCCGCCTCCCCGAAGCGCATCTCGTGGAGGATCCGGCCCGGCTCCTCTTCGGTGAGCGGGTTCACCTCCCGGCCCTGGAAGCGGGCCAACGTCTGGAGGGTGCCCAGCGCCAGATCGGGGTCCACCATCATCGCCATCCACGACGTGATGAGCGAGTCCCGCCCGAAGAGGGTCATGAACCACGGGGCGCCGGCGGCCACCACCGCCCGGTCGGGATGGTCGGGGTCGAAGATGCGCAGGGCGGCGAGATCCTCGGTCGAGCGCTGCAGCAGGGCCTGGAAGACATCGTGGTCGGTCTCGATGACCGGCAGCTGGCGCCGCCACGCCTCCAGACGCTCCACCGGCGTGGCCCGGTCGACGGGCACCCCGCAGCGGTAGCGGGGCTCGATGGGCTTCCCGTCGATGACCGGGGTGACCTGCAGGCACGTCGACCACTGGCCCCGGGCGGGGATGATGAGCTCGTAGGAGGCGATGTTGCCATTGATCTTGGGGGCGGTGGAGAAGTCGATGTAGGCCGCCCGCTGCAGGCCACCCCGCCGGTAGGTGAAGGCCATGCGGGCCCGGTCGGACTCGAGGCCGAGGTCCCCGGTGCGTTCCATGCGGCCCTCTTTGACCTCGAAGAGGTCGGCGAAGTCACTGCTCAGGGTGAGCTCGATGGCGCAGAAGGCGGGCTCTTCCCCGAAGTTCCGCACCATCAGGTCCTCCCGCATGCCCCGGCCCACGTAGCGGTGCCGGAAGACGACCAGGTGGGAGTCGGCCCGGCCCCGTAGGGGGTGGTCGCGCAGCACGAAGGAGGCGGAGAAGGGATCGGTGGTGGTGGCGGCCAGGGGCTCGGGCACCTGGCCGTTGACCCGCAGCTCCATCTCCGACAGGAACCGGGTGTCCCGGTAGAAGAGTCCTTCGGGGGACAACGAGTGCATGTTCCCCGTCCGCCCCGAGATGCAGAAGGCGGGCCCCTCGACCAGGGTGACCGAACCCCCCGCGCCCAAGGAGGGGCTCGCCGCCGATGTCCACGGACTGACCATGGCGCCACGCTAGTGGCGCCGGGAGGCGGGGCTGGGGTCCCCGCCGACGCCGCGATGAGCCGCCAGGCGAAGAGCCATAGGCATCGCCGGTCACCCTATCCGGCCGGCCTGCCCCAACCGGGCGGAGGCCGCCTACTTGCAGTGCTGGGCGTCGAAGTCGGAGATCTGGGTCCCGTCGAATGACTCCATGGCCGAGAAGTCGCCCTCGGCCGCCTTGCGGAAGGCGTCCACTCCCTTTCCCACCTCGGCCTTGATCTCGGCCGGCGCCGCCTCGACCAGGTCCTCCAGATCCTGGCCGTAGTCCCTGAACAAGGCGGCAAAGCCGCTGGCCATCTCCTCGTCCGAGGTGGCATCGGGGTTGATCAGCACGTCGCTGGCCTTGTCCAGCTTGGCGCTGATGCTGCAGTAGCGCTCCACACCGGTGGCCGAGGCCTCGTCACCGCCGTCACCGCCACATCCCGCCACGCCCAGGAACCCCACGGCGACGCAGCACCAACGCCTCCTCACAGGCGGCAACCGTAGCCTTTTCCACTACGGGCGTAGTGGAATTAGACTCGGGTCAATGGCCGACACCACCGAACCCATCCTGCTCATCGACGACCTCCACGCCGGCACCGCCGGCACCGACATCCTCAACGGGGTGTCGCTGGCCGTCGCCCCCGGCGAGGTCCACGCCTTGATGGGACCCAACGCCTCGGGCAAGTCGACGCTGGCCAAGACGCTGCTGGCCAGCCCCTCCTACGAGGTGACGTCGGGCCGGATCCTGCTCAAGGGTGAGGACATCACCGGCCTCACCACCGAGGAGCGCTCCCAGCGGGGCTTGTTCCTCGGCTTCCAGCATCCCGAAGAGTTCCCGGGCGTGACGCTCATCAACTTCCTGCGCCAGGCCACGTCGGCCCGCAAGGGGTTCGACATGTCGGTGCTCGAGGTCCGCCTCGCCCTCATGGACTGGATGGGGCGCCTCGGCATCGACCAGGCCTTCATGTCCCGCTACCTCAACGACGGGTTCTCGGGAGGCGAGAAGAAGCGCACCGAGATCCTCCAGCTCGCCCTCATGGAACCCGACGTGGCCGTCCTGGACGAGACGGACTCGGGTCTCGACATCGACGCCTTGAAGATCGTGGCCGGCGGGATCAACGAGGTGCGCAAGGAGCGGCCCGACATGGGGGTCCTGCTCATCACCCACTATCAGCGCATACTGGGCTACCTCACCCCCGACGTCGTCCACATCTTCGTGGACGGGCGCATCGTAGAGTCGGGGGGGATGGAGCTGGCCGAACGATTGGAGCGGGAGGGCTACGAGGCCTTCCGACAAGCCGGGGTTCCGTAGATGACGACGCGGGGGGCGACGTCGATGCAGCAGCTCAAGGCGGACTTTCCCATCCTGGAGCGCCAGATCAACGGGAAGCGGCTGGTGTACCTGGATTCTGCGGCCACGGCCCAGAAGCCACTGGCCGTCCTTGACGCGCTGGAGAGCTTCTACCGCCAGCTCAACGCCAACGTGCACCGCGGCGTCTACACCCTGGCCGAGGAGGCCACCGCCGCCTACGAGGGGGCCCGGGCCAAGGCCGCCCGGTTCGCCGGCGCCGCCCATCGGTCGGAGATCGTCTTCACCAAGTCCCCCACCGAGGCCATCAACCTCGTGGCCCACAGCTGGGGCCGCTCCCAGCTGCGAGCCGGCGACGTGGTGGTCCTCACCCAGATGGAGCACCACGCCAACGTGGTGCCCTGGCACATGCTGGCCGCCGAGCGGGGCATCGAGCTGCGCTGGATCCCCAT
>JBIOUX010000033.1:0-19076 GCA_044867425.1 Acidimicrobiia bacterium | reverse complement strand
AACCCGCCGAGCGGGCCACCTTTCCCATCCCCGCCGGACGTCGCCGCGGCGACGTCTTCGACGAGTCGCTCGACCTGGTGCGCCGGTACCTCAGCGAGGACGGCGTGGACGGCGTGGCCGTCCTGCCCCGGACCGTCCAGCAGCCGCTCGAGTTCTGGGTGGCGGGCACGGCGCCGGCGGCCCAGGTCCGGGCCGGCCGCCGGAGCGACGGCTGGCTCACCAGCCTGCTGGCTCCCGACGAGGCCCGGCAGGGCCGGGAGGTGGTGGAGGCGGAAGCCGAACGGGCCGGACGCCGGGTCGATCCCGAGCACTTCGGCGTCAGCGTCGCCTACGCCGACGGCGAGATTCCCCGGGGGCTGGTGGAATCCATCGCCCGGCGCCGGCCCGACATCGATCCCGCCACCCTCGTCCCGTCGGGCCTGGAGGCGGCGGTGGCGCTGCTGGAGGAGTACGTCGCCGCCGGGTTCTCGAAGTTCGTCGTCCGCCCGGCCCGTGCTCCGGCCGACTGGCCCGAGACCCTGGCCCAGATGGCCAAGGCCTTCCTGCCCCTTCAGAACTAGCGTCCACCCCCATTCTGGTGACAGAAATCTTCAGGTGCTGAGAAAATCCGTCACCAGAACCGGTGGGTGGGGGGGCTACGGCGGGGTGGCGCCGGGGGCGTCGCCGAGGGAGATGCCCAGGTAGGCGTCGATGAGCTGCTCGCTCGAGGCGAGCTGGTCCCGGTCGCCCTCGAGGGTGACGCGGCCGACCTCGAGCACGTAGCCCCGGTCGGCCAGGGCGAAGGCGAAGCGGGCGTTCTGCTCGACCAGGAGCATGGTCGTCCCCTGGTCCCGCAACGATCGGAGCGTCTCGGTGATCCGGTCGAGGACGACGGGGGCCAGGCCCAGGGTCGGCTCGTCCAGGAGGAGGAGCCGGGGGGAGGCGACCAGGGCCCGGGCGATGGCCACCATCTGCTGCTCGCCGCCGGAGAGGGAACCGGCCCGCTGGCGCCGCCGCTCGGCCAGAACCGGGAACAGCGAGTACATCTCGTCGATGCGGCCCCGGTGGTCCGCCCGCTCCCGGCGCCGGGTGTAGAGGCCGAGGCGCAGGTGCTCCTCCACCGTGAGGGCCGGCCACATCTGGCGTCCTTCCGGTACCAGGCTGATCCCCAGCTGGCGGACCCGCCCCGGCGACAGACCGGCCAGGGGCCGGCCGTCGAAGCTGATCGAACCCCGCCGGGGGCGGTGGAAGCCGGCGATGGCCCGCAGGAGCGTGGACTTCCCCGCCCCGTTGGCGCCGAGCACGGTCACGACCTCGCCTTCGCCGACCGACAGCGACACATCCTCGATGCCGGTGATGGCGCCGTAGGCGATGCCGAGATCCTCGACGGTGAGCATCAGGTCGCCCCGCCGGCGCCGGCCGCCGATCCCAGATAGGCGGCGATGACCTCCGGATGGCTGCGCACCTCCCGGGGCGTGCCCGAGAAGAGCACCTGGCCGTGGTCGAGCACGAGGATGCGGTCGGCGATGGCCATGACCAGCGCCATGTTGTGCTCCACCAGGCAGACCGTCGTCCCCCGCTGTCCGAGGTCGGACAGGACGACGGCCAGCGCCTCCACCTCGGACCGGCTCAGCCCGGCGGCGGGCTCGTCCAGCATCAGCACCTTGGGTCCGGTGGCCAGCGCCCGGGCGATCTCCACCAGCCGTTGCCGGCCGAAGGGCAACCCCCGGGCCGGCCGGTCGGCGTCCGGTCCGAGACCGAGTCGATCGACGAGTTCCCGGGCCACCTCCGCCGCCCGGAGTTCCCGCCGGCGCGGCCCCGGCAGGGCGAGCAGCGAGCCGAGGAACGACTCCTGCCCGCCGGCGTCGACCGCCACCTTGATGTTCTCCAGCACGCTCAGGTCGTCGAAGAGGCCGGGGCTCTGCAGGGTCCGGCCGATGCCGGCCCGGGTCGTCCGCCACGCCGGCCAGCCGGCGATGTCACGCCCCTCGAACACGACGGTGCCGGCCGGTGGCCGGTCGAGGCCCGTCAGGAGGTTGAGCAGCGTCGTCTTGCCGGCGCCGTTGGGCCCGATGATGGCGAAGACCTCGCCGGCCGCGATCGACAGGTCCACCGCGTCGAGCGCCACCACCCCGCCGAAGCGGCGGGTCAACCCCCGGACCTCGATGATGGCGGTCATCCGCCGGCCGCGGGCCGGTCCCGTAACCGGCCCCGGGCGGCGACCGAAAGACCGGTTCGCAGCTGGTGGAGCCCCCCGGCCAGCCCGTCGGGCAGGAACATGAGCACGACCATGAAGGAGGCGGCGAAGACGATGGCCTGGAGCTCGGGCTGGGTGGCCAGGACCTCGGGGACGATGTTGACGAAGGCGGCGCCCACCACCGCGCCCCACACCGAGCGCATGCCGCCCACCACCAGCATGACGATGAGGTAGATCGACGGCACCACGCTGAACTGGCTGGGCACCACGATGAGCAGTGACTCCGCCCGCAGGAACCCGCCCACGGCGGCCAGGACGCCGGCCAGGACGAAGGCCTTGAGTTTGAGCCGGGGGACGTCGACGCCGCACAGGGCGGCGGCCCGGGGGTTCGTCCGGATGGCGGCCAGCTGGCGCCCGACGGGCGACCGGATGAGGCGCCGGGCGGCGGCCAGCGCCGCCATCAGGGCGGCGAGGGCCACGTAGTACATCTGGTGGGGCCGGAGGATCTCGAGCCCGAGGATGGACAGGGGCGGCAGTCCGGCCAGGCCGTAAGGGCCGCCGGTCCAGCCGGCCAGGTGGTTGGCGAAGACGACCATGACGATGTTCACGGCCAGCGTGGCCATGGCCAGGTAGTAGCCCTCCAGCCGCAGCACCGGTTTCCCGATCAGCCAGGCGATGGCGATGGCCACCACGACGCCCACGGGCAACCCCCACCACGGGGACCAGCCGTAGCGGGTGGCGGGGATGGCCACGGCGTAGGCCCCGATGCCGGCCAGGCCGGCCTGGGCCACCGAGATCTGGCCGGCCAGGCCGAAGAGGACGGTGAGGCCCAGGACCACGATCGCATCGACGGCGATGAGCACCATCACGCCCTGCCAGATGGGATCCACCACCACCGCCGGCGCGGCCAGGGCGACGAGCACGGCCAGGGCGGCCCCCGCCCCCCGGCGCCGGTCAGGCACGATCCACGGCCCCGGTGCCCAGGATGCCGGTGGGGCGGAGCAGCAGGATGAGGACGAGGACGGCCATCGGGATGGCCTCCCGCAGGCCGGAGGGCACGTACCCGGCGGCGATGGATTCCACCAGGCCGAGGGTGAGGCCTCCGACGACGGCGGCGGGCATGTTGCCGAGCCCGCCCAGCATGGCGGCGGTGAAGCCCTTGATCCCCATGCTCAGCCCCAGTTCGTAGTGGACCTTGGTGATGGGGGTGATGAGCACGGCGCCGATCCCGCCGAGGAGGCCGGCGATGAGGAACGAGAGGAAGACCATCCGCCGCACCGAGATCCCCACCGTCTCGGCCGCCTCCCGGTTGAGGGCGGCGGCCTGCATGGCCAGTCCGGTGCCGGTCCGGGTGGAGAACCAGCGCAGCACGGCCATGACCACCAGCGTGGAGGCCACCACCCAGACCGCCTGCCGGGTGACGGTGATCCCCCCGGCGCGGAAGGGTGGGCCGGGCGTGAAGTTCGGGACCGACAGGGGGTTGACGCCCCAGATGGACCGGGCGCCGGCTTCGGCCAGGAGGGCGGCGGCCAGCGTCACCAGGACGAGGCCGAGGACGGTGGCCTGGGCCGCCGGCCGGATGACGGTCACCTCCAGCAGGGCGGCAACCAGCGCCACGCCGGCGACCGCCAGGGGGAGAGCCACGGCGATGGGCACACCGGCGGTCTTAGTGGCCGCGTAATAGAACATGCCGCCCAGCATCACGAACTCGCCCTGGGCGAAGTTGATGATCTCGGTGGCGTTGAAGATGACGTTGAAGCCCAGGGCCACGAGGGCGTAGATGCTGCCCGCCACGATGCCTGCCACCACGAACTGGCCCAGCTGCTCGAGCGACACCGGTCAGGCTCCGGGCTCCCCGGTGGCCTTGCCCAGGGTCCGGCCCGTGTCCGTGCACGCCGGTGGGTCCGGGACCCGGCGGAAGACGCCACCCTCGACAACGAGGAACCGGTAGTCCGACAGGGTGATCGAGACATGGTCGTCGGCCCGGTAGTCGTAGTTGGCCACCAGGCCGTCGTAGGCGGGCATCTCCTCCAGGGTCTCGGCCAGGGCGCCGCGGTCGATCTCCGCCTCGCCGGCGTGCTCCCCCAACGCCAGGGCCGTCATCTGCACGGCGTCGTAGGCCTGGGCCGCCAGGGAGTCGGGCAGCTCGCCGTACTTCTCCTCGAAGGCGGTGACGAACGCCTTCTGGTCGGGAGCCGGATCGGCACCGGCCAGGAAGGCGGCCAGGACCATGCCCTCGGCGGCCGGGCCGGCGGCGTCGATGGCGGCCTGGGAGGCGAGCGCCACCGTGCCCAGGATGGGGATGTCGATGGCCAGGTCCTCGGCGTTCTGGAGGGCGGTCACCGATCCCACCGAGCTGGCCCACACGGCGGCGACGTCGGGCCGGGCGGCCCGGACGTTGGTCCACTGGGGGGTGACGTTGGTGGCGGTGATCTCGAAGCTCTCGGTGGCCACCACCTCGATGCCGAGCTGTTCGGCCTGCGCCGGTACGAACATGGCGCCCGCCTGCCCGAAGCCGTCGGTGGCGTGGAGGAGGCCGAGCCTCGTGGCCCCGAGGTGCTCGTCGACCCAGCACAGGGTGGCGGCGGCGTTGAGCGACTGCGGGGGGAAGGTGTGGAACTTCGCCGGCCCGGCCCGCTCGCCGGGAACCTCGGGCCCGGTCAGGGCGATGTGCAGGACGCCCTCCCGGATGGTGACCGGTTCCATGGCCACGGTCATGGAACCGGTGGAGCCGCCCCAGATGGCGACGTTGCCCCCGGCGACGAGCCGCTGGGCGTTCTGGGCGGCCCGCTCCGCCCGGGTGGCGTCGTCGAGGATGGTGAGGTCGAGCTTGCGGCTCTCGATGCCGCCGCCGGCGTTCAACTGGTCGACGGCCAGGCGGATCGCCTGCTCCTCCACCCGGCCGAGCGTCGCCGCCGGACCGCTGAGGGACAGGTTGGCACCGACCTTGATCGCCTTTCCCGAGCCGGCGTCCGCGCCCCCTCCATCCCCGTCGCCGCCGTTGCCGCCGCAGGCGGCGGCGAGCACGAGCGCGCCGATCCCCAGGCAGACTCTCACGCTGAGCACGGCGCCTACAGTACGACCGGTGCTCGAGACCCGTCCCGCTCCCGCCGGTGAACTCACGCTCCCGCGTCTCACCGGACCCTGGTCGTCAGGCCGGGAGGAGGACACCTTCGACGTCGAGGATCCCGCCACCGGGCGGGTGATCGCCACCGTCGCCGGAGGAGGAGCCCCCGAGGTCGACGCCGCCGTCCGCCGGGCCCGGGTGGCCTACGACGAGGTGTGGCGCCACGTCAGCGCCCGGGAACGGGGCCGGCTGCTGTCCGAGTGCTCCCGGGTCATCCGGGACCACGCCGACGAGCTGGCGCTGCTGGAGACCACCGAGATGGGCAAGCCGTACTCCCAGTCCCGCCGCTTCGACGTCGAGTTCTGCATCAGCTCGTTCCAGTTCTACGCCGGCCTGGCCGACAAGCTGCCCGGGGCCGCCTTCGACCTCGGCCCCGTGGCCGCCCACACCGTCCACGAGCCCTACGGCGTGGTCGCCGGGATCATCGCCTTCAACTGGCCGCCGATCCACACCGCGGCCAAGAGCGCCCCCGCCCTGGCGGCGGGCAACACCGTGGTCCTCAAGCCGCCCGACCAGGACCCGCTGACCATCATGCGCATCGTCGAGCTGCTGCGCGACGTCCTGCCCGACGGCGTGCTCCAGGTGGTGCCGGGCCCGGGCCCGGCCCCCGGCTCGGTGCTCGCCTCCCATCCGCTCGTGGAACGGCTCTCCTTCACCGGGTCGACGGCCACCGGCCGGGCCGTCCTCAAGCTGGCCGCCGACGCCATGACGCCGGTCACCGTCGAGCTCGGGGGGAAGAACCCCCTGATCGTCTTCGCCGACGCCGACCTCGAAGCGGCCGTGCGGGGGGCGGTGGAGGGTGCCTACTTCAACCAGGGGGAGGCGTGCACGGCGGCCTCCCGCCTCCTGGTCGAGGAGTCCGTCCACGACGAGTTCACCGGGCGCCTGGCCGCCGCCGTGGAGCGGCTGCGGGTGGGCGACGGGCGCCACCCTGCTACCCACGTCGGCCCCCTCATCACCCGAGCCCAGCAGGAGCGGGTCCTGGGCTTCATCGACCAGGCCGTCGCCGAGGGGGCGACCCTCGCCGCCCGGGCGGCCCTGCCCGACGACCCGGCTCTGGCTGGCGGCTACTGGGTGGCCCCGGCCCTGTTCACCGACGTCACCCCCTCCATGACCATCGCCCGGGAGGAGGTCTTCGGGCCGGTGACGGCGGTGCTGCGCTTCTCGGGCGAGGACGAGGCGCTGGCCCTGGCCAACGACACCCCCTACGGCCTGGTGGCGGCGGTGTACACCACCGACCACGGGCGCGCCCGCCGGGTCGCCCGGCGCCTCGACACCGGCGTCGTCATGGTCAACAACTACAACCGCGCCCTGCTGGGCACTCCCTTCGGCGGCTTCGGCGACTCGGGCTACGGGCGGGAGCACGCCATCGAGAGCCTGCTCGAGTTCACTCGCACCAAGAACATCCGGGAGCCGTCCGGATTGGGGACGATCCCGGAGTGGGACGCTCTGGACGACGTGCTCGGTTGACCTACGGCCCGTCGATGGCGCTGTCGCCTTCCCGGTAGAGGCCGAACGGGAGGGGCTCGCCCACCTGCCAGCTGCCCTCGACCTGCGACCGGTGCCCGGCCCGGCGGGTCCGCTCCATCACCTGGCGGGCCAGGGCGAGCCGGCCGGCTTCCCAGCGCTTGAGCGCCCCGTCCCAGTCGTCGTCCTCATCGCTGTCGCGAAGCGCCCAGGCCAGCTGCCAGGCGTCGTCGGCCGCCTTGGCCGTCCCCACCGCGGCGTGGGGCCGCAGGGCGAAGGCGGCATCGCCCATGAGACACACCCGGCCGAAGACCATCCGGTCCACCTCGACGTCCACGATCACCTGGATGAACGGCTCGGCGGTGGTAAGCACCATCTCGGCCAGCGGGGCGGGCAGGCCGGCGGCGGCCGCCCGGAGGCTTTCGACGTGGTAGGCCTGCACCCGTCCGGGAGGCAGCGAGAGCGGGTGGCGCACGCCGTCCGGGTCGGTCATGAGATCGTCGAGGTTGGCGCCCCCAGCCACGTTGCGGTACCACACCCAGTTCATGCGGCGCCGTCCCGGGGTGAGGGTCCCGTCCGCGTCGGGGATCAGGTAGGCGAGGATGTGGCTCTTCGGCATCAGGTGGTAGGTGACGGCCTGGTGGAGGAGAGCGAAGGTCGCTTCGCTGAGCTCCCATTCCCCGACCGCCCCCCGCCAGGCGACGTAACCGGCGTACCGGGGACCGGCTTCGGGGAGCAGGATCGAACGGGCGGTGGACGCCACTCCGTCCGCCGCCACCAGCAGGTCGGCGTGGAGCTCGTCCCCTCCGGCCAGGTGCACGTCGACCGACGTCCCCCGGTCCTTGAAGTCGACGACCTCGGCCCCCATGACGTACCGGTCGGGTTCCAGGGCACCCATGAGTCCCCGGTAGAGCGAGGTCCAGGAGGTGAAGCGGTACCGGCAGGGCGACTCGTGGGCGACGGCGGCGTCCGGGTCGAGGTAGCGCAGCCAGCGCACCGGCGCGCTGATCTCGTCCAGGCGGGCGAGGCCGTGCTCGGTGAAGTACCGCCCGGTGGCCGGGTGCATGACGATCCCGGCCCCCCGCCCTTCGAGCGGCGTGTGGGACCGTTCCAGCACCTCGATGTCCCAGCCGGCGTCGCGCAGCCACAGGGCGGCGTTCAGCCCGCCGATGGATCCGCCCATCACCACGGCCCGGGGTGGCTCCCGGCGGCTGGTCACCGGGCTGGTCTCCGCTCGCGGCCTTTAGTGCTTGAGCTCGACGGTCACGAACCGCAAGGTGGTCTCCCCCACGTTTTCGAGGTCGTGGATCAGCGTGTGGTCGGCCGAGTGGACCAGGTATTTCGTCTCGCCCGGCGAGTAGTCCCTGATCACCATGCTGCCGTCGGGGAAGCGCTGGAGGCCCCGACCCGGTTCCACCACCGTCCAGAAGTAGGTCTGGTCGTGGATGTGGAAGGCCCCCCGCTCCCCGGGTTCGAGGCGGATCTCCCACACCCGGACATGAGCGTTCTCGAACAGCCGGTTGGTGCCCACGTCGCGGTTCTCTTGGGCCCGGGCCAGCTCGTCGGCGAACTCGGCGACGTCGTACTTCCCGTGCTCCTCCACCGGCGACACTGTATTCGGCCCGCCGGCCCCCGATTACGCCGGCAATCCCGGGGCGATGCCGAGACTGATCACCACCGTCGCCCCGCCGCCGGCGGTGTCCTCGATTTCGACGTCGCCGTTCATGGCCCGTACGAACCCGCGGGCCACGGCCAGACCCAGACCCACCCCGGCACCACCACCACGACCGCTGTCGCCCAGGCGCTGGAAGGGCTGGAAGACCCGTTCCCGGTCCGGGCGGGGGATGCCGGGGCCCTGGTCCACGATCCGCAGGTCGACCCGGTCGCCGAAGGCGCCGGCTTCGATCCGGACCGGACGGCCGGGCGGGGACCAGCGCACCGCGTTCTCGACCACGTTGGCCACCGCCCGCTCGAGGAGGGCGGGGTCGGCCTGCACCGGCGGCAGCGTCTCGGCGAGGTCGGCGCCGACCGTGGCGGCCCGCTGACCCATGCTCGACAGGGCGGCGGGCACGACCTCCTCCAGGCCCACCGGCCGCAGGGCGGGTTGGAGGACCCCGGCCTGGATGCGGCTCATGTCGAGCAGGTTGCCGACCAGGGTGGTCAGCCGGTCGGTCTCGTCGCTGATGGTGGCGAGGAACTCGGCCCGCTCCTCCGGTGGCCACTCGATGTCCTCCTGGCGCAGGCTCGACACCGAGGCCTTGATCGTGGCCAGCGGGGTCCGCAGGTCATGGGAGACGGCTTGGAGGAGCGCGCTGCGCAACTCGTTGGCCTCGGCCAGCGCCCGGGCCCGACCCGCTTCGCTGCGGAGCCGCCGGCGCTCGAGCATCACCGCCAGCTGTCCGGCGAAGGCGCGGAGCACGAAGCGGTCCTCGGCGGGGATCTGGGCGCCCACCAGGGCCAGGACGACCTCGGGGGCGATCCGTTCCACCACGGTGGCTTCCTCGGGCCGGGACGGGAGGACTTCGCCCACCCCGGCTTCCACATGCCAGTTGTCGCCGTCGGCCCGGAGCACGGCGGCGGCATCGAGCCCGAAGGTCGTCTGCAGGTGGCCGACGACGGCGGCCAGCGGGTCCTCTTCGCTGACCGTGGCGGCCAGGCCGGCCAGGGTCTGGGCCGCCGCCCGGGCCCGGGCGGCGTCCAGGGCGCGCCGGGCGGAGCTGACCACGAAATCGGAGACGACGGCCGCCACCCCCAGGAAGACAACCAGGGCGATGACGTTCTCGACCTCGGCGATGTGGAGCCGGTGGAAGGGGGGCGTGAAGTACCAGTTGGCGGCCAGCGATCCGGCGATGGCGGCGACGAAGGCGGGCGCCCGCCCGCCCGCCGCCGCCGTGCCCACCACCAGGGCGAGGAACAGGAGGAGCGCGGTCGGCAACCCGACGCTGTCCCGCACGGTGGCCAGCACGGCGGTGAGGAGCAGGACGCCGCCGACGGCTATGAGCCAGCCGAAGAGCCGGCGCCGGGCATTGATCGGTGACTGGGGGCGCCGGCCCCGTCGCCGGTGGCCCGGGACCCCGTCGAGCTTGTCCGGCTGGGAGATGACGTGGACGTCGATGGTGCCGCTGTGGCGCACGACCCGGTTGATGACCGACCCCCGGATCGCTTGCTGGGCGCGGGAGCGCCGGCTGGCGCCGAGCACGATCTGGGTGGCGTTCTCCGCCCGGGCGAAGTCGGTGAGGGAGGCGGCGACGTCGCTGCCCGCCACCTCGTGGAAGGTGCCGCCCATCTCCACCAGGAGACGCCGGTGCTGGTCGAGCAGCGCCGAGGGGTCATCACCCAGTCCCTCGTCGTTCTGGACATGCACCCCGAGGAGCTCGCCGTGGGCCCGCTGGGCGATGCGGGCCGCCCGGCGGATGAGGTCCTCGGTGCCCGGCGCTCCGGAGAGGGCCACCACCACCCGCTCCCGGGTCTCCCACGGCTCGCTGATGCCGTGGCGCTCCCGGTACTCCTCCAGAGCCACGTCGACCTGGTCGGCGACCCACAACAGGGCCAGCTCCCGGAGGGCGGCCAGGTTGCCGGGCCGGAAGTAGTTGGCCAGGGCGGCATCGACCTTCTCGGGGGCGTAGACGTTGCCGTGGGCCATCCGCCGGCGCAGCGCCTCGGGAGTCATGTCGACCAGCTCCACCTGCTCGGCAGCCCGGACCACCCCGTCGGGGAGCGTCTCGCGCTGGCGGACGCCGGTGATGCGCTCCACGACGTCGTTGAGCGACTCGAGGTGCTGGATGTTGACGGTGGAGACGACGTCGATGCCGGCATCGAGGAGGACGTGGACGTCCTGCCAGCGTTTGGCGTGTCCGCTGCCGAGGGCGTTGGTGTGGGCCAGCTCGTCGACGAGGGCCACCTCGGGCCGCCGGGCCAGGACGGCGCTCGTGTCCATCTCCTCGAAGATCGTGCCCCGATACGACACCCGCCGGCGGGGCACCATCTCCAGATCGCCGATCTGTTCGGCGGTGCGGGCCCGCCCGTACGTCTCCACGAAGCCGACCACCACGTCGGTGCCCCGGCCTTTCCGCCGCCGGCCCTCGTTGAGCATGGCAAAGGTCTTGCCCACCCCGGGAGCGGCGCCGAGGTAGATGCGCAGGGTGCCCCGCCTACTCACCCCTCCAGTTTGTCGGGCGCGCGGGGATGTCGCTCCACGTGGTACGGCACAGACGTGACGACCGTCCCGCGCCGGAAGAGGAGTCGACCTTTGAGGAGCAGCGCGCTCTGGTTGTGGAAGAGCTGTTCCCACCACCGGGTGACGACGAATTCAGGGATGAGGACGGTGATGATGTCGTTCTCCCAGCGGCTTTCGATTTCGTCCAGAAATTTGAGCACCGGCCGGGTCAGCTCCCGGTAGGGCGAGTAGACGAATTCGAGCGCGACGTCGATGTGGTAGGTCTCCCACTGGTGTTCGAGGCGTTCCTGCTCCTCCTCATCCGAGACCACGCTGACGGCGAACAATCGGTTCGGGGCGAGGGACTTGGCATAGGCGAGCGCCTGGAGAACGCCCTGGTGGACACTCCCGACAAGGACGACCACGGTGTGGTTCATCTTCGGCGGGCGCCAGTCGGTGGGGGCCGCCAGCGCCGCCCCGACCCAGGCGTAGTGGCGTTTCACGCCCTTGAAGGAGGCGATGATCAGCGGGATCACGACGATCGGCACCCAGGCGCCCACGGCGAACTTGGTCACCGCCACGATGAGGAGGACCACCAGGGTGGCACAGGCGCCCACGGCGTTGATCGTGAGGCCCTTACGCCACCCTGGCTCCCGAAGGCGATGGTGGTGCCGGACCATCCCGGCCTGGCTGAGCGTGAAGGAGGTGAACACGCCGACGGCGTAGAGGGGGATGAGGGCGTTGGTGATGCCCCCGAAGGCGACGATCAGGCCGGCGGACGCGCCGGCCAGGAACAGGATGCCGTTGGAGAACACCAGCCGGTCGCCGCGGTTGGCGAACTGGCGGGGCAGGTACCCGTCCCGGGCGATGATCGACGACAGGCGGGGGAAGTCGGCGTAGGCGGTGTTGGCGGCCAGGATGAGGATGCCGGCGGTGGCGAACTGGAGCACGACGTAGATGGGGTTGTGCTCGCCGAAGACGGCGCGGCCCATCTGGGAGATCACGGTCTCGGCCTGGCTGGGGTAGGGCTGGAGCCGGTGGGCGAGCACTGAGACGCCGATGAACAGCGACCCCAGCAGCCCACCCATCACCGTCATGGTGATGGCGGCGTTGCGGGACTCCGGACGGCGAAAGGCGGGCACCCCGTTGGAGATGGCCTCGATGCCGGTGAGGGCCACCGCACCGGACGAGAACCCCCGCAGGATCAGGAAGAGGCCGAGGCTCCCGCCCGCCCGCCGCATGCCTTCGAACGCCTCGGGATTGAAGGGCACGGTCTCCACGTCACCCAGATAGGAGCGCACCAGGCCGACGGTGACCAGGGCGGCGAGGGTCACCACATAGAGGTACGTAGGGGTGGCGAAGAGGCGTCCGGACTCCTTGAGGCCTCGCAGGTTGGCCACGGTGAGGAGGGCGATGAACGTCAGGCAGAGGAGGACCCGGTCCTGCGCCAGGTGCCGGAAGGCCGGGAGGGAGATGACGGCGGCCACACCGGCGGAGACGGACACGGCCACGGTCAGCACGTAGTCGACGAGCAACGATGCGCCCGCCACCAGCGAGGGGTACTCGCCGAGGTTCTCGCGGCTGACGATGTAGGAGCCGCCGCCGCTGGGGTAGGCGAAGAGGGTCTGGCGGTAGGACGTCACCACGATCGCCAGGAGGATCGCCACCGCGATCGACAACGGGATGAGCTTGGAGAGCCCGAGGGCCAGGCTGGAGGCGCCGAGGGCGGTGACGAAGAGGATCTCCTCGGTGGCGTAGGCCGTGGAGGAGATGGCGTCGGACGAGAACGTGGCGAGGGCGATGACCTTGGGCAGGCGCTGGTGCTCCTGCTCGGTGGTGGCGAGAGGCCGGCCGACGAGGAGGCGCTTGAGGACGGAGTAGGCGGGTGGCGTCCGGTCGCGGACCGGGACGGCCGTCCTGCCTGGCTCCGGCCTCGGGCGCAAGGCGACGTCACCCATGGGCTGGTGTCCTCTCGTCGGGTTCAGCTGGCGCGCAGCGGGCGGGAGGGGGCCAGCGACGCGCCGACCTGATCGGCCAGGGCCACGGCCACGATCCGCTTTTCCAGAGAGGCGCCGGCTCCGGGCGACGGATCCAGCAGGAACCGGCCCACCAGCTGCCCCCGGGCCAGCACGGGCAGAACCACCCCGTCCGGGGACAGCTCCAGCTCGAGGTCGCCCTGACGGGTCGCCCGGTAGCGGCCCCCGGAGATCATCCCCTGGCGCTCGAGCGTGGGGGCTTCCACCACGCTGGTGAACGGCGCCGCCTCGAAGCGGCAATCCCGGAGGTCGAGCAGGGCGGTGAGTTCCGTCTGGGCCGCCTCGACCACCTCGGCGCTGTCCGCTCCCCGGGCGACGAGCCCGGCGAGGCGGTGGATGCGGCCCAGCTCGCTGCGTCCCGCTGCCGCCTCCGCCTTGGCCGTGTGGGCCCGCCGAGCCAGCTGCCCGACCGTAAGTCCCACGATGAGGAGGAGGACGGCGGATTCGATGTCGTCCTGGGAGTCGATGGTGAGCGATAGGTAGGGCCGGGTGTGGAAGAAGTCGAAGGAGAGCGCGGCGGAGATGGCCGCCACCGCCCCCGCGCCCCGGCCCCCGATGGCGCCGGCGGCCACCACCACCGTGGTGAGCACCAGCGCCACATTGGCGTTGTGGATCACGTCCCGGGTCCCCACGAGCGCCATGGCGACGGCCAGCGGGGCCAGGGCGGCCAGGGCGATGATGATCTGCGTGGCCGAGTCCCGTTCCCGTCTCATGATCCGGTTGTACGGCCCCGGACCGGTGGCGGAAACGGCCTTCACACGATCTTGCCCCCGCTCCAGGTGATCTTGACGCGTCCTTGACGGCCGCCCCCAGGGTTACTGTTCGGGCCTGTCCACCGACACCCGCCGGATCCTCGGGGCGCAGGGGCTGCGGGCCTTCGCCTACGGGCTGGGTGCGGTGCTGCTCGGTGCCACCCTGGAGCGGCGGGGATTCTCCACCCGCCAGGCCGGGCTCCTCCTGGGGGCGGTGCTGGCCGGCACCGTCCTCGCCTCGCTCGCCGTGGGCCGGTTCGGGGATCGCGCCGGTCGCCGGCGGTGCTACCTCGTCCTCTATCTGGCGCTGGGGCTCGCCGGTGTCGTGTTCGCTCTGTCAGACAACGTGTGGCTGCTGGGGGCGGTGGCCCTGACCGGGGCTCTGTCCACCGAGGTGGTGGAGTCCGGACCCTTTACCTCCCTGGAGCAGGCCATGCTGGCCGGCCAGGGACCCGGCCGGCCCGGTCTGCGCATCTTCGGGACCTACAACGCCGTGGCCACCGCCGCCGGTTCGCTGGGGGCCCTGGCGGCCGGCGGCCTCGGCCCCCTGCGCCACATCTGGTCCGGCATCCCCCGGGACGAGCGGGCCTTCCTCCTGTTCGTTCCCGTGGCCGTTGCCGGCGCCGTCCTGGCCGCTGGCCTCTCGCCGGCGGTGGAGGTCGATGACCGCGGCCGAGCCGGTTTCTCACCGCCGCTCCGTTCGTCCCGGCCCCAGGTGAGGCGCCTTGCCGCCCTCTTTGCCGTCGACTCCTTCGGCGGCGGCTTCGTCGTCCAATCCTTCATCGCCTACTGGTTGACCGTCCGCTTCGGCGCCTCGCTCGGCTTCCTGGGCGCGGTCTTCTTCGCCGTGGGGCTGCTCCAGACCGCCTCCATGCTCGTCGCTCCCCGCCTGGCCGAGCACTTCGGGTTGCTCCCCACCATGGTCTTCACCCACCTGCCGTCGAACGTGGCCCTGGCGGCCATGGCCTTCGCGCCCAACCTCGGGGTCGCCGCCGGCCTCTTGCTCCTGCGGGTGACCCTCTCCCAGATGGACGTCCCCACCCGCCAGGCCTACGTGATGGCCCTCGTCGACCCGCCGGAGCGGACGGCGGCGGCGGTGTGGACGAACACCGCCCGGGCCGTCGTCCGCCCCGCCGGCCCGGCCCTGGCCGGCGCCAGCCAGGCCATCGCACTGGGCGCCCCCTTCCTTATTGCCGGCGTGGTAAAAGGCACCTACGACCTCGTGCTGTGGCGCTGGTTCCGGCGCGTGGACCTCCCCCAGGACGTAGAGGGTCGGACGGCATGGCCGGTGTCGTGATCGCCGTCCACGGCGGGGCCGGGGATCCCCGGCCGCCCGACCGCGACGGGGAGCGGCTCGCCGCCCTGGCCCGCAGCCTGGAGGCGGGATACCGGCTGCTGGCCGTGGGTGCGGCCGCCCTCGACGCCGTGGTGGCGGCGGTGGAGGTGCTGGAGGACGACGGCGGCTTCAACGCCGGGAGGGGTTCGGTCTGCACCGCGGCGGGAACGGTCGAGATGGACGCCGGCGTGGCCGACGGGGCGGGGCGCCGGATCGGGGCGGTGGCCGCCGTCCAAGGGCTGCGCCACCCCGTGGCCGCCGCCCGGGCCGTGCTCGACGACGGTCGCCACGTGCTCCTGGCCGGGTCGGGCGCCAGCGACTTCGCCCGGGCGGTTGGCCTCGCCTTCGCAGAGGACGGCTGGTTCGTCGATACCGATGTCCCGGCGGGCACGGCGAACCCGGAGCCGTCCCCGGGCACGGTGGGTGCCGTGGCCCTCGACACCCATGGGCATGTGGCGGCGGCCACCTCCACCGGTGGCCGGAGAGGCCAGCTTCCCGGTCGGGTGGGGGACTCGCCCGTGCCCGGTGCCGGGGTGTGGGCCGACGACGCCACCTGTGCCGTGTCCGCCACCGGCGAGGGGGAGGCCTTCCTCCGCGTCGCCTTCGCCCACGAGGTGGACGCCCTCATCCGGCAGGCAGGCTGCGGGCTGGAGGAGGCCTGCCGCCGGGCGCTGGAGGCGGTTGGAGCCGCCGGCGGGACGGGTGGCTGCATCGCCGTCGACCGCCACGGGCACCTGGTCCTGCCCTTCACCACGCGAGCCATGGCCCGGGGCTGCATCGACGCCGCCGGCGTGATGCGGGTCGGTCTCAGGGGCGAGCTGGCTACCCCAAGCGGCGCGAACCGGGCGGAAGGGGGAGGCGGTGGCCCCTCGGGGGAGAGCCTCCAATAGCATGGTGGTGTGCCCATGCGGACCGACTGCAAGAACTACGAGAGCCGGACCTATCCCTCCGGTGACTCGGTACGCAAGTGCAACCTCGACCTCGCGCCCGAGGCACCGTGGCGCTGTCCGGAGAACTGTCCGGCGTACGAACGCCGCTTGGTCGACGTGGGCTGGGCCTGGGGCGATCTCAACCGCCAGGCCGACCCCACCGAGCCCCCCATCAACCCGGACACCGCTGCCCTCCTCGATGACGCCGAGGACATCGTCAACACCATCGGGCCCGACGTCCTCGAGGAGTTCAAACGCCTGGACGAGCAGCGGAGCAAGCCGAAGAGCCTGCTCGGCCGCCTGCCCCGCCCCAAGGGGAACCGGCGGGGCAAGAAGCGCCGCTAGGTACTGGAGGAGGACCCCTCGCCGCCCTTGGCCGCGTCCAAGGCGGCCAGGTTGGCTTCGGCGGCGGCGAAGATCCGGGCCGTGCAGCCCGACATCTCCACGGGCGGCATGAGCTCGGTGGCGAGCAGGTGGGCCAGCTCGTGGAAGGGGCGGCCACCAGGGCTGTCGGCCCGCTCCAGCGCCAGCGGCACCCCCCGGTCACCCCCGGCGGCCACGCCCGGCTCGAGCGGTATCCGGGCCAGGAGCGGGACGTTGATCTCGCTGGCCAGCGCCTCGCCGCCGCCCGCGCCGAACAGGGCGTACTCCTCGCCGTGGGCGCAGGTGAAGACGCTCATGTTCTCCACCACCCCGACCACCTTCAGGTACGAGCGCCGGGCCATGTCGGCCACCCGGGCGGCGACCTTCTGGGCGGCCAGCGCCGGCGTCGTCACCACCAGCATCTCCGCCCGAGGGAGCAGCCGGGACAGGCCCATCTGGATGTCGCCCGTCCCCGGGGGCATGTCGACCAGCAGGTAGTCGAGATCGCCCCAGCGGACGTCGGTCAGGAACTGCTCGAGGGCCTTGGTGAGCACCAGCCCCCGCCACATGAGCGCCGTGCCCTCGTCCTCGACCAGGAACCCCATCGACACGATCTTGAGGTGCCCACCGGCCGCGCCGGGCCGCAGCCCGGGAACCGGGACCTCGTTGGGTTGGATCTTGCCGTCGGCTCCGCCGAGGCGCCCCGAGACGCCGAGCATGCGGGGCACGGAGAAGCCCCAGATGTCGGCGTCGAGCACGCCCACGGTGTGGCCCCGGGCGGCCAGGGCCGCGGCCAGGTTGACGGTCACGGACGATTTGCCCACGCCGCCCTTCCCGCTGGCCACGGCCAGGATCCGGGTGGTGAGGGGGATCTCCGTCTCCGGCGCCCGCTCCTGGGCCTTCTTCCGGGCCCGGCCCATCAGTTCGGAGCGCTCCTGGGAGGTCATCTCCCCCATGCGCACCTCGACGCCGGCGATGCCGGGCAGGCCCCGCAGGCGCGCTTCGATGTCGTTGCGGATCTGGGCGCGCATGGGACAGCCGGCGATGGTGAGGGCGATCTCCACGCCGACCACGCCGTCCTCGTCGACGTCGACGTCCTTGACCATGCCGAGGTCGACGATGCTGGCGTGGAGCTCGGGGTCCACGACCGCCTCGAGCATCCGCCACACCTCTTCGGGAGTGGGTCGTTCAGCGTTCATCGCGCCTCATTAAACCGGTGATGACCTTGAAAATATGCCCGCACTGAGGGTACGGTCAATCAGAGATGGACGCATTGACCGTCTACAAGGCTCTGGGGGACGACACCCGCTTCGCCATCTACCGCGAGTTGGGCCTGTCCCCGTCGCCCCGCTCCGCCGGCGAGCTGGCCGAGCGCCTGGGCCTCCACCCCAACACCGTGCGGCCCCATCTGGACCGGATGCGCGACGCCGGTCTGGTGGAGGTCGAGACGGTCCACCGGGGCACCGTGGGGCGCCCCCAGCTGCGCTATTCCCTGGCCGCCGGAGCGCCCGGACTCGGCCTCGACCCGCCCGCTCACACCCTCCTGGCCGGCCTCCTGGCCGCCCTGGCCGAGCGCCAGGGCGCCGACGGGACCGATGCCGCCGGTCTTGGCCGGCGCTGGGGCCGGGAGGCGGTCGCCCGCCGCCAGGACGGCCAGGGCTGCCTGGCCGCTCTCATGGGCGAGCTCGACCGCCTCGGCTTCGACCCGGTCGAGTCACCCGCCGGCGGCGGGCCCCGGGTCCGGATCGATTTCCTGCACTGTCCCTTCCGGGAGCTGGCCGAGGCCTACCCGGAGCTGGTCTGCAACCTGCACCGGGGCATCGTCGAAGGGGTCGTGGCGTCCGCGGCAGGAAAGCCGGGAATGGTGGAAGATTTCAGGACGTTGGGACATGGGGACCCGTGCAATGTCACGGTGTCCACCGGGTAGTCTGAGAGTCAACGAACCCAACTCGAAGTACATCAAGGAGGAGTTTTCCGTGATCACCCTCACCGATTCGGCAGCAGCCAAGGTGAAGGAGCTCATCGAGGCCGAAGGCAACGCCGAGCTCGCCCTCCGGGTGGCCGTTCGTCCCGGCGGATGCTCGGGCTTCAGCTACGAGATGTTCTTCGACTCGGAATTCGCCGCCGACGATCAGAAGGCCACCTTCGGTGGTATCAACGTCGTGGTCGACTCGGCCAGCCTCGCCTACCTGAGCGGAGCCTCCCTGGACTACAAGGAGGGGCTGATGGGTGCCGGGTTCACGGTCAACAACCCGAACACCACCCGCTCCTGCGGTTGCGGTCAGTCCTTCTCCTAGGTTTCCTGCGGCGTTGAGCGCCTGGCTCGTCACCGGTTCGCCCGAGAACTTCGAGCGAACACGCGAGCTGGGGTTCTCCATCCAGGGCTTCAAGTCGCGCCAGCGGAAAAAAGTCCTGGAGCAGATGCGCCCAGGGGACGGGCTCGTCTACTACCTGTCCGGGGTCCAGGCCTTCGGGGGCACGGCCACCATCGAGAGCGAGGGCTTCGAGGATCACGAGCCGATCTGGCAGTCCAAGCCGGGTGAGGACTACCCCTTCCGGGTGAAGATCTCGGCTGACGTGGTGCTCGACGAAGAGGACTGGGTGCCGTCCGAGGCCGTCGCTCCCGGCCTGACCTACGTGCAGAAATGGCCCGCCGAGCACTGGAAGCTGGCGTTCCAGGGCAACCTCCGCCAGATCCCCGACGAGGACTTCGCTGCCCTGCGCCGGGCCATCG
>JBIOUX010000032.1:0-14127 GCA_044867425.1 Acidimicrobiia bacterium | reverse complement strand
GGCGGGGAACCCCTCACCCGACCGACCGGCGAACCCGACCGACCGGCGAACCCGCGAGCTACACCTCGAGCAGTTCCTGCTCTTTGTGGTGGAGCATCTGGTCGATCTCGGCCACGTACTCGTGGGTGAGCTTCTCCAGCTCCTTCTCCGCCCGGTCCAGGTCGTCCTCGGAGAGCTCGCCCTCCTTCTCGAAGGCTTCGAGGTCATGGCGGGCCGTCCGGCGGACGTTGCGCACCGCCACCCGGGCCTCTTCGGCCCGGTGCTTGACCACCTTCACGAGGTCCCGGCGGCGCTCCTCGGTGAGGGGAGGGAACGCCAGGCGGATCACCTGGCCGTCGTTTCCGGGGGTGATGCCCAGATCGGAGGCCTGGATGGCCTTCTCGATGGCCTTGATGGCGCTCTTGTCGTAGGGCGAGATCACCAGCAGGCGGGGCTCGGGCACGGAGAAGCCGGCCAGCTGCTGGAGCGGCACCTCGGAGCCGTAGTAGTCGATCCGCAGCTTCTCCACCAGGACGGGGGTGGCCCGCCCGGTGCGGATCCCACCGAACTCACCCTGGAGGTGGACGACGGCCTTGGCCATCTTCTCCCTGGTCTCGGAGAGGACATCGTCCTGGATCACCCGTCCCCCTTTGAGCTCACGACGGTGCCGATGGGCTCGCCCACCAGCGCCCGATGGATGTTGCCCTCCTTGAGCACATCGAAGACCACGATGGGCAGATCGTTGTCCATGCAGAAGGTGATGGCGGTCGAGTCCATGACCTTCAGACCCTGCTTGATCACCTCGAGGTAGGAGATGTAGGAGAGCTTCACTGCGTCAGGGTTGACCCGGGGGTCGGCGGAGTAGATCCCGTCGACCCCGGAGTGCGTTCCCTTGAGGATGGCTCCCGCCCCGATCTCGGCCGCCCGCAGCGAGGCGGTGGTGTCGGTGGTGAAGTACGGGTTTCCGGTACCGGCGGCGAAGATCACCACCCGGCCCTTCTCCAGGTGCCGGATGGCCCGGCGGCGGATGTAGGGCTCGGCCACCTGGGCCATCTGGATGGCGGTCTGCATGCGGGTGGGCTGGCCCACGGACTCCAGGGCGTCCTGGAGGGCCAGGGCGTTGATGACCGTGGCCAGCATCCCCATGTTGTCGGCCGTGGCCCGGTCCATGCCCCGGCTGGCACCGGACAGCCCCCGGAAGATGTTGCCCCCGCCCACCACGATGGCCACCTGCACGCCGAGGTCGGCGCGGACGTCGGCGATCTCCTCGGCCAACCGCTGGACGATGACGGCGTCGATGCCCGACCCGATGGACTGATCGGCGAACGCCTCGCCGGAGAGCTTGAGCACCACCCGGGGCCACTGGCTCTGGGCCATCCGGCGGTTACTCCTCCCCGACCTTGAAGCGGACGAAGCGGCTCACCTTGGCCTCGGCGCCCAGGCCGGTGAGCAGCGACGCCACCGTGACCTTGGGATCGCGCACGAAGCCCTGCTCGACCAGCACGTTGTCCTTGTAGAAGCCGTTGAGACGCCCCTCCACGATCTTGGGGATGGCCTGTTCGGGCTTCCCCTCGTTGCGGGTCAGGTTCTCCAGCACGCTCCGCTCCGATTCGACGACCTCGGCGGGAACATCCTGGCGCGACACCCACCGGGGGGCCGCCGACGCGACGTGCAGAGCGATGTCGTGGGCCACCTCCACCGCCTTGGGGTCGGAGGCGTCGACGCCGGACAGCTCAACCAGAACACCGATGGTGCCCCGCTCGTTCTGGATGTGCTTGTACCCCTCCACCAGCCCGCCGTCGGCCTGGTAGCGGGCAACCCGGCCGAGCGTGATGTTCTCGCCCAGCGTCCCCGCCATGCCCTTGACCATGTCCCCCACCGTCATGGAGGGATCGGCGTCGTAGGGCTGGGAGGCGAGGTCGGTGTCGCCCTTGGCCGCCACCTGCCGGGCCAGAGCGGCGACCGTCTCCTTGAACTGGGTGCCCTTGGCCACGAAGTCGGTCTCGCAGCTGAGCTCGACCATGGCACCCACCGGGCCCTCCACCACGACATCCACGGCTCCCTGGGAGGCGGCCCGCCCGGCCCGCTTCTCGGCTCCGGCGATGCCCTTCTCCCGCAGCCAGGTCTTCGCCCGCTCGACGTCGCCTTCGTTCTCCTCCAGAGCCCGCTTGCAGTCCATCATCCCGGCGCCAGTCAGCTTGCGCAGGCTGGCGACGTTCTTGGCCGAAATGTCAGGCATGGGCATCCTCGTGGGTGGTTGCGGGGGCCTCCTCGGCCCCGGCGGGGGTCTCGGCGGCGGGGGCTTCAGCCGGCCCCGCAGGTGCTGCGGCCGGTTCGGCGGGAGCTTCGGCCGCCGGAGGCTCGGCGCTGGCGGCCGGGGCTTCCTCGGCCGCCCGCTTGGCCGCCGCCAACCGCTCCTCGCGTTCCTTCTGGGCGGCGGCGGCCTCGGCCCGGGCGCGGGCCTGGCGCTGGGCCCGCTCCCGCTCGGCGGCGGGGTCGGGCGGGGGCGGAGGGGCGGGGGCGGCCGCCGGCGCGGGGAGCACCCGGCCCTTGCGGGTGGCCATGTACCGGCCCTCCTCCACCGAATCGGCGATCACCCGGCACATGAGGGCGCTGGCCCGGATGGCGTCGTCGTTCCCGGGAATGACGTAGTCGATCAGGTCGGGGTCACAGTTGGTGTCGACCACCGCGACCACCGGGATGCCGAGCTTGTTGGCCTCGGTGACGGCGATGTGCTCCTTCTTCGTGTCGATGACGAAGATGGCGTCGGGCTGCCTCTCCAGGTAGCGGATGCCCCCGAGGTTGCGCTTGAGCTTGTCGAGCTCCCGGCGCAGGAGGAGGGCCTCCTTCTTGGGCACGGCGGCGAACTCGGGCGAGTTCACCTGGCGTTCCAGCTCGTTCATCTTCGCCACCCGGGCGTGGATGGTGGAGAAGTTGGTGAGCATGCCGCCCAGCCAGCGCTGGTTGACGTAGGGCATGCCCGAACGGCCGGCGCCCTCGGCGATGGGCTCCTGGGCCTGCTTCTTGGTGCCGATGAAGAGGATCGTCCCCCCTTCGGCGGACAGGTCCCGCACGAAGTGGTAGGCCTTCTCGATCCGCTCCAGGGTCTGTTGCAGGTCGATGATGTAAATGCCGTTGCGCTCCCCGAAGATGAACCGCTTCATCTTGGGGTTCCAGCGCCTGGTCTGGTGGCCGAAGTGGACCCCGGCCTCGAGTAGCTGCTTCATCGTGACGACGGCCACGCGACGTTCTCCTTTGTCCCTCGGTTCGGCTTCCGCCCGCTCGACGCACGGTCCCGGAGGACCGCGATCACCGATGGAATGCGGGCGTGTGAATTCCCGGCTGGCTGGCCGGGTCGGCCGTTTAGTGTAGCCGCCCGGTCAGGAGGTCCATCCGGGGGGTCCGGCACACCGGAGGGACGAGATCCCCGTCCACAGGCGCCAGGCGCACCCGCAGCGGCGCCGCCCCGAGGGTCAGGGGGTCGACGTAACGTCCGCCGAGGCGCACGCCGAAGTGGACGACGTCGGGCCCGTGGCCCGGGCCCGTCCCGCCCGAGAGCCCGACCACGTCGCCGGTCCCGACCCGGTCGCCCCGGGAGACATCCACCCGGGCCAGGTAGGCGTAGCTCGTGCGCAGACCGCCGGGGTGGTCGATGGCAACGTGGAGACCGCCGGCCACACCGCCGGCGAAGCCGACGACCCCGTCGGCGGCCGCCCGCACCGGCGTGCCCGGTGGCACCCGGTAGTCGATGCCCCGGTGCCCCGGGCCCCAGGGCCGGGCCGGCGGGTCAAAGGGCCGGACGATGGGCCCGTCGACGGGCGGGACAAGGGTAAGGGCGGCAGCGGCGAGGACGTAGCGGAGCACTTCCACCTCCAAGGGCGCGGCGAGTTGGAGGGGGAAGGGAGGGGAAAGACGCAATGAAGGTAGCCGGGGGAGCTGGCGCCGCGGGAGGTGGTTGCGTTTGACCCCCTCACAGGGGGTGAACCGCGACCACCTTGGCGGCCGCCACCTTCAGAGACATCTTTTGCCCGAGCCCGCCGCTCAGCCGGCCAGGCCGCGCTCGGGTTCCAGGAGGCGGGAGCGGAGCTGGAGGATGCCCTTGGTGTGGATCTGGCACACCCGGCTCTCGGTGACGCCCAGCACCTCGCCGATCTCGGCCAGGGTGAGGCCGTTGTAGTAGTAGAGGTTGAGGACGAGCCGCTCCCGTTCGGGCATGCCCTGGATGGCCTCGGCCAGGATGTGCTTGATCTCCTGCACCTCGTAAGCCTCGACGGGATCGTCGGTCCCGTCGGCGATGGTGTCGGCCAGGGTGGACTGCCCTCCCCCCTCCCCGGCGTCGGAGCCGGAGAGGAGCTCGTCGAGGGGCACGATGCCGACCAGCGAGATCTGCGACAGCGTCTGGGCGAACTGCTCCCTGGTCATCTCCAGCTCGGCCACGACCTCGTGCTCCTCGGGGGTGCGGTGCAGCTCACCCTCGAGCTTGGCGTAGGCCCGCTCGATGGCCCGGGCCTTGGCCCGCACCGAGCGGGGCACCCAGTCGATGGTGCGCAGCTCGTCGATGATGGCGCCCTTGATCCGGGACATGGCGTAGGTCTCGAACTTGTAGCCCCGGGCGGGGTCGTACTTGTCGATGGCGTCCATCAGGCCGAAGATGCCGTAGCTCACCAGATCGGCCTGCTCCACGTTGTGGGGCAGGCCCACGGCGACACGACCGGCCACGAACTTGACCAGCGGGGAGTAGTGCAGGATCAGCCGGTCCCGCAGATCCTTCCGGCTCGACTCCTTGTACTCCCGCCAGAGTTCCTCGATGAAGCTGGCGTCGTCCACGGGGTTGGCCTCAGGCACGGGGATGGGTCTGGGAGTAGACCGCCCGGAGGCGGTCCTTGGTCAGGTGAGTGTACAGCTGGGTCGTGGCCACATCGGCGTGACCCAACAGCTCCTGGACGGACCTCAGGTCGGCGCCGCCGTCCAGCAGGTGGGTGGCGTAGGCGTGACGCAGCACGTGGGGGCTGAGGGCCCGTCCGTCGGGAAGCGGGTGGCGGGCCAGGACCCGCCGGGCGTCGCGCGGTGACAGGCGCCGGCCGGCGGAGTTGAGGAAGCACGCGTCGGAAGGTGAATCGGCGGTGACGAGAACCTGCCGGCCCTGGGTCAGGTAGCGGTCCAGAGCGTCGGCCGCCGGCGTCCCCATGGGCACCCGGCGCACCTTCGCCCGCTTGCCCAGCACCGTCACCGAGCCACCCGCCAGGTCACAGTCGGAGCGGTCCAGGCCGCACAGCTCGGCCACCCGGATTCCCGTCCCGTAGAGCAGCTCGAGGATGGCGGCGTCGCGGGCGGCGAGCGCCCTCTCCCGGACGCCGGCCCCGCTGATCGGAGTCTCCAGCATGGCGGCCACTTCGGCGGCCCGGGGGACGCGGGGGAGGCGACGGTCGCCCGCCGGGGCCCGCAGGCCGCGGCTGGGGTCCGCGGCCAGGATCTCCCGGCGCCGGAGCCAACCGAAGTAGGCCCGCAGGGCCGCTGCCTTGCGGGCGATGGAGCGCCGGGCCAACCCCTTGGTGGTGAGAAACGCGAGGTAGCGGCGGAGCAGAAGCCGGTCCACCGCCCCGGGGCCGTCCACACCACCCCGCCCGCACCATTCACTGAACTGGGTGACGTCGCGCCGGTAGGCCGCTCGAGTGTGGGGACTGGCGGCCGTGAGGGAGAGAACGAAGTCGTCGACGGCCCAGGCCATCGTGGCAACGCTACGGAGCGTGGGCGGCGGGCGTCAACGACCCCCGTCGCATTTGCGTAGTGCTCAGAAGAGGTTGCCCTGGGTGGTGGGCGGCAGGGCCCAGGGCAGGTTCTCCATGTAGATCCACGACCGGCGGTGGATGGCGGTGGGGCCGTAGCCGAGGAGGGCGCACTGGTGCCGGGGCGAGGGGTAGCCCCGGTTGGAGTCGAAATCGAATGCCGGGTACTGGTCGGCCTCGGCCGCCATCATGCGGTCCCGGGTGACCTTGGCCACCACCGAGGCCGCCGCCACCGACAGGCAGTGGGCATCGCCGTCGACCACCGTCCGCACCCGGTCGGGCTGGCCGAGGTAGTCGTGGTTGCCGTCGAGGATGATCCGGTCGGGCGTGATGCCATCGAGGGCCAGCAGGGCCCGCTCGGCCGCCAGGCGGAGGGCGGCCGTCATCCCCAGGTCGTCGCACTCGGCCGAGCTGGCATGACCCACGCTGTAGGCCAGCGCCCAGCGGACGATCCGGGGGTAGAGGGCTTCGCGCTCTTCGACGGTGAGCACCTTGGAGTCCCGGACCTTGACGATGCGGGGCAGGCGGGGCGAGACCACCACCGCCCCCACGCTGACCGGTCCGGCCCAGGCGCCCCGTCCGACCTCGTCGAGCCCACAGACCAGCTCGTCACCGGCCTCGAAGCACGACTGTTCGAGACTCAGGTTGGGGACCGGGGCCCGCCGTGCCGCCGCCGCCAGCACCATGGTTCGGACGGTACCAGCCCCGGGCCCTCATCAGGGGGCTCTCTTGCTGCTGAAGGTGAACACCGACGAGCTCGACGGGTCGACCCTGGCCAGGACCCACCGGTCGCTCTGGGTGGTGGCGTAGGTCTCGACCCGGGTGAAGTTGTCGACGTCGCTCCAGGGATGGTCGATCTGGAAGTTGTGGGTGTCCCCGTGGACGAGCACCACCGGCTTCCCGAACGACCTGGTGCGGGATTTGAGGGCGGCCAGGGTCTTGGGCTCGGTGCTGCCGAACGGGTTGTCCTGCCAGGCGATCAAGACCCCGGGACTTCCGAGCTGTTCGGCCTGGTCGAAGGCGGCGTTGATCCACTTCACGTCCGCACTGATGCGGGCGCTGCTTTCGCTGCTGCTCGGGCTGGTACCGAAGGAGCCGGGCAGGTTGACGGTGGCGAAGACGACGTTGCCCCGCACCCAGCGGGCGTTCTCGGGGTAACCGGACTGGCGGGTGAGGGTGATCCGGTTCTGACCCAGGGACTGGCTGGAGGAGAAGAAGAGGCTGCGCAGGAAGGCCAGGCGTCCGAGGGGATCGCTGCAGTCCGACCACTCGTTGTCACCCGGTGTGTAGATGAAGGGCGCCTCGAACCCGTTGAAGGTGTCCCGGGCGGAGCGGAATTTGGAGTCGGAACACGAGGAGCCGCCCGACTTGAAGTCGCCGTCGTGGATGACGAAGGACAGCGGGTAGGTGTTCATGTGGGACCGGGCCCGGCGGAACAGCGACTCCTGGTCGGCGGTGTAGCCGGTGTCGCCGATGAGGCCGATCTGGAACGAGCCCCCGCCACCCGACGGAGACGTCGTGGTCGTCGTGGAGGGCAGACCGCAGTTGGGTCGGGCAGGCTCTGGGGTCGTCGCCGTTCCGTTGCCGCTGGCGGCGATGCCGACGATCCCGGCGGGGAGGGGGCAGTCGTCTGCCTCCCCTGAAAACAGCGCCGACCCGAAGTTGTAAACGTCCCCGCTGGCATCGGCCAGCCAGTACCCGCTGCCGTCAGGCACCGTGGCCATGCCGACGATCGGGGCGTCGATGGCGGACGCCCCGGTCGACCCGAAGAATGGGGCGTTGAACCCGAAGATTCCGCCGTCCGACGCCACCAGCCAGTAGCCCTCACCCGAGCGCGTGGCCGCCATCCCCACGATGGGACGGTTCAACGTCTGCCCACCCGTGGAACCCCGGAAGCGGGCGTCACCGAAGGCGAAGATGCCACCGTCGGCCGCCACCAGCCAGTAACCCTCACCCGACGGGGTGGCCGCCATCCCCACCACCGGACGGTTCAACGGCTCCCCGCCCATCGAACCCCGAAAGCGGGCGTCACCAAAGGCGAAGATGCCACCGTCGGCCGCCACCAGCCAGTAACCCTCACCCGACGGGGTGGCCGCCATCCCCACGACCGGACGGTGGAGGGAGAGCCCGCCCATCGAGCCCTTGAAGGCGGCGTCGCCCTGGGCGAACACACTGCCGTCGGCTGCCGCCAGCCAGTAGCCCTGGCCCGACGGAGTGGGCACCATGGCCGCGATGTCGGCTGCAGTGGAAACGGAACCCTTGAAGGGGGCCCCGCCAAACTCGTAGATGTTGCCGCGGGCGTCCACCAGCCAGTAGCCGCTGTCCGCACCCGCCGCCTGTGACGTCACGGTGGCATGGGCGGCCATGGCGGCAACCGCCAGAAAGATGACGCCCAGCCGGCGCCGGAGTGTGCGTGGCACGTCCGTATCCCCTTCGGAATATCACTCTGCGTGGTTATAGAACGTGCCTTCTGATTCCGCCTCGATTGCCCGATTCCTGTTTATCCGGGCCAAAAATGGCGTGTCAGCGGCTTTCGCAGGGGTGCCCGATTCGCGCGCTCCGCGTGCAGTTGTCCCGGTTTGGGGCTAGATCTCGAGCTTCCCGATGTTGGCCGCCTCACCGGGATCGGGCTCGGTGGTGAACCAGGCGTCGAGCATCTCCGACGCAACCACGGGACTGGTCAGCCGCAGGGACAGCACGAGCACGTTGGCGTCGTTCCAGCGGCGGGCGCCCCGGGCCGTCTCGACGTCGGTGCACAGGGCGGCGCGGACACCCGGGACCTTGTTGGCGGCGATGGAGGCGCCGGTCCCCGTCCAGCAGAAGAGCACACCGCTGTCAACCTCTCCCCGGGCGACCTGCTCGCCCACCTGCCGACCCACGTCGACCCAGCCGAGATCTTCACCTGCCGGGGGGCCGACCAGGACGACCTGATGGCCCCGCTCCCGCAGGTCGTCGGCCACGGCGTCGGTGAGGGACGTTCGCTCGTCAGAGCCGAGGACGATTTTCACGCGGGCTACGGTACCGCCGTGGCCGGCGAGCGGGTGCTCTCGATGGTCCTCGCCGGCGGCGAGGGGAAGCGTCTCGGACCCCTCACCGCCGACCGGGCGAAGCCGGCGGTGACCTTCGGCGGGCACTACCGCATCGTGGACTTCGCCCTGTCCAACCTGGCCAACGCCGGATACCTCAAGATCGTGGTGCTGACCCAGTACAAGAGCCACAGCCTGGACCTGCACATCACCCGGACGTGGCGGCTGTCGACGCTGCTGGGCAGCTACGTCACACCGGTGCCGGCCCAGATGCGCCGGGGGCCGCGCTGGTTTGCGGGGTCGGCCGACGCCGTCTACCAGAACCTGAACCTGGTGCACGACGAGGGCCCCGAGTACATCATCGTCTTCGGCGCCGACCACATCTACCGCATGGACCCCCGCCAGATGGTGGAGCAGCACATCGCCAGCGGGGCGGGGGTGACCGTGGCGGGCATCCGCGCCCCCCGCTCCCATGCGCCCCACCTGGGGGTCATCGAAGTGGGGGACGGCACCCGGGTCTCCGGGTTCAGGGAGAAGCCGGCGGACGCCCCCGGCCTGCCCGATTCCCCCAACGAGATCTTCGCCTCCATGGGCAACTACGTATTCACCACCTCGACGCTGGTCGATGCGGTGAACTTTGACGCCGAGGACCAGTCCAGCCGTCATGACATCGGGGGCAACATCATTCCCAACCTGGTGGAGGCGGGGGAGGCGCACGTCTACGACTTCTCGAAGAACCAGGTGCCGGGGGCCACCGAGCGGGACCAGGGCTACTGGCGGGATGTGGGCACCATCGACTCCTACTACGACGCCCACATGGACCTCGTCTCCGTCCACCCCATCTTCAACCTCTACAACCGGGAATGGCCGATCTACACGTCGCTGCCCACGCTGCCCCCCGCCAAGTTCGTGCTCCAGGGCATCGAGGGGACCGGCCAGGCGCTCGACTCGATGGTCTGCGCCGGCAGCATCATCTCCGGCGGGACGGTCCGCTCCTCGGTCATCTCTCCTGGCGTCATCGTCGACAGCTTCGCCCTGGTGGAGAACTCGGTGCTGATGCACGACGTGGTCGTCGGCCAGGGGGCCATCGTCCGCAACGCCATCATCGACAAGAACGTGCAGGTCCCTCCGGGCGCCCAGATCGGCCTGGACCCCGACCTCGACGCGGCCCGGTTCACGGTCTCGGAGAACGGCATCGTGGTCATCGGCAAGGGCGAGAAGATCCCTGAAGCCTGAGGACTGACCCCTGCTGATGCGTGTGGCCCTGCTCACCCGGGAGTACCCGCCCGAGATCTACGGCGGCGCGGGCGTGCACGTGGAGTACCTCTCCCGGGAGCTGGCCCGCTTGGTTGATGTCGCCGTCCACTGCTTCGGAGCGCCCCGGGAATCAGACCTGGTGGCCGGCACCTACCGGCCCTGGGAGGCGATCGGACTGGCCGCCCCCCACGACGCCGCCCTGCGCACCCTCTCCGTCAACCTGCTCATGGCCGCCGGCGTGAGCGGCGCCGATGTGGTCCACACCCACACCTGGTACGCCAACTTCGGCGGGCACCTGGCCAAGCTCATCCACGGGGTCCCTCACGTCGTGACCACCCACTCGCTGGAGCCACACCGGCCCTGGAAGGCCGAGCAGCTCGGCGGCGGCTACGCCCTGTCCAGCTTCTGCGAGCGCACCGCCCTGGAGGCAGCCGACGCCGTGATCGCCGTCTCCGCCGCCATGCGGGACGACGTCGTCGCCTGCTACCCGGGCCTCGACCCGGGCCGGGTGGTGGTCGTCCACAACGGCGTCGACACCGACGAGTTCCGGCCCGATCCGGGACTGGAGGCGCTGCATCGCCTCGGCATCGACCCGGACCGGCCCTCGGTGGTCTTCGTCGGCCGGATCACCCGGCAGAAGGGCATCGAACATCTGCTGGCGGCCGCCGCCGCCATCGATCCCGCGGCCCAGCTGGTGCTGTTCCCCTCCGCTCCCGACACCGCCGAGGTCGGCCGGGAGATGCGGGCCCGGGCGGCAGATCTGGCCGCCAGCCGGGGTTCCATCCTCTGGCTGGAAGAGGTCATCCCCCGCGCCGAGCTGATCCAGGTCCTCACCCACGCCACCGTGTTCGTGTGCCCGTCGGTCTACGAACCCTTCGGTCTCGTCAACGTGGAGGCCATGGCCTGCGGCGCGCCCGTGGTGGCCAGCGCCATCGGCGGCATTCCCGAGGTCGTGGCCGACGGTGAGACCGGGCTGCTCGTTCCCTTCGAGGCGGCCGTGGGGGGAAACCCGGCCGATGCCGGACGGTTCGCCGCCGACCTGGCCGCGGCCATCAACCGGCTGCTGGACGACCCGGAGGCGGCCCGGACCATGGGCGCGGCAGGGCGGGCCAGGGTGCTGGAGCGCTTCTCCTGGCCCGCCATCGCCGCCCGCACCGTCGACGTCTACCGATCGGTGCTCTCCTAGGTCGTAGGGCTCTGCCGCCGGACCGCTTCGATCTCGAGCTCGATCTTGATCTTGCGGCCCACCAGAACGCCGCCCGTCTCGAGAGCGACGTTCCAGGTCAAGCCGTAGTCCTCCCGGTCGATCTCGGTGCGGGCCGAGAACCCGGCCCGCTCGCCGCCGAAGGGGTCGGCGGCCCAGCCGGTGAACTCGACATCGAGGACGACAGGGCGGGTGACCCCCTTGATGGTCAGCTCGCCGTCGACAACCAGTCCGTCGCCGGCCGGGCGGACACCGGTCGAGCGGAATGACAGGGACGGGTAGGTCTCGACATCGAAGAAGTCCGGGCTGCGCAGATGGGCGTCACGGTCGGCGTTGCTGGTGTCGATGCCGGCGGCGGCGATGCTGCCCTCGGCCTTCGAATCCTCAAGGGTCTCGCCCAGCTCGATGGTGCCGCTGAACTCCCCGAAGCGGCCGCGCATCTTGGTGAACATGTGACGGACGACAAACTCCACGTTGGAGTGGGACGGATCGACATCCCATACCCCGGCGGGGGCGAGACCGGGGTTCGGGGTGGGGACGGCGACGGACTGGGCCTGGCTCATCGAGGTTCCTCCTTGTTGACTTACGAATTCGATGTTACTAACTATTCATAAGTCACTGGATATTCCCTAGCATGCGGTCATGGAAGCTCGCGAGGGGATCGCGCCCTTCTGCCCCCGTTACCACCGGGCCATGGAGATCCTGGGGGGACGGTGGACAAACGAGATCGTGCGGGCGCTGCTGGGCGGCGTCAGCCGGTTCTCCGAGTTCACCGCCGCCATCCCCGGCCTCTCGGACCGGCTGCTCTCCGAACGCCTGAAGAGCCTGGAGGCCGAAGGAGTCATCACCCGGACCGTGGTGCCGGACAAGCCCGTGCGGGTCGAATACCAGCTGACCGACAAGGGCCGTGACCTGGCGGCCGTGGTCCAGGCCCTGGCGCGCTGGGCCGAAACCTGGGTGGAGATCCTCTGAGCGGCCCTCCCATCCGCGTGGGAATCGTGCCCCACACCCACTGGGACCGTGAGTGGCACGAGCCCTTCCCGGTCACCCGGTTGCGCCTCGTGCGGCTCCTCGACGACCTGCTCCCCGCCCTCGCCGCCGACCCCACCGGCACCTGCGTGTGCCTCGACGGGCAGACGGCGGTGGTGGACGACTACCTCGAGCTGCGGCCGGGCGCCGGCGAGTTGGTCCGCCGCCTGGTGGCGGACGGGCGGTTGTCGGTGGGGCCCTTCACGGTGCCGCCCGACCAGTTCTGCGTGTCGGGGGAGACCCTGATCCGCAACCTCGAGGCCGGGCTCGAACGGGCCGCCGAACTCGGCGGCGCCATGGCCGTGGGGTACCTGCCCGACTGCTTCGGCCACGCCGCCCAGCTGCCCCAACTGCTGCGGTCGGCCGGGATCGAACACGCCGTGGTCTGGCGCGGCGTCCCCGGTGCGCTTCGGACCACCGCCTTCTGGTGGGAGGCGCCCGACGGGTCCCGGGTCCGGGCCGAGCACCTGTACGGCTCCTACGCCAACGGGCGCCGCCTGCCCGAGGACGCCGGGGGCCTCGTGGCCCGGGCCGCCGGCTATGACGCCGAGGTGGGTGACGCCCGGGCCGGCGGCCTGCTCCTCATGAACGGTGGGGACCGGCAACGGCCTCAACTCCGGCTGGCGGAGGCGGCCGAAGCGGCGAACCGAGCCCAGTCGTGCTACCGGCTCGAGGTGACGCCGCTGGAACGCTGGCTGGCTGGCGAGCCCGCCGACGGGCTTCCGGCCTGGCAGGGCGAGTTGCGTTCCGGGGCCCGGGCCCACCTGTTGCCTGGAGTGGCCTCGGCCCGGGTCGATCTCAAGCGAGCGGCGGCGGCGGCGGAGCGGGTACTGGAGCGGGTGGCGGAGCCGCTCCTGGCCCTCTTCCGCCCGCCGCAGGAGTGGCTGGGGGCCGAACCCGCCTTACGTCTGGCCTGGCGCGCCATGGTGCTCAACAGCGCCCACGACTCGGCCTGCGGCTGCGTGGCCGACGCGGTGGCGGACCAGGTGGCAAATCGGTACGCCCAGGCCCGCCAGACCGCCGAAGCCCTGGCCGCCGATGCCCTGGCCGCCCTGGCCGGCGACGTCGACGCTCCCGCGGGGGCGGTGGTGGTGGCCAACACCGTGGCCCATGCCCGCCGGGGCCTGGTGGAGGTGGAAACGACGGGCGAGCCCTGGCCGGGGGCCCAGGAGCTCGACGTCACCGAACGGGAGGTGTTCGCCGCCACCGTCGCCGGCGCCAAGATCGGCTGGGTCCTGGACCGGATGGGCGACGGCGGCTTCGACGGCCGGCCGGTGCGGTCCGTCGCCCTCTCCCCCGGCGTGGTGACGCTCCGCCTGGGCCGCATCACCGGGGACACCCCGGGCCCCGGGCTCACCGGGGACACCCCGGGCCCCGGGCTCACCGGGTCCGCCGCCCAGGTCTCCGGGCTGGCCGACCACCTGCGGGCCGTCGCCGCCGGGGGCGAAGCGGTTACCGTCCGGGCCGTGGAGGCACCGGTGCGGCGGGTGCTGATCGACACCGGCGACGTGCCCGGCCTGGGCTGGGTGACCCGGCACCGGCAGGCGCCGGTGGGTCCCCTCCCCCCGGTGCGAACCGGCGACGGCTGGCTCGACAACGGCTTGGTGCGGGTGGAGATCGACCCCACCGGCGCCGCCCTCCGGGTCACCGCCTCGGGCCTGTCCGTGTCCGGACTCCACCACCTCGTCGACGGCGGTGACGGCGGCGACACCTACACCTACTCGCCCCCCGACACCGACGTCATGGTGGACGCCCCCGCATCCGTGACCGTCGAACGCCGGGAAGCCGGTCCGTTGCGGGGCCGCCTGGCCATCACCGCCCGCTACCGCTGGCCCGTCGCCGCCGT
>JBIOUX010000031.1:0-2096 GCA_044867425.1 Acidimicrobiia bacterium | reverse complement strand
CCGCCGCCATGTCCCCCAGATGGGCCGCATCCCCAAAATTCAACACCCGGCCCCGAGACGTGAAGATCCAATAACCCAACCCCGACGGCGTCGCCGACAACGACGTCACCGTCTCCCCGGCCGCCAGCGGCGACGTCACGTTCCCCCACGGCTGCGCATCCCCCTGGGTGAACACCCGACCCGTCGAATCCACAATCCAATACCCACCCCCCGACGGCGACGGCTCCACATCCACCGCCACCACGCCGATGGGCGACCCACCGGCCAGCGGGGCGTCACCGTGGCCCTTGGCGTCACCGAAGGGATACACCTTCCCATCCGCCCCCAGCATCCAGTAGCCCGAACGCCCCGCCACCGGAGGGTTGGCCGGCGTGGCCGGGTCCGGAGTGGGCGCCGGTGCCGGGGCGGGAGCCGGGGTCGGGGCCGGCGTGGGCGTGGGGGCGGGCGGGCCCGTGTAGGGGCCCCACACCAGCGTGGAGATCTGGTTGAACCAGGGGTCGTCGGCGTACTCCATGTAGCCGGCGAGGGACTTGTCGGTGGTCTCGATGTCCCAGCCGCCCTCGGAGTCGGCCGACTTGCCCGAGACGTCGAAGTAGACCATGGCGGCGATGTCGGTGTAGGCGCCGCAGTGGAGACAGTCGGCCGGCGTGGCCGCCGTGCGGGGCATGACCGTCTCGTGGGCGTCGCGGAACCAGTTGCCCTTGTCGGTGCCGCCGTCGGCCTGCTCCTGGGTCCCGTACTCGGCCACCATGATGGGCTTCACTGCGGTCTTGTTGGGGAAGACCTCGGGGAAGTCACTGATCCGGGTTCCGTTGGGGCCCGAGACCGAGTCCTTGTCCCGGATGTCCTGGGGCACCGGGCCGGTGCTGCGGGCCCAGATCATGAACTCGTCGTAGATCTCGAGCATCCGGCGGTACCGGTCGTCGCGGCCGGCGGCCCCGTGCCAGTTGTAACCATCGGCCGAGACCCAGTCGACGTAGGTGTCACCGGGGTAGTAGTCCCAGGCGAACTTGCCCCGGCTGTTGGGGTCCTTGAACCGGGCCGCGTTGGTGGAGTAGTTCCAGATCACGTTGTCGACGCTGAGGAGCTTGAACCGGTTCCAGATGTAGCGCCAGGCGTCGATGAACTCCTGGGGCGTGCCGATCTCCGACGCGCTCTGGCGGGAACCGTCCATCTCCCAGCAGTAGCGCATGAAGAAGTCCCGGCCGTAGGACTTCATCGACATGGCGGCGGCGTCGATCTCCTTGTCGAGCTTGCCGGCCACGATGTCGTGGCTGTCACCACACCCCCAGCCCAGCAGCGGGATCCGGTTCGACTCCTTGTCCCACTCCATCAGCTGGATCGAGGGCTTGAACTGGATGCTGCCATCCGGGTTGGTGCCCTTGAGGAAGTAGTTGAAGTCACCCTCGTAGTGGTTGTCGATGTCCAGCGTGCGGCCGATCTTGCCCTCGAGGATGTCGATGCCCTGCTCCGGCTTGGTGGTGAACCGGCTGGAGTCGGAGTGCACGCCCAGGAGCGCGCCGGTGGTCGGCGCCAGGCGGCCGGGCGCCCGGGGCGGGGCCGCGAGCGGGCCCTTCATCCGGTCGCGCTCGTCGCACTTGTCGGTCGTGGGCTTGGCGTATTCCTCCGTCGGGCAGGCGTCGGGGCTGCCGTCATGGTGGGCCTGGGCGGGGACCGCTCCGATCGTGAGGGTACCGACCAGGGCGAGGACGGCGACGGCCGCTCCCAGACGGCGCCTGGTTTCCCTCGGGAAGGCGGGTGCAGCGGCCATGAATCTTCACCTCTCGGTCCACCCCGGCAGGGCGTTCGGCATGGGCACCTGGCCCGCGGGGCGCAATGGGGGGTGGACGGACATCGTCGTCCCAAGGCGACACGCGGGGCGCGTCCTCCCCCATTCGCCGGAAGGGGACAGTTCCCCTCCCTCCGGACGAATCTTTCGGCCACCGAGAGTGGTGGGGTTGCTCCTTGCGTCAGTCGAGGCTGGCCACGGCGACGATGGGTTTGGCCGGGGGCTTGTCCCCCAGCGACCCGGCGAAGGGCCGGTCGGAGAAATTGAAGATGCCGCCGTCCTCGCCCACCATCAGATAGCCGTTCCC
>JBIOUX010000030.1:0-2872 GCA_044867425.1 Acidimicrobiia bacterium | reverse complement strand
CCGCCAACCTCGGGTGGGTCCTCACCCTGGCCCTGCTGGCCGCCGGCGCGGTGGGAGCGGCGGCGGCCACCGTCATCGGCCTCCCCGCCCTGCGCATCCCCGGCCTGCTCTTCGCCGTCACCACCCTGGCCCTGGCCATGGCCACGTCGAGCTGGTTCCTCAACACCGAGTTCATGGGGTGGCTCCCCACCGGCCGGATCGAGCGTCCCGACTTGTTCGGGCGGGTGGCCATCCGCTCCGAGACGGCCTACTACTACGTGGCCCTGGCCGGCCTGGGGTTGGCCCTGGTGGCGGCCCGCAACCTGCGCCGGGCCCGCACCGGGCGGGTGCTCATCGGCACCCGGGACAACGAGGCGGCGGCGGCCGCCTTCGGGGTCAACGTCACCCGGGCCAAGCTGACGGCCTTCGCCGCCTCCGGGTTCCTGGCCGCCTTCGCCGGCGGGCTCTACGTCCACCACCAGCAGAGCCTGGGCATCACCCCCTACCAGCCCGAGGAGAGCCTGCGGGTGTTTGCCATGGTGGTGATCGGCGGGCTCGGATCGCTGCCCGGCGCCCTGGTGGGCGCCGCCTACGTGCAGGGCCTCGACTCGTTCCGGGCCGAGTTCCCCCGGGCCCTGCAGCCCTTCGTGGCCCTGCTGGGCACCGGCCTGGGGGGCCTGGTGGTGCTCACCGTCCTCCCCGGCGGCCTGGGCGGGCTGATCTACGCCGGGCGGGACCGGGCGCTGCGTTGGGCGGCGCGGCGGCGGGGCATCGGGCTGGGCCCGGCGGCCATCGTCGCCGAGGAACCGCCGTGAGTCGCCTCGTCGGGCTGCAGAACCGGCTGACCGTCGGGTTGACGGGCGGCGCCCCGCTCTACCCGCTGGTGGTGCTCTTCGGCCTGAACGCGGTGGACGAGCTCGACCGCTCGGCCCTCAACGTGCTCGCCCCCGAGATCCGGGATCACTTCGGGCTGAGCCTGTCCGGCGTGCTGGCCCTGGTGGCCCTGGTCGAGGTCGGCGCCATCATCATCGGCCTGCCTCTGGCCTTCTGGGCGGACCGCCGCTCCCGGGTGCGGATCGCCACCGGCGGTGCCACCCTGTGGGGCGGCTTCTCGCTGCTCACCGGCCTCGCCCCCAGCCTGCCGGTGCTGGCCGTGGCCCGGGCCGGGGCGGGTGTGGGTCGGGCGGTGAACACCCCTACCCACTTCTCGCTCATCGCCGACTACTACCCGACCACGGTGCGCCCCAAGGTCTACGGCGTCCACCGCTCGGCCAACTCCACCGGCCAGATCCTCGGCCCTCTCCTGGGCGGGGTGCTCGCCCTGTGGCTGGGCTGGCGGGCCCCCTTCCTGCTCTTCGCCCTGCCCACCGCCGTGTTTGTCGTCCTCGCCCTGCGGCTGTCCGAGCCGCCCCGGGGCGCCGAGGAGCGCCGGGCCCTTGGCGCCGAGGAGGATGTCGCCCTCACCGAGGAGACCGCCCCCCGCTTCGGGGAGGGCGTGCGCCTGCTGTGGGGCGTCCGGAGCCTGCGGCGCATCTGGTACTCGCTGCCCTTCATCGCCGGGGTCATCTTCGTCGGCCTCGGCGCCCTGTTCTCCCTCTTCTACGAGCAGGAGTTCGGCCTCAACGAGGCCCAGCGGGGGCTGGTGTCGGCCGTCACCGAGCCGTTCCAGATCCTCGGCCTGCTGGTCGGCATCCCCGTGGCCAACCGGCTCATGCGCCGCGACCCGGCCCTGGTGCTGCGCCTGCTGGCGCTCATGGGGGTGATCATCTCCTCCGCCTTCGCCGGGCTGGCGCTGGCGCCCACCCTCCCCGTCGTCATCGGCCTGCACCTGTTCATCGCCGGCATGGGGGCGGTGCTCCAGCCCGGCGCCTACGCCCTGGTGTCGCTGGTCACGCCGCCCCGGGCCCGGTCGCTCGGCTTCGCTCTGGGCGCCGCCTGGATCCTCCCCGGCCTCGTCGCCTTCCCCGCCATCGGCGGCGTGGCCGACACCTACGGGGTGCGCCGCGCCCTGCTCGTGCTGGTGCCGCTGCTGCTCATCGGAGGGTTCATCCTGGCCTCGGCGGGCAAGTTCCTGAACGCCGACATCGTCCGCACCCGCACCGCCTCCCTGGCTCGGGCCGAGGCCCTCCTGGCCCGCCGGCGGGGACAGTCCAAGCTGCTGGTGGTGCGGGGCCTCGACGTGGCCTACGACGGCACCCAGGTCCTCTTCGGTGTCGACTTCGAGGTCGGAGAGAGCGAGATCGTCGCTCTGCTCGGCACCAACGGGGCGGGGAAGTCGACGCTGTTGCGCGCCATCTCGGGCCTGGTGGAGCCCGCCGCCGGGGTGGTGGTGTTTGACGGCATGGATCTCACCGGTGTCGCCCCCCACCACATCGCGGGCATGGGCGTCGCCCAGGTGCCGGGAGGCAAGGGCATCTTCCCCTCGCTCACCGTGGCCGAGAACCTGCGGGTGGCCACCTGGGGCCAGCGCCTGCGGGGACCGGAGGCGGAGTCGGCGGCGGAGGAGGCCCTCGGGCACTTTCCGGTGCTGCGCCTGCGCCTCGACCAGCCCGCCGGCACCCTGTCCGGGGGAGAGCAGCAGATGCTGGCCCTGGCCCAGGCGTTCGTCTCCCGGCCCCGGCTGCTGCTGGTGGACGAGCTGTCCCTGGGTCTGGCCCCGGCTGTGGTGGGGCGGCTCCTGGAGGTGATCCGGGCCATCCGGGATCGGGGCACCACCGTCGTGCTGGTGGAGCAGTCGGTGACCACCGCCCTGGCCCTGGCCGACGTCGCCTACTTCATGGAGAAGGGCGAGATCCGCTTCCGGGGTCCGGCCGCCGACCTGGCCGCCCGGCCGGACCTCCTGCGGGCGGTGTTCCTGGCGGCTCCGCCGTCCCGCCTGGGGCCCCAACCCCAG
>JBIOUX010000029.1:0-79286 GCA_044867425.1 Acidimicrobiia bacterium | reverse complement strand
TCGACCACCGGGACCTCTTCGGCCAGGTGCTCCTTGATCCCCGAGACGATGGCGTTCTCGACCGCCTTGCCCACCAGCGGCACCCGCACGGCCACGTCGCCCTCCGCCACCCGCCGGGTGGCGCCCGGGCCGTCGGGCTCGAACGAGTACCGGCCGGAGGCGGACAGCAGGTTGCCGTAGTTGTCGGGCACCATGGTGAAGTCGACCTGGTGGCGGGCCAGGTCGTGGTTGGAGTGCTCGACCCACGACAGCCGGGCGGGGTCGATCATCCTGCGGGCGGCAGCGGAGAGGTCGCCGGTGAACCGGTAGCGCACCTGGAGGCTGACCACGTCGCCGTCCTCGCTCCGGCCCAGGACCTGCGGTTGGCCGAGCTTGGGCAGGGCCCCGAGGGCGGTGTAGAGCTCCGGTTCGGTGAAGGCCAGGGCGACAGCGTCGATGGGGGCGGCGAAGGTCTGCTCCAGGCGGAAGTGCATGCCGCCCCTATTGGGCGAGCACCCGCACGGTGCCCGCCATCCCCCGGCCGGGATGGCCGTGGAGACGGCAGTGGTAGCCGTAAGTGCCGGGCGAGAGGAAGACGTGCTGGTAGGTGTCGCCGCCCCGCATGCACACCCCCCGGGGCAACCCGCAGGTGGGACTGGAGTCCCAGGAGCGGTCGTCGGCTCCGACGTGGTGGTAGAGCCCGCTGTCCTTGTGGACCCAGGTGACCGTGTCGCCGACCGTGACGGTGATGTTGGCGGGGACGAAGCGCAGGCCCTGGAGGACGACCTCGGGGCCGGCGGCCCGGACCGGCATGGGAGCCAGCGCCAGGATGAGGGCGAGTGCCGCCGTGGCCGTCGTCCGCATGGCCGAAAACGTTAGGCTGCCCGCCCGTGACCAGCGAATTCGCGGTGTGGGCTCTGGGCGCCGACCGTCCCGGCATCGTGGCTTCAGTGACGGGCGTCCTCTTCCAGCTGGGCTGCAACCTCAAGGACTGCTCCATGACGGTGCTGTCCGGGCACTTCGCCATGATGATGCTGGTGGAGGCGTCCGACGACCTGGCGGCCGAGTCCCTGGAGGCGGAGCTGGCCAAGTCCGACAGCTGTGCCGACCTCACCCTGGCCGTGCGCCCAGCCGGCGAGAGCGCGTCGATCGTGGTCGAGGGGGACCCCTACATCGTCTCCGTCTACGGCTCCGACCATCCGGGGATCATGCACCGGATCGCCACTGTCCTGGCCGACCACAGCGTGAACATCACCGACGTCAACACCCGGGTGATCGGCGGCGAGGACGAGCCCGTCTACGCCATGCTGCTCGAAGTCACCCTGCCCCGCAGGCTGGACCCGGCCGAGCTCGACGCCGCCCTGCAGGCCACCGCCGTCGAGGTGGGCGTCGACGCCAGCCTGCACCCCGCCGACGCCGACGTGCTCTGAGCGGACGGTCGTGCCTGTCCGTCCGGTTGTCCGCATCCCCCACTCCGTCCTCAAACGGGTGGCCGACCCGGTGAAGGACATCGGGCCCGACGAGCTCGCCCTGGCCGCCGACCTGCTCGACATCATGGCCGCCTCCCCGAGCTGCGTGGGCGTGGCCGCGCCCCAGATCGGGGTGTCGGTGCGGGCCTTTTGCGTCGACGTGACCGGCCACCGCAAGGCCGACTCCTGCCACGGCGCCTTCGTGCTCTTCAACCCCGTCCTGCTGCTGGCCCGCCACCTGGAGCTGGCCCGGGAGGGATGCCTGTCCGTCCCCGACCTGACGGGCGACGTGGCTCGGGCCACCGAAGTGGTGGTACGGGGGCTCACCCCCGACGGGCAGAGCCGGGTGATCGAGGCCAATGCCTTCGAAGCCCGCGCCCTGCAGCATGAGCTGGACCACCTCGACGGGCTGCTGTTCCTCGACCGGGTGGGCTCGCTGGCCACCGACGTCTTCCGCCGCAAGCGGTACAAGTAGGCGGCGGTCCCCGGCTCCGGCCCCGTCGCGTCGCTACGCTTTTCGCATGCCCTTCCCCACCCGGCTGCTGCTCGAGGGTGAGAGCGTCCACGTCGACCTGCGGCCTCACTGGTGGTTCTTCATCGGTCCGGCCGCCGCCGGCGTCCCGGTGGTGGCCATCGGCTTCGGCGTGCTTCAGCTCGACGGGGACGTCGGCCAACTGGCGGCCTGGGCCTACCTGGTGCTGGTCGTGGCCTGGCTGGCGTGGCTCGGAGCCCGGCTGGCCAGCTGGTCCACTACCCACTTCGTGGTCACCTCCGACCGGATCGTGTTCCGCACCGGGGTGCTGGCCAAGCACGGCCGGGACATCCCCCTGGAGCGGGTCAACGACATCACCTCCAACCAGACGTTCTTCGAGCGGATCATCGGAGCGGGCGACCTGCTCATCGAATCGGCGGGGGAGCGGGGCCAGCAGACCTTTTCCGACATTCCCCACCCCGACCACGTGCAGCAGGAGATCTACCGCCAGATGGAGGGCAACGCCGCCCGGGCCATGTCCGCCGGCGCCCGCCCGACGCCCGCCGCCCCGGCAACCCCGTCGGTGATCGAGCAGATCGGCGCCCTGGCCGACCTGCGCGACCGGGGGGCCATCTCCGACGCCCAGTTCGAGGCCAAGAAGGCCGAGCTGCTCAAACGGATGTGACCCGTTCATTTCGGGGACACCCCGGACCCCGGCCTGCCCCCCGGGTCGTCTCCCTGGTGCCCTCGGTGACCGAGACGCTGCTGGCGCTCGGGGTGCGGCCGGTGGCCTGCACCCGCTTCTGCGAGCAGCCGTCCCTCGACCAGATGGGAGGCACCAAGAACCCCGACGTGGACGCCATCGCCGCCCTGGCCCCCGACCTGGTGGTGGTCAACGACGAGGAGAACCGCATCGAGGACGTCGACCGGTTACGGGAACTCGGGGTCGCCCTCCACGACATGTCCCCCCGGTCGGTGGGCGACGTGGGCCCGGCCGTGTGCCGCCTGGGGGAGGCGGTGGGCGCCGCCGTCCCCGACCCCTTCCCGGAATGGGAGGAGTGGCTGGCCGAACAGCGGGGCCGCCGTCCGGCCGTGAGCCGGCCGGTGTTCGTCCCCGTCTGGCGCCGGCCGTGGATGTCCCTCGCCGGCGACACCTTCGGCTCGTCCCTGCTCGAGCTGCTCGGCTGGGACAACGTCTTCGCCGGCGCCGCCACACGCTATCCCGAGGTCACCCTGGAGGAGGCCGCCGCCCTTCGGCCCGAGGTGGTCCTGCTGCCCTCGGAGCCCTACGAGTTCAAGGAGCGCCACCTGCCCGAGGTGACCGGCGCCCTGCCCGGCGCCCGGGTGCTGCTGGTCGACGGCCACGACCTGTTCTGGTGGGGCATCCGCACGCCGGGTGCCGTCGAGCGCCTGGCTGCCGCGCTCGCCTAGGAGTCCGCACGCTCACGGCGGGGAGATCGGCAGCTCCAGGAGCACGGGCCGCTCGGCGGAAAGGGCGGCGCGTGTGGCCTCGGTCACCTCGTCCGGCTTTTCCACCAGGTGGGCTTCGACCCCCATGGACCCGGCCAGGCCTACGTAGTCGATGGGGGGTGTGTCGAGATCCATGCCCACGAAGGTGTCCTGGGCCGCCGACCGTCCGCCGGAGCTGGCCAGGTTCAACTTGAGAATGGCGTACTGCCGGTTGTTCACCACCGCCACCACCACGGGGATGCCGGCGTGGGCCGCCGTCCACAGGGCCTGGATGGTGTACATGGCCGAGCCGTCGCCGGCGATGCACAGGACCGGGCGGTCCGGCTGGGCGAGCTTCACCCCGAGGGCGGCCGGGACTCCCCAGCCGAGGCCACCGCCCCGGCAGAAGTAGTAGGAGCCGGGGGCCTCCGCCCGCAGGAGCATCCGAACGTAGAAGCCGGTGGTGATGGCCTCGTCGACCACCACGCCGTTGTCGGGCAGCCCAGCCAGGAGGGCGGCGGTGGCGGCCATGGGGTGGATGGGCACGTCGGCGCCGTAGCCGGCCGCCATGGCCGCGAAGCGCGCGGCGGCGCCGGCCTGCTCCTGGCGGGCGGCCTGGAGCGCGGTCCCCACCCGGCCGGCGTCCACCCGGGCGGTCACGAGCGGGACGAGGGCGGCCAGGCTCGCCTTCACGTCGCCCACCGTGCCGAAGCGGGTGGGGAGGTCGCGGGCCACCTGGGCGGCGTCGGCGTCGAGGTGGAGGAGCTCGACCGACGGCGGCAGCGGCGATGCCGGGCTCCACGGGTAGACGAGGAACGCCTTGGCGCCGATGACGAACACCCGGGAGAACCCCGACAGGCTCCCGGCCACGGAGACCGCCGACATGCCGAGCCCGCCCAGCATCCCGTTCCACAGCGGGTGTGTGGTGGGGAAGTCCAGATTGGAGTAGAGGGGAGCGCCGAAGACCCGGGCGCCCGTTGCCTCGGCCAGGGCCACCACCTCGGTGAGGGCGCCGGCGGCGGCCACCTCGTCGCCCACCACCAGGGCCAGCCGGTCGGGGGCGGCCTCGGCCAGCAGGCCGGCCAGGTCCTCGAGGCCGCCGGCCACCGCCGCCCGTTCCACCCGGGAGCGGGGTGGCACCAAAACGTCATCGCTCTCGTCGAGCACGTCCATGGGGATGGAGACGAACACCGGGCCGGCGGGGGGACTAGCGGCGTCGAGGAAAGCTCGCCGCAGCACCGTCCCCAGCTCGCCCAGGTGGCGCACCTCGTGCTGCCACTTGGTGCAGGCCGAAGCCAGTCCCACCAGGTCGCCGGCCAGGATCGGCTCGGCCAGGAGGTGGCGGCGGTCCTGCTGGCCGGCGGTCACCACCATGGGCGTCCGGTTGGCCAGCGCGTTGGTGAGGTTCCCGACACCCCCGCCCAGCCCGGCCGACGTGTGCAGGTTGACGAAGCTCGGCCGTCCGCTGGCCTGGGCATAGCCGTCGGCCATCCCGACGGCCACGTTCTCCTGAAGGGCGAGGATGTAGCGCAGCTCCGGGTGGACGGCGAGCTCGTCGATGAACGGCAGCTCGGTGGTGCCCGGGTTGCCGAAGCAGTGGCGCACCCCTTCGCTGTCGAGGACCTCGAGCAGTACCTGGCGGCCAGCGGTCATGGACGCCCAGGCTAGGCCGCGAGTCGGTTGTCGCTCAGAAGGTCACCAGCGGTGAGCCGCCGATCTTCTCGGCCAGGAAGTTGAAGAAGAAGAACCCGAAGAAGACGACGTTGGCCATGAGCCCGACGTAGGCCAGCTTCGTCGGCCTGGCCGCCTTGGGCAGCCGGCGGTTCAGGTAGATGAAGACGAAGGGGAAGATGAGCGCCCCGAAGTTCGACATGTTGGCCGAGATGCTGATCAGCTCGGTGGGCTGGAAGGAGTGGAGGACGATCCCGATGGTCACCAGCAGGGCCACCATGAATGGGAAGTAGAAGCGGCGCAGGTCGCCGCCCGTCAGCTCCTGGATCTTCGGGCTGATGTTGACGGCGTCGGTGGTGTTGCGCACCAGCGACTCGAAGATGCCGAGCTGGGTGTCGAAGAGGATGAGGAACCCCACGAACAGCGTCAGGTAGAAGAGACCCCGCCCGTACTGGTTGCCCAGGATGTTGGCGGCGAAGGTGGTGATGGTCGCCTTGTCCGGCACCTGGCCCGACGTCAGGACCAGATGGCGCATGAGCATGGTCGGCAGCAGCATGCCGATCATCGCCCCCGACAGGAAGATCCCCCACATGTCCAGGTAGAGGAAGCGCTTCCAGCGCTTCCACAACGTGGCGTTGCGCTCGTCGTCGGGGAAGATGAACCCCGAGGCCTTGACCGTGTTCTGCTCGCCCCGCAGGCCGGCGATGAAGCCGACGCGCTCGCCCATCCCGTAGGCCTTGTCCCGGTAGTGGTTGAGGAAGATCCAGTTGAAACCGGACAGCAGGGCGGCGAAGCCGGCCAGGGCGCCGAGGTCGGTGGCCGACAGGCCCTTGGGGGGCATGGCCGGGGTGAGGAAGCCCCGGATGGCGTTCGCCCACACGTCCCAGGGGACGATGGCCAGGTCGAGCACCAGGAGGAAGAGGAGCTGGAAGGCGATGAGGCCGCCGTTGACCAGTTCCAGGCCCCGGGTGATGCGCCGGAAGAGGAGGGTGATCCCGAGGACGGCGCCCAGGAGCAGGACGGCCAGGAGCTCGACCGTGGTCTTGTCCCCGGCGGCGGGCACCCGGTCGTGGGTGAGGGCGAAGAGGCCGTCGGCGGCGCCCTTCACCCAGCCGCCCCAGATGTAGGCGAAGAAGATGAGCAGGAGGCAGAAGGGCAGCCAGAAGCGGCGGCCGGGAGGCGTGCGGGCGAAGCCGACGATGGGCACCTCGCCGGTGGCGATCACGTAGCGGGCGCACTCGACGTTGTAGATCACCTGCAGGACGGCGGACAGGGTGATGATCCAGCCCACCCCGATGAACCCCCCTTTGCCCACGGCCAGCGGGCCGAGGAGCCATTCGCCGCTGCCGATGGCTGCCCCCAGGGCGATGAAGCTGGGGCCGACGGCGAAGCGCAAGGCCTCCTTGAGGCCGATGTGGGGGACGCCGAAGACCTCCTCCGGGGTGGGCAGGTCGGCGACCTCCAGCGGCGGGCGGCTGACGCCCAGCTGGTAGGTGCCCGCGGTCCGCTCGATGACCGTGTCGCTCACGGCTCGTCCCCTTCCCAGCGGCGAATGTCCACAAGCACTTAACCGTCCCGCCGGTCGGGCAGTCAAGGTTCACGCCGGGGCGGGTTATCGTCGGCGCCCATGACCGAGGGCAGTCACAAGGCGATCATCGCCGCCTTCCTGGCCAACCTGGGCATCGCCGTCGCCAAGTTCGTGGGCTTCGCCTTCACCGGGGCGGCGTCGATGCTGGCCGAGGCGGTCCACTCGGTGGCCGACACCTCCAACCAGGGCCTGCTGATCCTGGGCGGGCGGCGGGCCCGGCGGCCGGCCACCGAGCAGCATCCCTTCGGCTTCGGCCGGGAGCGGTACTTCTGGAGCTTCGTGGTGGCGGTGGTGCTCTTCACCGCCGGCGCCCTCTTCGCCCTCTTCGAAGGCGAGGAGAAGCTCCGCCACCCCCACGAGCTGGAGTCGGTGGGCTGGGCGGTGGGCATCCTGGCCGTGGCCATCGTGCTGGAGAGCTTCTCCCTGCGGACCGCCGTCCGGGAAAGCGCCCACTACAAGGGTGACCTCTCGTGGTGGGGCTTCATCCGCCACGCCAAGGTCCCCGAGCTTCCCGTGGTCCTCTTGGAGGACATCGGCGCCCTGTGCGGCCTCGTCTTCGCCCTGGCCGGGGTCGGCCTGGCCGAGGTCACCGGGAACCCCCGCTTCGACGCCCTGGGCAGCGTGGCCATCGGCGGCCTCCTGGGCGTCATCGCCATCGTCCTGGCCATGGAGATGAAGAGCTTCCTCATCGGCGAGTCGGCCGCTCCCGACCAGGTGCGGCGCATCACCGGCTCCATCGAGGGCACCGACGGTGTCCGCCGCCTGGTGCACCTGCGGACCGAGCACCTGGGTCCCGACGACCTCTTGGTGGTGGGCAAGATCACCGTCGACCCCGACGCCGAGACGGCCGACACCGCCGCCCTCATCGACCGGGCCGAGGCCGCGGTGCGGGCGTCGGTACCCGAAGCCCGCCTGATCTTCCTCGAACCCGACGTCGAGCAGGGCAGGCAGCCGGGTCCGCAATAGGATCGCCGGCGGGCCCGCCGGACCTGGAGGCAAAAAATTGAGCGTGGTCAAGATCAATGCCATCACCGTTCCCGAGGATCGGCGCGCGGAGTTCGAGCGCCGGTTCGCCAACCGGGCCGGGGAGGTCGGCAAGTCCCCGGGGTTCGAGTCCTTCGAGCTGCTCCGTCCCGACGACGGGCGCGACGTCTACTTCGTCTACACCCGCTGGCGTTCCAACGACGACTTCATGGCCTGGGTGAACAGCCGCGCTTTCCATCAGGGACACGCCCAGCACGAGGGCCAGGGGCCGGCGGGGACGCACAGCGAGCTGCTCAGCTTCGAGGTCATACAGCAGGAGGAGGCGGCCGTCCCCACCACCTCCGGAGAGAGCTGATCGACTCGCTCCGCGGCTTCCACTCGGGATTCTCCTGGGTGGCCATCGTGGCCAACGCCGCCGCCGGCCTGTCCGGGCTCACGGCGTGGTTGCGCCCGACCCTCCGGGGTCCCTGGGTGTGGGTGCTCACCGGCCTGGCCCAGGTGGCCCTCGTCATCCAGGTCACCACGGGAGCCATCCTGGAGTCCTCCGAGAGTTACCAGGTGGCCCGCATCCACATCTTCTACGGGTTCGTCGCCTTCGTGACCGTCGGCATCGTCGTCGCCTCCCGGGACCAGATGCGGGGGCGCCAGGAGCTGTTCTTCGGCCTGGCCGGGCTCTTCCTCATGGGCGTGGCCCTCCGTGCTGTCCAGGTGATCTCTTGACGGAACCGCGGCTGCGGGTGCTGCTCCTGTTCGGGGGCCAGTCGGCCGAGCACGACGTGTCCCGGGTGAGCGCCGTGGCCGTCGCCCACGCCCTCGATCCGGATCGCTACGAGGTCGTGCCCGTCGGCATCACCCGGGAGGGCCGCTGGCTCCTGGCCGAAGCGGCGCGCGCGGCACTGGACGCCGGCGACCGCCCGGAGTCCTTTGCTGTGGAAGGGCCGCGGGTGCGGATGGGGGAGTCGACCGAGCTGGTCCGCCTCGATGCCGGCACCCCGTCGCTGCCGGCGATCGACGTGGTGTTCCCCCTCCTCCACGGCCCCTACGGCGAGGACGGCACCGTCCAGGGACTGCTGGAGCTGGCCGGACTGCCCTACGTGGGGGCGGGCGTGCTCGGCTCGGCGGTGGGGATGGACAAGGTGATGATGAAGCGGGCCTTCGTGGCCTGCGGGCTGCCCACGCCGGCCCATGTACCTCTCCGCGAGGACTTCGACAAGACGGAGCTCGACCGGGTGGAGGACACCCTTGGGTACCCCTGCTTCGTGAAGCCATCGAACCTGGGCTCGTCCGTGGGTGTGTCCAAGGCCACCACCCGCCCGGAGCTGGAGGAGGCCGTCGTCGCCGCCCTGCGCTTCGACGAGTGGGTGCTGGTGGAGGAGGCCATCGCCGGCCGGGAGATCGAGGTGGCGGTGCTCGGCGACCGGCCCCCGGAGGCGTCGCTGCCGGGCGAGATCATCCCCGGGGCCGACTTCTACACCTACGAGGACAAGTACCTCGACGACCGGGCCCAGCTCCGGGCGCCCGCCGATCTGGACGCGGGCCGCACCGCCGAGGTCCGCCGCCTGGCCGTCGCCGCCTTCGAGGCGTGCCGCGGCGAGGCCATGGCCCGGGTCGACTTCTTTCTCGAGGACCCGGGGCGCGGTTTCCTGGTCAACGAGGTGAACACCATCCCCGGGTTCACGCCCATTTCCATGTACCCGAAGCTGTGGGAGGTGACGGGGCTGCCCTACGCGGCTCTGCTCGACCGGCTGGTCGGCCTCGCCCTCGAGCGCCACGAGCGCCGCCGGCGCCGGGCGGGCCGGCCCCGGGAGGGGTGAGTCCTGGGGCCGCCTGCGGGGCGGATCGTCAGAGGTTGACGACCGGGCAGGTGAGCGTGCGGGTGATGCCGTCCACCAGCTGCACCCGGGAGACGACCATCTTGCCGAGCTCGTCGACGCTCTCCGCCTCGGCACTCACGATCACGTCGTAGGGGCCGGTCACGTCCTCGGCGGACTTCACGCCGTCGATCTTGCGCACCTCAGACGCGACCTGGGCGGCCTTCCCGACCTCGGTCTGGATCAGCACGTATGCCGAAACGGACATGCAGCCTCCTCGATCTGGGTGGGGGCATCCTAGACCGCCCCATGGACCACTTCCGCTAGAGCGCCCATCCACCACTTTCTCCCGGCGGCGGAGAACAATCGAGCGGCGCGTGTCCCGGGAGGTGCCCCCATGTCCCATCCGTTCCGGTCGCCCCGCTCCCCCCACCGGGCTCTGGCCCTGGTAGGCGGCCTTCTGGTGGTTGCCGGGCTGGCGGCCGCCCCCGCCCCGGCCGATCCCCGCACAGCGATCAACGGCCACGTCGATGTGGTCGGCCCCAAGGCCCCGGCGCCGGATGCCTCGGTGACCGCCGACGGGGAGACCGAACCGGTGGGGGCGTCGGGCGACGCCGCCGACGACATGGCCTTCTGGGTCCACCCCAGCGACCCCTCGCAGTCGGTCGTCATCGGCACCGACAAGGAAGGCGCGCTGGAGGTCTACGACATGGCCGGCAAACGCCTTCAGGCCATCGACCCCACCACGCGCCCCGGCAACGTCGACCTACGGCCCGGGTTCTCCCTGGCCGGGAAGACCGTCGACCTGGTTGGCGTGGTCGGCTACGGCATGCGCTTCTACACCATCGACCCCGCCACCCGGATGCTGACCAACGTCACGGCCCCCGACGTGAACCCGGGCATGCCGGTGGCGGGGATGTGCATGTACCGCAGCCCGGTGTCGGGCAAGCACTACCTCTTCGCCGACACCCTGTCCGGAAAGGCGGCCCAGTACGAGCTCGTCGACGAGGGGGGCAAGGTCAACGCCCACGTGGTGCGGGGACCGTGGGAGATCGGCTCGGAATCCGAAGGCTGCGTGTTCGACGATGAGAAGAAGATCCTCTACGTGGCCGAAGAGGCGGTGGGGATCTGGGCCTATGGGGCCGAGCCCGGGGATTCGACGACCGACCGCAAGCTGGTGGACGGAGCCGCCCCCAACGGTCATCTGGCCCCCGATGTCGAGGGGCTGGCGGTCGTCCACCAGCCCGGTGGCGACGGCTACCTGCTGGCCTCGTCGCAGGGTGACGACTCCTTCGTCGTCTACCGGCGCAACGAGCCGTGGGAGTACGTGAAGAAGTACAAGGTCGATGCCGGGGACGTCACCGACCGGTGCTCCCGGACCGACGGCATCGACGCCGTCGCCGCCAACCTCGGACCGCTGTTCCCCAAAGGTGTGTTCTCCTGCCAGGACCACATCAACGACGCACCCGGGACGACGGGCAACCAGGACTTCAAGCTCGTGCGTCTCGAGAAGATCCTCGACCTGGCCTAAGTAGTCTCGGGTCCTGATGGACCCATGGCGGCGGCTGCGGCTGGGGCTGCTGATCCTCGCCGGCGTGCTGGTGGCGGGGACGGCCGGTTACGTGGTGCTGGGATTCTCACTCCTCGACGCCGTCTACCAGACCGTCACCACCGTGACCACGGTCGGCTTCCGGGAGGTGCAGCCCCTCTCCGACGTCGGCCAGGTCTTCACCATCGTGCTCATCCTCACCGGCGTCGGGACGGCCCTATACAACCTCACGCTCGTCATCCAGGCCGTGATCGAAGGCGAGCTCACGGAACTGCTCGGGAGGCGGAAGATGGAGCGTCAGATCGGTCGGATGGGGAACCACGTCATCGTCTGTGGTTGGGGCCGCGTCGGGCGGGCCATCACGCAGTATGTGGCCCGGGCCGGGGAGGACGTCGTGGTTGTCGACCGCGACCCGGAGCGGGCCCGGACCATCGGACATCCCGTCGTCCAGGGCGACGCCACCGACGACAAGGTGCTGATGGAGGCGGGCATCGAGCGGGCCCGGGTCCTCGTCTCGGCGCTCACCACCGACGCCGACAACCTCTTCGTCACCCTCTCGGGCCGGTCGCTGCGCCCCGACCTGTTCATCGTGGCCCGGGCCCGGGTGGACGAGTCCCAGGCCAAGCTCCTCCAGGCCGGCGCCGACCGGGTGGTCAATCCGCAGAGCATCGGGGGCAAGCGCATGGCCGCCTTCGTGCTCCAACCCCACGTCGCCGAGTTCCTCGACGTCGTCATGCACGACGGAACGCTCGAGTTCCGCCTCGAGGAGGTGGCCGTGGCCGAGGGCTCGCCCCTGGCGGGCGTGTCGCTGCGCGACACCCACATCCGCGACCAGACCGGCGCCCTCATCCTGGCCATGCGGGCCGGCGACGGCACGTTCACCACCAACCCGCCGCCGGAGACCCTGCTCCGCGCCGGTCAGATCCTCATCGCCATCGGCACGGAATCCCAGCTCCAAGCCCTGGGCGCGGTGGCCAGACCCCGCTGAGTGGGCGCCGGCGGCACCGGCCGAAACAAAAAGACGCATTGAAGGGGGCGGGGGGGCGGCTGGCCACGGCGCCCTCCGGATTCCGCGTTCTTGAGCAACGACAGGTGTTGCGGAGGAACGCCGCAACGCTCGCGAGGAGAGGCTTGGGGCTAGGAGACGGCGGAGACGATCCCCGGGTCGGTCTCGGGGAACTTGGCCATGAAGTCGCGGCGCTCCGAGCGCATCCGCTCCACCCAGTGCCGGTACTCATCCGCCCGGCCCTGGGACTCGTAGAGCTTCCGGGGCTGGAGCAGGTCGGCGTCCTCCTCGGGGAAGTCGGGCACGCTGGTGGCCACCTCGTAGCCGAAGTCCGGGTCGGTCTCCCAGGAGATGGTGCCCTCGGCGATGGCCTTCACCACGGCCGAGGAGTGGGGGATCTTCACCTTCTTGGAGCGCTCCTCGGCGTCCCCTCCGCCCACCCGACCGGTGTTGAGAAGGAACACCTCGAGGGGGTGGCTGGTGAGCAGCTCGAGGAGGCGGTTGCCCTGGTAGTCGTGGGGGAGGGGGAAGAACGGGTTGGTGCCCGGGATGCGGAGGAACTTGCCCTCCTCGTCCTTGCCGCCGGCGCTGGTCCCGGTGGTCTCGCCCAGCATGAAGTAGGCGGCGGCCTGCTCGGGCCGGAGCTTGGCCACGGCCGGGATCACGTTCTCGTTGCGGTTCAGGATGAGGAGGAAGTCGGCCGACTTCATCTTCTCCGGGTCGTAGTGGGGGATGAGCCCGAACTCGAAGGTGGCCCGCCCGTTCTGGGTGTAGGACATGTCGAAGAAGTCGACCTCGCCCTGGTCGTTCATCGACACATTCTCGAGGTAGGCCTCGGGAGTCGTCACCGCACCGTGGATGGTGGGCTCGAACTTGGGGTCGAGGGCGAAGGTCTTGGCGAAGCAGCCGTTCTCGGTGGTGTAGATCCGCCCGCCCGGCAGCAGGGCGATGAAGTCGTCCTGGACGGGGAGGGAGTTGTTCTGGCGGGTGAAGGTGGTCGTCGTCTTGCCCGTGCCCGACAGGCCGACGATGAGCGCCACCTTCTCCCCGTCGCCCACCGGGATCACTTTGCAGCCGGCGTGCATGGGCAGGCCGCCCCGGTCGAAGACGATGCGGTTCCACATGCGCAGGCCGCCCTTCTTCGACTCCCCGAAGTAGTCGGAGTTGAAGACCCGGGTGATGCCGTTGTCGAGGTCGACGGCGATGAGCCGGTCGTTGGGGAAGCCGGGCATCGTCAGGTTGGGGGTGTAGATGACCGTGGTCGACGGGTCCACGTCCACCTGGCCGCCCTGGTAGTAGAGCTGGCGCTGCATGCCGGCCACGTTGGAGTTGGCCTTCTCGATGACGAGGCGGGCCCCGGTGCGGAACTCGGGGTTGGAGCCGATGTAGCCGTCGACGGCCACCATGGCCTGGGTCCGGATGTACTCGTCCTGGATCTTGGCCACCCGTTCGAACTCGGCCCGGGGGATGGTCTGGTGGCCCCGGTGGTTTTCGGGTGTGTCCGTCACGATGTAGGTGGAGGCGGCCGAGCGCGAGACGACCTTGGTGGCGACGTTGTAGTTGCCGAAGACGGTCTTGCGGGCGGAGGCCATCTCAGCCGTCATGGCCTGAAGGTCCTCCGGGCTGGGGTTGCGGGCGATCGACTTGGCCTCCACGTTCAGCGACACGTGCTTCGCTCCTTACCGTCGGGGTCACCCCGCGCCGAAGCGCAAGGAAAGAGAAGGCAAGGAGTCTACCGATGGCGCTGTTTGCGGACCTAACCGCGCTGGGTGGGGATCAGGCGCAACGGCTGACGGTGAAGGGCCCGCTGCCCTCGACCACAGCCCCCGGGCGCTCCGCGGCCCAGTCGGCCAGGGCTTCGCCCAACTCGGCGTTCTCGTCGGCGTTGTCCATGTCGATGGTCAGCCGCACGCAGGTCTGAGCGCCGTTCTGCCAGGCCACGTAGCTGTCGCCGCCCCACCCGTCGGCCGCCCCTTCGGCGTAGCCGGCCTCGAGGACCTCGGCCAGCATGAGGGACAGGTTGAGCTGACCCAGGCTGCCCTGCATCACGGGCTGGCCCTGGGCGGCGGGAGCGGGGACGGCCCGGGGCGCTTCGCCGCCGGTGAACTTCTCCGGGCGCAGCACCTGCTCGGTGCTGACCGGGGGCGCCTGGAGGGCGTTGTTGAGCCGGGCCTGCCCGCCGGCGGCCAGGGCGTTGGCCAGACGCAGGCCGGCCGTGAAGGGGAACCCGAAGGAGACCAGCACGTACTGGGGGATGTCACGGGGAATCTGGGCGGCCAGCCGGCGCTGCTCGGCCTCCACCGACTGCTTGTCGGCGGCGCTGAGGGAAGCGACGTAGCGTTCCTCGACCCGGGCCGCGATTCCCTGGGCGATGGCCTCGAAGGAGGCACCCGCCTCGTTGACGGCGCCCTTCAGGGCCGGGCGGTCGAGCTCGAAGTGCTGGTCGTCGAGGGCGTTGGTCAGTTCGTGGACCAGGATCTTTTTGGCGAAGGGGGTGGCCGGCCCGGCCTTGACCACCAGCTCGTTGGCCGCGGTGTCGTAGAAGGCGCTGGCTGATCCGGTGGAGAGCCGCTTGATCTGAGCGGCGAGATCGACACCGGGAGCGATCAGGCCCAGCGCCCGGAGCATGCCCTGCGCCTGGCGGGCCTCGGCCTCGGCCGGGGCCAGACGCCGCTCGGCCAGAAGGGCCTTGAACGGGGCGTCCTGGAGGACCGTAACGGCCACCGGGGTCTTGAACTTGAGGCTCCGCTCCTTCTCCACGAAGGCGGAAAGGGTGGGGACGGCCTGCTCGATGGAGTTGGCGGCGGGGACCGCGGCGGCGGGCGGAGCGGTGACGGGGGGAGCGGTGACGGAGGGTCCCGGGCCGGGGCCGGCGGCGGGCGCGGTCGTGTCGGTGGTGCCCGCCGGGGCGGTCGTGGTGGTCGACTCGGGCGCGGCCCCCGCGGTTGTGGTGGTCGTCTTCGCCACCCCGGCGGCGACCTGGTTCTCCGGCTCGGGGTCGAGGGCGTCAGCCAGGGCACTGCGGGCGTCCCGCAGGCCGTCGGCCAGGAGACTTGCGATGTCGGTGTGGGCGTAGTGCTCGGTCAGGATCACACCGTTGGCCATCAGCAGCGAGGCGACGGCCACGGCGATGACGCGCACGATCCTCGGGCGGCGGGGCTCCCGCAGCGCCGGTTCGTCCATGGGATCGATGCGCCAGCTGGTCAACTCTTGAACCTCGGGCTCGGGGGGATGCCGGGTCCCAGCGGCCTTGGTTTCTACGGCCGGGGTCCCGCCTCCTTCCCGCCCGGGGAGAAACGGGGGAGTTGGGCAGTTTCGTGCCTGAGGATTCCCTACCGGGTCAGGAGCGAGCGGCCTCGGCCCGGGATCGCAGGTCGGACACGGCGTGCTCGAGGCCCTCGGGGTCCCGGAACAGGGCGCTGCCGGCCACCAGCACGTCGGCGCCCGCCCCCGCCGCGCCGGCGATGGTGTCGGGTCCGATGCCCCCGTCGACCTCGAGCTCGATGGACCGCCCCGAGGCTTCGATGAGTGCCCGGGCCTCAGCGATCTTGGGCTCCATGGTCTTGATGTAGGCCTGCCCGCCGAAGCCGGGGTTGACCGTCATGACCAGCACCAGGTCGGTGAGGTCGATGACGTGGCGGACGCATTCCAGCGGGGTGGAGGGGTTGAGTGCCACACCGGCGCGGGCCCCGAGGTCGTGGATGGCGGTGAGGGTGCGGTGGAGATGGGGGCAGGTCTCGGCATGCACGATCACCAGCTCGCACCCGGCGTCCACGTAGCGGCCGAGCAGCAGATCGGGGTTCGAGACCATCAAATGCGCCTCATAGGGCACCTGGGCATGCGAGCGGCAGGCGCCGATCACGTCCGGGCCGAAGGTGAGGTTGGGCACGAAGTGCCCGTCCATCACGTCCCACTGGATGCGGTCCACACCGGCCTTCTCCAGAGCGGCGACGTCCTCGCCCAGGCGGGCAAAATCGGCCGGGAGCACGGAGGGAACGATCTGGACGGGAGGGCTGGCCATGGCCCGACGATACCGGCCTCCGGCCAAACCGCGAAAAGCCCTGTTGCCCGGGTTCTTCCTGTTTACTTAAGTCCGCACTTGAGGACTGGTGGTCTCACGGGCTTTAATGGTCGGCGTGGAAGCTGCGATCCGGGCCATCGCCTAGCGCCACCGGCGGGAGATCGTGCGGCTCGTACGGGACGAGGAGCTGACCGCGGGTCAGATCGCCGCCCACTTCGAGGTCAGCCGGCCGGCGGTCTCCCAACATCTCCGCATCTTGAAGGACACGGGGCTGGTGACCGAACGGCGGCAGGGGACCCGGCGCTACTACCGGGCCCGGGTCGAAGGCCTGGCCGAGCTGCGGGCCTTCCTCGAGGTGCTCCTGGGGGAGGAGACCTGGGTAAGCCCGGGTCCGGGAGCGGGAAGTCCCCCGACCATGGAGCCGCCCGCCGCCGAGGCCCCCGCCACCGACAAGATCCGGCGATGACCCTCGGACGCGCCGAGGGGCAGTCCCGTGGGACTGCCCCTCGTTCTGGTGCTTTGCTGCAGGACTAGCCGATACCGAGCACGGCGTCGACGCTGCCGTCGACGGTGCTGGCCGCGCCGGCTTCGGCGTCGGCGCTCATGTCCTCGGCGAAGTCCATCGCCGCACCCAGCCGGGCCTGCAGGGCGACCACGGCGTCACCGACCACGGCCAAGCCGGCGTCGACGCTCTCCTCCATGTCGTCACCCAGGTCGCCGGCCAGCTCGAGGGCGGCGGCGACGTCAGCCTCGAGGTCGGCCACGAGGTGGGCGGCCACCTCCAGGGAGGCCTCGACCGTGGCGTCGACGTCCGCTTCCAGGTCGCTCTCCAGGTCTGCCACGAACTCGACGACGGCGTCGATGTCAGCCTGGATCTCGGCCATGAGGTCGAGGGTCGCCTCAACTACGGCGTGGACTTCGGCGTCGGCGTCAACGTCTCCGACGACCTCGATGAGGGCGTCAACCTCGGCTTCGGCGTCGGCCATGACCTCGAGGGCGGCGTCCACCGTCGCCTGGACGGTCGCCGTCACGTCGACGTCAGCGGCGGCGTCGAGCACGGCGTCCAAGTGGGCGTCGAGGTCGGCCACGACGTCGAGGTCGAGGCACAGGTCGACGTTGAGGTTCAGACCGACGTTGATTCCGCCGTCGGCTTCGAGCACGCTCCGCCGGACCCGGTCGATCATGCTCTCGCAGGCGCCGTCGTCGTCACCGTTGTCGTCACCGTCGTCGTCATCGTCGTCGTCGCCTTCGTCGCCATTGCACGGACCGAGGTGGTCGCCGTCGTGGTTGGCGAGGTGGCGCGCTGCGGCCGTCGGACCCACCGTGATCGTGTGGGCGTTCTCCGGGTTGCCGGGCGGGACGTGGCAGATGGTCACCTTGCCGTCGCCGTCATCCTCGCCGTCCTCGCGGCCCGCCATGGCGGCGCTGGCACCCAAGGCCATGATCATCGTGGTGAGCAGCAGAACTGCCGTCACCCTCTTCTTGGTTGAACTGAACAACGCAGTGTCTCCTTGTTTGCGCCGGCCGGGCCCGCACCCGGCCGTGTCGGGGCGCCACCCTGGGGGATGGACGTGCTGGAAACGCCTTCCACCACAGGCCGTGACGCGGCACGGTTGGGGCTTGCGATGCGAAAGGAGGACACACCTGCAACCGCCCGTCCGGGAAGCACGCGAATCGCGGTGGCTTGGCTTCAGCCCTGATGCCGAAGGCCGATGCTGGGGCGTTCGGCACCGGCAGGCGCGCCTGAAGGGCGGTCCGGGACCGCCCTTCACACCGAGTAATCGACGACCAGCCCGTTGGGGTTACTGCCCTCAACGCCCTGGTGGGCAGAAACCGGCGATACCTGTGCGGGACTGCGATCAGCCCGCGCCGGCGACCACCGTGTTGGCCAGGGTGCCGAGCTCCTCCACCGCCAGCTCGACCCGATCTCCAGGGGTGAGCCAGGGATACGTGTTGGAGCCGTGCACGGCCGACAGTTCGAGGATGCAGCCCGTGCCGCACGTCCCGGAGCCGATGACGTCCCCGGGCCGGAGGACGGTGCCCCGGGAGGCGTGGGCCAGCATCTCCCCGAAGCTCCAGTAGAGGTCGGACAGGCGGCCGCGGGACCACTCGGCGCCGTTGACGCAGGCGGTCATGGCCAGGTTGAACGCCTTGTTCTCCCGGTAGGGCTCCAGCTCGTCCGGGGTCACCAGCACCGGCCCCAGGCTGGTGGCGAAGTCCTTGCCCTTCGCCGGTCCCAGGCCCAGGCGCATCTCCCGGCGCTGGAGGTCCCGGGCGCTCCAGTCGTTCATGACCGTGTAGCCGGCGATGTGGGTCTGGGCCGTGGCCGGATCGAGATCGGCGCCGGGGCGACCCACCACCGCCGCCACCTCGAGCTCGTAGTCAAGCTCGGCGCAGCCCGGCGGGACGGCGATGTCGTCACCCGGGCCGGCGATGGCCGCCGGGTTGGAGAAATAGAAGACGGGGAGCTCGTACCAGTCGGGGTCGACCTCGAGGCCGCGGGTGGCCCGGGCGGTGCGGACATGGTCCTCGAAGGCGTAGAAGTCCCGCACCGAGGGTGGGACCGGCACCGGGGCGAGGAAGCGCACCGCGCTCACGGCGAAGACCGCATCGGGCGACGCCAGGGCCGCCCGCCCGGCCCCGGGGAGGTCGCCGACCAACTCGATCAGGGTCACTCCGGCGGGCAGGGCGCAGATGCGCTCCCCGTCGATGACCCCCACCCGCTCGACCGGTGACCCCGGCGCCAGGAAGGTGGCGAAGCGCATCAGCGGGCCGGAGGGCTAGCGATCGCCGGCGCCGTCCATCCACGAGCGGTCGTAGAGCTCGACGTCGATGGAGGTTCCCGCCGGCGTGAGGCGCAGCGGACGGCGGGCGTCGATGTTCACCGCCACCTCGTCGGCGTGGCCCCCCGGTCCCCGCTCCCGGGAACGCTCCACCGCCTTGGGCTGGGGTCCGTGGTGGATGCCCGAGGGATGGAAGGTGAGCATCCCCTCGGTGATGCCGGCCCGGGAGAAGAACTCACCCCGGTGGTAGAAGATCACCTCGTCGTAGTCGATGTTGCGGTGGTAGAAGGGCACCCGCAGCACCGCCGGGTCGGTTTCCAGGGGGCGGGGGGCGAAGGTGGCGACCACGAAGCCCTGGGCCACGAAAGTGGTGTGGGCCGAGGGCGGCACGTGGTAGCGGGCCGAGGTCACCGGCCGGAAGTCCTTCACCGACAGGCGCAGCGGGGCCAGGTCGCCCTTCCAGCCCACCACATCGAAGGGATGGTGAGGGTAGACCACCGTGGTCACCTGCCCCTCCCGCATGACCTTGACCGGGAACTCACCCGTCTCGTCGTGGGGTTCGGGTTCGGGAACCTCGAGCACGGCCGGATCGAAGAGGGCGTGGCGTCCGAGCAGGCCCCGGTCGGGCAGCCGCAGGCTGCCACCCAGGGCCTCCACGGTGAGCAGGCGGGTGGGGCTGGTGGCCGACACCCGGTGGGTCGTGCCCCGGGGCACGACCAGGTAGTCGCCGGGCCGGTAGGGGAGCGGGCCGTACTCCGTCTCCAGGCGGCCGTCCCCATCGTGGACGAGGTAGAGGGTGTCGCCCTCGGCGTTGCGCAGGAACCACTCCGGCGTTCCGGCCGGTCGGGCCCACCAGCCGATGCGCAGGTCGGTGTTCTCCAGCAGCACGACCGGCAACCCGTCGCCGCCGTTGGTGTCGCCGTGCGGCAGCCGGTTGGCGTCCAGGGCGTGGGGGCGCAGGGGACCGTCAATGGAGGACCAGCCCGTCGGTGGGCGCAGTCGGTAGAGGTGGCTGGCGGCTCCGGAGAAGCCCTCCCGGCCGTGCTCCTCCTCCACCGTGCCCTCGGGCAGGTCGGCGTGGGCCTGGCGGGAGGCCCGCCCCCGGATCCACTGCGGCCTGGGGAACTCGTCCATCAGCTTCCTAGCGGGACCGGCCGCCGGCCGCTGTGCGGGGTCGCCGGCCGGCGGCCTGAGGGCTGGCGGCGTCCAGGAGCGGGGTGAGACGGAAGGGGATCTGCTCCGTGAGGGCGATGACGGTCGTCGTCCGGTTGATGCCCTGCACCTCCAGGATCCGGTTGAGCACGTCCTGGAGGTGGTCGTTGGAGCGGGCCACCACCCGGCAATGGAGATCGTCGGCCCCGGTGGTGGCGTGAGCCTCGAGCACCTCGGGGATCTCCTTCAGGTGGGCGACCACGTCCTCCAGGCGTCCCTGGGCGATGTCGAGGTGGGTGAAGGCGAGCACCCCGTAGCCCATGGCCTTGAGATCCAGGTGCGGCCCGAAGCTGGTGATGACGCCGGAGGAGACAAGCCGGTCGACATGGGCCTGGGCCGTGCCCCGAGCCACGTGGGCCTGACGGGAGAGCTCGAGCATCCCGATACGGGGCCCCTCCGAGAGCACCCGCAGCAGGCGCCAGTCGACTGGTTCCAGGCTCTCGGTCACGGCGGGGACTCTACGTCCGCCTCCCCGGGTTGAACAATCTGTCCACTTTGTGTGGCTATGTCCAGAGATTCAAGTACAAGTTGTCTATTGGCCGAAGAAGATGTTGACAGAAACGGCCAAAAATTATCCACTCAACTGGGCAACGGTGCCTGAAGGAAGGGAGTGGCACATGGAGACTCGGACCGCCAGCGATCTCGCCTCATTTCGGGCGCGGGTGGAGGAACTCGTCCACCAGCATCCCGTGGTGGTGGACAACACCTACACCCGCTGGTTCGCCCGGGGCGAGACCACTGCCGATGAAGTGCGCCACCTCGCCGTGCAGTTCTCCGTTTTCAGCCACCTCTTCGTGGAAGCCCAGCTCCGCAAGGTGATCAACGCCGCCGACATCGAGTCCTACCGGGCCGGCAAAGAGATCCTCATGAACGAGCTGGGCGTGATCTTCCGGGCCGAGGCCGCCCCCGCCGCCGCCGATACCGACGTGGACCCCGACATCGTGGGAACGGAAGGCACTGTCGACGGCGGCCGCTTCCGGTTCGCCGCCGCCCACTTCGAATGGCTCCTGCGCTTCGGTGCCGCGCTCGGGTTGTCGTTCGACGAGATGGGCAAGCGCCGCCACGGCACGACCTCCACCCTCTTCTTCTGCGACGAGCTGCTGCGCATCTACGGCAACGAGGACGCTTCGGTGGCCGAGGGCGCCTCCTACGCGGTGGAGAACTGGGCGGCCGCCGGGTTCTGGAAGGAGCTCATCGCCGGCCTGCGGGCGTTCAAGGCGCGCGAGTGCCCGGCCCTGCCGATGGGCTTCTGGATCTGGCACGACAAGATCGAGGACCAGCACGCGGCCCACACGGCCGACGAGCTGGCCGAGGCTTTCTTCCGCCCCGACTTCGACGAGGAGCGCTTCTGCTCCGGGGCGGTCGAGATGCTCGACGGCGTGAAGGCCTTCTGGGACGGGCTGGAGCGCGACCGCCACAAGACAAGGAGGGTGGCATGAGCCTCACCGGAGACCGGCTCCGTCAAGCGCAAGCGTCGGGTCTGCAGCTGGGGGGCATCGACCACATCGAGTTCTGGGTGGGCAACGCCCGCCAGGCGGCCGGCTTCTTCGCCTCGGCCTTCGGCTTCGACATCGTCGCCTACGCCGGCCCGGAAACGGGTGTGGCCGACCGCGCCTCCTATGTGCTGCGCCAGGGTGACGTCCGCTTCGTCCTCACCGCCGGGCTGTCCTCCGACTCGCCGGTCACCGCACACGCCCGCGCCCACGGCGACGGCGTGCGGGACCTGGCCTTCGTGGTGGACAACGCCGCGCTGGCCTACGAGACGGCTGTGGGCCGCGGCGCCACCGGGCTGGCGGCCCCGTGGGTGGACTCCGACGCCGACGGCCGCATCGTGCGGGCCACCGTTGCCACCTACGGCGACACCCGCCACACCTTCGTGGAGCGGGCCGACTACACCGGCCTCTTCGCCCCCGGCTACGAGGCCTCCGAGCTGGGCCGGCCGATCGGCCCCGCCGTCGGCCTGGAGCGCATCGACCACGTGGTGGCCAACGTGGAGCTCGGCCGCCTCGAGGCCTGGGTCGACTACTACGCCCGCATCTTCGGCTTCGACCAGCTCGTCCACTTCGACGACGAGACCATCTCCACGGAGTACTCGGCCCTCATGTCCACCGTGGTCTGGGACGGCTCCAAGGTGGTGCTGCCCATCAACGAGCCGGCCACCGGTCTGCGCCGCAGCCAGATCCAGGAGTACCTCGACTGCTACGGCGGGCCCGGCGTGCAGCACATCGCCCTGCGCACCAACGACATCGTGACCACGGTGCGGGCGCTACGGGACCGCGGGGTTCGCTTCCTGCGGGTGCCGGGCACCTACTACGAGGCGGCGGTGGAGCGCATGGCGGGCATCGATCTGCCGTGGGAGGACCTGGCCGACCTCGGCATCCTGGCCGACCGGGACCACGAGGGCCATCTCCTCCAGGTCTTCACCGAGACCATCGGCGACCGCCCGACGCTCTTCTTCGAGATCATCCAGCGCGAGGGGTCCCGCGGCTTCGGCGCCGGGAACTTCAAGGCCCTCTTCGAGGCCATCGAGCGGGAACAGGCCCGCCGGGGCAACTTGTAGCCGGCCCCGGCTCCCCGGTAGTCCTTCCGCACCCAGCCCCCACCCCCTAACGTTCCGGGCGTGGGCCGGCGCGCCGTCATTCATGGCTCTTCGCCTGGCGGCTCATCGCGGTGCGACCGGGGGCCCCTGCCCCGGTCGCCGGCCAACGCAAGCGTTGGCCTGTGTCTCCTCGTCCTGGCGGTGGCGGTTTCGGGCTGCGCCCGGCCGGGAGGCGGGGCCCAGGCCAGTGAGAAGCGGGGACCGGCGGCCGGGCGGCCCACCATCGCCCTCCTGCTGCCCGAGACCAAGACGGCCCGGTACGAGACGCAGGACCGGCCGCATTTCGAGGAGAACGTCCGCCGGCTCTGCCCTGAGTGCCACCTGCTCTACAGCAACGCCAATCAGGAGGTCGCGACCCAGTCGTCCCAGGTCGACGCCGCCCTGGCCAACGGAGCCGACGTCCTGGTGCTCGACCCGGTCGACTCCCGGGCGGCGGCCGCCATGGTGCGCAAGGCCCGGGAGTCGGGGGCCGCCGTGGTCAGCTACGACCGGCTGATCCTGGACACGCCCGTCGACCACTACGTGTCCTTCGACAACGTCAAGGTCGGCGAGCTGCAGGCCCGCACCCTCATCTCCCGCCTGCGGGAGCTGGGCCGGCCTTCGGGCACGGTGGTCCTCATCCACGGCTCGCCCACCGACAACAACGCCAGCCTCTACAAGCGGGGCGCCCGTCAGGCCCTGGAGCGCAGCGCCCTGGTCCTGGGGGCCGAGTACGACACCCCGGACTGGAGTCCGGACAAGGCGCAACGCCAGATGGAGCAGGCCATCACCAAGCTCGGAGTCGAGGCCATCGCCGGGGTCTACGCCGCCAACGACGGCACCGCCGGCGGGGCCATCGCCGCCATGAAGGCCGCCGGCTTCACCCGCCTCCCGCCCATCACCGGCCAGGACGCCGAGCTCGAAGCCGTGCAGCGCATCCTCTCCGGCGACCAGTACATGACCGTCTACAAGGCCATCGCCCGGGAGGCGGCCGCCACCGCCACCCTGGCCGTGGCCCTGGCCCGGGGCCAGTCCCCACCGCCGGGGCTGGTCAACGGCGACGTGCCCAACGGGGCCGGCCGGGTCGCCTCGGTGCTGCTGGAGCCGGTGGCGGTGACCGTCGACAACCTGGCGGCCACGGTCTTCGCCGACGGGTTCTGGACGCCGGCCCAGGTGTGCACCGAGCGTCTGGCCGCCGCCTGCCGGGAGGCGGGGATCGGCGCACCGGGACCGGGCGGCTGACGGGTGGCCGTGGCCGTGCCCACCACTCCGGTCTGGCGGGAGCGGCTGACCCGCCTGGCCGGCGGGCGCCGGGATCTGGGTCCGATCCCGGTGCTGGTCGGGCTGGGTGTCATCTGGGCCATCTTCTGGGCCGCCAATCCCCGGTTCCTCTCCGCCGGGAACCTGACCAACCTCATGCTCCAGATCGCCACCCTGGTGACCATCACGGTCGGGGTCGTGCTGGTGCTCCTGGTCGGCGAGATCGACCTGTCGGTGGCGGCGGTGAGTGCGCTGTCGTCGGCGGCCATGGCTGTCCTCAACATCAAGCACGGTGTTCCCGCCCCGCTGGCCATCGTCACCGGCCTCGGGTTGGGAGCCGCCGTGGGCGCGGTGCACGGCTTCTGGGTCACCCGGCTGAGGGTGCCCAGCTTCGTGGTCACGCTGGCCGGCCTGGTGGCCTGGCGGGGCGCCTCCCTCTATGTCCTGGGCGGCACCGGATCCCTCACCGTCGACGATCCCGGTATCACCCGCCTGACCGACTCCTACTACCCCGACAGCGCCGGCTGGGCGCTGGCCGCCGCCGTCGTGGCCGCCGGGCTGGTGCTCGGCCGCCGGCACGACCGGCACCGGGCCCGAGCCGGTCTGGCCGCCGAGCCGGCCGTGACCCGGATGGTCCGGGCCACAGGGCCCGGCCTGGTGGTGGCCGGGGCGGTGGCCGTGTTCAACGCCGACCGGGGCCTGCCTCTCATCGTGGTGCTCTGCGTCGGCTTCGTGGCCGCCTTCGACTTCGTCATCACCCGGACGCGCTTCGGGCGCCATGTGCTCGCCATCGGGGGAAACCCGGAGGCCGCCCGGCGGGCCCGCATCCCGGTCGAACGGGTGCGCCTGACCGTCTTCGTGGTCGGCTCCACCATGGCCGCCGCCGGCGGGATCCTGGGGGCCTCCCGGCTCCTGGCCGTGAATCAGAACTCCGGCTCCGACGACCTGTTGCTCAACGTCATCGCCGCCGCCGTCATCGGTGGCACGAGCCTCTTCGGGGGCCGGGGGTCGGCCTGGTCGGCCTTGCTGGGAGCGCTCGTCATCGGCTCCATCTCCAACGGGATGGACCTGCTGGCGGTGTCGTCGTCGGTCAAGTTCGTGGTCACCGGCGCCGTCCTGCTGGTGGCGGCGACCGTGGACGCCACCGCCCGCCGGCGAGTGCTCGAGCAGCGCTATTGAGCCGCGTCCCGGCCCCGGAAACAGGCAGACTTGACGCCGTGGCCCCGGCCCGTACTCCCGTCCTCACCGTCTCTGGACTCGTCGTCGACTACGGCACCCACCGGGTGCTCGACGGGGTCGATCTCGAGGTCGGGGCGGGCGAGGTGGTCGCCCTGGTGGGCGAGAACGGGACCGGCAAGACCACCCTCGTCCGGTGCGTGGGGGGCATGCTCCGGCCCACGGCGGGAACCATCGGCATCCCCGGTGACGGCCACGTCGCCATCGTCTGGCAGGACCTCGCCCTGTGCGACAACCTCGACGCCGTCGCCAACGTCTTCCTGGGCCGGGAAGACCGCTTCCCCGACGAGGCCGCCATGGAGGCCGAGACCCGCCGGCTCCTCGACCACTTCGGGGTGGGAGTGGCCAACCTGCGCCAGCCGGTGGGGCTGCTGTCCGGCGGCCAGCGCCAGGTGCTGGCCGTGGCCCGGGCCAGCGCCGACCAGCCCGGCCTGCTGGTCCTCGACGAGCCCACCGCCGCCCTGGGGATCTCCGCCGCCCGCCGGGTCGACGCCCTGGTGCACGAGCTGCGGGCGGGCGGCACCGCCGTGCTGCTCGTCTCCCACCGGGTGGAGCAGATCTTCGACCTGGCCGACCGGATCCTGGTGCTGCGGGACGGCAAGGTGGTGGCGGAAACCACCCCCGTCGAGGCCCACCCCGACGAGGTCGTCGCCCTCATGGAAGGTGTCGAGGTGGAGTCGACGGCCCGCCGCCAGCTCCGCCGCCTGCGGGGCCTGGTCGACCAGCTGGCCGGCATGGAGCCCTCGTCGTCCTTGCCCATCATCGTCTCGGCTGCCGCCGCCGCCCTCGGCGTCGGGCAGCTGTGCGTGCATCTCCTCTCCGGTCCCGAACCCCGGCGGCTCAAGCGCTTCGCCGCCGTCGGCCTGGCCGAGCCGCTGCTGGCCGCCATGGAGGAGTTGCCCGTGGGTCCGGAGGGCGGGCCGGTCGGCCTGTGCGCCGAGTCGGGCGCCGTGGTGGTGGTGGAGGACACCCGGACCAGTCCGGCCTGGACGCCCTTCGCCACGCTGGGTTCGGCGGCCGGCGCCAGAAGCTGCTGGGCCGCCCCCATCCTGGGTGACGCCGGCCTCCTGGGCGTCGTCTCCGGCTTCGGCACCGGCGTCGGGCGCCCCCGGGCCGACCTCATGGAACTGGTCTTCCTGTATGCCGGCTACGCCGCTGCCGCCATCGAGCGCGGCCGGCTCCTGGCCGAGGTGACCCGGCGCAACCGGGTGCTCGAGACGTTGCGGTCGATGCTCGAGACCCTGGCCGGCCCCGACCGTCTCCGGGGCGGGCTCGAGGTTGCGCTCCTGGCCCTGTGCCGGGGCCTGGCCGCCGACGCCGCCTGCCTGTTCGTCGAAGGCGAGGGTACGCGCGCCGAAGTCGTGTTGATGGCGGGCCCAGCCGACGCCGAGGGGGCCCGGCGGGCCCTGGCCGCCGCCGGCCGGGACATGCTGATCGCCGCCGGCGGGACCGGCCAGCCCTCGCTCCCCGAAGGGGTGGCCGCCGTCGGTCTGGCCCTACCTGAGGGTCCCGCGGTCCTCGCCGCCTACTGGACGGACGAGAGCGAGCGTGGCCCCGAGTCCATGGACCTGCTGGCCGACGCCGCCCGGTCGCTGCGGCTGGCCATCGAGCGGGAGGACCTGGAGGACGCCCAGCGGGAGGCGGACGCCCTGCGCCGCTCGCATTCGCTCCAGCGTCTCTTCCTGTCCCGGGTCAGCCACGAGCTGCGGACCCCGCTCACCGCCATCCACGGCTATGCCTCCAGCTTGCGCCAGACCGACGTCAGCTGGGACGCGGAGTCGGAGGACCGGTTCTTGTCCGCCATCGCCTCCGAGTCGGCCCGCATGTCCCGCCTGGTGGCCGACCTGCTCGACTCGTCGGCCATCGAGTCGGGCGTCCTGCGGCTCAACCCCGACTGGTGCGACCTGCCCCTGGTGCTGCGGGCCGCCCTCGGGTGCCTGTCGCCTGACCAGGCGGCGGCCGTCGACCTCTCCTGGGACCCGGAGCTGCCGCCGGTGTGGGGAGACCACGACCGCCTCGAGCAGGTCTTCGTGAACCTGATCGAGAACGGCCTGCGCCACACCGCTCCGGGCACCCGGGTCCGGGTGCACGCCGGGATCGGGCGCCGGCCGGGCACCGTGGCCGTCCGTGTGGCCGACGACGGGCCCGGCATCCCACCCGAGGAGGCTGAGCGGGTGTTCCAGCCCTGGGAGCGAGGCCAGACGGAAGGGCCGGGCGCCGGTCTGGGCCTGTCCATCGTCCGGGGCATCGTCGAGGGCCACCGGGGGATGGTGGGGCTGGAGCCGCCGGGGGACGGGGGGCCGTCCCCCCGGGGAACCAGCAGGGGCGCCGCGTTCCTGGTGGAGCTGCCCGTGGATCCGTCGCCGGGGGGCCCGGGGGTGTCCCCCGAAAGCGCGGGGATCGAGCCGGATGGAGCTGGGGCGCGCCTCACCGGCGTGAAGGAGCTGGAAGGGGAGCCATGGCCGAGGTGACACGGGTGCTGCTGGTGGAGGATGACCGCAACATCGTTGATCTGGTCCGGTCCAACCTGGTGGTCCGGGGCTACGAGGTCACCGTTTCCACCGACGGCTCGAAGGTGCTGTGGCTGGTGGAGGCGGAGCGTCCCGACCTGGTCCTGCTCGATCTCATGCTGCCCGGGGCCGACGGGTTCGAGCTGTGCCGACAGATCCGGGAACGGTCCGCGGTCGGGATCATCGTCGTCTCCGCCCGGCGCGGCGAGCACGACAAGGTCCAGGCCCTCAACCTGGGTGCCGACGACTACATGACCAAGCCCTTCGGCGTCGAGGAGCTCATGGCCCGGATCACCGCCACGTTGCGCCGGACCCGGCCCACCCCGGCGCCGGTGGCCGAGCCGACGGTCACCATCGGCGATGTCGTCGTCGACCTCGACGCCCAGGCGGTGACGAGGGGCGGGGAGATGATCCACCTCACCCCGACCGAGTTCTCCCTGCTGCGCGAGCTGGTCCTGCACCGGGGCAAGTTGTTGAGCCACGCCACCCTCTTGCGGCGGGTGTGGGGCCCCGGCTACGAGACCGAAACGGAATACATCCGGGTCTACATCCGCCGGTTGCGGTCCAAGCTGGAATCGCCCGGAGGGCCGTCATTGATCACCACCGAGCCCCGCGCCGGGTATCGGTTGATGGCTGAGTGATCCTTTGTTTGTTGAGTGTCAGAAGTTGTCGTCCTGAGTGGTCGAACACTCATGACACCCAGTGCCCTCAGGCGCGACGATGCGCATGAAAGTTGCATTTCCCCCACCCACGAGCAGCGAGGAGGTTACGTCTGACCTGTAGTTGAGCCACATACTCCAACGCGATTCCCAGCGCGTAGGTAGTTACGGCAAGACGCAGTACGGCAAACAGACGGTTGTGAGGGTGCCCCGATCGACAGCGACCGGGGCACCGTCGCGTTTCCGGAATGTTCGCGCCGGAGGATGGTTTCTCAACGCCTCGTTCACGGGTCCGTCCTTAGGGTGCGAGCCATGGACCCGACGCTCTTCCGCATCGCCCATCACACCAACGTCGGACTACTGGTCGCCTCCTCCATCGAGGCCGACCGCTTGCGCTCCGGAACTCGGATGCCGGTGCCATGTGCCCGACCCGAACGATCCACCGCAAGGCCTCATGGTCGCTGGCGGCATGCCCGCCGGCGGTTGCTGGCCGCCCTCGGCGTGAATTGAGTGCCCGGCCACTCATGACGGCCGTCCGATCCTTCGTCGAGGATGCGTCCTGGCCCCGCCACCCGGCGGGTGTCCCTCAACGGCGAGGGGCGAGCGGGATGGGTGCTGAGAAGTGGAACGAGTTGGGCCGGGTGCATGCCGGCTGGGCCGAATGGCGCGCCGCCCAGGAGTGTTTCGAGGCGGCGATCGCGGCCGAGCCCGGATGGCCGGCCGTGTGGGCCAACTGGCCTTGGCCGCCGCCCGCAACGGCGACGCCACCACGGCCGACGGTGCGCTGCAGATGGCGGACACCCTGGAGCCGGGGCGGGCCGGCCAGTGGCGCCGGGTCCTGGCCTCCGGCTGGCCCCTGCCCATCGGGGAACTGGGCTTCGAGCCCGGCCTGTCCATCGCGTGAGCACACGACCCTGGTTTTGAGTGGCGCGCCACTCATGACAGGGTGGCGTCCCGCTCACCAGGATGGGCTTGTGCCGGACCGCCCGCCTCCGCTGCAGCCGCCTTCCAGCGAGATCGTGAGCATCGGCGATGGCGGGCCCCGTACCGTCCAGCGCGGGGTGGAGTACGCCCGGGATTGGGCCGCCGGGTCCGGGTGCCGGCCCGACCCGGTGGTGGCGCCCGTCCCCTGGCCCGAGGCGGCGGCCGTGGAGGGCGGGGCGAGGCTGTTCCTCAGCTTCGGCGACGTACCCCATCCCGATTTCGTCGAGGTCCGGGTCTACGGCGGGGAGACCGACGAGGATGGGCGACCGGCCCCGGCCGGGCCGCTCTCGGTGCTCGAGTGTCGCCTCACCGAGCCCCGGCGGGAGAAGCGCATCCGCCGGTGGGCCGGGGGTGTCGGCGTCGACGTGGCCGTGGCCGCCGGCGGGATCCGCCGCATCGCCGCCTGGGCCTCCTGGGACGTTCCCCTGCTCTACCGGCGTCGCCTCGGCCTGCCCGACGACACCGATGACCTTCAGGCCGCCTGGTTGTTCACCCTGGCGACCTAGTCAGCCCCGGAGGCTTCCGCCCTTTCACGGATTGTTCCCCGGCCCCCGGACAACGTTGACGCCTCGTTCACGACGTCCTTCTTAGCGTGGCTGGTGATGGCAGCGCCGATGCCCACAATGCCGGTGTACCCGATCCCGGGTGAGTGGCCGCTCACGGGAAGGGAGGCGGAGCTGGCGGCCGTGGACGGGATGCTGGCGCACCCCGGAGCCGCCGGCGTGGTGCTCGTCGGACCCCCGGGCGCGGGAACCAGCCGCCTGGTGCGGGAGGCGATGCGGCGGGCGGCCGCCTCCGGCCGGGTGGTGCAGGCCTTCACCGCCACCCGGGCGGCCGCCACCATTCCTTTCGGAGCCTTTGCCCGCCTCCTGGCCGGCCGGGATCGCCGGGGTGCCGACCGCCTCGGCCTCTTCCTCAGCGCGGTGGAGGCCCTGGGGGTGGCGGGCGGCGGCGCCGGGCCGGGATCGCCCGCCCCGCCGCGCCTCGTTCTCGGCGTCGATGACGGCCACCTGCTTGACCAGGCCGGCGCCGCCCTGCTCCATCAGCTGGCCAGCACCGGCGCAGCTCACGTGGTGGTCGGGACCCGCGCCGGGGAGCCGGCCCCGGAGCCCGTCCTCGCCCTCTGGAAGGACGGGCCGGCCCGGCGTCTGGACGTGGCCATGCTCAGCCCGGCCGTCATCGAAGAGCTCCTGGCCGCCGTGCTCGGCGGCCCGCTGGACGGGGCCGCCCTCCTCGGCCTGTCGCGGGCCAGCCGGGGCAACCTCGCGCTGCTCCACGAGCTGGTCCTGGCCAGCCTGGAGACGGGAACTCTCTTTGACGCCGGGGGAATCTGGCACTGGCGGGGACCGGCCGGCACGCCCCGGTTGCTGGACCTGGCCTCGCCCCGGCTCCAAGGCGTATCCCCGGCCCAGCGCAACCTGCTCGAGCTGGTGGCGGTGGCCGGCACGATGGGGCTCGCCACCCTCGAGTCACTGGCGCCCCCCGAGGTCCTCGAGACGGTCGAGGAGGCCGGGTTCCTGGAAGTCGAGGCCGACGGGTACCGGCGCCAGGCCCGGCTGGCCAGCGTCCTCGACGGGGAGGCGCTGCGGGCCACCATGGCCCCGCTGCGGGCCCGGGCCGTCCGGCGGCGGCTGGCGGCCCTACTGGGCGCCACCCCGAGGCGGCGCCGGGGCGACCTCCTGCGCCTGGCCTCCTGGCAGCTCGACGCCGGGGAAGCGCCGGGGCCCGACGTGCTCCTGGGCGGCGCCCGGGAGGCCGAGTCGGCCTTCGACCATCCGCTGGCCGAACGACTGTCTCGGGCGGCGCTGGCCACGGGCGCCGGCGTCGAGGCCGGCCGGCTCCTGGCCCGGGCCCTGGTCGGCCAGGGCTGCCTCGACGAGGCCGACGCCGTGCTCGAGGAGCTGACGGCCACGGCCACCTCCGACGCCGAACGAGCCGCCCTGGCCCAGGAGCGCGTCGCCCACCTGTTCCGGGCCGTGTCCCGGGCGCCCGGCGCCGCCGAGCTGCTGCGCTCGACGGCCGCCGGGGTCGAGGCCGGTGGCGCCGACGTCGCCGCCCTGGCCGCCATGGCCGCCCTCACCTCCGGCCGGCTGGACGAGGCGCTCGAGATCGCCGGTCGCCTGCTCGAGACCGGCGAACCCTCGGCCGCTGGACGGCTGCGGGCCGAAACGGTGGTGGCGGTCGCTTCGGCCATGGCCGGCCGTACCGACCGTGCCCTGGCCGTCGTCGGAGGCGGGCTGGCGCGGGCGGGGGGATACCCGGATGAACGCCCGGACGCCACCCTGGCCCTCCTGGCCGCCTCCTGTCTGGCCCACCGGGTGGCGGGTCGCCTGGCCGAGGCGGAAGCCATCGCCGACGACGGCTACCGCCAGTCCCTGCTCACCGACAACCACGAGGCCCGCGCCCTGTGGGCCGCCCTCCTGGGCCGGACGGCCCTGGCCCGGGGCCGGGTCCGGCGGGCCGGCCGGCTCTTCCTGGAGGGCGTCGCCCTCTCCCGTGCCCTCCAGCCCCTGGGCCAGCTGGCGTGGTGTCTGGCCAACCTGGCCCACGCCCACGCCCTGGCCGGCGAGCGGGCCCTGGCCGTCGCCGCCCTGGCCGAGGCCGAGACGCTGGCCGGGGACTTCGCCCCCATGTTCGCCACCGACCTCGCCCTGGCCCGGTGCTGGGTCACCGCCGCCCGGGGCGAGACGTCGACCGCTGCCGCCATGGCGCTGGCGGCGGCGGAGGAAGCCCAGGCGGCGGGGGCGGACGCCTTCGCCGTCATCGCCTTCCACGACGCGGCCCGGCTGGGACGTCCCCGCCAGGCCGCCCTCCCCCTGCGGCGGCTGGCCGGCGCCGTCGACGGGGACCAGGTGGCCGTCTTCGCCGGGCACGCCGCCGCCCTCGCCGCACGGGACGGTGCCGGGCTGGACACCGCCGCCGTCGGCTTCGAACGCCTCGGAGCCGACCTGCTGGCCGCCGAAGCCTCAGCCGAAGCCAGTACTGCCCACCGGGCGGCGGGCTCCACCGCCATGGCGGCCGCCGCCGCCGCTCGGGCCAAGGTCCTGGTGGCCCGCTGCGAAGGCGCATTCACCCCGGCGCTCGTCCGGGTTCCCGACGTGGACATCCTCACCCCCCGGGAACGGGAGGTGGCCACCCTGGCCGCCACCGGACTGTCCAACCGGGAGGTCGCCACCCGCCTGTTCGTTTCGTTGCGCACGGTGGAGAACCACCTCCACCGTGCCTTCTCCAAACTGGGTGTCACCTCCCGGGAGGAGTTGGCCGGCGCCCTCGGCTTGAGGAACTGACTCGAGGAACTGAGTAGTCCGTCACTCATGACGCGCCGGCCTACCTGGCGGACACTTCTGGCCCAGGGAAGGAGCAGGCCGTGGATCCTTTCGTTCCCTACGTCCTGGCCGAGCTGCGCAGCATCGAACTCCAGAAGGAGGCGGAGCGCAGCCGCCTCCTCGCCGACTGTCCCCGTCGCTCCGTCCGTCACCACCCGTTCCTGTGGGTGGCCGAGCTCCTGGCCCGGGGTGGCCGCTACGCCGCCATGTGGCGGGCCGGCGACCCCGACATCAGCGGGGACACCCCGGGCCCCGAAGCCGAACCCCCCGACGAAATCCTCGAGCCCACCAGCTGACCGCTCCCTCACAGGGTCAGGTAGCCGGGTCGCCCTTCGCTTCCGGGGGGCGCAGATCGACCCGCAGGACGAGGAAGCCGTCCTCGATGGCGCCGGTGGCGTCGCCGATCATGGCGAAGTCCATGAAGTCGGTCTGGGCCCGCTCGATGAACCGCTTCTTCTCCGGGCCGGCGACAGGAGGGAGCGGACGGTTACGCACCGCCTGGGCCCGCTCCCGGAACCGGGCAATCATGGCGTCCACGTCGAGCTCATCGGCCATGAGGGCAGGTTACCCAGGCGGCGCCGGGCGGGAAGCGGCCTACACTTCCCAGCACCATGGCCGCCTCGGAGCATGTCTCCTCTCGCGTCCTCACCGTGCCCAATGTGGTCACCATGGCCCGGCTGCTCTGCGTGCCGCTGTTCTGCTGGCTCCTGTTCGGGCGCGACGACCGCACCGCGGCCGCCTGGCTCCTGGCCGTGCTGGGGAGCACCGACTGGGTGGACGGCTACCTGGCCCGCCGGCTCCACCAGGTCAGCGAGCTGGGCAAGGTGCTCGACCCCACCGCCGACCGGATCCTGCTCGGCACGGTCGTCGTCTCCCTGCTCATCGACGGCAGCGTGCCCCTTGCCGTGGGGGTCGCCCTCCTCGTGCGGGAGGTCCTCGTGTCCATCGGCGTCCTCGCCTTGGCCGCCGCCGGGGCCCGCAGGATCGATGTGCAGTGGGCCGGGAAGGCGGGAACACTCTCGCTGATGGTGTCCCTCCCGCTGTTCATGATGGGTGACCACGGTCCCTGGGGCCGGCCCGCTGAGCTGCTCGCCTGGGGATTTGCCATCTTCGGCCTGGGCGCCCTGTGGTACGCGGCCTTCACCTACGTCCCCATCGGCCGCCGGGCCCTGGCCGAGGGGCGGGCGGGACGCCTGCAAGGGCGGCTCTCATGCCCGGGGCCGGGGGTGTCCCCCGAATGAAGGCCGTGGTGATGGCGGGCGGTGAGGGCACCCGGTTGCGGCCCCTCACCTCCAATCTGCCCAAGCCCATGCTGCCCATGGCCAACCAGCCCCTGCTCGAGCATGTCCTGCGCCGCCTGGCCGACCACGGCTTCGACGACATCGTCGTCACCGTCGCCTACCTGGCCAGCCACATCCGCAACTACTTCGGCGACGGCTTGGAGTTGGGCGTCCGGATGCGGTACGCCACCGAGGAGAGCCCTCTGGGCACGGCCGGTTCCGTCCGCAACGCCGCCGCCGAGCTGGACGACACCTTCATGGTCATCTCCGGTGACGTGCTCTCCGACGTGGACCTCTCCGAGGTCATCAAATCCCACCGGGAGTCGGGGGCGCTGGCCACCATCGCCCTCAAGCGGGTGGAGAACCCCGTCGACTTCGGCATCGTCATCACCAGGGACGACGGCTCCATCGAACGGTTCCTCGAGAAGCCGACCTGGGGCCAGGTGTTCTCCGACACCATCAACACCGGCATCTACGTCCTCGAACCCGAGATCCTCGACCTCATCGAAGAGGGCCGGGCGGTGGACTTCTCCGACGAGGTCTTCCCCGCCGCCCTGGAGGCCGGCCGGCTGCTGCGCGGGGTGGTGGTCGACGGCTACTGGGAGGACATCGGCACCGTGGAGGCCTACCGCCGGGCCCACGAGGACATCCTCGACTCCCGGGTCAACGTCGAGGTGCCCGGCTTCGCCGTGGGGGAGGGGGTGTGGCTGGGGGAGGGCGCCGACGTGGACCCCGGCGCCGAGATCGTCGGGCCCGCCATCATCGGGGACAACTGCCGGGTGGAGGCCGGGGCCCGGATCGGCGAGTACACCGTGCTGGGCTCCGATGTGGTGGTCAAGCGCGACGCCTTCGTGCAGCGCTGTGTCGTCCACGACCACGCCTACATCGGCCCCGGCGTCCGCCTGCGGGGGGCGATCATCGGCCGGTCCTGCGACCTGCGCCTGGGGGCCCGGGCCGAAGAGGGCGTGGTGCTGGGCGAGGAGTGCTTCGTCGGCGAGCACGCCGTGGTCAACCCCGGCGTCAAGGTCTACCCGTTCAAGACGGTGGAGCCCGGGGCGGTGGTCAACTCCTCCATCGTGTGGGAGAGCCGCGGCGCCCGCACCCTCTTCGGGCGCCGGGGCGTGCGGGGCCTGGCCAATGTGGACATCACCGCCGAGCTGGCCGTCCGCCTGGCTTCGGCTTACGGCACCACCCTCAAGAAGGGTTCGGTGGTGTGCGCCAGCCGGGACACCTCCCGGGTCGGGCGGACCCTCAAGCGGGCGCTCATGGCCGGGCTCAACCTCACCGGCGTGCACATCGACGACCTGGAGCTGGCCCCCGTGCCCCTCACCCGCTTCCAGGTGCGCTCGGAGCGGGCCCAGGGAGGCATGACGGTGCGGCTCATGCCCGGCGACCCGGCCAGCGTGGAGATCCGCTTCTTCGACGCCTCCGGTGCCGACATCGACGAGGTCACCCAGCGCAAGATCGAGCGTCTGCTGGGCCGGGAGGACTTCCGCCGGGCCTTCGCCGGCGACATCGGCGACATCGTCTACCCGCCCCGGGTCATCGAGTACTACACCGCCGCCCTGGAGCGCTCCATCAACGCCGCCCGGGTCCAGGAGGCGAAGTTCAAGGTGGTGCTCGACTACTCCTTCGGCTCCTCGTCGGTGGTGCTGCCCAGCGTCCTGGCCAAGATCGGCGCCGAAGTGCTCTCCGTCAACCCGTTCGCCTCCACCCAGGGGGCGGCCGCCTTCGACGACGGCTGGTCGCGGGTGGCCCGGATCGAGGATCTGGTGCGCACGTCGGGCAGCGCCCTCGGAGTGGTGTTCGACCCCGACGGCGAGACGCTGGTCATCGTCGACGACGAGGGCCGGGCCCTCAACCACGATCAGGCGCTCCTGACCCTCGTGTCCCTGATCGGAGAGGCGCATCCGGGGGCGTGCATCGCCCTGCCGGTGGCAGCCAGCCGGGAGGCGGAGCGCATCGCCCGGGCCGCCGGGTGCGAGATCACCTGGACGAAGATGTCCGCCGCCCACCTCATGGAGGTGGCCAACCGCGGCGGGGTCGACTTTGCCGCCTCCCAGGAAGGCGGCTACATCTGGCCCGACTTCCTTCCCGCCTATGACGCCGTGGCCACCCTGGCCAAGCTCCTCGACCTGCTGGCCACCACCGGCCGCCGGCTGTCCTCGGTCACCCGGGACCTGCCCCGGGTCCACATGGCCCACGAGCTGGTGGCCACGCCGTGGGAGCGCAAGGGGGCGGTGATGCGCACCACCGTGGAGCAGGCCAAGGACCGCGAGGTGGTGCTGGTGGACGGGATCAAGGTCCTCCACCCCGACGGCTGGGCCCTGGTGCTCCCCGACCCCGAGGAGCCCCTCACCCACGTGTGGGCCGAAGCGGGAAGCGACCATGGCGCCCGCCAGCTGGCCCAGGAATACGCCCGGCGCATCCGCCACGCGCTCCGTTAGGATTCCGAAGGGTCGGAAGACCGGAGTGGGGAGGAGCCGACAAGCGTGCGCATCAGGGCGTCGCTGGCCGCCGTCCTGGCTGTCGTGGGGTTCCTCACCCTGGTGGCCGTCCGGGGCAAGGAGGACGCCAGGCGGGGGACGGAGACCAACCGGGCCAGCCTGGTGAAGCTTATCCGGGATCGCCAGGGCGAGGTCGACGAGCTGGGGAAGACCCTGGTGGCCCTCCGGGCCGAAGTGCTCTCCGCCCGCAGGCGGCTGTCCGACCGGGCCGCCGCCGACGCCCGCCGGGTGCGGGGCGTCCAGCTCCAGGCGGGCACGGTGCCCATGACCGGCCCCGGCCTCGAGGTCACCCTCTCGGACAGCGACCGCGAGCCGGAGGACCCCGGCGACCGGGCCGCCCTGGCCGTCCACGACGTCGACCTCCAGCTGGTGGTCAACGCCCTGTGGGCGGCGGGGGCCGAGGCGATGGCGGTCAACGGCCAGCGGCTGGTGACCACCTCCCCGATCCGGGCGGCGGGGGAAACCATCACCGTCAACTTCCGGCCCCTGGTCCCGCCCTATGAGATCGCCGCCATCGGCGCCGGCAAGGCCGCCTTCGAGCGAACCGACGTGGGGGCGCGCTACCGCCGCTTCGCCGACGATCTCGGCTTCGGTTTCCGGGTCAAGGCCCGCCACCGGCTGTCGGTCCCCGCCTTCCTCGGGACCCTGCAGCTGTCCGCCGCCCAGGCTGGGAACGAACCCGCACCAGGGGCTCCGGGAGCCACCGAGCGGGGCGGGGGTGGCGAGTAGCGTGCTCGCCCTCATCAGCCTGGTGGTGGGAGCGGTGATCGCCCTGGTCCTGCGGCCGACGGTGTCCGAGGAGCAGTCCCGCTACCTGGCCATGGCGGTGGTGGCCGCCCTCGACTCCGCCTTCGGCGGGTTGCGGGCCCACCTCGAGCAGACATTCTCCGACCGGCTCTTCCTCCTCGCCTTCGTCTCCAACGCGGCCGTGGCCGTGCTCCTGGTCTGGATCGGCGACCAGCTGGGGGCCGACCTGGCCACGGCCGTGGCGGTCGTGTTCGGGGTCCGGATCTTCCAGAACGTGGCGGCCGTCCGCCGGCAGGTCTTCGGTGGCTGAGGCGACTGGCGCCGGGTCCGGCGTGGGGGCGCCGCCGGCGGCGCCGTTCCGCCAGCTCGGGGCCCGGGCCCTGGTGGCCCTGTCGGTCGGTCTCGTCGGCTTTCTCCTCACCGCCCAGCTGCGCGCCACCCGCGGGGTCACCGCCCAGCTGGAGGCGGAGAGCGAGCAGGACCTGACGCGGATCTTCGCCTCCCTCAACGAGGAGAGCGCCGCCCTCCGGGACGAGATCGCCGACCTGCGGCTGGAGCTGGCCGCTCTCGAATCCTCCGCCGCTCGGGACGAGCTGGCCCGGGAGGCGGCCGCCCGCCAGCTGGAGGAGCTCGAAATCCTGGCCGGCCTGGTTCCCGCCCGCGGACCGGGGGTCGGGGTGCGCATCGCCGACCCCGCCGGCTCCTTCGAGTACGAGCTGCTGCTCGACCTCGTCCAGGAGCTGCGCGACGCCGGGGCCGAGGCCATCGCCGTCAACGGCCGGCGGGTGGGCGCCAGCACGGCCTTCTCCTCCCGCCGCGGGGAGGTGACGGTCGACGGGCGGCCGGTGTCCGCCCCCTATGAGGTGGTGGCCATCGGGGACCCCGCCACCCTGGAGGTCGGCCTGCGCATCCCGGGCGGGGCCGCCGACACCCTGGCTGCCCTCGACGGCGTGGCCGTGGAGGTGGAGCGGCGCAGCGACGTCCTCGTCCCTGCCCTCGAGCGCCCCCCGTCGTTCAAGGTCGCAACTCCCGTAGAGTAAGCGCCCGCAAGAGCCGAGGGTGCTGGCGCAGCGAGGGCGGGGTGGTTGGGGCTGGGGCCCCCAACCACACAGCGATGAGCCGCCAGGCGAAGAGCCATGAGCATGGAGGGCCGGCGATGAACGTTCCCGAGGAGCTCCGCTACACCAGCGAGCACGAGTGGGTCCGGGTGGAGGGCGACGTGGCCCGGGTGGGGATCACCGATTACGCCCAGGACGCCCTGGGCGACGTCGTCTACGTCTCCCTCCCGGGGCTGGGTTCGAACGTGGCCGCCATGGGGACGTGCTGCGAGGTGGAGTCCACCAAGTCGGTGTCCGAGGTGTTCGCGCCGGTGTCGGGCCGGGTGGCGGAGGTCAACTCCGACCTGGCCGACGCCCCCCAGACGGTCAACGAGGACCCCTACGGCAAGGGCTGGATCTTCGCTGTGGAGATGACCGATCCGGCCGAGGTCGACGGGCTGATGGACGCCGCCGCCTACCGGGCCCTGGTGGAGAAGCTCTGACGCTGTAGTAAACGTCGAGGCTTGTTTGTAAGCGGAGGGGCGCGTCGGTACCCTTGCCGGCGGAATGTTCTGCAACCAGTGCGGTCACCGCAACGCCCCCGGTTCCAACTTCTGCTCCTCGTGCGGGGCGGCGCTGGCCATGGCCCCCGGAGACGACACCACCGCCACCATCGTCTTCAACCCGGTGGAGGAGCGCGAGCTCGAGGACGAGCTGGCCGTCTCCCTGGACGAGCTGCCCGAGGGCGTCGGGATGCTGGTGGTCCGCAAGGGGCCCAACGCCGGGAGCCGCTACATCCTCGACGCCGAGGTCACCCGGGCCGGCCGCCACCCCGACTCGGACATCTTCCTCGACGACATCACGGTGTCCCGTCGCCACGCCGAGATCGCCCGCCGGGGTGACGGCTATGTCCTGCGGGACGTGGGCTCGTTGAACGGCACCTACGTCAACCGGGACCGGGTGGAGGAGTCGAAGCTGGCCCACGGCGACGAGCTCCAGATCGGCAAGTTCAAGCTCGTCTTCCTCACGGGGCACTGACCTTGGCCGGGGAAGGCAAGGCCCGCTCCATCGGCGAGGTCCTCGAGGAGCTGGTGGAGACGTTTCCCGACATCAGCGTGTCCAAGATCCGCTTCCTCGAGGCCCAGGGGCTGATCACCCCGGGACGGACCCCATCGGGCTACCGCCAGTTCTCCGAGTCCGACGTGGCGCTGCTGCGCTGGATCCTGGCCCAGCAACGGGAGCACTACCTCCCCCTCAAGGTCATCCGGAAGCGACTCCGCGAAGGCGACGGACCCGGAGCTGAGCTCCCAGCTGGCGGCGCCACGTCCCCGGCGTCCGCCGAGGAGGCGGCTCCGGTCGAGCTTCCGGTTCCCGACCCGGTCGAGGCACCGCCGGCCGACACCCTGGGGGCGGCGTGGTACCTGGAGGAGGAGGGCCCCGGGCTCGAGCCCCTGCCCGAACCCGTCGCCACCCGGCCGGTACCTCCAGGGCCGGCCGTCCTGGGTGACCTGTGGTCGGTGGCGCCACCCGGCCGGACCTGGACGGCCAGCGAGCTGGCCAAGGAGGTCGGACTGGAGGAGGCGGCCATCAGCGAGCTGGCCTCCTTCGGGCTCCTCCCCGAGGACGACGGCCAGCTGGGAGAGGAGTCGCTGCGCGCCGCCCGGGCGGCGGCCGGGTTCTTCCGCTATGGCGTGGAGGCGCGTCACCTGCGCATGTACAAAACGTTCGCCGAACGGGAGGCGGCGCTCTTCGAGCAGATCATCCTGCCCATGGCCAGCACCCGGTCGGACGACGGCCGGCCCCGGGCCCGGGAGGCGCTGGCCGAGCTGGCCCATCTCGGCCAGGCGCTGCGGCTCTCCATGCTTCGGGCCGCGCTCGGACCCCCGGCGGGAGATCCCTCGTGACGGCATCGCTGTGGATGGGTCCCGAGGCGCTGTCCGAGACCGTGTCCCGCCTGGCGGCGGAGATCGACCGCGACCATCCCGACGGCGTGCTGCTCATCGGAGTGCTCAAGGGGTCGTTGTTCTTTCTCGCCGATCTGGTCCGGGCCATGACGGTGCCCTGTGAGGTCGACTTCATCGCCATCTCCCACCTGACGCCGGGCTCGGGCCGGGTGCGGATCACCAAGGACCTCGACGTCGACATCGCCGGGCGGGACGTGGTGGTGGTGGAGGACATCGTCGACACCGGCCTCACCCTCTCGTACCTGCTGGGCCAGCTGAACGCCCGCAGCCCGGCCAGCCTCACGGTGTGCGCCCTCCTCGACCGGGCCCGCCGGCGCATCGTCCCGCTCCCCACCCGCTACTCGGGCGTGGACATCGACGACGAGTTCGTCCTGGGCTACGGGCTCGACTACGCCGAGCGCTACCGCAACGTGTCGGGGCTGGCGATCGGCGACCTCCGGGTCCTGGAGCGGGATCCCGACGCCTACGTGTCGAACTTCTACGGGCGCACAGAACCGACCCCGTGAGGGGCTGGAGTCTGAGCAGCGGATGCTAGGGTGGCCTTCGGACTGGAGGCAGGCGCGTGATCCGTCTTTCCCTTGTGGGCGTTCGAGTTGAGGTCCCGAGCAACCAGCCCATCGTGCTGCTGAGGGAAGAGGCTCCCGGCCGTCGCTACCTGCCGATCTTCATCGGCCAGCCCGAGGCCACGGCCATCGTCTACGCCCTCCAGGGCATGGAGAGCCCCCGGCCGATGACCCACGACCTGTTCAAGAACACCCTCGAGACCCTGGCCGCCCGCATCGACAAGATCGTCATCACCGAACTGCGGGACGGCACCTTCTACGCCGAGCTCGAGGTGCTCCAGAATGGGGGCCGGCACCGGATCTCCTCCCGCCCCTCCGACGCCATCGCCCTGGCCGTGCGCTACGAGGAGCCCGTCCCCATCTACGCCCATGACGGGGTGCTGGAAGAGGCCGGCGTCGTCTTCGAGAGCGACGACGAGGAGGAGCAGGTCGAGCAGTTCCGCGAGTTCCTGGAACGGGTCCGTCCCGAGGACTTCGCCCCCTAGTCGGTCCACCGTTCTCCCGGGTTCGTTGCTTTCTCACTCTGCGCAGGTATAGTTGACACCTGCGTAACTACGCCTCTGTGAGTCGCGGGAAGGTCCCGAGCCGCGGGAGGCGCGAGGAGGCCGAACTCCGATGATGACCGGGTTCCGGGGGCCCCAGGTTTGCAAGATCGTGGGCATCACCTACCGCCAACTGGACTACTGGGCACGCACCGACCTCATCCGACCCTCCGTGGCCGACGCCCGGGGGAGCGGCACCCAACGGCTCTACTCCTACCGTGACCTCGTCGAGCTCAAGGTCATCAAGCACCTGCTCGACGCCGGGATCTCGCTGCGGACGGCCCGGACGGCCATCGAGTATCTGCGCGAGCACCTGGGGGAGGAGCTGGCGTCCGCCAGCCTCGTGATCAACGGCAGCCGCTCGCTGCTGGCCCGCTCCGGCGAAGAGGTCGTCGACCTCGTCCGCCAGGGGCAGGGCGTTCTGAACATTCTCCCCATGGCGGGCATGCTGGAAGAGTTGGACGGGAAGATCCACGAGCTGGAGCCGACCGCCGTGAACGTTCCCGGCCACGGGGTCACGGTAGGCGGCCAGCGGGCGGCCGAAGGAGGTTAGCGCCATCACGGAGGAGCCCCTGCCTCACGAGCAGGTCCGGTTCGCGCACAACTCCGAGCGCCAGTTCGCCCGGTTGCTCGACTTCTACGGCATCGCCTGGGAGTACGAGCCCAGGACCTTCACGCTCGAGCGGGACCGGGAGGGCAACCCCGTCCAGGCCTTCACCCCCGACTTCTACCTCCCCGCCTACGACCTCTACATCGAGATCACCACGCTCAACCAGAAGCTGGTGACCAAGAAGAACCGCAAGGCCCGGCGCCTCAAGGAGCTCCACCCCGAGGTCAACATCCGGGTCTTCTACCAGCGGGACTATCTGAGCCTGCTCATGAAGTACGGGCTCGAACCTCCCTCGCAGCTGGTGGGGGAGGCCGAGACCCCGCCCTTCTGGCTGGCCGACCCGCAGGCGTCGCCGCCACCCGAGCCCGACATCGCGCCCGCCGAGCCGGAAGGCGAGGGCCGTGACCAGCGTCGGCGACGCCGGCCCAAGAGCGCCTAGCGCCCCGGGCCCGACCATCTAGGCTCGCCGGCGATGGCCGACGACGCACCTCTGCGCCACAGCCTCCTCGACGCCGAACATCGGGCCCTCGGCGGGCGCATGGTGCCCTTCGGGGGCTGGGAGATGCCGTTGCGCTACGGCTCCACTCTGGATGAGCACCGCGCCTGCCGGGAGGGAGCGGTGGTGTTCGACGTGTCGCATCTGGGTTCTGTCTGGGTCCGTGGCCCCGGCACGTTCGACGCGCTCCAAGGCCTGCTGACCAATGATCTGCAGCGGATCCAGCCGGGCAAGGCGCAGTACACGCACCTGCTCGACGCCGCCGACGCCCACGTGGTCGACGACATCATCGTGTGGTGGGTGCGGCAGGACGAGCTCCTCGTCATCCCCAATGCCTCCAATACCGCTCCGGCATTCGATGCGCTGGCCGAGGCGGCCGGCGGGCGGGCGGAGGTGTCGGATGTGACCGGGAGCCGGGCACTCCTGGCCGTCCAGGGTCCGCGAGCCCGGGAGACTTTGGCCCGTGCCCTCCCGGGCACGGAAAAGGTGGGGCACTTCGCTGTCGCCCCGGTGGTCTCCGCCGGCTGCGGAGTGCTAGTCGGCGGCACCGGCTACACCGGTGAGGATGGGGTGGAGCTGTTCGTGGGTGAGGAGTCGGTCGGAGAGGTATGGAACGCCCTGCTGGCCGCGGGCTGTACTCCGGCGGGGCTCGGGGCCCGCGACACCTTGCGCCTGGAGATGGGCTACCCGCTCCACGGCCACGAACTGGGCCCGGGGATCACCCCGCTCCAGGCCGGGCTCGGCTGGGTGGTGGGCTGGGACAAGGCCACCTTCCGGGGCCGGGAGGCCCTGGCCGCCGAGCGGGAGCGGGGCGTGGCCCGGCGCTTGACCGGCGTGGTGATGGAGGATCGCCAGGTCCCCCGGGCCGGCTGTCCGGTGCTGGTGGAGGGCAAGCCGGCCGGCGAGGTCACCAGCGGCAACCTGTCCCCGACCCTGGGCCGGGGCATCGCCCTCGCCTTCCTGCCCCCGGGCACCCCGCCGGGGACGCCCGTGGAGGTCGACATCCGGGGCCGGCGCGCCCCCGGCGTGGTGGCCAAGCCGCCCTTCGTGGCCAAGGCTTAAAACCTTTGGTCTCCACGGGACTGAGCGGTCCCGGCGGGCGGTAGCCTGCCGCCCCGTGGCTGATTTCGTTCCCCACACCGACGCCGAGATCCAGGCCATGCTCGGCTTCCTCGGCCTCTCCGACCTGGACGAGCTCTTCGAGCACATCCCGGCCGCGGTGCGTCTGGCCGGGGGGCTCGACCTGGCCGACGGGCGCTCCGAGGCCGACGTGGTCGGCGACCTGTCCGAGCTGGCGGGTCGCAACCAGCCCACCGGGGCCGGTGGGAATCTCGTCTGCTTCGCCGGCGGCGGCGCCTACGAGCACGACATCCCCGCCGCCGTGCGGGCGTTGGCCGGACGCTCCGAGTTCGTCACCTCCTACACCCCGTACCAGCCGGAGCTGTCCCAGGGTGTGCTCCAGGCCCTGTTCGAATACCAGAGCATGCTCTGCGCCGTCACCGGCATGGACGTGGCCAACGCCTCCCTCTACGACGGCGCCTCCGCCGCCGTGGAGGGACTCAACCTGGCTGCGGCGGCCACCGGCCGGAAGCTGGTGTGGGTGTCGCGGGGCGTGCGCCCGGCGGTGCGGGCGGTGATCGAGACCCTGTGCGGACCGAGGCTCGAGGTACGGGAGGCGCCGCTGCGCGACGGGGTGACGGCCTGGCCCCACGACCTGGGCGAGGCCGCCGCCTTGCTGCTGGCCCAACCCAACCACCTGGGCGCCCTGGAGGACGTGGCCGGCGCCGCCGAGCGAGCCCACGCCGCCGGCGCCCTGTGCGTCGCCTCCGTCGATCCGGTGGCCGCCGGCCTGCTGCGAACGGTGGGCGAAGCCGGAGCCGACGTGGCCGTGGGGGAGGGCCAGGCGCTGGGGACCCCGCTCGTCTTCGGCGGCCCCTACGTGGGGCTCTTCGCCTGCAAGCAGGCGCCCTTCGTACGCCGCTGGCTTCCGGGCCGGCTGGTGGGGGAGACCACCGACACCGAAGGGCGCCGGGCCTACGTCCTCACGCTGTCGACCCGGGAGCAGCACATCCGCCGGGCTCAGGCGTCCTCCAACGTGTGCACCAACCAGACGCTCATCGCCATCACCACCGCCCTGCACATGGCCTGGCTCGGCCCGGTGGGGCTGCGGGAGCTGGCGCTGCGCTGCGCCCGGGGGGCCCGCTACGCCCGGGAGGCGCTGGGCCGGATCCCCGGGGTGGAGCCGGCCACCCCGGCCGCCACCCTCTACGAGTTCCCGGTGCGCACCCCCGAGCCCGCCGCGGTGGTCCTGGAGCGCCTGGCCGAGGCCGGCTTCCTCGGCGGCCTCGACCTGTCCGTCGACTATCCCGAGCTGGGGGAGACCGTGCTCGTGACCGTGACCGAGACCCGCACCCGGGCCGACATCGACGCCTTCGCCGCCGCCTTCGAGAAGGCGGTGGGGTGATGACCTCCCCCCCTGTGCCCGAGCTCCTGGCCCGGCCCAGTGCGGGGCGGGCCGCTTCGGCCCCGCTCATGGGCCGGGAGGCAGAACCCACGCTCCTGGAGCTGTCCTCGCCCGGACGCCGCGGGTTCTCCTTTCGCGACACCGGCGTCCCCGACTGGCCGGCGGAGGAGCTCGTCCCCCCCGAGCACCTGGCGGCCCGCCCTCCGGCCCTCCCCGAGGTGTCCGAGCGGGACCTGGTGGCGCACGTCTCCCGGCTCACCCACCGCAACTACTCGGTCGACCACGGCGCCTACCCGCTCGGGTCGTGCACCATGAAGTACAACCCGAAGCTGTGCGACGCGGTGGCGGCGCTGGCGGGCCTGGCCGGCTGCCATCCCGCCCAGCCCGCCGAACAGGTCCAGGGTTGGCTGGCGCTCCTCTACCAGCTGGAGCGGGCGCTGTGCGCCACCACGGGCACGGCCGCGGCCACGCTCCAGCCCGCCGCCGGCGCCGCCGGAGAGCTGACCGGATTGCTGCTGATGCGGGCCTGGCACCATGCCCAGGGCCGGTCGCCGACCAAGGTGCTGATTCCCGACTCCGCCCATGGCACCAACCCGGCGTCGGTCACCCTGGCCGGCTACGACGCCATCGAGGTGCCCTCCGATGCCCGGGGGCTGATCGACCTGGAGGCGCTGGTCGGCCTGGTCGACGCCGACACCGCCGGGCTGATGCTCACCAACCCCAACACCTTGGGCCTGTTCGAAACCGACATCGTCGCCATCGCCCGGGCCATCCACGAGGTGGAGGGGCTCCTCTACTACGACGGGGCCAACCTGAACGCCATCCTGGGCAAGGTCCGGCCCGGCGACATGGGGTTCGACATCGTCCACCTGAACCTGCACAAGACCTTCGCCACCCCGCATGGGGGCGGCGGTCCCGGGGCCGGGCCGGTGGCGGTGTCGGAGCGCCTGGCGCCCTTCCTGCCCGGACCCCTGCCCCGCCCGGCGCCGGAGGATCCCGACCGCTACCAGTGGGTCACCCCGGAGCGGTCCATCGGCCGGATCCACGGCTGGCACGGCAACGCCATGGTGCTGGCCCGGGCCTACGCCTACATCCTGGCCAACGGCGGCGACGGGCTGGGCCGGGTGGGGGAGTGTGCCGTTCTCAACGCCCGCTACCTGAAGGAACGGCTGCGGGGCGTGTACGACTTCCCCTACGACGCCCCCTGCATGCACGAGTTCGTCGCCTCCTCGGCCCGGCTGCGCAAGGAGCACGGGGCCAAGGCCCTCGACCTGGCCAAGCGCCTGATCGAGGAGGGGTTCCACCCGCCCACCATGTACTTCCCCCTCATCGTGGACGAGGCGCTGATGGTGGAGCCGACCGAGACCGAGAGCCCCCAGACGGTCGAGGCCCTGGCCCAGGCGCTGTTGCTGGTGGCCGCCGAGGCCGAGGCCGACGGGGGCGCGGCGGCCCGGGCCGCGCCCCGGACCACGCCCGTCGGACGGGTCGACGAGGCGGCCGCCGCCCGGCGGCTGCGTCTGCGCTGGGAGCCGGAGGGGTAGGACTGGGGGTATGGCCGAACGTGACCCTGAAGCCCCCCTGTACACCGGCGAACCCCTCGAAACCGAAGAGGGCGTGCGCGTCCCCCGCCAGCAGTCCGCGGGCCAGGACGCCATCGAAGGAGGCGGGGAGTACCCCGATCCCGACACCCCACCCCAGTTGCCCGCACCGGGGGCAGCCGAGGACGGCGAGGACGGCGAGGGCGATGAGGACGCCGGCGAGGGTCGCCGGCCCTACGCCTATCCTCCGCCCGCCCCCCCGCCGCGCTGAGCGCCGGGGAACCCGTCCCGCCCGGCCGGTCACGGCCTGAGGCGGGAGGCGGGTGGACGAGTATCTGGCCATCGACGGGATCGCCGGCCGCCTGTTCGTGGCCTGGAACCCGCGGGGTGTCTCCTTCGTGACGCTCACCGACGACGAGTCGGTCTTCGTCGACCGGTTCGTGGCTCGCTTCGAACGCCCGCTGCGGCCTGGCGCCCGGCCCCCGGCGGCACTGGTGCGGGCCCTCGAGACCGGCCGGGTGCCGGCCTCGCTGCGGCTGGATCTGGACCATCTCCGGCCCTTCCCTCGGGCCGTCCTGGAGGCCACCCGGAGCATTCCCTACGGCGAGGTGCGCAGCTACGCCTGGGTGGCCAACGAAGCGGGCAAGCCTGCCGCCGTGCGGGCCACCGGCACCGCTCTGGGACGCAACCCGGTCTCCTTCCTCGTGCCCTGCCACCGGGTGATCCGTTCCGACGGGACGCTCGGCCACTTCGGCTGGGGCGGCCCCCGCACGAAGCGGGCCCTGCTCAAGGCCGAGGGCGTCGTGCTTCCCGGCTGAGGCGGAGTTTCTTTTGGCCCCGACTCCCCGGCCGCCCAGCTGCGGTCGAACCTCACCGGCATGTTCCAGGAGCACGTGGTGCTCGCCGCCGCCGCCGCCAACGCCGCCCTGGGCGGGCGCTCGGATGAGTTCACGGCCGCCGCCGCCGCCCTCGACGCCAACTCCAACTCCCTGACCGAGGCCATCAGCAGCGTCTTCGGGGCCGAGGTGGGCAAGGCCTTCGACCCGTTGTGGAAGAAACACATCGGCTTCGTGGTCGACTACACGAAGGGTCTGGCGGCCAAGGACCAGGCCAAGCAGGACCAGGCCGTCACCGATCTCGCCAACTACACCAAGGACTTCGGTGCCTTCCTCAACTCGGCCAGCCCCGAGCTCCCTCCGGCCACCGTGGCCGAGCTGGTCAAGACTCACATCCTCACGCTCAAGGACGTGATCGACGCCCAGGCGGCCAAGGACTACGCCAAGGCCTACACCAACCTGCGTTCGTCCGCCCACCACATGTCGATGATCGCCAACCCGCTGTCCACCACCATCGTCAAGCAGTTCCCCGACAAGTTCTGACCGACGCCGGCACCGAAGCCAGCGACCAGGGCCCCGGGCGAACCCCGGGGCCCTGCCCGATACGCTCTGTCCAATGCCAGGTTCCCGACCGCTCATCGCCGTGACCGGCGTCCCCATCACCGCCGGGGGGGTGCTGGGGTGGCGCCAGGGGTCCATCGCCACCCCCGTCGCCTACCTGGAGGCGCTGGACCGGGCCGGCGCCGACGGCGTCATCCTCATGCCGGTGGCTCTGGACGACGCCGAAGCGGCCCAACGGCTCTCCCGCTTCGAAGCCCTGGTGGTGGTGGGCGGCGGGGACGTGGACCCCGCCCGTTACGGCGCCGAGGCCCGCCCCGAGGTGGCCTACGTGAATCCCGCCCGGGACGGGTTCGAGATCCCGCTGCTGCGGGCCGCCGTCGAGACCAGCGTCCCCACCCTGGCCATCTGCCGGGGGATCCAGGTCCTCAACGTGGCTCTGGGGGGAACCCTCCACCAGCACATCAACGACTGGGAGCACCTGGTTCCGCATCGCAGCCCCGACGGCAGCGAAGGCGTGCTCCACGACGTCCGCATCGAAGCCGGCACCCGGTTGCGCAAGGCGATCGGCGCTGACCGGGCCCAGACCTTCTCCCACCACCACCAGGCCGTGGACCGCCTGGGGGAGGGGCTGGTGCCAGTGGCCTGGGCCGACGATGGCCTGCTGGAAGGGGTGGAGCACGAGGACGGGTGGGTGGTCGGCATCCAGTGGCACAGCGAGGCCACGGCTGCCGCCGACCCGCTCCAGCAGGCGCTGTTCGGCGCCTTCGTGGCCGAGGCCAGAGGGCGGTGACCCCGGACGAGGTGCTCGCCGCCTGCGAGATGGCGGGGGTGCGCCTGGTCCGCTTCCTCTACTGCGACAACGGCGGGACCGTCCGGGGCAAGACCACGGCGGTGGGCCGCCTGACCGAGCGCATGCGCACCGGCATCGGCCTCACGGTGGCCATGTCGGCCATGAACTCCCTCGATCAGCTCCAATCCGTGCCCGGCCTGGGTCCGGTGGGCGAGGTCCGCCTCGTGCCCGACCCGGACACGTTGACCATCCTGCCCTACGCCCCCCGGTCGGCGGCCATGCTCTGCGACCACGTCGGCCTCGACGGGGAGCCCGATCCCGTCGGGCCCCGGCACTTCCTGCGCCGCATGGTGGAACGCCTGGGGGAGGAGGGCCTCCACCTGCGGGCGGCGGTGGAGAACGAGTTCGCCCTGGTCCGCCCGATGGGCGAGGGGTTTGCCCCCATCGACGAGAGCCTGTGCTTCTCGACGGTGGGCATGGCCGCCGCCGCCGAGGTCACCGACGCCCTGGTGGAGGCCCTCTCGGCTCAGCGGATCGAGCTGGAGCAGTACTACCCCGAGCTCGGCTGGGGCCAGCAGGAGCTCTCCGTCGCCCCCCGGCCCCTGCTCGCCGCCGCCGACACCCAGATCCTGGTGCGGGAGACGATCCGGGCCGTGGCCGACGGCTTCGGGCTGGCCGCCTCCCTGGCCCCCAAGCCCTGGCCCGAGGCGGCCGGCAACGGCGCCCACATCCACTTCAGCGCCTGGGAGGGGGAGCGGAACGCCTTCTTCGACCCGGCCGGCCGCTTCGGCCTGTCGGCGCTGGCCGAGCGGTTCGTGGCCGGCGTGCTCGCCCATGCCCCCGGCCTGCTGGCCCTCACCGCCCCGTCGGTGAACTCCTACCGCCGCCTGCAGCCCCGGTCGTGGAGCTCGGCCTATGTGTGCTGGGGGCCCGACAACCGGGAGGCGACGGTGCGGGTGCCGTCCACCTTCTGGGGCGCCGAGGAGACCTCGACCAACCTGGAGCTGAAGCCCGCCGACGCCTCCGCCAACCCCTATCTCGCCTTCGGTGGGCTGGTGGCTGCCGGCCTCGACGGCATCCGCCAGAAGCTCGAACCGCCGAGGCCCGTGACCGTGGATCCGGCCGACCTGTCGGAGGAGGAGCGCCAGGCGGCGGGGGCGGCCCGCTACCCCCAGACCCTGGCCGACGCCCTCGACGCCCTGGAGGCCGACTTCGTGCTGATGGAGGCCCTGGGCGAGCCGCTGGCCCAGGCCTACCTGGCCGTGCGGCGCTCGGAGGTCGTCGCCTACGCCGCCCACGACGACGCCTTCGAGTACCGCCACCACTTCCTCAAGTACTGACGCCATGGTGGGGGAGCTGCGGGCGGCGGTGGAGGAGATGGCGGCGATCGACCAGCACGCCCATCAGCTGTCCGGCCCCGAGCGGGAGTGGGCCCTGCCCGACCTGCTGTCCGAGAGCGCGCAGGCCGACCAGCGGGCCCAGATGCGACACCATCCCGCCTACCGCCGGGCGCTGGCCGATCTGGAGGTAGCCGACGAGGCGGCGCTGGCCCAAGCCCGCCGGACCGCCGGCTTCGAGGCCCACGCCAAGCGGTTGATGTCGGCCTGCCGGTTCGAGGCGCTCTTCGTCGACGACGGTTTCCCGGTCGCCCGATCGCTGGGTCTCGCCGCCCATGCCGATCTGGCCGGTTGTCCGGTGCGCCGGCTGGTGCGGATCGAATCGGTGGTGGAGTCGGCGGCGCGGGGCTGGCCGCCCTTCGAAGTCCTGCGGGAGGACTTCCGGGAGTCGCTGGCCGCCGCCCTGGCCGGCGGGGCGGTGGGGCTCAAGACGATCGCCGCCTATCGCTGCGGACTCGACCTGCCCCATCCCGAAGGGGACGAGTCGCGGTCCGCCTACCGGGCGTGGCGGGCGTCCGGCTCCCATCGCCTCGTCCATCCGGCCCTCATCGCCTTCTTCCTGAGGGAGGCACTGGAGGTGGCCCAGGCTCATGGGCCCGTACCCCTGCAGATCCACACCGGCATCGGCGACGCCGACCTCGACCTGCACCGCGCCGACCCCTCGCTCCTCGGCCGGGTCATCGCCGAGGCCGGCGCCGCCGGGGTGCCGGTGGTGCTGCTCCACTGCTACCCCTATGTCCGTCAGGCGGCCTGGCTGGCCCACGTCCACAGCCACGTGTTCGTCGACCTGTCGTTGACGCTCCTGCTCGTCAGTCACCGGGGGAGCGAGCTGCTGTTCGAGGCGCTGGAGCTGGCGCCGGCCACGAAGGTCCTCTTCGCCACCGACGCGTCCCGGGCGCCGGAGATGTTCTTCCTGGCTGCCCGCTGGTGGCGTGACGCCCTGGCCGGTGCGCTGGGCCGGCTGGTGGGGGAGCAGGCGGTGGGGGAGCCGGTCGCGCTCGAGTGGGCGGAGATGATCCTGGCCGGCAACGCCCGTCGCCTCTACGGGCTGGAAGCAACCGCCTGACCTGGCCGGATGCGCCGCGGGATCGTGCCCCTGGTGACCGCCGTCCTCATCGGCACGGCTCTGGCCGTCCTCTGGCTGGGGAACACGACCGCCTATGAACCGGATGGCCGGACCCGGTGCGGCCCCGCCGTGCAGGAGCTGGACAACCTGTTCGGACAGGTTGGAGGGCGCTGCCACCTCGCCCGCCAGGATCGCCTCCAGTTGGGCCTGCGGATGGCCACGGTCATGGCCGTCATCGGGGCGGTCATCTCGATCGGGCTCGAGATGGGGGAGCGGCACCGCTCTGGGAATGCCTGAGCCCGGCGGCGGGCGGGCGTCTCGGGGACGGCCGGGGCGTTACGAGGAGCGGGGCACGGCCGTGGCCGCTCCCCGGGCTGCTCCGCCTCGAGGGAGGTGACCACCCGCCGCCACTTCTCGATGGCGTGGGCGTCGCCGTCCGCTTCGACGCGGGCCAGGATCGTCTCCGCCCGCTCGAGCGCCGCCCGGGCGAACTCAACGAACGATGTCTTTTGGGGGCTCAGCGTGCTCTTCATCGAGAGGACCAAGTTCCGGGGGCGCGGCTTTGTTCCGGATCCGGGCCGTTGCGGCCGGGTCATTTTCTGGATGGCACCGATGATCCAGGCGTCGACCGTCCGAAATGACCAGGGGAGGTGGCCCTACGGCCCCCAGGAGTGGTCTTTACGGTTTGTCCTCGCTTGCGCTCAGGCCTGGGTGAGGGAGACGGTGTTGCCGTCGGCGTCCTGGTAGGTGGCGCTCCGGCCCCAGGGCCGGGTGGTAGGAGGCTGGACCACCTTGGTGCCACTGGCCTCCACCTGGCCGTGGACGGCGTCGAGGTCGTCGACGCTGAACCCGAACGAGGAGCGGGTGGCCTCGCCGCCCCCGGCGGCGTAGATGCTGAAGAGCAGGAAGCCGCCCTCGGGACCTGCCTCCCAGTCGCCCCAGGCGGCGTGGTGGTGGATCGGGTCGCCCTCGGCGTGGGCGTGGCCCTCGAGGGGCAGGCCGATGACGTCGCGGTACAAACCGACGGCCCGCTCGATGTCGGTCACGAACAGCTCCACCTCGATCAATCGGGCTTGGCTCACCGCGGTCCCTCCTCAGCCGGCCCGGGCACCATGCCCGTTCCGGGCGACACCGTAGAGAGAGGAGGGGCTGTGGGCTCGTGAATTTCTGGAGTTTACATAACGTGGATTATGGGCGCTCCGGGGGAGCAGGGCCCGTTGTTGGGGGCGCCCATAATCCAAGGCTTTCTAGAGCGGTGGCGGGCCGGGCGACCGCCGGGCCCAGCGGGTGTCAGTACCCGGCGCTTTCCACCGTGGAAGCATCAGGGATGTCCTCTTTCCTTTCCTCCTTCGGCTGCTGAGCCTGGCCTTCACGCATCGACATCGGCGCCAGGGCGGACCCCGATCCGCTGCTCGAGACGTGCGGGCGCCTGGCCGACGCCGTCTACGACTGGTGGCACGCCCGGCCGCCGCCCCTCGTCTACCGGGCCCGCACCACGCCGGGCGGACGCAACATCGCCTTCACTTCGACGGGATCCCCCCGGTTGTCCTTGGCCCGCCGGAGGCCACCGCCCTCCACGCCCACCTCGTTCTGCGGGCCGGCTTCACGGTTCCCGACGCCTGGCTCGCCTGACCGGTCTCGCGCGCCGAGCCGACCCGACGCCCGGACCCACCTCGACCGATCGAGGAGTGGCCCCGGGGCGGGCAAAGAGACACGGAACCCTGCCGAATCGGGCGGGTTCCTCGTGGGCTCCGCCGGCGCTACCTAAGCCAACCCTTATCGTGCGTTCATGTTATGTCTGTGACCAATGAGGAAAAAGGCTTGTTTCCTCGACGCCGAACTCTGTAAGGCCGCCGCACGCTCATTGCGATGATCTTTACATCCGGCCTCAGAAGAGTGACCATTTTGTCGCAATAACGACCGTCCGGCCGGATGGGTAATGGGCAAGAAAATGGCGATTGTATGTGGAGCACATATGGGTTAGCGTCGGCATCGGCTTACTCCACGATTACTTTCAGAATCATTTTGGCGTGATCAGGCTTCTCCGGGGCCCCAAGGTGGCCTGCGGCCGGAGCACTGAAGCACTACTCATCTGCCAGTTGCGTTGAGCTGTTGTTTGCCGCCCGATTTCGCCGACCGCAAGGCCAATATCCGCTCCGATTATGTCGCGTTTGGGTGGACCGAAACGGCACTAAGGGCTGCTCGCTTCGAGTCCTGAATTCCCGTGTTCACGACCAGAGCGGCAGGACCATCCCGCACGGCGCAGAGGTAAATTCACTCAGCCAAGGTGCCCAATGGGCAGCAGGCCCTGCCCGAAGATTTGGCCGCGGAGACGTTGCTCTGCGCGGTGGGCGGGCGCTGATGCCCTAGGCCAACACGACCCAGGCGACCGACCCAGGCCGAGCCAAAGAAAGGAGCAAATGCAATGACAGACCCAGGAAGCGGACAGTCGAGCTTCTCTCCACCGACGGGGCCAGAGGCTGCCGCCGCGGAGGAGAACGCCGGCGTGCAGTTTCAGCCGCCCAGTGAGGGCCTGACAGAGCAGGCTGCCTTCAGTGCCGCGCCGGAGGCCATGGCCGGAATTCCCTCGCAACTGTTAGACGCGAAAGGAGCGCTCGAGGAGGCCATTCACCAGCAGGGCTGGGCGTCCGGTGTGCAGGCAGCTGAGGCCTTCGCTTCCGACGTCGGCAACATACAGGGCGTCGGCATCGGGCTCAGCGAGCCGGGAGGACCCGGCGAGCCGGGCTCGCCGACGCTGGCCGTGTTCGTGGCCGAGGAGGCTTCGACCGGCCAGGTGCGCTCGGCGGTCGTGGAATCCCTCGGCGTCCAGGCCGCAGCCGATCTCCCGCTATCGGTGCACAAGAGCGGGATCATCGACGCACAGTCTCACCGCTTCTACATCAGAGCCGCTCCGGGCGGCGTCTCGGTTGCGCACCGCAAGGTCACGGCCGGGACCATCGGTTGCCTTTCGGTTGGTCGCAGCGCGCCGCGCAACTCGAGGCTCATGGTCCTCAGCAACAACCACGTCCTCGCCAACTCCAACAACGCGGTCTTCGGCGACTGCATCTGTCAGCCCGGCCCCTACGACGGCGGCAGCTGCCCCGCTTACCAGATCGCGATCCTGGAGCGCTTTTGCCCCATCGTCTTCGGCGGAACGACGAACTACGTGGACTGCGCCACCGGGTGGTGTTGGCCGGACCGCGTCCGCCGCGAGTTGGTCTACCTCTCCGGCGGCGCCGTGCAGTTCTTCCGGATCTCTAGCCAGCCCCGCTACCCCCAGCTCGGCTGGAACGTTGGCAAGAGCGGCCGGACGACCCAGCTGACTGTGGGCCGCATCGTCGCCCTCAACTGGTCCGGCTGGATCAACTACGGCGTCGGCAACGCTTGGTTCGCCGGCCAGTTCGTGGTCCAGGGCTACAGCGGCAACTTCAGCGCGGGCGGGGACTCCGGTTCGAGCGTCTGGACGTGGGACTCGACGAGGTCCCCGGTCGGCCTGCTGTTCGCGGGCGGCGGGGGCTACACGATCTGCAATCCGATGCCCTGGGTGGTCGCGGGGCTCGACATTAACCTGTATACCTGATGGAGCCGCCCAGGAGAGAGAATCGATCGTCGATGATCGGAACCGTGCTCGCCATGGAGTCGTCCAACTAGCCGAGGTCGCAGTCCGGAGAGACCGGACGCGCCACCGGAAGGGACTGCACGATGAGCCGACATCGATCGCTCTCTCTCCTGGTTCTGGCCGCAATGGCCTTGTTGCTTCTGGAGGTGGTCTCCGTGGACAGTGTGCAAGCCCAGGACTTCGCAGAGCCCGGCGGTGCTCCGGAACAGGCTGCAGTGTCCTTCACCCCGCCGCCCCCGCAAAGGCCTCAGTCATCGATCGCGGGTGTGGTGGAGCGGAACAGGGCACGGCTGTTCAAGATCGAGGGAGTCCACGGCGTGTCCGAGGGCCAAACGCCGATCGGCGACGACGCCGTCCGGATCGACGTCGAGAATGACTTGGTCCGCGATCGGCTCCCGAAGGAGATCGAGGGCTACCCGGTCCAGGTTGTCGTCGTGCCCGGTGGGTTCGGGATCCTCCCGGCCGGGTCTCCGTACACGGGTTGAACGGCGCACCGGAGACATCGGTCTAGTTGTTCCTGGCCAGGGCGACGACGAGCAGGGCAGCTCGACGGCGCGCTCGTCCGCGCCCAGCACGTCGGCGACGATGCCCGATCTGCGGCCGACCCAGCCAGGAAGAACGTGCAGGCTCCCGGCCTTGCGTACCGTACGATTTTGCAGAACTCCCACGTTCAGTAACGGCGTCGCACAGGTCGTCGCCGGTGGGCGGTCCTCACCCGATCTTGCCAATCGCGTCGTCGCGGGTTTTGCGATCGACCCGTCAGCGGGGCGGTCGGTGGACTGTCGCGAAGGTGGCGAGCCCGCCTCCCCACATCGGGCCGAGTTGCACACGCTCTCGCCGAGACCGGCGCGTCTCCCAGTCCTGCCAGTACTGATCTTCGACGGTCGTCTTGGGCAACTGAGATTCTCCGGTCATCCTCGCCCATAGGTTCCTCCTTTCTCCCATTGCCGCACCGGCCACTGCCGGCCAGACCGGCTCACCGGGCGGCGCCAACGGTGCCGACAATGGCTACGGTACGAATGGGTCGGCCGTCCGTCGTGCGCCTCGACGACCTCCTCGTCGTCGTCGAGGCGACATTGGATGAGAAGCCTCCCGTCGTTTTGTGCATCGGGCTGACAACGGGCTTCTCCGGGACGACCTTCGGGCAGACCGTCGGCTGCGGGTCCTACTGCCTCTGGACGATTTCGCTGTGAACTGTCAATGGGGCGCTTCGTTGGCAGCGGGTGCGCGGGCAGCGGCGCGGCCAAGCCTGAAGGCCAGAAGGAGCGCCGCGATCGCCATGAAGGTGATGGCGAGCGCAGCGGGACGTTCGCTCATCACTGGTGGGGAGCCGTGTTCCCGACGACGCACTCCGGGATGTCGCTCCGATGGTCGACGCAGCGGTGCCTATACCAGGCGGCGTAGGAGATGTTCACCACAGAGATTGCGCCGATTACGCCGACGGCAAGGACGAGCAACACGCGTTGGGCGAGGCGGAGTCGAGTCCCAAAGAGCGACTTCGGTCTCCCGAGCAGAGCGACGACGAAGGCGGCAACGACCGAGAGGGTGGCAAGCCACACACCCCAGCTGGCCTGCTGCGTGTCCAAGAGGCGCAGAGACCGCTCGACGATGCCCATCCGGTGTACTCCTCAAGGGTTCGGCACAGAGGTTCGACAGCTGAGGAGTTCGCTGCCCAGGAGACCGTGCCTCCGGCCTTCACGCCATCTCCACATGTTCACCGCACAAGCGGCGGGCGTTCCCGCTTCTTTGTGACGGTTCCGCGCCCATGGCGAGCGCGAAGGTCACTAGAAAGTGGGATCCACCGGACTACGGGAAGACGCCGCGGAAGCGGATGGCGGCGGCGACGCGTTCGAGGGCGAGGGCGTGGGCGCCGCGGCGGAGGTTGACGTCGAGGGCTTCGGAGCGGTCGCAGACGGCGTGGAAGGCGGCTGTCATCCGGTCCCGGAGGCGCTCGGCGGTGAGGCTGGGTTCCCAGGGATAGCCCTCTCGGGCCTGGACCCATTCGAAGTAGGAGGCGGTCACCCCGCCGGCGTTGGCCAGAATGTCGGGCACCACGAAGACGTCCCGCTCGACCAGGATGGCGTCGCCTTCGGTGGTGGTCGGGCCGTTGGCCCCTTCCACGACGACCTTGGCGGTGAGGGCCGTGGCTTCCGCGGTCCCGATGGCGCCGGCTAGGGCGGCGGGGACGAAGGCCTCGCAGGGCACCGAGAACAACTCGCCGGGGGCGAGGGGATCGCCCAGCGGGAAGCCGGCCACCGTGCCTTCAGTGCGGACGTGGCTGGCCAGGGCGGCCACGTCGAGGCCGGCGGCGTTGGCCACCGCACCGGCGTAGTCCCCCACGGCTACGACCCGGACGCCGAGGCTGGAGAGCAGGTAGGCCAGCGGACCGCCCACCTTGCCGAAGCCCTGGAGCGCCACCCGGGAGCCGGCCACCGGGATCCCCAGCCGGGAGAACGCCTCGCGCACCATGATGGTGAGGCCTTCGGCGGTGGCCCCGTGGTGGCCCTGGACGCCCCCGACGGCGAGAGGCTTGCCCGTCACGCCGGCGGGGACGGCCTCGCCCCGGGCCATGGCCATGGTGTCCATCATCCAGGCCATGACCCGCTCGTCGGTGTTCACGTCGGGGGCGGGCACGTCTTTGTCGGGGCCCAGCATGGGGAGGATCTCCCAGGTGAAGCGCCGGGTCACACGCTCCAGCTCCCCGATCGACAGCTTGCTCGGAGCGCAGCGCACCCCGCCCTTGCCGCCGCCGAAGGGCAGGTCGACCACGGCGCACTTCCAGGTCATGGCGATGGCCAGCGCCTGGACGTCCTCCCGGGTGAGGTCCGGATGGAACCTCAGGCCCCCCTTAGCCGGGCCCCGGGCGGTGTCGTGGTGTACCCGCCAGCCGGTGAACACCTCCACGCGGCCGTCGTCGCGGCGCACGGGGACGGACACCTCGAGGACCCGCTTGGGCCGCGACAGCATGGCCAGGACGTCGCTCTCCAGCCCGATCAGCTCGGCCGCGTCCACCAGCCGGACGACCTCGGCCTCCCAGGGGTCGAAGCTCCCCCCCACTGGAACCCGCGCCAACGGCGTCGCCGGCCCCGGGTCGGCTGCGTCCCCGGCCGGTACCACAGGGTCGATGGAAGCTGGCATGGCGGCTGGGCTCACCCTATCCGTCGCGGCTCGAGCGGTGGCCGACCATCTCTGCAAGGGTTGGAGCGCCCGCCCGCCGAGATCATTGAGACTCGTCCGTTCATCTGCGCCGGTGCTCATAGACGAGTGACGTCCGCACGTCGGCGATGTGCGGATACTGGGCGATGTGGTCCAGCACGAAGGACTCCAGTGCCTGAGTGGTCGGGACGGCGACCTGAACGAGGAAGTCGTCGCTTCCGGAGACGACGAAGACCGCCAGCACCTCGTCGAGTTGGGTGACGAGGTCTCGGAAGTTCTCGACCGCCTGTCTGGTCTTGGGTTGCAGTCGCACGGCGATGATGGCCTGCACGCTGCGACCCACGCGCTCGAGATCGATGTCGGCGTGATAGCCGGTGATGACGCCGTCGTCCTGTAAGCGGCGCACCCGGTCGTGACAGGTCGAGTCGGCGATCCCAATCTGGCGGGCAATCTCCCGGTTGCTGCGCCGAGCGTTTGCACGGAGCTCAGCGATAACCCGCTGATCCAATCGGTCAAGTTCCATACTTATCGCCTATCTTGTCGAAGAATGTCCGAGAATTTTGACTATTGATCGTAGGACATCTACTACTCAGCACGATAATCCGTCACCTGGTCCCTGGGAGGTTGCCGTGACGATCAGGCGTCCGATCCGCGTCGTGTTCGGCAAGGAGCGGTTCTCGGAGGAACACGCCTGGGAGGACCTGCTGGCGCGGTGGGACACGGGGCTGGCCCGCCGGGTGGTCATCGATGCCGCTCGGCACGGACAACTCGCCGAGGCGCTCCATGACCGCGACGCCGACGTGGTCGTGCCCTTGTGGTCCCCCCTGCCCGCCGCGACGATCCGCGCCGGCCGCTTCGGCCTCGTGCAGCAGTTCGGCGCCGGCGTGGACAACATCGACATCGCCGCCTGCACCGAGGCGGGCGTCTGGGTCGCCAACCTGCCGGGCTACAACGCTCCCCACGTCGCCGAGCACGCCATTGCCCTGCTGCTGGCCCTCGTCCGCCGGCTGCCCGAGGCGTCGGAGGGGTTCCTGCCCAACTGGTGGGGAGCGCCCTGTGGTGGGAACCTCCTCGGCGGCACGGTGTGCCTGGTCGGGTTGGGCGCGGTCGGAGGGGCCATCGCCAAGCGCCTTCGGGCCTTCGACGTGGGGCTGATCGGAGTGCGGCGCGACCCGGCCAAAGGCACGCCCGCCGATATGCCAGATCTCGAGGTCTGGCCTACGGGGCACCTGGCCGAAGCGGTGGCCCGAGCCAACGCGGTCATCATCGCCGCCAGCCACGAGCCGGGTCGCGGGCCGCTGGTCACCCGGGACGTGATCGCCGCCATCCCCGCCGGCAGCGTGGTCATCAATGTGGCTCGGGGCGCCCTCCTGGACGAGGACGCCGCCCTCGAGGGGCTCGACACCGGCCGGCTCGGCGGGCTCCGCCTCGACGTCTTTTCGGTCGAGCCCTACCCGACCGACGGCCCGTTGAGGCGCCATCCGAAGGTGCTCGCCACGGCGCACAACGCCGCCCTGACGGCGAGCTACTTCCAGATCGCGGGGTCGGCTCTCGCCCACGCGCTCGGCCGCTATCTCCACGGGACGCCGCCGCAGCACCTGCTGAACGACGTCACGACGCCGCGCGGCCGCGGCCCCGCGGTTACCGCGGCGGCGGGCGTTTCCAGCCCGTGACCACCTCGACGTGGGGGGTGTGGGGAAACAGGTCCACCAGGCTCAGCGACTCGAGATTCCAGCCGGAGGCGCCGAGCAGGCCGGCGTCCCGGCCGAGGGCGGCGGCGTCGCAGGACACCAGCGCCAGGGTGGCCGCCCCGGTGGATCCGATGCGCCCCACCACCCCGGCGCCCAGGCCCTGGCGGGACGGGTCGGCGACCACCACGTCGGCGGCCGACGGGCGCCAGCGCCGCACGTCGGCCCCCACGATGCGGGTGTCGGGCAGGTCGGCCAGGTTGACCCGGGCATCGGCCAGGGCGGAACGGTTGGTCTCCACCACCGTCACCCGACCGCCGGTATCGGCCCCCAGGACCCCGGCGAACAGGCCGACTCCGCCGTAGAGGTCGACGAGGCGGGCTCCGGGAACCAGGGCGTCGCCGAGCGCGGCCCGCACGCCGGCCACCAGCGCCCCGGCCCCCTCGGGGCGCCCCTGGAAGAAGCTCTCCGCTGACACCCGCCACCGCCGGCCGGCCACCACCTCGTGGATCCAGGCCCGCCGTCCCGCCGCCAGCTCATCGGTGCCCACCAGGAGGGTGCCTGCCGGCACCTCGCAGCCGCCGGCGGCGGGCCGGGCCACCACCAGGCGCTCCCCCGTCGCCGCCCCGGCCCGGACCACCACATCCGTCACCGGCGTCGGGAACAGACCGGTGCGGAGCACCTCGTCGACCAGTGGGTGGGCCACCAGGCAGCCGCCGTCCAGCGCCACCGTGTCGTGGCTCCGGTGCCCGCGGAAGGCGGCCCGGCCGTCGTCGTCGACGGCCGCCCGGACGGTGGTCCGCCAGCCCGTCGCCGCCAGCGGGGGCCCGGCGACCGGTTCCGGTGGATCGATCCCACCCTGGCGGCGCAGCGCATCGATGACGATGCTCTCCTTCAGGCGGCGCTGGGCGTCGAGGGCGACGTGCTGCCAGCCACAGCCGCCGCACCCGGCGTCGACCAGCGGGCAGGGCGGCGCCAGCCGGTCCGCCGAGGCGTCGATCACCTCGACGGTGGTGGCCCGGAGGAAGCGGCGGCGCTCCTCGGTGACCACGGCCACCACCCGCTCGCCGGGGAGGCCACCCCGGACGAAGACAACCCGTCCGTCGTCGAGGCGGGCGACGCCCTCACCCCCGGCGGCAATGCCGCCAACCGCCAGTTCGACCGGTGTGGGCATCCGACGAGGCTGGCACACCCGGGGCCCGGGGCGCTGGTCCGGCGTGCTCGACGCCGCCTCTCCTGGACAGACTGCCGGGATGCCACCCTCCCGCCGCCTGGTCCTCGCCTCCGCTTCTCCCGCCCGCCTCCGCCTGCTGCACCACGCCGGATTCGAGCCCGACGTGGTGGTGTCGGGCGTCGACGAGGAGCGCGTCGCGGCCACCGGCCCCACTCCCCTGGCCCTGGCCCGGGCGCAGGCCAAGGTGGAGGCGGTCGCCGGCCGACCCGACGTGGCCGGCGCCGTGATCGTCGCCTGCGACTCACTCCTCGACGTCGACGGGGAAGCCTTCGGCAAGCCGGCCACCCTGGCCGAGGCCCGGGCCCGTCTCGCCGGCCTCCGTGGCCGGTCCGCCGTGCTGCGCACCGGGCATTGCGTCCTGGACACCGCCGGCGGGCGGCGGGCCGGGGACGTGGCCGCCACCGAGGTCCACTTCGCCGCCTTCACCGACGCGGAGCTCGAGGCCTACCTCCGCACCGGCGAACCGCTTCGGGTGGCGGGCAGCTTCACCCTCGACGGCTGGTTCGCGCCCTTCGTCGACGGCATCGTCGGCGATCACGGCAACGTGATCGGCCTGTCGCTGCCGCTGCTGCGCCGCCTCCTGGCCGAGCTGGGCCTGACGGTCATGGATCTGTGGCGGGACGCGCCGTAGGCGCCAGACGGAAGGTCAGTTCAGGGCGCCGGTATCGGTGAGGAACTCCATGAGCCCGGGGACGAGACCGAGGCCCTCCAGCTGCCCGCACCGGAACCAGGCGGCGTCGTCGGCATCGTCCCCCGGTTGGACGGGCGCCTCGGGCCGGCGGGGGGTGGCGGCGAAGTCGAGGATCACGTAGTGGTAGGCGAAGGGCTCGGTGCCCATCCGCTCCACCCAGCCGATGAAGTCGCCCACCTCGACCTCGAGCCCCGTCTCCTCGCTCACCTCCCGGGCGACGGCGGCGACCAGGGTCTCGCCGAACTCGACCCGTCCTCCGGGCAGCGACCACCGGCCGACGCCCGCCCCTCTCCCCCGTCGCACGAGCAGGATCTCGTCTCCCCGGCGCACCACCGCGCCCACGGCCACCTCGACCGAACCGTCAGTCACCGGAAGGGAAACGGTGGTGCATGATGATGGCCCGGGCGGAGAACGCCGACTCCTCGAAGAAGTTCTTGGCCGCCCGGTGGCCGGGCAGGGCGAAGGCGTCGACGCCGATGCACCCGGCGGCGGCGAAGTACTCCACCAGGAAGCCGAGCATGGCCTCGCCCACGCCCACGGCCCGGGCCTCGGGGTCGACGAACAGCTCCGAGACCACGCCCAGGCGGGTCCCGTCCTGGAGGATCTCCACCTCCCCCACGCCGAAGCCCACCGGCGTGCCGTCGATGGTGCCCACCACCAGGCGGGCGTCGGGGCGGTCGAGCAGCGCCTTGTAGCCCGCCTCCAGGGGCTCGGGCCGCGCCTCGCGCACCGACCAGATGGCCCCGCCCCGCATGGGTGTGAGCTCGGCCCGCAGGGCGGAGGCCAACTCCAGGATGGCGGGGACGTCGGCGCCCACCGCGGGGCGGACGCCCTCCTCGGCCACCGCTAGGACCGCAGCCGGTCGATGGCGCCGAGCACGGTCTTCCGGGCCCGGCCGCCGGCTTCGTAGGCCGCCACCGCCTCGAGCTCGTCAGGGGTGAGGCCGGACAGGCGGGAGACCACCTGGGACGCGGAGAGCCCGTCGTATTCGGGGATGGGCAGGTCCGATGCCGAGGGGGCGGGCGCCACCGGGGGGGAGGCCGGAGGCGGCGGGGTAGCGATCACCGATGGCGCCGGTGCGGGCGGCGGCGGGGCCTGGCCCGTCAGCGGCTCGGCCAGCAGGTCGTCGTCCTCGTCTTCGTCGCTGCGTAACCCGGGGATGTAGCCGGCCAGAAACTCCGCCCGCCGGCAGGCCTCACTCAGGCGGGCGTCGAGGTCCCGGCGGATCTGGCGGCTGCCGTAGGTCACCGCCACCTGGCCGATCATCCGGGCCTGGTTCACCCGGGCTTCGGCCTCGCCCAGCTGGGCCACGCCCCGGGCCAGGATGTCGCTGACGAGGGCGGGGACCCGCTGGTAGGCCATGAGGGCGAACCCCACCGGGGCGTACACGAAGACGTCCAAGGCCCGGTGGACGGGGGCTTTGCCGTTGGTGCTCACGCCGCGGAGTCTATGGGCCGTCTCGCAAAGGCGCGTAACGCCGCCCAGCCGAGGAGAGCCCCGGCGAGGGCCACGGCCCAGTCCCCCGCCAGGACGTAGGGGGTGCGGCCCCGGGTGGTGTCCAGTGCCCCCCGCAGGACGGTGGGCTCGAAGAGCCGGGTCTGGGCCCGCAGGTCTCCCCCGTGGTCGATGATGCCCGACAGGCCGGAGATGCCGGCGTGGAGGACGGGCCGGCCCGTCTCCGCCGCCCGCCACTGGCTGATGGCCAGATGCTGGGCCGAGTTGGCCGAACGCCGGTAGGAGCGGTTGTTGGTCGACACCACGATGGCCTCGGCGCCGTGGCGGGCGTAATCCCGGACCAGGGGGCTGAAGGCCGAGTCGAAGCAGATGAGGGCGCCGACCTCGAATTCCTCGCGCTCACCCCGGGAGTTGGTGCCCGGCACGGGGAAGCGGGTGGCCTGGTGGCCGGGAGCGAAATCGCGGGGGATCTGCTGCAGCTCCTCAATGAACGACAGCGCCTCCCGCCAGGGCACGTACTCACCGAAGGGCACGAGGTGGCGTTTGCGGTAGACGAGCGGCGCCCGGCCCTCGGCCGTGTACATGAAGGTGGTGTTGTAGATGCGCCCGCCGGGAGCGTCGGTGTTCCCTCCCGCCAGCACGACCGCGTCGAGGCGCGCCGCCAGGGCGGTGAGCTCCTGGTCGAGGAACGGGTCGGCGCGGGGGTCGGCGTCCAGGCTGGACTCGGGCAGGACGACCAGGTCGACGGGTCCGGTGATGCGCTGGGCCAGGCGCAGATGGTTCCGGGGCAGGTAGCGGGCCGCCGCCTCCTCGGGGGTGAGCTCCCGGTTCTTGTCGTTGCCCTGCACCAGCGCCACCCGCAGGCGCCCGGTGGTCGTGACGGACGGCAGGAGGACCTGGGCGCCGAGGACCGCCACCCCGGTGGCGGCGACCGCCAGCAGAGCCCGGCGCCGGTGTCCGCCGAGGCCGTCGGCCACCCAGCCGTTGACGGCCACCGCCACCAGCGACATGAGGGCCACACCACCCCAGGCGGCCAGGGCCCGGCCCGGCGTGAGGTCATGGAAGGCGTAGCCCACCTCGCCCCAGGAGAACCCGCCGAAGGGCACCCGGGACCGGCCGGCCTCGGCCAGGACCCAGACCGCCGCCACCACGGGAACCGGCGCCCGCCCCCGGGAGTCGAGCCAACCGATGACGGCGCCGGCCAGGGCCCACCAGGCGGAGAGGAACACGACGAAGGGCACGATGGCGACGGCCCCGAAGTACCACGTCCACGACACCAGCACTCCGAAGAACACCACACCGGCCACCGCCCCGCAGGCCGCTCCCATCACCACTCCCCCACCCCGCCAGGCCACCAGCAGCGGGACGAGCGCCACCAGGGCCAGCGGCCCCAAATCGAGAGGTGGAAAGGCGGCGGCCAGGAGCAGCCCGGATGCGGCCGCGGCGGCGAGGCGGAGGCGGCGGCTCAGTGGCGGCGCAGCCCGCGGCCGGGATCGGTCAGACGCAGTCGGAGCACAGGACCCGCTCGTTGTCGGCGAGCTGGCTCGGATGCTTGACGAGGAAGCACGACCGGCAGACGAACTCGCCGGGTCGCTTCGGCGGGATGCGCGAGCCGGGCTCGGCCCGCTCGTCGATGTCTCCGTCTTCCTCGTCCTCGTCGTACTCGTCCTCGTCCAGCAGCCCACTGGAGGTGCGCTCCAGCAGCAGCACGTCCAGCGGCTCTTCTACATCGTCAGGATGGACGTCCTCTTCCAGGTCGAGGCTCTCATCCTCCTCGTCCTCGCCTTCAGCCTCGCCTTCTTCGACGACGTCCTCCACGTCCCCGACGAGGATGTCGTCATCTTCGTCGTCGATCGCCGGCGAACCGAACTCGTCGTCCTCGTCGAGATCTTCCTCGTCGAGATCCGGCTCTTCGGGCTCGCCTTCTTCTTCCTCTTCGAACTCGTCGTCGTCGGCCATCCGGCATTCCCTCCTCGAAGGGTGCCGGAGTATACGCCGAGGGCATCGCAAGGTCGCGCGATGCGGGGGGGGAGAAAGCGGCCCGAAAAAGCGGGAGCCCAGGAGACCGTTGGGGCCACTGTTTAGCCCAACCCGCACCGGCGCGGATGGGTTATTCCAGCGTTCTCTACTGGGTCTCCTGGACTCCACCCCGACCTACGCCTCTTCCGGGAGCCAGCGGACCCTCGGAAGCCCACGACCTTGGCGCATACGGAATCGGGACGCCGCTAAGTACGCCCGATCGGGACAGGTGGTGTCAAGTCCATCCAAAGCGGAAAACGTTCACCTGACCTGCGGTTTCGCGCATCACCGCAGGTCAGGGAAATGAAAAAAAACTTGCAGGGGCGACGGTGCGCGGTCGGGGCGGTTACCAGTTGGTGACGGTCGGCATCAGGGCGTGGTGAATGTTGGTTCAGCCGACCTCGGCCAGGCGCAGCACCGACCCCGTCAGACGGGCCGTGGACCGGCCCCGAGCGAGGGGCACGACCTCGATCGCCTGGGGGAGGAGCTCCTTGACTTCGGCGGCGTGCGTGACCACGAAGACCTGGCGGAAGCGGCCCGAGAGCCGGGTGAGGGCACCGAGGAGACGGTCGCGGTGTTCGGCGTCGAGTGACCCCAGGACCTCGTCGAGGACGAGCAGGCCGACCTGGCCGCCGGAGAGGAGGTGGACCTGTTCCCCGATGGCGATGCGCAGCGACAGGTTGGCCAGGTCGGTCTCCGACCCCGAGTGCCGGTCGAGGGGATGGCCGCCGCCGACCCCGCCGATGCGCAACTCGAAGGTGTCGGGGTCGACCTCGAGGGAATCGAAGCGGCTGTCGGTCAGCTCCCGGAACAGCGTTGTGGTGTGGGACGACAGGGCCGGTCCCACTTGTCCCACCAGGCTGTTGCGGAACTCACCCAGGAGTTCGGCCAGGCGTCCGAGGTGGCGGGCTTCGTCTTCGTGGCCGGCCAGGTCGGCCCGGCGCCGGCGTTCGTCGTCCAGGCGCTGGCGGCGCTCGGCCAGACGCTCGGCCAGGCCCCGTTCGGTGAGGCGGGCGTCGACCAGCGCTTCCCGGGCCTGTTCGGCGGCTGCCCGGGCGTCCCGCCGGGCGGTGAGAGCCTCGGCGTGCGCCGCGGCATTGAAGCCCACCGCCCGTCCTTCCTCCATCAAACGGGCGACCTCCGTCGCCGCCTCGGCCAGGGCGGCCCGTTCGACGGCCAGCTCCTCCTCCAGCGGCCCGGACCTTCCCAGGCGCTCGGTGAGGCGCAGGGCTTCGTCCCGGGCCGCCTCGCAGTCGGCCACCGTTTGGCGCTCGGCCTCGATGTCGACACGTCCGGGGCCGCCGGGAGCCAGGCCTGCGTCCGCCTCGGCCAGGGCGTGACGGGCTGATTCCAGCTCCATCCGGACGGCCAGCAGCCGTTCGGCCCGGGCCTGGTGGGCAACCCGGGCCGCCTCTGCCTCCGCCGCCCGCTGCTCGGCCACCTTGTGTTCGGAACGGGCCGCCTCGAGATCAGCGGTGGCTCGGGCGCAGTCGTCGTCGGCCTCGGCCCGCGCCGCGGCCCGAGCCGCCACCACGTCCTCGAAGCAGGCGCCGAGCTCCTGGCCGCACAGGGGGCAGGGGGCGTCGGGATCGAGACGGGAGGCGGCCTCCACCTCGGCGGCGGCTCGCCGGCGGGCGTCGGCGCTGGCCAGCGCGGCCTCCCGGCCGCGAACCCGGCCCAGTGCCTCGCCCGCCTCCCGGGCCCGGGCCGCCGCCTGTTCGTCGGCGTCGGCGCCGGCGGCGCCGGCGCCGGGGTCCCCCGCCCCCGCTCCTTCCCGCCTGGCCTGGGCCTCCGCCTCGGCCAGGCGCCGCCGGGTCGCCTCCAGGACCTCGAGCGCCCGCAGGCGGGAGCGGGCCGCTTCCAGGGCGGCCGCCCGGGACTCCAGCCCCGGCAGGTCCCGGGCCGCATCGGTCAGGGCCGAGAGCTCCCCCTGGTGAGCGGCGAGGCGAGCGGCCAGCTCCTGGTGGCGCCGGCGGGCCTCCTCCCACCGGGCCCGGAGGCGCTCCCGCTCCAGGCGGGCGGCCTCCGCCGCCTGGGCCGCCGCCTCCGCGGCCGTGGCGCTCCGGGTCGCCGCCTCCGCCGTCGCCTCGGCGCCGGCGCGGTCCCGGGCTGCTTCGCCGTGGTCGGCTTCCAGAGCGGCCACCTCGGCGGCCAGGGTGTCGAGATCGCCGAGCACCAGCCGGGCGGCGTCCACCGCCTCGGCGGCGGTGCGGGCCTTCGTCCGGGCCGCGTCCCGGGCCCGGTCCAGCGGCGTGATGCCGAGGAGGTCGAGGACCAGGCGGCGGCGTTCCTCGGGCCGGCGCCCCGAGAAGGCGTCGACCTGCTTCTGTTCGCAGCAGACCGAGGCCCGGAAGGCGTCGGCGCTCATGCCCAGCACCTGATGGATGTACTGGCGGACCGAGGTCGCCCCCGCCGCCAGCCGCAACCCGTCGCAGGCGGCCTCGGCCGACACGTTGGCCGTGGCCCCGGACAGGGACCGGGTGACTTCGTAGAGGTGACCGTCGTGGTCGAACTCCACCACCACCCGGCACTCGCCGTCGGAGCCGTCGGCCCGCAGGGCGTCCTTGCCCGTGCGCGCCACCCCGAACAGCGCCCAGGTGATCGCCTCTACCAGCGTCGACTTGCCCGAGCCGTTGGGCCCGAAGATGCCCACCACCCCGTCGGGCACGTCGAGATCGAGCTCGGCGAAGACCCGGAAGTTGCGGAGCGACAGGCGGGTGATGCGCATGGCTCAGCCGGCCTCGTCGATGGCGGTGCGGATGAGCTCGTCTCCCAGGGCCCGCAGCCGGGTCCGGTCGTAGCCGCACAGGTCCTGATGCTCCAGGAAGCGGGCCCACCGGGCGCCGATGGCGTCGCGGGTGGGCAGGTCGGTGACCCGGGCGGCGTCATCGAGGAAGCTCGGCTCCAACCGGAAGGAGAGGGCGTGGGCGAAGGCGTCCTGGATCCGGGTGTGGTCCAGCAGCCGCCACGCCTGGGGGTCGGCCCCGTCGACGAAGAGCCGGGCCACCGCCCCGGCCGGCACCTGGCCGGCCCGCTCGGCGATGGCTCTTTCCAGCTCGTCGGGGGACAGGCCGGCGGCGGCCACCGGATCCGGGCTGGACAGCGGTCGCTGGCCGGGAAGCGCATGGTGGGTGCAGGTTCCGGCGTCGGTGTCGAGGCACACCAGCCCCTTGGGGCGGGCGGGATCGTCGGCGAAAGAGAAGGTGTCGGTGGACCCGGCGTACCACACACCGTCCCGGACCCGGGTGTGGACGTGGTAGTGGCCGAGCAGCACCAGGTCGCTGCGCAGGGCGGCGGCGTCGACCTCGATCTCATTGACGTCCCGGCAGCGGGGCTCCACCTGGGGCACCCGGGGATGGGTCAGGAGCAGGTTCACCCGGCCGGAGCTGTGATTGGCACAGGAGGCGTCCAGGGCCTCGAGCGTCTCGCCCACCGTGAGCATCTGGGGCACGGCGTGGACCCGCAGCCCGGGCAGGTCGAAGGCGGCGTAGGCGCCCAGGTAGGCCAGGTGGAACTCGGGGAAGGTGTCGTGGAGGGGGGCGTAGGGCGAGCCGGTGCCCGGCAGGCGGGGCGTATCGTGGTTGCCGGAGATGGCCACCAGGGGGACGCCGTGGTCACGGACGCGCCGCAGCGCCCGCTGGGCCACCCGGAAGGCCCGGTAGCCGGGCCGGGGCTGGTCGAACACGTCCCCCAGCCAGACGAACACGTCAGGACCGAGCGAGAGGCCGAGGTCGACGGCCGCCTCGAACGAGGCCTCGAAGTCGGCTTCGCGCTGATTGGTCCCCTCGGGAGTGGTGCGGGAGTGATACTGACGGCCGAGATGGGCATCGCCCAGGGCTACCACCCGGGCCATGGCGACCGTCCGAGATTGAATAACATGCATGTGACTATAAGCCAGGGGTGCGACAGCGGGAAGCCAGACCCGTGCCACCGCAGGTGAGCGCCGACACCGGAGCGAATCTCCAAGCCGCATGCTGGTCACCAACCACGTTCTCGCCGGCGCCGTCATCGGCACTGCCCTCCGGCGACGGCCCGCCCTGGCCTTCGGGTTGGGAGTCGCCTCCCACCTGGCCATGGACGCCCTCCCCCACTGGGGGCTGCCCCGCGGTCCCGAGTCCCACGCCCGGTTCCTGCGGGTCGCCTACCGCGACGGGACGGTCGGTCTGGCGACGCTGTGCGCGCTGGGCGCCCGGGCCACCGGCGGCCAACGGCGGGTGGTGCTGGCGGGCATGGCGGGTGCCGTGCTCCTCGACATCGACAAGCCGGCCCGCCACTTCTTCGGGCGCAACCCGGTACCGGAGCGGATCCAGCGCTTCCACGAGGACATCCAGCGTGAGGCGCCGCACCGCATGCCGGGCGAGTTCATCGCCGCCGCCGCTCTCCTGGCGGTGGCCGCCGGCCTGCTGCGCCGCGCCCGCGACTGAGGGGTTTTCCCCGGTTTGGGGGGCCCAGGTAGCGGGTAGCTGACGGTCACTCGGCGCGTCCGAGGATTTCGTCACAGGGGTTCCCGGAGGTCCGCAGTCATGAAGTCCACGCAGTATCCGCCCCGCCGCCGGCGCCGAGTGGAGAGCGAAAGCGCAGCGCCTGAACCCACCGAGTCCTCAAGGGTCAGCATTGAGGACGTCGACGAGCTGCTTGATGAGATCGACACGCTCCTCGAGGATCAGGCGGTGCTGACCAACTTCCGGCAGCGCTCCGGCCAGTGAGCTTCATCGCCCACGGCTCCAACGGGACGCTGAACCTGCAGGCGACCTTGTCGGCCTCGAGCGCCACCGGGCCCTGGGAGACGTTCGTGGTGCCGCATCACCCGATCACGTGCGCCGGGGAGCTGCGCTACGACTCCGAGGGGTACTTCCGCTGCGACCACGCCATCGCACCGCCCGGCGATGTGCGCACCCAGTTCTGCCTCGACCACAGCGTGGCCCTGCTGCTCATCGAGCTGTCCACCGAACTGTAGCCGGCGCCGGCGCTCAGAAGCGGGGGCGCAGCGCCTTCACGTTGGCCACGAAGCGTTGCGTCTCGGGGAAGACGCCGCGCTCCCGCACCGACCGCAGGCCTTGGTAGTAGGAGGCGAGGGCGCTGTCCACGTCGCCTCCGTTGCGGTCCAGGAGGTAACGCAGGAATCGGGTGCCCATGCGGATGTTGGCCACCGGGTCGTGAGGGTCGAGGTTCCGGGCCTGCCGGAGCAGGATGCGGGAGACGAACTCCACGGTGTCGGGCATCAGCTGCATGGCTCCCACCGCCCGGATGGGGGACACCTTGTGGACCTGCCAGCCGGATTCCTGCCAGGCCAGCGCCATGGCCAGGTCGGCCGGCACACCGGCGGTCTTGGCGTGCTGGGCGAAGAGCGACCGCAATCCGGCGCGGGAGGGCGGGACCTGGATGGCCCGGGCGTTGGGCTTGGCGGCGGGCGCCGGGGTCACTTTTGCGACGGGCTGGGCGTTGACGCGCGCTTCGGGTCCCGGCGCCGCGCCGGGCGCCGGGAGCGTGAGCTTGGCTCCGGCCTGGATGTAGTCGGGGTTGGCGATGGCGTTGGCCTGGGCGAGGCTGGCGATGGGGATGCCGTAGCGACGGGACAGCCCGTCAAGGGTGTCGCCGGCTTTCACGGCGTGCACGCGGGCGGCGGCGCCGCCGGAGAGAACGACGGCAGTGACGGAGGCGACGCCGATGACCGCCCGTCCTCCCCGCAACCGGCGCTTTTCACCGCCTGTATCCGGCGGTGAGCCACGCCGGTTCAAGATTTGACGCTCCATAGGCATCAACAATAACAGGGGCAACATCAGCAACGCAGCCGGAATGCCCGTCGCCTCCCTCATTGCGCCTTTTGTCTTTAGGCTTGTCTTTAGGCGCCGGCGTCCCCCCGCCGGGACGCCGACCGCCGCTCCGCCTCTAGCCGCCCAAGGTCGTGCTCCTCCAGATCCACGAACCGCATGGCTTCGGCCAGGTGGTGGTGCCCGGCCCGGTCGCGGATGAGGCGCCACATCTCCTGGCAGACGGCCCGGTAGGCGGGATGGCCCTGGGGGGTGGTGCGCAGCTCGATGACGTGCATGGCCTCCCGGGCGTTCATCTGCATGGCGAAGCGGATCCGGTAGGCCAGCGCCACCGCGTACGCCGCCTGGGCCGGGAACTGTTCGGCCAGGTCGTCGTGGAGGGCGGCGGAGCGCTCCATCGTCTCGGCGAAGAGTGGCCCGGCGCCGGCCTCGGTCACCGCCGGCGGCATCTCGTAGCCGTGCCGGGGAGTGAGCGGCTGCCACTCGATGGTCAGCAGCCGGTGGCGCTGGAGGTCGCGGAAGGCGCCGTAGTCGGCCAGGACGTCGAATCGGTAACCGGTCCGTTCGAAGGCCCGGCCCGGCTTGTGGCGGCGGTTGCCCCGCTCCCCCACGTAGGCGTCGATGAGGGCGAAGCGCTCCTCGGGGGCGAGCTTGGCCACCCGCTCGAGGAGCTGATCCTCGGGCAGATCGCTGGCCCCGTAGAGGATGGCGGCCAGCACCTTGTCCTCGCCGTCCGGGTCCCAGTCGACCAGGGTCACCGCCGGTCGGGGTTCGGGCTCCGCGTCGCCCAGGAGGTGGGCGGTCATCGCTTCGGTGGCGCCGCGGCGTTCCTCCAGGTAGGTGCTCCAGGCGACCCCCCGGTCCTCCCGGTCGACCCGCTTGAGGAACGAGGGGATGACCAGGCGCAGCTCCTCCAGCATCATCTGGGCGTAACGGCGCACCTCCGGGAGCGGATGGGCCCGCATGCGGAGCAGGAGGGCCTCGTAGCCCTGGCCCGTTCCGAAGATCCCCACATTGGACAGGCTGGCGGCGGGCAGCATGCCCCGCACGGCGTCGCAGGCCGTCGCCTTGATGGTCTGGCGCCATACGAAGTCGGAGTCGCCCGGCTGCTGGGGATGCACGGCCCGGGCCCATTCCGTCACCTTGGCCAGGGCGGCGGCGTAGGCGTTGAACATCTCGTCCATCTCGGCCACGTAGCGAGCACCGAGGGGCGAGTCGAGCACCGTGGGATCCCGCCAGTAGCGGTAGCGGCCGTCGAGGCGGGCGTCGTAGGCGATGTAGCGGGTCGACTGCTCCAGGTAGGCCATGAGCCGTCCCCACTCCAGCACCTTGGTGAGGAGGTTGGACGCCTGCTCGCAGGCCAGGTGCACCCCGCCCAGCTGGGCCACGGAGTCGTCGCCGTACTCGAAGAAGACCTTGTCGTAGAGGGCTTCGGCCCGACCCCGGCCCGTGGCGGCCTCGTCGGGCCCGGCGGCGGCGGCCGACTCCACGTCGTCGGCGAACTCGTCGAGGAAGAGGCGGCGCAGGCTCTTGTGGGTGCGGGAATAGCGGGCGAAGAGGGCGCCCTTCACCACCTCGGGCAGGTTCACCAGGGCGAAGACGGGCCGGTCCAGGTTGGTGAAGTAGCGGTCGAGGATCTCGACCTCGTCCGGGCTGAAGGTCTCGCTGGCGTAAAGCATGGGTTGGCGGATCGTAGCCCCGGCCTGACGGAAAACGGGTGGACCGTCCCCCCGTCCGGGTGCCACGGTGACGCCTGTGCTCATGGCTTTTCGCCTGGCGGCTCATCGCGATGCGGCCGGGGGCCCCTGCCCCGCCCGCCAGTCCCTGCTTCGCAGGTCCTGATGCCGGAGACGACCGTCCGCCACGCCGCCCGCGTGCTGCTCATCGACGACCACGACCGGGTGCTCCTGTTCCGGTACGGGCCCAACCACAAGGGACGCCATTTCTGGGTGTGTCCCGGCGGCGGCCTGGAGGAGGGTGAGAGCCACGAGGAGGCGGCTCACCGCGAGCTCCTGGAGGAGGTCGACCTCGCCGGCGTCGAGCTCGGCCCGTGCCGGTGGGAGCGCGAGACCACCTTCGACTGGTTCGAGCGCCGGATCAACCAGCAGGAGCGCTGGTACCTGGTGCGCTGCCCCGCCCTCGAGCTCGCCGCCGCCCACCTCGAAAGCCTCCGCCCCGAGGGCATCGACCAGGCCCGCTGGTGGACCCTGCCCGAGCTTCAGGCGACGGCCGAGTTCCTCGTCCCCCGCCACCTCCCCGCCCTGGTCGCCGACGTCCTCGCCGGCCGCGTCCCCGACCAGATCACCCGCCTCGCCCCCTGACGCAAAGGTGTTCGCACTTTTGCCGCCCACACCGGCCAAACTGCGAACGCCTCTGGTCGCCGACCTAGATCAGAAGGCGAAACCCCGCCGGGACCACAACGACCGACACCTCCCCAGCCCCCCTCACCGCGGCCTTCCCATCCACCTCCACGCGTATCCCCCGCCCGCAGCGCACCACGACGGACCGCCCCCGCCGCACCGTGATCCCGGGATGCGGCAGATGCCCCCCCGACCGCAACCGCGCCCGCATCGGCCCCCGCTGCCCAGCCGGAACGGCGTAGACCTGAACCTCGCACCACCCGTCCCCCGGGTGCCCCCGGGGGACCACGTCGAAGCCCCGCAGGAACTGCCCGTTGGCGATGACCACCGTGGTGGCCCGGAGAGACAACGCCGTCCCGTCCACCACGACCTCGACGGGGAAGGGCCGGTGCCACCACCGCAGCCGATCGGGAGGGACACCCACCACCACTGCGTTGACGGCCAGTTCCCCATCGGCCAGCCGTAAGAGATCCACGGGAAGAGCGAGTTGCCCGCTCCCCTCCCCCGACAACCCCACCGCCCGGGCCAGGTCCGAATCGGCGGACGGTAGGAACCGCACCAGCGGGTCAGGTCCGGCGCCGGCCAGCGCCGCCGCCAGAGCGGCGTCGTCGCCCGCCACCTCCAGGTCGGGTTCGGCGCCTCCCGCCCGCGCCCCCCATTCCTCCCCCTTGCGGATCACGCCTCGACTCTACGGATTCACACGCCCACGGCCGAGGAGGCGGCCACCACCCCCCGGAAGAGGGCGTCGGCCGCCGACCGGGCGGCGGCGGCCGTGTCGGGGACGGGGGCCACGTCACCCACCTGGCGGAGCAGGTCGATGAGCTGCTTGACGTTGCGGACGAAGTCGCCGCCGGTGAGCTCGTCGTCGGCCAGCACCTCCTCCAACTCCCGGCCGGCGGCCCAGGCGTGGGCGTGGCGGGTGAAGCCGGCGTCGGGGGCCCGGGTCTCGGGTAGCCCGGCCTCGTCCTCCACCGCATGCAGGTCCCGCCAGATCCTCTCCACTTCGAGGACCCGGTCGCGGACCCGGCGGTTGGGAAAGCTCGCCCGGGCGGCGGCGCCGACTTCGGCTCCGGGCCCCCGGCTCTCGTAGGTGAAGGCGGAGCAGACCGCGGCCAGCGACGGGGAGTCGAGGCCGTCGAGGAGGCCGTCCCGCAGCGACTCGGCCACCAGCAGGTCGGTCTCGGTGTAGAGGCGGGCGAGGAGGTCGCCGGCCTCGGTGAGCGACCATCCGTCGAGGTAGCCCCACGCCTCCAGGACCCGGAGCACCCGGTCGAACTGGCGGGCCAGGCTCTCGGCCCGGCCCCGGATGCGCCGCTCCAGACGTTCGCTGTCCCGGGCCAGGCGGTCGGCCCGCTCGGCAGAGCGGAGGTGGTCGGCCAGGTCGGGACAGGAGGCCACCGGGTGGCGCTGGGCCGCGTCCCGGCCCCCTTCACCCGGGGCTCGGGATGTCCCCGACTGATCAGGGGTGGTGTCCCGGGCGGCGGGCCGGGGTCGCATGGTGCGCAGGGCCTCGGCCACCGCCCGGCGGAAGGTGGGGCTGCGGGGGGCGTAGGGACGGGGCAGCTCAATGCTGCCCACCGGGACCGCTCCGCCGGGCAGGTCGGCGGCCCCGAGGCGGACCACTCCCCGGTCCGGGGTCAGGGCCAGCACCTTGACGTCGCCGCCCCGGCCCCGGGTGCGCTGGAGGACCACGATCTTGGCTCCCCGGCGCATGAGCACGTCGCCCGGCTTGAGGTGCTCCAGCCCGCCGCCGCCGGCCGCCGCCTGCCGGCGCTCCCGCCGGTTGGCCAGGAGGCGGCGGTACTCCTCGACGTCGCCCCGCTCGCAGGCGGCGCCCTTCCGGTGGCTGGCCAGAAGCTCCTTGGTCCGCTCCAGCTGCCGCTCCAGGCGGACGATCTCCTTGTCGGTCCCGTACTGGGCGAAGGACAGGTTGAGGAGGTGGTGGGCCACGTCGGAGGGGTAGCGGCGCACCAGGTTGGCGGCCATGTTGTAGGTGGGCCGGAACGAGCTGCGCAGAGCGTAGGCCCGGGTCGAGGCCAGCGCCGCCACCTGGTCGAAGGGCACGAAGGGGTTCCACAGCACGATGGCGTAGCCGAGGTCGTCGATGCCCCGGCGCCCGGCCCGGCCGGTGAGCTGGGTGTACTCCCCGGGGGTGAGGAACTCGTGGCGCTCGCCGGTGAACTTGGTCAGCTTCTCGATGACCACCGACCGGGCGGGCATGTTGATGCCCAGGGAAAGGGTTTCGGTGGCGAAGACCACCTTGGCCAGGCCCCGGGAGAACGCCTCCTCCACGGCCTCCTTCATGGGGGGCACCATGCCGGCGTGGTGGGCGGCCAGGCCCGCTTCCAGGCCGGCGATCCACTGCGGGTAGCCGAGGACCTCGAGGTCGTTGTCGGACAGGGTCCCGACCTTGGCCTCGGCGATCTCCCGGATGGCATCCCGCTCGTCGGGGTCGGTGAGGCGGATGCCGGCGGCCAGCGCCTGTTCCACCGCCTGGTCGCAGGCCGCCCGGCTGAAGATGAAGTAGATGGCGGGCAGCATGTTCTCGTTGTCGAGGAGGTCGACAACCTCGAAGCGCCGTGGGGTGTAGAGCCGCCCTTTGGGCCGGCCCCGGAGTCCCGGCCGGCGCACGGTTCTCGAGTCGAGGCGATGCGCCTCCGGGTTGGGCCGCAGGTCCCCGGCGGGCTCGCCGCCGGCCGCCGTCGGGTACTCCACAAAGGTGGGCATGAGGACGAGGCTCTCCGACTCCCGGTCGCCCACCAGGTAGAGGTGGCGGAGGCGCACCGGCCGGCGTTCCTCGATGACGGCCGTCGTCTCGCCCCGCACGGTCTGGATCCAGTCGGCGAACTCCTCGGCGTTGGACACCGTGGCCGACAGGCACACCAGGTCGACGGCCGGGTCGAGGTGGATGATCACCTCCTCCCACACCGCCCCGCGGTAGGGGTTCTGGAGGTAGTGGACCTCGTCGAGGATGACGTAGCGGAGCCCCTCGAGCGTGGATGAGGCACCGTAGATCATGTTGCGGAGCACCTCGGTGGTCATGACCACCACGGGCGCCTCGCCGTTGATGGAGTTGTCGCCGGTGAGGAGCCCCACCCGCTCCGCCCCGTGGGCCCGGACGAGGTCGCCGTACTTCTGGTTGGACAGGGCCTTGAGCGGGGTGGTGTAGAACGCCTTGCGCCCCTCCTCCAGCGCCCGTTCGATGGCGTATTCGGCCACCACCGTCTTGCCCGACCCGGTGGGGGCGGCCACCAGCACCGAGCGCCCGGCGTCGAGGGCGTCGAGGGCCTCGTGCTGGAACGGGTCGAGGGGGAAGCCGTGGTCGGCCTCGAAGGCGCGGCGCCGCTCCTGGCCCGGGGCCACCGGCAGCGAGGTCATCGGGACCCCAACCCGCCATCCAGGCCGGGAACCGGCTGCGGCTCGAGGCCGGCACGGTCGAAGCCCGAGCGGGGATGGTCGGGAAGCCCGGCCCTGCCCCGCCGCTCCGGGGCGGCCTGCCACAGGTCCTCGCCCAGCAGGGAGAGGCGGTGGGCCCGGGCCTCGTGCAGGTCCCGGAGTGGCCCGGAGACGATCGCGGCGGCGGTGAAGGCCGACACCGCCTCGTCGTCGACCAGCACCGCCATCCGGGCCAGGCTGGGCTCGTAGTTGGTGGGGTCCGCCACCCGGGGGCGGACACCGGCGACGAAGTCACGCAGCGTCTGGGCCCATCCGGGTGGGACCGTCGGAAGGGCCGTGGGGACGAGGCCTTCCCGCCCCCAGTCCGGTGTCTCCCGGATGACGGGCAGATCGGAGTCGGCCAGGAACGTGCCCCGGTCGTAGACGCGGTTGGAAAGGATCTTGAGCCGCCGGGCCTGGAGGACCAGCTCAGCCCGTGCCGGTTCATCGGATTCGGCCCCGGCCCGCAGCGCCCACAGGGCCTCGGCGTAGAGAAGGGCCGAGCGCAGGTAGAGCCGGTGGGCCTCGGGCAGTAGGCCGGGAAGGTCGGCGGACGCACCCACGAGATCACGGGTACCCGCCACCCGGTGCAGGGAAGCGTCGAGCGCCGCGGTGAGCTCGGCGGGCGGTCGACTGGCGGCGGAGACCTCGGCCACCCGCTGGTCGAAGGTGGCGGCGTCGGCCAGCAGGCCGGTGAAGGCCAGGCGCATGACCTCGAAGAAGCGGGTGACGTCGGCCGGATCGGCCCCGGGCCGAACCTCGTAGCGTCCCTCCGCCCGATTGGTCCCCTGGCCCTGGGAGACGGCGATCCCGCCCACCAGGGCTCCCGTCGCCACCAGCGCTCCCACCACCAGGAGGGTCCGCCGGGGCGCCGGGGCGAGTCGGGCCACGCGCTTAACCCGTCCCGGCATTCATCGCTTCATGAACCGGCCCACCAGGATGGCCCCCTCGTAGAGGACGTACATGGGCAGGGCCAGGGCGAAGAGGGTGATCGGATCCTGGCTGGGGGTGACCACGGCGGCGATGATCACGATCGTGAGGAAGGCGATCCGCCGCCAGTGCCGCAGCTGGTCGGTGGTGAGGATCCGGGCCAGCAGGAGGAAGACGACGAGGATCGGGAACTCGAAGGCGAACCCGAAGCTGACCGCCATGAGGAACACCAGCGACAGGTAGCTGCCGGCGGAGAGGAGCGGCCGCAGGTTGTCGCCGCCCACCCCGATGAGGAACTGGAGCGCCCGGGGGAAGGTGAGGAGCGAGAGGACGGCCCCGCCGGCGAAGAGCACCACCGAGCTGGCCACGAAGGGGATGGCGTAGCGCTTCTCCTTGGCGTAGAGCCCGGGGGTGATGAAGCGCCACAGGTGCCAGAAGACCACCGGCGAGGCCAGGACCAGTCCGCCGTAGGCCGACACCTTGATGCGGGTGAGGAAGGCCTCCAGGGGCTGGGTGAAGATGAGGCCCTCTTGGCCGGTGATGTCCTTGTAGGGCTCCACCATGAAGCCGATGATCCGGTTGAACAGCAGGAAGCAGACGATGCCTCCCAGGATCACCGCGATCAGCGAGAAGAAGATCCGGTCGCGCAGCTCGGTCAGGTGCTGGACGACCGTCATGGTGGCGGCGTCGACCTTGGCCTTGCTCCTGCCCTTCGCCCTCTCCTTGAGCCGCCAGGCCATCAGGCCTCGGTCGTCTGCCCGGCGGTCCCGTCGCCGTTACCCGAGGCCGGCCCTTCGTCGCCGGTCACCGGCCGCAGCGGGACGGCCGGTCCCGACGGTGACGGCGCGGCCGGTCCCGAGGGGGTGGCCTGCGGGCCGGACGGGGCGTCGCCCTGCGCCTCGGCCGTCTGCTCGGCGGTCGGGATCGGCGCCGGCTTGGGCACCACCGGCCCGGGCGGCGGCTCTTCGAAGACGTCGCGGAACTCGTTCTGGAACGAGCTCTGGAACTTGCGGAACTCGCGCACGGCCCGCCCGACCTGCCGGCCGATCTCGGGCAGCTTCGCCGGCCCGAACACCAGCAGGGCCACGACGAAGATGATGATGACTTCCATGGGTCCGATGTTCATCAGGCGCCTTGTCTGTCTTCGCGCCCGAAAATGCTACCGCCTCCCCTCGGAAGCCCTGGGTCGGGCCGGCGATGGGAGGCGGTGCGGGGAGGAGCGAGGACGAGGGAAAGAACGAAAAACGGAGAGCCGGCGGGGCGGACCGGCCCCGAAACGACCTACTCCTTGGGAGCTTCGGCGATCGTCTCGGCCAGCTGCTCGAACCAGGTGTCGTCCTGGAGCATGAGGTGGAAGTCGAGGAGGTCGTCGTAGGACACCGGGGCGCCACCGGGGCGGGGCTCCCACAGCTCGGAAGGAAGGTGCCACACGTCCATGCGGACGCCCGAGGAGGCCAGCAGGTCGACGATGCGGGAGTCAGCCGACTTCGTCACCCGCAAGCCGCAGCTCGGGCAACGGAAGCAGTAGGAGCCCTTGTTGTCGTTGGCGCAGACCCGCACCACGACGTCGGCTGCCTTCAGACGCACGTCCCCGCAGGACGGGCAGGTCGCTCGGATGGTGGTCATTCCTCGTCCTCCTTGGCCCCTTTGAGTCATGCCCATCCCATCGGCGCAATCACGCTTCGGGTTGAGTGCTCTTTTTCAGAACGTCGCTCAGGGCCACTCATGACGCCTCGACCGGACCGCATCGTCAGTATCGTGCGCATCTCTGCCGAACTGGTGGACCCTTCACGGTCGGCGCGGGTCGTGGCCGGCCGTGCCACCATGAGTCGTGCCGCCGATCACCTTCGCCCACCGCGGGGGGCGGGCCGAGGCGCCCGAGAACACCCTGGAGGCCTTCCGCCGGGCACTCGAGCTGGGGGCCCGTGGCCTGGAGTCGGACGTCCGGCGCTCGGGCGACGGCCGGCCGGTGCTGGTCCACGG
>JBIOUX010000028.1:0-20427 GCA_044867425.1 Acidimicrobiia bacterium | reverse complement strand
CGCCCCCGATCAGCCGTAGAGGGCCTCGATCTCCGCGGCGTACTTGGTGTGGATGCCCCGCCGCTTGAGCTTCGAGGTGGGGGTGAGCTCCTCGGAGTCGGGGAGCCACTCGGCGGCCAGGATGGTGAACTTCTTGATCTTCTCCACTTGGCTGAAGTGCTCATTGGCCTCGGCCACGCACCGTTCCACCTCGGCGACCACGTCGGGGTGGCCGGCCAGCTTGGCCGGCCCGGAGACTTCGATGCCGCGGGCCCTGGCCCAGGCCGCGGCCACGTCGGGGTCCAGGACGATGAGGGCGGCCATGAACGCCCGGGCGTCGCCCACGGCGCACGCCTGGCCGATGAGGGGGAACGACTTGAGCGCCGCCTCCAGGTTGGCGGGGCTGATGTTCTTGCCTCCGGCCGTGATGATCAGCTCCTTCTTGCGGTCGACGATGGTGACATAGCCGTCCTCGTCCAGCACCCCGATGTCGCCGGAGTGCAGCCAGCCGTCGGGATCGAGGCACTGGGCCGTCCGCTCGGGGTCCTTCAGGTACCCGGGGAACACGTTGCCGCCCCGGCAACACACTTCGCCGTCGTCGAGGAGCTTCAGCTCCTGGCCGGGGATGGGCGGGCCCACCGAGCCGGGCTTGATGAGCCGCGGGGTCCAGGTCATGGGCCCCGTGCACTCCGACATCCCGTACACCTCGGAGAGGGGGACCCCGATGTGGACGAAGAACTCGAGGACCTGGCGGGGGATGGGGGCGGCGCCGGTCAGGGCCACCTGCATGCAGTCCAGCCCGACCATGGTCCGGACGTTGGAGAAGGCGGCGGCGTCGACCTGCTCCCAGGCCGCCTGCAGCTCGGACGGGAGGGCCTCGCCCCGGTTGCGGAACTCGGCCGCCTTGGCCCCCACCGCCAGCGCCCGCTCGAAGCCCGCCTTCTTGTCCGGATCGGCCGACAGCGCGGCCTGGATGCCGGCGTAGATCTTCTCCCACACCCGGGGCACGCCGAGGAAGAACTCGGGGCGGACCTGGCGCAGGTAGACGGCCAGCTGGGCGGGGTCGGGGCAGGTGGTGACGTCGGTGCGGTGGGCGATGTGGAAGTAGTGGGTCATCAGCCGCTCGGCGATGTGGGCCATGGGAAGGAACGAGACCTCCCGCCACCCCGTCATGTCGATCCCGAGGGCCCGGTTCATGCTCTCGATGACCCAGCACATGTTGGTGTTGGTGATCATCACGCCCTTGGGCGGGCCGGTGGTCCCCGACGTGTAGATGAGCGTGACCAGGTCCTCGGGCCGGGACACCTCGGCGGCCTGACCCAGGTCGAGCGGGGCGGCGGATCCGAGTTCGGCCAGCGAGGTCACATCCGCTGGGGCCAGCCCACCCGCGTCGTCCACCACCACCAGGTGGCGGAGGTCGGGGAGCTGGGAGCGGACCTTCAAGAAGCGCTCCAGGAACCCGACGTCGCCGGCGATGGCCACCTTGGCCTCGGAGTGGCCGGCCAGGTACTCGATCTGCTCGGGCGCCGAGGAGTTGTAGATCGACACCGGCGTCGCCCCTACCAGCAGCGTGGCCATATCGGCGATGTGGAACTCCGGCCGGTTGCGGATCATGAGCACCACCCGGTCGCCCCGGCCGACGCCGAGGTCGGCCAGCCCGGCCGCCACCCGGCACGCCTGGGCGGCGTACTCCGCCCACGTCAGTTGACCCGGGGTGCCGTCCGTCCAGCGCAGGGCGACGGTGTCCGCTCTGGCTTCCACCGTGTCCCGGAACTGCCGGGGCACGGTCTGACCGGCCACTGCCGCAAGGACGTCCTCGCTCGACACCTGGGTCACCTGGTTCCTCCCCGTCCCTTCCCGTGGGCTATCCCCAGCCTCGGAGCGTAGGGCAGGGCGTCGCCGCGTTCATATCCACAAGTTGTCCACAGGGGGCTGGAAAAACCGCCGCGGATTGGGCATACTGCGCGTTGCCCGTCCCGAAGAGAGATCGTTGGGGCGCCCAACGCCCGGGCTTCTCTACCCAACCTCTCTTCGGGGCGGGTTTTCGCGTCGCCCCTTCAGGCCCGGGAGCGCCGGCCGATGCGGCCGGCGAGCCGCCACGGCCCCCGGATCAGCCCGGCCCGCCGTCCGGTCAGGCGGGAGGCCCGGACCCAGGCGTCAAGCTGGGCGCCGCGGTCGGCGGAAGGCGGCGGGAGGTCCGCCCGGCGCTCCTCTTCGATGACGGTCAGGGCGGCCACGATGGCCGCCACCTCCTCGGGCGACGCCCCCTCCGGGATGCCGGCCAGCGGGCTCACAGGGGCATGTTGCCGTGCTTGCGCTGGGGAAGCTTCTCCTGCTTGGTGCGCAGCATGGACAGCGAGCGGCACAACACGGCCCGGGTGTCACGGGGATCGATGACGTCGTCGACGTAGCCCCGTTCGGCGGCCACGTAAGGGTTGGCGAAGCGCTCGCTGTACTCCTCGACCAGTTCGATCCGACGGGCCTCGGGGTCCTCGGCGGCTTCCAGCTCCTTACGGTGGATGATGTTGACCGCCCCCTGAGGGCCCATGACGGCGATCTCGGCCGACGGCCAGGCGAAAGCCAGGTCGGCCCCGATCGACTTGGAGTTCATGACCACGTAGGCGCCGCCATAGGCCTTGCGGGTGATGATGGTGATCCGGGGCACGGTGGCCTCGCAGAAGGCGTAGAGCAGCTTGGCCCCGTGGCGGATGATCCCGCCGTACTCCTGGTCGGTGCCGGGCAGGAAGCCGGGGACGTCCTCGAAGGTGATGAGCGGGATGTTGAAGGCGTCGCAGGTTCGCACGAAGCGGGCTGCCTTCTCCGAGGCGTCGATGTCGAGCGTGCCCGCGAGGACCTGGGGTTGGTTGCCGACGATGCCCACGGCGTGGCCGTCGAGGCGGGCGAAGCCGGTCACGATGTTGCCCGCCCAGTGGGGGAAGACCTCGAAGAAGTCGCCGTCGTCGACCACCTCGGCGATGACCTGCTTCATGTCGTAGGGCTTGTTGGGCGAGTCCGGGATCAGTTCCACCAGCCCCGGGCAGGATCGCTCCGGGTCGTCGGTGGGCGCCACCCAGGGTGGATCCTCCAGGTTGTTGGAGGGCAGGAAGGACAGCAGGTAGCGGACGTCCTCCAGGCACGTCTCCTCGTCGGGGCACACGAAGCTGGCGACGCCCGACTTGGAGGCGTGGGTCATGGCCCCGCCCAGCTCCTCCTGGGTGACGTCTTCGCCGGTCACGGCCTTCACCACGTCCGGCCCGGTGATGAACATGTGGGACGTGCCGTCGACCATGAAGATGAAGTCGGTCATGGCCGGCGAGTACACCGCCCCGCCGGCGCAGGGTCCCATGACCACGCTGATCTGGGGCACCACCCCTGACGCCTTGACGTTGCGGAAGAAGATCCCCCCGTAGGCGGCGAGGGACACCACGCCTTCCTGGATGCGGGCGCCGGAGCCGTCGTTGAGGCCGATGAACGGGGCGCCGACGGACTCGGCCAGGTCCATGACCTTGTGGATCTTCTCGGCGAACACCTCGCCCAGGGAGCCGCCGAAGACGGTGAAGTCCTGAGAGAAGACGAACACCTTGCGGCCGTCGACGGTCCCCCAGCCGGTGATGACCCCGTCGGTGAGGGGCCGGGTGGCCTCGATGTCGAAGCCGTGCGCCCGGTGCCGGGCGAGCATGTCGAGCTCGACGAAGGAGCCGGGATCGAGAAGCTTCTCCAGCCGCTCCCGGGCGGTCAGCTTGCCCCGGGCGTGCTGGCGCTCGACGGCGGCCGGGTTGCCGGCGTGCCGGGCCTGCTCCTTGAGCTTGGCCAGCTCCTCGACGCGCTCGTGCATGGGATGGGGCTTGGGGGCGGTCGCCACCCCGCCCTCATCGCCGTGGAGCGCTTCGGCCTCGGCCTGTTCCTGGATCTCGGATTCTTCAACCGTCATGGACGGCAGCGTACTGCCCCTCCGTGGCCCAACCGGGCTCTGAGCTGGGGCTTAGCCCGCCGTGACCAGCTGGAGCGGAACCCCGAGGGCCTCAGAGGCTCGGGCGATCTGGGGCCCGATCCTCGTGATCCCCATGGTCCCGAAGTCGACCCCGTTCTCGTCGAAGCCGAAGCCGTGGAGCCCGGTGGTGACCAGGACACCCACCGCCCGGCCGTCGCTGGAGATGACCCCGCTGCCCGAGTCCCCGGGCAGGGCCAGCCCGAGGGCGTAGACGTGGTCAGGGTTGGGCACCCCCACGGCCAGGCCCGAGCGGGCGGGGACGGCGGAGCCGATGGCCACCCCGTTGCCGTAGTACTCGAGGACGGTGGGATCGGGGCTGTGGCCCTCGAAGATCCCGGTGGGGCCACCGAAGTGGCACATCTCCGGGCTGGCCTCGACGCCCGGGTCGAGGCGGATGAGGGCGAAGTCCTTCGGGTCTTCCAGCACCGCGTAGGCGAACTCGCCCACCCGCTTGCCTCCCGTCTTGGCCTGGGGGCCACCGCCCTTGGGCCACAGCTTCTCGCCGGCGCTGCCCGTCACCGGGCCGCTGGCCAGGACGCAGTGCCCGGCGGTGCCGATGTACCGGGTCCCGTCGGGGGCGCGGAACAGGAAGTTGTAGGTGCACAGGCCGATGTCGGTTTCGAGGGCGCCACCGGGGCGCACGCCCTCACAGGGCCCGGTTCCCGCCGGGGCGGCGGCGGGCACGGCGATGAGGGAGCACGGGTTCCCTCCGAGGGTGAAGGCCGACGGGCCGGCGGTCACACCGGCGGCCTGCCGGCGGAGGGTGACACCCGATTCTCCGGCCGGGGCGGGAGACGGGAGGACGACGGCGGCCACTGCCGCAACGGCCAGCATCACACCCGCACGTCGCATCCGAACCCCCCTTGGGCGCCCCCAGGCGCCGACGTTCCCTTGGTCGAAACGCTTTCGACACCGACAGGACACTGTCCTGCTGGTGCCATTCTGCACCTTTTCGACCGGGATCTCAGGCCGGGGCGGACGAGGGCCCCGACGGCTCCTCCACGAGCTCGATCAGGGTGCCGAAGGCGCCCTTGGGGTGCACGAAGGCGACGGTGGTACCCCGGCTGCCGGGGCGGGGCGCCTCGTCGATCACGCGGTGCCCTTCGCCCTTGACCCGCTCGAGGGCGGCGGCGCAGTCCGTCACCCGGTAGCCGACGTGGTGCATGCCCTCCCCCCGGCCCTCCAGGAACTTGGCCACCGGCGAATCGGGCCGGGTGGGGGTGAGGAGCTGGATGTAGGAGTCGGCCACCTTGATGAGCGCCTCCTCCACCCCGTCGCGCTCGATGCGCTCCCGGTGGACGGGCTCCACCCCGAAGGTGCTCCGGTAGTACTCCACCGCTGCCTCCAGGTCCCGCACGGCGATGGCCACATGGTCGATCTCGGTCAGCATCCCAAGAGGATCGCCAACGGGCGCCGGAGATGCCAGCTGGGGATGCCTGAGCGCGTGGAGGAAAGACAGCCCGTCGCCACCACTTCCGCCTCACCGTCAACGCATGGTCCGGCGGCGGCAGCGTGCTGGAGCACCCGGGACCGGCCACCCCGCCCTCTTCATTGCGTCTTTCTCCCTGCCGCTTCCCTCTCGCTAGGCGTGCCGGCGGAACAGGGTGATGCGATCCTCGCTGACGCGCTCCCGCAACTCGGGATCGGTCACCCCGAGACCCTCCTCGGGCGCCAGGCACAGCACGCCGATCTTGCCTTCGTGCAGGTTGTGGTGGACCTGGTAGGCGGCTTCACCCGTCTCCTCCAGGCGGTACACGGCCGAGAGGATGGGCTGGATCTTGCCCTGGCTGATGAGCCGGTTCGCCTCCCAGGCCTCCCGGTAGTTGGCGAAGTGGGAGCCCTTGATGGTCTTGAGGCTCATCCACAGGTAGCGGTTGTCGTACTCGATCATGTAGCCGGAGGTGGCGGCGCAGGTGATGATCGTGCCGCCCCGCCGGGTGACGAACACCGAGGCGCCCATGGTCTGGCGCCCGGGATGCTCGAAGACGATGTCGGGGTCGCCGCCGGCCAGCTCCCGGATCCGCTTCCCGAACCGGCGCCACTCCGCCGGGTCCTGGGTGCGCTCGTCCTTCCAGAAGCGGTAACCCTCGGCCCGGCGGTCGATGACCGCCTCCACCCCCAGCTCGTGGAGCAGATCGACTTTCTCGGGCGACGACACGACGCCGACGGGGATACCACCGCCGTTGAGCACGTACTGGCAGGCGTAGCCGCCCAGGCCCCCACTGGCGCCCCACACCAGCACGATCTGGCCCTGCTGGACCAGGCAGCCGTTGGGGCTGGCCAGCATCCGGTAGCTGGTCGAGTTGGTGAGGGCGTTGCAGGCCGCCTCCTCCCACGTGAGGTGGGCGGGCTTGGGCATGAGCTGGTTGGCTTTGACCACGGTGAGGTCGGCCAACCCGCCGAAGTTCGACTCGAAGCCCCAGATGCGCTGGTTCACAGCCAGCATGGAGTCGTCGTGGGCCGAGGGATCCTGGTCGTCGACGTAGTTGCAGTGGATGGTGACCCGGTGGCCCGGCTTCCAGTTGCGGATGGCCGAGCCGACCCGCAGGACGACACCCGAAGCGTCGCTGCCCACGATGTGATAGGGCAGGTTGTGGCGGGCCCCCCAGTAACTCTCCCGGCCCAACCGTTCCAGGAACAGGAAGGTGGGGAGGGGCTCGAAGATCGAGGTCCACACGGTGTTGAAATTGATGGCCGAGGCCATCACCGCCACCACGGCCTCGTCGGGGGCCAACTCGGGCAGAGGTACCTCGTCGACGTGCAGGCTCTTCCGAGGGTCCTTCTCCTCGGAGTGCAGGCCGGCGAACAGATCGACCTCGTCCTTGTGGACGGTCATGGCCCGGAACGCTTCGGGCAGAGGCAGACTGGCGAGATCCCCGCCGGGGGCTCCGGCCTCGATGGCGTCGAGAATCTCCCGCATACGGAAAATGTACCCCCCGGTACGCTTGATATGTCAACCAGATGCTTGAATTACCAGCGCGAACTACCCAAACGGTAGTCGGGGCAAAACGCCCTAGAATTGTGGACCCTGCCACGACAAGGGAGGCCCCTCATGCCTGGTTCGGTCATCGTCTCCACGGCCCGCACCCCGATCGGGAAGATCTCCGGTGGCCTGTCGTCGTTCAGTGCCCAGGATCTCGGCGGGTTCGCCATCAAGGGCGCGCTGGAACGGGCCGGGCTGTCTCCGGACCAGGTCGATTACGTGATCATGGGCCAGGTTCTCCAGGCCGGTCAGGGCCAGATCACGGCCCGTCAGGCGGCCGTCAAGGCCGGGATCCCCATGACGGTGCCGGCCATGACCCTGAACAAGGTGTGCCTGTCGGGCATCAACGCTCTCTACTCCGCCGACCGGATGATCCAGGCCGGCGACGCCGAGGTGGTGGTCGCCGGCGGCATGGAGTCCATGACCAGGGCCCCCTACCTCCTGCCCGGCGCCCGGGCCGGCTACCGGATGGGCAACAGCGAGATCATCGACGCCATGATCCACGACGGCCTGTGGTGTGCCTTCGACGCCGTTCACATGGGGGCGGGGACCGAGACCTACGCCTCCTCGTTTGGCTTCACCCGCCAGGAGCAGGACGAGTTCGCGGCCCAGAGCCACGAGCGGGCGGCGGCGGCGGCCAAGGCCGGCCGGCTGGCCGAGGAGATCGTCCCCGTCGAGGTGCCCCAGCGCAAGGGCGACCCCATCGTGATCGACTCCGACGAGGGCATCCGGCCCGGGACCACGGCCGAAAGCCTCGGCGGCCTGCGGCCGGCGTTCGCCAAGGAGGGCACCATCACCGCCGGCAACGCCTCCCAGATCTCCGACGGGGCGGCGGCCATGATCGTCACCTCCAAGGCCGCGGCCGAGCGCCTGGGTCTCACGCCGGTGGCCGAGCTGGTGGGCTACGGCATGGTGGCCGGGCCCGACCCGTCGCTCATGACCCAGCCCTCGGGCGCCATCAAGGCCGCCCTGGCCAAGGCGGGCAAGTCGGTCTCCGACGTCTCCCTCTTCGAGATGAACGAGGCCTTCGCCGCCGTCGCCCTGGCTTCCATGCAGGACCTGGAGATCAGCCCCGACGTCGTCAACGTCAACGGCGGGGCCATCGCCCTCGGCCACCCCATCGGCATGTCCGGCGCCCGGGTGTGCATGACCCTCATCAACGAGCTGCGCCGCCGGGGCGGCGGCCTGGGCGCAGCCGCCCTCTGCGGCGGCGGCGGCCAAGGCGACGCCGCCCTCCTGCAAACCCTGTAATACCTGAGTCCACAAGAGGGGACCGACCCCACACGACCTGAACTCACAGCGGAACCTGAGGAGGGGAGGGGGACTTCCCCCCCGACGACGTGAGTAGTGGCATATCGGAGGAGGAGGGGAAGGGACCCCTCCCCGACGACCCAACCCGACGCCGAGCGCGAGCCCACTAACGTGACGCGCCGTGTCGGTCCCCGAGCTGCGGCCGCTCTCCCTCGGAGAGATCCTGGACGTCGCCCTCAAGATCTGGCGCCGCCACTTCCGAGCCCTGGCCAAGATCGTCCTGTTCGTGGTCGCCCCGGTCCAGGTGATCTCCAGCCTGCTCCTGGCCTCGGCCCTGCCCAACAGCGAGTTGCTCTTCGACCCCGGCGCCCTCGACACCACCACCAACACGACCACCGACGTCTTCGGCGACAGCTTCGACGGGGGCGACGCGGCGGCGTTCTTCGCCGCCTTCGGGTTGATCACCCTCTTGTCCGGCCTGGCCTTCGTGCTGTCTTCGGCCGCCGCCCTGCGGGCCATCACCGTGGCCTATCTCGGCGGCACCCCCGACTGGAAGGAGTCGCTGCGACTCGCCCTCCAGCGGCTGGGGTCGCTGGTGTGGCTCTCGATCCTGATGGGCATCGGCCTCACCCTCGGCTTCGCCCTGTGCATCGTCCCCGGCGTGTGGCTGGCGGTGGCGTGGTCGCTGGCCTTCGTGGCCCTGGTGGCCGAAGACCTGAACGGATCCAGTGCCCTGCGCCGTTCGTACGAGCTGGTGCGGGGCCGTTGGTGGGCGACGTTCGGCGTCCTGATCATCGCCTTCATCATCAACACCGTGGTCGACCAGATCGTCGCCATCCCCTTCGCCATCGGCTCGTTCTTCTCCGCCGACAGCGTGGTCGGCTTCACCCTGTCGGCGGTGGCGAACATCATCTCCGACGTGATCACCACTCCCTTCGTGGCCGCCGTCTTCGTCCTCGTCTACTTCGACCTGCGGGTGCGCAAGGAGGGCTTCGATCTCCAGCTGCTGGCCCAGGCCATGGGACCACTGCCGAAAGGCGGCCCGCCCTTCTCCGGAGGCGGGTACGGCCCCCGGCCGCCCGGTTCGTGGCCGCCGCCTCCTACTGAGTGGCCCCCGCCCGGTCCGCCCTCGTGACCCTGGCCGGACTGGCGGCCGCCGTCGATCCCGCCCGGGCCCGGGATGCGGCCCGGGACATCCTCTCGGAGGAGCCCTTCACCTCCCGGCGCCTGCCCCGGCCCTTCGCCGGCCTCCTGCACTGGCTGGGCGAAGAGGTGGTCGACCCGGTCCAGCGGTTCCTGACCCGGTTGAAGGACGCCCTGCCCGAAACGGGCAGCCCGCCGTGGCTGGTGCTGGCCGCCGCCGTGGTGGTGCTGGCCGTGGTGGTGGCGTCGCGCCTCGTCCGCGACCGGGGCCGGGAGCGGCCCGGCCGCCGGCCCGGAGCCGCGGCCGAAGCCGGCATGGACCCGGCCCGCCTGGAAGCGGAGGCCGAGGCGGCGGAGCGGCGGGGGCAGCTGGCCGAGGCGCTGCGCCTGCGGTTCGTGGCCGGGCTGGTGCGCCTGGACCGGATGGGGGCGCTCGAGCTGGCGCCCGGCCTCACCAACCGGGGCGTGGCCCGGAGGCTGCGCTCGGCCCGCTTCGAAGGGTTGGCGGTCGACTTCGACGAGGTGGTCTACGGGGGGCGGGCCGCCACCACTGACGACGTGGGGGAGGCCCGGACCGGATGGCCCCTCGTCCTGGAGGAGGCCCGGGGCCGGTGAGCGAGGGCGAGCGCACACCCCGGTCCGTCCTGGTGGTGGGAGCCATCCTGGCCGTGACCACGGTGGTGTCGGCGCTTCCCCAGCGGGGCAGCGGCACCGACTCGCCGTCGTCGTCCTACTCGACCGGCCCCACCGGGGCAGGGGCCTACGCCGAGCTGCTGCGCCGCTTCGGCCACCCGGTGGAGCGCATCCGGGGCGCCCTCGACGAGGCCCGCGTGGAAGGGGACTCCACGCTGGTGATCCTCGACGCCGAACTGGACGGCGCCGAGATCGAGCGGGTGGGCCGCTTCGTCCGCGACGGCGGGCGACTGGTGGCCGGTGGGGCCCCCGCCGCCCAGTGGTTGGAGGAAGTGGTGGGCGACCCGCCCCGCTTCGCCGACACCCCGGTGGAGGAGGCCACCCCGGCGGGTGACGCCCCCGAGGGAAAAGGGATCGGGACGATGCGCCTGGCGGGCCTGGGGTCCTTCTCGCACTCGGGTGGGCTCGATCCGCTCCTGGCGTCGCGGGATGGACAAACACTGGTGGCCGTGGGCGGGGACGTCGGCGCGGGCCGCGTGGTGGTCCTGGCCGACGCCACACCCCTCCAGAACGTCCTGCTCGGCGTGGCCGACAACGCCGGCTTCGGGCTGGCCGTGGCCGGCCCCGAGGGGACCCCGGTGGCCTTCGCCGAGGGGCCGCACGGGTACGGGTCGGCGGGGGGGCTGGCCGCCCTCCCGGGCCGCTGGCGGATCACCCTGGCCGGCCTGGGCCTGTCGACCGCCGTCTGGCTGGTGGCCCGAAGCCGGCGCCTGGGTCCGCCGGAGGAGGAGCGGCGGCCGCTGGCACCACGGCGGCGGGAGTACGTCGATGCCGTGGCCGGGACCCTGGGCCGCACCGGCCGCCCGGCGGAGGCGGCCGAGCCCGTCCGGCTCCGGGCCCGGTCGCTGCTCGCGCAGCGGGTGGGACTCCCGCCCGATCCTCCCGATGACGTGCTGCGGCCGGCCGCCGACCGCTTTGGCCTGCCGGCCGACGAGGCGGAGGCGCTGATGGGCATCCACGGCGAACCGGGGGTCCTGGCCGCCGGTCGGGCCCTGGCCCGTCTCGAGCACACAGGAGACTCTCGTTGAGCACTAGCACGGTGGCGGAACTGGCAAAGCGCCTGGGGGACCAGGTCAGGCAGGTGGTGGTGGGCCAGGAGGAGACCGTCGAACACCTGCTGGCCGCCAGCCTGGTGGGCGGCCACGTGCTCCTCGAGGGGGTCCCCGGGGTGGCCAAGACACTCCTGGCCCGGGCCTGGTCGGCCGCCCTGGGGTTGACCTTCCGCCGGGTGCAGTTCACCCCCGACATGCTGCCCTCCGACCTGACCGGCACCGTGGCGCTGCGCCCGGCGGCGGCCGGCGGGGGCCAGGACCTCGCCTTCCGCCCCGGACCCGTCTTCACCCACGTCCTGCTGGCCGACGAGATCAACCGCACCCCGCCCAAGACGCAGGCGGCGCTGCTCGAGGCCATGCAGGAAGGCCAGGTCAGCGTGGACGGGGTCTCTCACCCCCTGCCCCAGCCGTTCCTGGTCGTCGCCACCCAGAACCCCATCGAGTACGAGGGCACCTACCCCCTCCCCGAGGCTCAGCTCGACCGGTTCCTCCTCAAGGTCGAGGTCGGCTACCCGCCGGCGGGCGACGAGCTGGCCATTCTGCGGCTCGGCCACCGGGGGGTAGCGCCGGCCACCCTCGACGCCGTCGAGGTGACCGCCACGGCCGAAGAGCTGGAGACGGCCCGGACCGAGGTCGACGCCACCACCGTCTCCGACGAGGTGGCCGGCTACATCGTCGACCTCGTGCGCCGCACCCGGGAGCTGCCCAGCGTGGCCCTGGGGGCGAGTCCCCGGGCCTCGGTCCACCTGCAGGCCGCCTCCAAGGCGGCCGCCCGCCTGGCGGGACGGAACTTCGTCACCCCCGACGACGTCGCCGCCATGGCCCGCCCGGTGCTGCGCCACCGCCTCGTGCTCCGCCCCGAGGCAGAGCTGGAGCGCTACCGGCCTGACGATGCCGTGGCCGCCGCTTTGGGCTCCGTCCCCGTGCCTCGTTGATGGCTCTTCGCCTGGCGGCTCATTCGCCTCCGGCGGTGGTGGTAGAAGCGGACGCCGCCGTGGTGCGGGTCGTGTGGGCTGGGGACCCCATCCCCAGCCGCCCGGGCCTGCTGGCGCAGGTCCGACGGTGAGCCCCGCGCCCCGTCTGGCCTGGCTGCTGGCGGCGGTGAGCGTCAGCGCGCTGGTACTCCCGTCCGGCGTGGTGGTGCTGGTCGGGCTGGCTGTGGTGGCGGCGGCGGTGACCGATGTCGTTGCCGTCCGGGCCGCGCCCCGGGTAGCGCGCACGGCCCCTCACGTGCTGGCCCGGGGGGTGCGCAGCGCCCTCGTCCTGGAGGTGGAGGCACCGGGGCCGGCCCGGGTGCGCCAGCCCGTCCCGCCCGATCTCCTCCTCGTGCCCTCGGAGGCCGACGGCCGGCTCGACGCCAGCCTGCTGCCCCGCCGGCGGGGGCGTCACCTGCTCCCGGCGCCGGCGGTGCGGGTGCAGGGCCGGCTGGGACTGGCCCGGGTCATGTCCCGGGTCGGCACGGAGGCCGAGGTGCTCGTCTACCCCGACCTGCCGGCGGCGCACCGGCTGGTCACCGCCGTGCGCCAGGGCCGGTTCCGCGACCCGGGTCTCCTCACCCGGGGCCCGCTCGGGCTCGGCACCGACTTCGAGTCGATCCGGGACTACCTGCCGGACGACGACATCCGCCAGGTCAACTGGCGGGCCAGTGCCCGGGTGGGCCGGCCCATGAGCAACCAGTACCGAGTCGAGCAGGACCGCAACGTCATCTGCTGCGTCGACGCCGGCCGGCTGATGGCCGCCCCCGTGGCCGACGAGGTCACGCGTCTTGACGCGGTGCTCGACGCCGCCGTGGCCGTCGCCCTGGTGGCCGACGAGGTGGGCGATCAGTGCGGCGCGCTGGCCTTCGCCGACACGATCAAACGGCGGGTGCCACCCCGCCGCCGGGGGGGCCGGGCCGTGGTCGACGCCCTCTTCGACCTGGAGCCCACCCCGGTGGAGGCCGACTATGAAGCTGCCTTCCGCCGGGTGGGCGGGGGTAAGCGCTCGCTGGTGCTCGTTTTCACCGACCTGTTGGAGGAGACCGCCGCCCGTCCCCTGGTGGAAGCCATCCCGGTGCTGGCCCGTCGCCACCACGTGGTGGTGGCCAGCGTGCGGGACCCGGATCTCGACGCCCTGGTGCGGACCCCGCCCGACCAGGTGGCGGACGTGCTGGCCGCCACCGTGGTCATCGACGCCCTGGGGGCCCGGGAGCGGGTGGCGGCTCAGCTGCGCCGGGCCGGGGCCGAGGTGCTCGAAGCACCGGCCCACGCCCTGGCGGCGGCCTGCGTGGCCACCTACCTGCGGGCCAAAGCGCGCGCCCGCCTCTGACGCCGCTGCTCCTCCTCCGGGCGGCCGCGCCAGATGACGAGGCCCCAGTAGAGGGCCCCCAGGGCGGCCCCGAAGACCACCGCCGGGCCAGGGCCGAGCCCGGTGGGGGTCACGAATCCCTCGACCAGCCCGGCCACCACGAACCACGGCGCCGTCCCCAGCACGATCTCGGCCCCCCGGCGGGCGGCGAGAGGAACGGCCACCCGCCGGGACCGCCGGCCGGGGTCGACCAGAGCCCAGCCGATGGTCATCCCCGCCATCCCGGCCACGGTGATGACGGACAGCTCGAGCACACCGTGGGGCGCCACCAGCTCCACGAAGGGACCGGGACGGCCGGCGGCGGCGGCCAGCCCGGCCACCCCTCCCATGATCACCCCGTTGTAGATGAGCACCACCGCAGTCCCGACACCGGCGGCGATGCCGGCGGCGAAGGCCAGGAAGGACACCTGGATGTTGTTGGTCAGGATCTGGCCGGCCAGCGTCGCCTGGGCTCCGACGGGCAGGCCCAGGTCGCCGCCGGCGTTCTCGCCCACGGCCTGGTAGTCCCCGGGCAGGAGCCCGGCGGCTGCCGGCGGATCGGTGGCCGCCCACAGCGCCATCAGGGCGGCGGGAACCAGCATCAGCGCCCAGCACAGCACCAGCATCCCCGCCCGCTCCCGCACCAGGCGCCAGTAGCCGGTGACGAAGAAGTGCCGCAGCGAGGTGCTGCGGCGTTCGCTGGCGTAGACCAGATGGCGGGCCCGGCCCACCAGTTCCTCCAGCCGGATCGTGGTGGGGTCTCCCGGCCAGCGCTGGCGGGCCAGGGCGAGGTCGGCGGCCGCCGCCCGGTAGGCCGCCCCCAGACGGCGCACCCCGGCCGGTCCCAGTCGCTGGGGCCGGCGGTGGGCGTCGCGCACCAGGCCGCCGAGCTCTTCCCAGGCGGCGGACCGTTCCTGGCGGAAGCGGTCTAGGTTCGTCACTGTGGACTACGAGGATCGCATCTCCATCCCCACTCCGGAGGGGGTGGAGATCGAGATGGTGCTGGCCGGGCTCGGTTCCCGGCTGGCGGCCGCCCTGCTCGACCTGATCATCATCAACGGCATCATCCTCTCTTTGTGGGTGCTGGGGCTGATCGTCGCCGTACCCGCCGACCTGGCCGGCGGGGTGCTGGCCGCCGGCCTCATCTCCGTCACCTTCCTGGTGCTCTTCGGCTACGACACCGCCTTCGAGACCCTCAACTCGGGACGGACGCCCGGGAAGCGGGTCCTCGGGATCCGGGTGGTCCGCTACGGGGGTGCACCCCCCGGGTTCCTGGCCGCCGCCGTCCGCAACCTGCTCCGCCTGGTGGACGTGGCCATCCTGCCGGTGGGTGTGCTCTTCATCCTTTTCAGCCCCCGCAACCAGCGGGTCGGCGATCTGGCCGCCGGGACCCTGGTCGTCCGGGAGGTCCGGCCGGGCGTGGCCGCCCCCACCTCCTGGGCCGCGGGCGACTGGGCCCGGGCCGAGCGGTATGCCGGCTGGGACGTGAGCGGGGTGACGCCCGCCGAGGTGGCCACCGTGCGGCGCTTCCTCGAGCGGCGCCACACGCTCGATCCCGCCGCCCGCCACCGGCTGGGGGAGGAGCTGGCCGCCCGGCTCCGCTCCCGGGTGGCCGGCGTCCCCCCGGGCGCGGGTGCCGAGGAGTTCCTGGAGGGCCTGTCCGCCGCCAAAGCGGCCCGCTCGTAGAGCGGGTCAGGCTTCAACCTCGCGGCGGCCTTCGAGAGCCCGGCCGAGGGTGATCTCGTCGGCGTACTCCAGGTCGCCGCCCACCGGCAGCCCGCTGGCGATGCGGGTCACCCGCACGCCGAGGGGACGGAGCAGGCGGGCCAGGTACATGGCCGTCGCCTCCCCCTCGATGTTGGGGTTGGTGGCCAGGATCACCTCCTGGACCGCCTCCTCCCCCACCCGGGTGAGCAGCTCCCGCACCCGGAGCTGCTCGGGTCCCACCCCCTCGATCGGTGAGATGGCGCCGCCCAGCACGTGGTAGAGCCCCTTGAACTCCCGGGTCCGTTCCACGGCCACGATGTCCCGGGCGTCCTCCACCACGCACACCAGGGCCTGGTCGCGGCCCTCGTCCCGGCAGTAGCGGCACCGCTCACCCTCGGCGATGTTGAAGCAGCGCCGGCACCAGGACACCTTGTCCTTGGCCTCCACGATGGCCCGGGCGAGGCGCTTGGCGTCCTCGGCGGGGAGGCGCAGCAGGTGGAAGGCGATGCGCTGGGCCGACTTGGGCCCCACCCCCGGGAGCCGGCCGAGCTCCTCGACGAGGTCCTGAACCGGACCCTCGAACATGGATGCGGCTAGCCGAGCAGGTTGCCGAGACCGGGGGCGAGCTGACCGGTGATGCCCCCGAAGCGCTTGGCCTGGAGCTCCTGGGACTGGCGGAGGCCCTCATTGACGGCCGCCACGATGAGGTCCTGGAGCATCTCGACGTCGTCGGGATCGACGGCTCCGGGGTCGATCACGATCGCCTCGAGGGACCCCGTGCCGCTCACCACCGCCTTGACGGCGCCGCCCCCCACCGACGCCTCCACCGTCTCCGCGCCCAGGGCCTCCTGGGCGGCGGCCATCTCCGCCTGCATCTTCTGGACCTGCTTCAGCATCTGGTTCATGTCTTTGTTGCTGGGCACGGCCGCTCTCCTTTGGGCGAAGTCACTCGCGCACGATCTCGCTCTCCACCGTGGCCCCGAAGGTCTCGATCACGAGGTCGAGGGGAGAATCTACCCGGGTCTGGTCGGGGACCCCGTCGTCATCCTCGGGGGGCGGAGCCGGGCCGTCGCCGGGGAGGGTGAGGCTGTCGTCGACCTCCAGCCGGATCCGGACCGGCCGCCCGAGCTCGCCGGCCAGGGCGGCGGCCACGGTGGGGGCCTCGGCGGTGATCGACGGCAGATGGTGGGCCTGGAACCGGGCCGGGATCCCGAGCACCACGGTGGCTCCCTCCACCCGCACGGGCTGTGCCTCCTTGGCCATGGCCTTCAGCCGGGGCTTGAACCCGGCCAGGGCGCCGGGCCAGGCCAGGATCACGTCGTCCAGGTCGAGCGGCGCCCCGGCCGCCTCACCAGCGGGCTCCGAGACGGGCGCAGGCGGGCTGGGGGTGGGGGGCGGCGGGCTGGGGGTGGCGGGCGGCGGGGGCGTGGCCGCCTGGGCCCCCGGCGACTTGGGCGGGGTGGCGCCGGCCAGGGCCCCGAGCGCCACCCTGGGCCCAGGACGGGTGCCGCCCGGCTCGGCCGGCGGCCGGGTCCGGGGCGGAGCACCGTCGCCGGAGAGGGCGGTCCGCAGCTCCTCCACCATCTGCTCCAGGCGACCCACCCGCTCGGCCAGGGCCTCGACCCCGGCCCCGGAGCCGGCGCCCGGGGCGTCGCTGCGGGCAAGGCGCACCAGGGCCACCTCGAGCACCAGACGGGGATCGGGGGCCCGCCGGATCTCCACCGCCGCTTCTCCCAGACGCTCCAGCGCCCGGACCACCCCGGCCGCCCCCAGGGCCTCGGCCTGGGAGAGGAGCCGGGCCCGCTCCTCCTCCGGGGCGTCCAGCCGGGCCCCACCCCGGGTGGAGGCCAGGAGGAACGCTTCCCGGAGGTGGCGCAGGAGATCATCAGCCAGCTGGCGGGCGTCGACCCCCGCGCCCAGCAACCCGTCGAGATGGCCGAGCAGAGCGGGCACGTCGTGGGCCGCCAGGGCCTCGACGATGGCCGAGCGCGCCGCAAAGGGGGTGCCGCCCAGCAGCGCCCGGACCTGATCCGGGACCAGGCTCCCGTCGCCGTGGGCCAGGGCCTGGTCCAGGAGGGAGAGGGCGTCCCGGGCCGAACCTCCCGCCCGGCGGGCGATGACGGCGAGGATGGCGGGGTCGGCGTCGATCCCCTCCCGGGCGGCGACCTCACCCAGGTGGCCGGCCAGCAGCTCGGTGGGCAGGAGGGTGAATTCGAAATGCTGGGTCCGGGACCGGATGGTGGCCAGGACCGTCTGGGGATCGGTGGTGGCCAGCACGAAGATGACGTGGGCGGGCGGCTCCTCCAGCGTCTTGAGGAGGGCGGTGGACGCCTCCTTGGTCAGCATGTGCACCTCGTCGACGATGTAGACCTTCCGGGCGCCGCCGGCGCTGCGGTAGGCCACCCGCTCGAGGAGGGTGCGCATCTCGTTCACCCCCCGGTGGGAGGCGGCGTCCAGCTCGACGACGTCCATGGACGTGCCGGCGGTGATCTCGAGGCAGGACGGGCAGGCGTTGCACGGCTCGCCGTCGTCCTGCCGGGCGACGCAGTTGAGCGCCTTGGCCAGGAGCCGGGCGGTGGTCGTCTTGCCCGTTCCCCGGGGCCCGGAGAACAGGTAGGCGTGACCCACCCGGCCCTCCCGGACGGCGTTGCGCAGGGCGCTGGTGACCGCGTCCTGGCCCACGAGGCCGGCGAAGGTCTGGGGCCGGTGCTTGCGGTAGAGCGACTGGAACGCCATCGCGGCCACCTTACCCAGCGGCTGCGACAGAGAGACCGTGCACCCGCCGTCGACCTGAGGATCCCGGGCACCAGCACCGCCGCAAGCTCAGGCCAGGCGACCCTGCGGCACACGGGGTGGTCCGCTGAGAGCTGCTTCCTCCCGGACCTGACTCGGTTCGCGGGACCCCGTTGCGCAGGACCCGGCCATCGACGCCACGAGCGGACCGAACTCCTGGGACCGTCTCAAGCCTCGGGCGGGGATTCAGCCCCCCATACGTGGATTTGGGGTACAGGGCACCACGAACTCCCCGCCTAGCACGGTCCGAGGAGCATCGTAGCGGCGCTCCGGGCCGCCGGTACTATGGCGCACTCGGAGAGATGCGGGAGCGGCCGAACCGGCACGCCTGGAGAGCGTGTGGGGGGCAACCCCCCGTGGGTTCAAATCCCACTCTCTCCGCTGCGGGCGGGGGCGCCGGGGCTGCTGTTGGACGACCCGGCGCCCTCCCGTCCGGGGCCGCTGTTGGACGACCCGGCGCCCTCCCGTCCGGGGCTGCTGTTGGACGACCCGGCGCCCTCCCGTTTCGGGCTGTTGTGGCAGGTCCACTAGACGGCCCGGCGCCACCCCGTCTGGGTGTCCGAGCGCTGGGACGATCCGCCGGTGGAGCAGACGCTCACCCCGAGCACCTGGGCGCAAGCCCCCGCCCCGTCGCCCGGGTCGGAGGGTGGCGCCGGAGGCGTGGCCGGATCCTGGTTCTGGCCCGGTTGCGGCTCGGCCGGCCGGGCCGGCGGGGCTTCACTCGCGCTCTGGGCCGGCGGGGCCGACTGGGACCGGGATCCGAGCACCATCGGCGCTCGGGACCGGTCGACCATGACCGGCTGGCGGTTGGGGTAGTCCTTGGCGATCTGGGCCTGGGCCCAGGAGAAGGACTCCTGCACCGACCCCGAGGCCCGGCCCTGGAGCATGGCCCGGTGCACCATGTACTCCACCAGGTAGCTGTGGCCGAGGGCGGAGTTCTCGTAGGCGAGGTCGGGCTCGGCCGCCGCCGCGGTGAGGACCCGACCGGCGGCGAGGGCGTCGTCGAACCCGCTGCCGTAGCAGCCGGCGATGCCCAGCCACACCCCACGGGCCTCCAGGTTGCGGAAGATGCCGGCCACCTCACCGTCGTAGACCGGTTCCCCGTCGGCGGCCACGATCGCCTCGTCCGTCGCCTCGCCGTCCCGGTCGGCGTCGCCCGTCACCTGGCGGACGTGACCGGAGTAGAAGAAGACGACGGTGGCATCGGACGAGGCCCGCCCGGCCAGCCAGGCCAGGCCGGCCCGGATGTTGTCGGCCGTGGCCTGCCGGTCCAGAAGCAGGATGCGGCGCTGCCCGGGGACCCCGTAGGCGGCGAGAGCCGAGTCCACTTCCCGGGCGTCGGCCGTGCCGGCGTTGAGATCGGCGTCATTGCCGGGGTAGTCGTCGATTCCCACCACCAGCGCCCAGACACCTGCTTCCTTCGGTCCCGCCGCCGGCGCCAGCACCTTCGGAGGCCGGGCCGACTTGGGCGGGCGGGAGAAGCTGGGCGGGGCCACGATGGGCCGGTCGACGCCGGTGGCCGCCGGGGTGGCCGCGCCGGGCGCTGCGGCGGCGGGAACGGCGGCAGCCGACCGGGCCTGGGCGTTACTGGCCTCGGTGGCCTGCATCAACCGGGACAGCATGCGGGAGTGGGAGCGGGCGGCGCGGGGGGGCTCCAGCCGGGTGGCGGAGAGGACGTCGGTGGGGGGCCGGGGCGAGAAGCCGCCCGGTGCGTCCAGGGCGCCGGCCGCGACCAGGGCGATCAGGGAGACGAAGAACGAGCAGCTCCAGCGCTTGCGGCGGCGCGCTGCTCGGGCACGCCGGACGGCCCCAACCCCGCCCGGCGCAGGCCGAACGAGGGCATCATTCGCCGGGGAGGAGGCTGAATCCTTGTGCGATGGCGACCTTGAGTTCGAGATCGCTGGTCCCCCTCCACCTATGGCCGCTCAAGCGACCGAAGAAGTGGTTGCTACCGTGCGCCCGTGAACGACAGTTTAGGCGATTTGATGGGTATTGCGCTGGATGAGGCATTTGCGGCTCTTGCCCATTTTGACGTCCCGGTGGGGGCAGTGGTGGCCCGATCGGACGGTGAGGTGGTCGCCCATCGCCACAATGAGCGCGAACTGGCGCAGGATCCGACCGCGCACGCCGAATTATTGGCCCTTCGGGATGCCGCCGCCGCCCTCGGTCGCTGGCGCCTCGACGACTGCGTGCTCGTGGCCACCCTCGAGCCGTGCCCGATGTGCGCCGGCGCCGCCCTGTCCGCCCGCATCGCCACCGTGGTCTTCGGCGCCGCCGACCCCAAGGCGGGCGCGTGCGGCAGCCTCTACAACCTGGCCGCCGACCCCCGCCTCAACCACGAGATGACCGTCGTCCCCGGGGTCCGGGCCGACGAGGCGGCCGGCCTCCTGCGGCGCTTCTTCGCCGAGCGCCGCGGCCCCCGCCCATGAGGATCGGGCCCGCCGGTACACTTCCCGCCCGGAGGGATGCGAGAGCGGCCGAATCGGACGGTCTCGAAAACCGTTGAGCCT
>JBIOUX010000027.1:0-97898 GCA_044867425.1 Acidimicrobiia bacterium | reverse complement strand
GGGGTGCCCCCGGGAATAAAAGAAACGGGCGGGGGCGCGCCGGCGCCACCCGACGCCGAGCTCCAGAGCCGGAGGAACCCTACGGCTCGAGCGAAGGCGGGGCCCGGGGCGCCGGCACCCGGGCCATGGAGATCCTCGCCCCCGAGGCCGGGCTCGCCGTGCTCGACCCGGTCTCCTTTGGCAAGGCCCTCTCCAAACTCGGCAACGAGGTCGCCCGGCGCCCCGTCCCCACCCTGCGGGCGCTGAGCCGCCTCGGGACCGGCCTGGCCCTCACCGGGCTGGCCGCCGCCGGCCGGGCGGCCGGGATCAAGACCCCGCCGCCGCTGCCCACCGCCGGAGGCAAGGACCGGCGCTTCGTCGACCCGGCCTGGGAGCAGAACGCCGGCTACTTCAGCCTCCACCAGTCCTACCGGCTCATGGAACGCTTCGTCGACGACCTCCTCGGGCTGGCCGAGCTCGAGGAGCCCTGGGGCGGCAAGGCCCGCTTCGCCCTGAAGATGATGGTCGACGCCATGGCCCCCACCAACTTCCTCCCGGGCAACCCGGCGGCGTTGAAGCGGGCGTTCGATACCGGCGGCATCAGCCTGGCCCGGGGGGCACGCAACTTCGTGACCGACCTCACCACCAACGGTGGGCTGCCTCGCAAGGTCGACCGCTCGGCCTTCACCCTGGGCAAGAACCTGGCCGCCACACCGGGCAAGGTCGTCTTCCGCAACGACCTCATGGAGCTGATCCAGTACGCCCCCAGCACCGATACCGTCCACGAGGTGCCCCTGCTGTGCAGCCCGCCGTGGATCAACAAGTACTACATCATGGACCTGGCCCCCGGGCGCAGCTTCGTGGAGTGGGCGGTCAACCACGGGCACACGGTGTTCCAGATCAGCTACCGCAACCCGGACCAGACCATGGGCGACACCCGCCTCGACGATTATCTCCTCGACGGGCCCCGTCAGGCGCTCGACGTCATCACCGAGGTCACGGACTCCCCCAAGGTCAATATGGTGGGCCTGTGCCTCGGCGGGAGCCTGACCGCCATGCTGCTCGCCTACCTCGCCGCCCAGGGCGACAACCGCATCAACTCCGCCACCTTGCTCAACACCCTGATCGACTTCTCCGAGCCCGGCACCCTGGGGGCCTTCTCCGACCCCGAGTCCGTGGCCCGCATCGAGGCCAAGATGGCCAAGCGGGGCTTCCTCGACTCCAACGAGATGTCGCGCACCTTCGACTTCATGCGGGCCAACGACCTGATCTGGAGCTACGTCGCCTCCAGCTGGCTCATGGGCGAGGACCCGCCCGCCTTCGACATCCTGGCCTGGAACGACGACGGCACCCGCATGCCCGCCGCCATGCACTCCTTCTACCTCCGCGCCTGCTACATCGAGAACCAGCTGGCCCGGGGCGAGATGGAGCTGGCCGGCACCCACCTCGACCTCGACGCGGTGAAGGTCGACGCCTACGTGCTCTCGGCCAAGGAGGACCACATCGCCCCCTGGACCGCGGCCTACAAGACCACCCAGCTGCTGCCCGGCAACGTCCGCTTCACGCTGAGCTCCTCGGGCCACATCGCCGGCATCGTCAATCCGCCGTCGCCCAAGTCGCGGTTCTGGACCAACGCCAAGAACCCGCCGGATCCCAAGCAGTGGCTGGCCGGGGCCAAGGAACACGAAGGTTCATGGTGGGAGGACTGGACGGCCTGGATCGCCGAACGGGCCGGGTCCCGGCGCGAGCCCCCACCGATGGGCAGCTCCACTCATCCGCCCGTGGCCGACGCCCCGGGAACGTACGTGTCCGGGTAGGTCCCCGGCCCGCGAGTCCCCCGGGCGGATTGGGTAGGTATGAGGGGGACGGAGAGAATCCCGAGAGGTGCTTGACAAATCAAGCGCTTGGGTAGTATCCTTCGCACAGACACGAAAATCCACGAAGGAGACCTCCCATGGCCACTGCCACCGAGATGATCAGCGCTCTTGAGGATCAGGTCCTGGAGACCGTTCGCCAGAGCCAGGAAGCCGTTGTCAAGGCTGTGAAGACCTGGGCCGAGGCGGGCAAGAGCATCGTCCCCGACCTTCCTCCCCTTCCTTTCGCCGACCAGCTGCCCAACACGGTTGACATCGTCGAGAACGCTTTCGAGTTCGCCGACAAGCTGCTGGCCGCCCAGCGGGACTTCGCCGCCGCCGTGCTCGAGGCCGCCAAGCCCGTGATCGGCAAGGCCGAGACCCCCAAGACCAACAGCCGCTCGACTGCGTCCAAGTCGACGTCGAACTGACCGGTCAACCGCTGATCGGCCAACCGATCGACCTCGGTCCGGTTGGAACCCCCCTCCCCCGGACCTCATGCCCTGCCCGGCGAGTGACTCTCGCCGGGCAGCGGCGCGTTCGGCCACAGTGGGAGGGTCCCGACCCACGCAAGGAGTACGAGAGATGACGACGAACGGAGTAGAGCGAGTCGGGGTGGTGGGCTGCGGCCTGATGGGGTCGGGCATCGCCGAGGTGTGCGCCCGGGCCGGCCTCGACGTCGTCGTCCGGGAGGTCAACCAGCCCGCTCTCGACGCCGGCCGCAAGCGGGTTGAAGGTTCCCTGGAGCGGGCCGTCAAGGCCGGGAAGCTCGAGGGCGACGACCGCGACGCCGCCCTGTCCAACATCCGCTACACCATGGACTTCGGGGAACTTGCCGACCGCCAGCTGGTGGTCGAGGCCGTCATCGAGAACGAGGCCGAGAAGCTCGAGGTGTTCGCCAGCCTGGACAAGGCGGTGCAGGACGAGGACGCCGTGCTGGCTTCCAACACCTCTTCCATCCCGGTGATGAAGCTGGCCATGGCCACGCACCGCCCGGCCAACGTGCTCGGTCTCCACTTCTTCAACCCGGTGCCGGTCATGCACCTGGTGGAGCTCATCCCCTCCCTCCTCACCTCCCAGGAGACCTCGGAGCGGGCCGAGGCCTTCGCCGGCGCCGTGCTCGGCAAGCGGGTCATCCGCTCCAAGGACCGCGCCGGCTTCATCGTCAACGCTCTGCTCATCCCCTACCTGCTCTCCGCCATCCGCATGCTGGAGTCGGGCTTCGCTACCGCCGAGGACATCGACTCGGGAGTGGTCGAGGGGCTGCGCCACCCGATGGGCCCCCTGGCCCTGACCGACCTGATCGGGCTGGACACGACCATCGCCGTGTCGCAGTCGCTCTACGAGGAGTTCAAGGAGCCCCTCTACGCTCCTCCGCCCCTGCTGTCCCGGATGGTCGAAGCCGGACTCCTGGGCCGCAAAGCCGGTCGCGGCTTCTACGACTACCACCGGTAGGAATGGGATGATGGCCCCTACCATGAGCGATGTTCCCGATCCCTGGAAGGCCCAGCTCGAGGCGTTCGGAAACTTCGTGCGGACGCAGCGCCAGCTGGCCAAGCTCTCCTTGCGGGAGATGGCGGAGCTGGCCAAGGTTTCGAACCCGTATCTGTCCCAGATCGAACGGGGACTGCACGAGCCGTCCATCCGCGTGATCAACTCCATCGCCAGGGCCCTCGACATCTCGGCCGAGACGCTGCTGGCTCAGGTGGGACTCCTCGTCGACGACCACCCCGACGGGCGGGTGCCGGGGGCGACCGAGGCGGCCATCTCGGCCGACCCCTACCTGTCGGAGGCGCAGCGCCAGGCTCTCCTGGCCGTCTACCGCTCCTATGTGGCCGAGAGCCGGGGCCAGTCGAAGACGGCCGGGGGGGAACCTGCAGCCGGCGCCGGCGAGGACGCCGGCGCCGGGGGGAGCGCCGGCTAGTCCTACTCGTCGAGGGCGTGGCGGATCTCGGCGGTGAACTTCCCCGCCTGCTCGGGGCCGCCGCCCTCCAGGAGCCGGCGCACCAGGGCGCTGCCCACGATGACGCCGTCGGACACCGAGGCCGCCCCCACCGCCTGTTCCGGGGTCGAGACCCCCACTCCGAGCAGGACGGGCAGATCGGTGGCCGCCTTCAGGCGCCGGCCCATCTCCAGAGCCCGCTCCGACAGGGTGGCCCGCTCTCCCGTCACCCCGAGCAGGGAGACCCCGTAGACGAAGCCGCGGGATCGCCGGCAGATCCGGTCCAGCCGGTCGTCGGGCGTGGTGGGAGCGGCCAGGAGCACCGTCTCCACCCCGCAGGCGTCGGCCGCCTCGGCCCAGTCGTCCAGCTCGTCGAGGGGTAGGTCGGGGACGATGGCCCCGTCGATGCCGGACTCCCGCAGGGAAGCGGCGAAGCGTTTCAGCCCCAGGTGGGCCACGGGGTTGTAGTAGGTCATCACGGCCAGGGGAATGCCGACGTCGACCTTGGCCACGTCGGCGATGATGCCCGCCGGCGTGGCCCCGATCTCCAGCGCCCGGCGGGACGCCTCCTGGATGACCCGGCCGTCCATCACCGGGTCGGAGAAGGGGATGCCGATCTCGATGGCGTCGGCCCCGGCCTCGGCCACGGCCCGGACCACGTCCAGCCAGGCCGAACCCAAACCGCCCGTCACGTAGGGCACGAGCAGCTTGGCTCCCTCCTCCCGGCGGCGGCGGAGCTCGGACTCGAGGTTCATTCGACCGGCTCGCCGAGCAGCTCGGCCACCTGGGCGGCGTCCTTGTCGCCCCGGCCGGAGAGGGTGAGCAGCACGGTGGAGCCGGCGGGCACCTCGCCGCCCGCCTCCTGGGCCAGCCAGCCGATGGCGTGGGCCGGCTCCAGGGCCGGCACGATCCCCTCGGTGGCCGACAGGAGCTTGAACCCCTCCAGGGCTAGGGCGTCGGTGGCATGGGCGTAGGTGGCCCGGCCGGCGGCGGCCAGGGCGGCATGCTCGGGGCCGGTGCCGGGATAGTCGAGCCCGGCGGAGATGGAGTGCGCCTCCCGGATCTGGCCGTGCTCGTCCTGGAGGTAGTAGGAGCGGGCGCCGTGGAGGACGCCGGGAACCCCCCGGGCGATGGAGGCACCATGGCGGCCGCTCTCCAGGCCTTCGCCCCCCGCCTCCACCCCCACCAGGCGGGCCTTGGTGTCGAGGAAGCCGGCAAAGGTCCCCATGGCGTTGGAGCCGCCGCCTACGCAGGCCACCACCAGGTCGGGGTCGGCGCCGTCGAGGAGCGCCCGGCACTGCTCCCGGGCCTCGTCGCCCACCACCCGCTGGAACTCCCGCACCATCCACGGGTACGGGTGAGGGCCCACCACCGAGCCGATGCAGTAGTGGGTGTCCTCCACCGTGGCCACCCAGTCCCGCAGCGCCTCGTTGATGGCGTCCTTGAGGGTGGCGCTGCCCGAGGTGACCGGCACCACCTCGGCGCCCAGCAGCCGCATGCGGAAGACGTTGAGGGCCTGGCGCTCGACGTCCACCGCGCCCATGAACACCTTGCACTCCAACCCGAAGAGGGCGGCGGCGGTGGCGGTGGCCACCCCGTGCTGGCCGGCGCCGGTCTCGGCGATGACCCGGGTCTTGCCCATGTCCCTGGTGAGCAGGGCCTGGCCGAGCACGTTGTTGATCTTGTGGGAGCCGGTGTGGGTCAGGTCCTCCCGCTTGAGGAGGACCCTCAAGCCCAGCCGCTCGGACAGCCGGTGACACTCGGTGACCGGCGTGGGCCGCCCGGCGTAGCTGGTGAGCAGCGCGGCCAGCTCGTCCCGGAAGCGGTCGGTGGCCCACGCCTCCCGGAACGCCGCCTCCAGCTCCTCCAGGGCGGGGACGAGCGTCTCAGGGACGAAGCGGCCTCCGAACTCGCCGAAGCGCCCCCGGGCCGCCGGTTCCGGCCCGGGCGGGCCCAGGACCACGGGTGCACCCCGGGCGGGTGCCGGCGGGGCCGTCACTCCTCGTCCTGCCAGTCGTAGGGGGCGGCCCGGGTGGGCTGCCAGTCGGACTCGATCTCCTCGCCCACCCGCTTGGCCGTCTCCACGAAGCGTCGCAGCTTGGCTGGGTCCTTGCGTCCCGGGGAAGCTTCCACGCCACTGGCCGAGTCGACCCCCCACGGGCGGACCTTGCGGATGGCCTGCTCCACGTTGTCGGGGTTGAGGCCGCCGGCCAGCATCAGGCGCACGCCGTCCGGGGCACCTTCGGCCAGCGACCAGTCGAAGACGGTGCCCGAACCCGGCTCGGGGGAGTCGAGGAGGATGACGTCCGGGGCGTCCGCCCCGGTCAGGGCCTCAGCCAGGCGGGCGTCACCCGCCGGCAGGGCCCGGATGAGGAACTGGACCCGGGAGCGGACGTAGCGGACGTCGGTGGCCGTCTCGCCGCCGTGGAGCTGCGCCCCCCGCAACCCGACTCGGCTGACCACGTCGACCACCTGCTCGGGGCGCTCGTCGCGGAACACCCCCACCGTCACCACTTCGGTGGGGAGGCGCTTGACGATGTCCCGGGCCACCTCGGGATGGATCCGCCGGGGACTGGCCGGAGCGAAGACGAAGCCCACGGCGTCGGCCCCCAGCGCCACCGCCAGGAGGGCGTCGTCCTCGCTCGTCACCCCGCAGATCTTCACGAACACTTCGAGCTTCCCGTCCCCCTACACGTCGACCAGGCGGCCGTGGTTGTGGTCGTCGTAGGCGCCGAGGTCGAGGAGGCCGTGGCCGGAGTAGTTGAACAGGATGACCCGCTCCTCGCCCGCCTCCTTGGCCGCCAGCGCCTCGTCGATGGCACCGCGGATGGCGTGGGCCGTCTCCGGGGCCGGCACCGGCCCCTGGGCCCGGGCGAACAGGATGGCCGCCTCGAACACCTTGCCTTGCGGGTAGGCCACCGCTTCCATCCAGCCGTTCTTGACCAGGTTGCAGACGATGGGGGCGTCGCCGTGATAGCGGAGCCCGCCGGCGTGGATGGGAGGCGGGATGAACTCGTGGCCCAGGGTGTACATGAGGATCTTGGGCGTCATGCCCGCCTCGTCGCCGAAGTCGTACTCGAACTTGCCCTCGGTGAGCGTGGGACAGGCCGACGGCTCCACCGCCACCAGGCGCACCCCGCTGGCATGGTCGGGGACGAAGGGCAGGGCGAGGCCGGACAGGTTGGAACCGCCGCCGCAGGAGCCGATGACGACGTCAGGCAGGCGCTCGCCGGCCTGTTCCAGCTGCGTCTTGGCCTCGAGGCCGATGACCGTCTGGTGGAGCAGCACGTGGTTGAGGACGGAACCGAGGGAGTAGTGGGTGTTCTCGTGGGTGGCGGCGTCCTCCACCGCCTCGCTGATGGCGATGCCCAGCGACCCGCTGGTCTCGGGGTCCCTTTCCAGAACGGTCCGCCCGGCGTTGGTGTTCTTCGACGGGCTCGGGATCACCTCGCCGCCCCAGGTCTCCATCAGCACCCGGCGGTAGGGCTTCTGGTGGTAGGAGGCGGCCACCATGTACACCATGCACTCCAGACCGAAGAACTGGCAGGCGTAGGCCAGGGCGCTGCCCCACTGGCCCGCCCCCGTCTCGGTGGAGATGCGGGTGATGCCCTCGGCCTTGTTGTAGTAGGCCTGGGCCACGGCCGTGTTCGGCTTGTGGGAGCCGGCGGGGGAGACCGATTCGTCCTTGTAGTAGATGCGAGCCGGGGTGTCGAGGGCCTGCTCCAGGCGCCGGGCCCGGACGAGCGGCGTCGGCCGCCACAGCTTGAGGATGTCGAGGACCTCCCCGGGGATGTCGATCCAGGGGTCGCCGGACATCTCCTGGCCGATGAGGGCCATGGGGAAGAGGGGGGCGAGGTCGTCGGGGCCGACCGGCTCGCCCGTCCCGGGATGGATGGGCGGCGACAACGGCTCGGGTAGATGGGGAGCGACGTTGAACCAGGCGGTCGGAATCTGCTCGGGGTTCAGCAGGTACCGCATCGGCTACCTCCTCGGGCTCGGGATGGGTACGGCGGCCAGAGCGGCCACGGCGGCTTCAGGGTCCGGCGACCTCACCAGGGCCTCCCCCACCAGCACGGCGTCGAAGCCGGCTTCCGCCATCCGGGCGGCGTCGGCGGGCGAGCGGATGGCGCTCTCCGCCACCGACAGCACGCCGGCGGGGATGCGGGCGGCCAGCCGCTCCGCGGTCGAGAGATCCTCGCCGAAGGTGTGCAGGTCCCGGTTGGTGACGCCCACGATGCTGGCGCCGGCACCCAGGGCCCGATCGAGGCCGGCTTCGTCGTCGACCTCCACCAGGGCGGCCAGGCCCAACCCGGCGGCCGCTGCAGCCAGGTCGGCCAGGAGAGCGTCGTCGGGCAGGGCGGCGGTGATGAGCAGGACAGCGTCGGCGCCCCCGGCCCGGGCTTCGGTCACCTGGAGCGGATCGAGGGTGAAGTCCTTGCGCAGGATGGGCAGCGTCACGGCCCGGCGGGCGGCGGCCAGATCGTCCCAGGATCCGTCGAAATAGGGGCCGTCGGTCAGCACCGACAGGGCCGCCGCCCCCCCGGTGGCGTAGCGGCCGGCGGTGGCGGACGGGTCGAGATCGGGGGCCAGAAGCCCTTTCGACGGGGAGCGGCGCTTGATCTCGGCGATCACCGCCAGCCGGCCGTCGGGCCGGCGCACGGCGGCGGCAAAGTCCCGGGGTGGTGGGGCCGCGCGGGCTGCGGCCTCGAGCGCGCCGCGGCGGTGCCGCAGGCGGCCCAGCTCCTCTCGCTTGGAGGCCAGGATCTCATCGAGCACCGACACGCGACCTGGAGTGTAGGGGCGGGCGCAGGAAGGGGCCGAGGGGAAACCCGGTGGCACCGGAAGGGACCCCGGCGCGTGCTAACACCAGACCATGCCGAGGGTGGGTCTGGTGCTGGGTGGCGGCGGGGTGCTGGGCCAGGCCTTCCACGCCGGCGTCCTCGCCGCCCTGGCCGACGCCGGTTGGGACCCCCGCCGGGCCGGCGTGATCCTGGGGACGTCAGCGGGCTCGCAGGTCGGTGCCCTGCTGCGGGCCGGGCTGGACGCGGCCGACCTGGCCGCCGGCCTGGTGGGTGACGAGGTCTCCCCCGCCGGCGCGGCCATTCTCGCTCCCGTCCGGGCCGCCGGCCGGTTGGCGGCCCAGGTACCGGCGCCGGGGGGTTGGCCCCGCCCGGCCGCGCCCGGGCTCCTGCCCCGCCTCCTGGCCCGGCCCTGGACCGCCCGGCCCGGCCTGGTGCTGGCGGCCGCCCTCCCCGCCGGGCGTCGTGATACCTCCGGCTTCGTCGCCGGCCTCGAGCCCCTGTTCGGCTCTGAGTGGTCCACCGAGCCGCTGTGGATCCCGGCCATCCGACTCCGGGACGGCGCCCGGGTGGTGTTCGGGAAGCCGGGGTCTCCGCCCGCCTCGGTCGGCGAGGCGGTGGCCGCCTCCTGTGCCGTGCCCGGCTTCTTCAGCCCCGTCGTGGTCGATGGGGTCCGCTACGTCGACGGCGGGTGCGGATCGGCCACCAACCTCGACGTGCTGGCCGGCGCCGCCGTGGACGTGGTGTTGGTGAGCTCGCCGCTGTCGCTGGACCGGGTCGGACCGCGCCGGGGGGTGGGCCTGCCCGCTCGCCTGATGCACCGGGCCGAGGTGGCCGCCGAAACCGCCCGGGTCCGCCGCTCGGGCGCCACGGTGGTCGCCTTCGAGCCCGACCCGGCCGTCCAGATCGCCTTCGGCCGCCGCTCCATGGACTACGCCCGGGTGCCCGATGTGGTCGAAACTGCCCGGCGGAGCGGGAAACCCGTTGCGGCCCGCCTGGTGGCTATGGGACTTTGAAGGCATGGCCAGACTGCTGGGGATGGGTTTCGTCCCGTTGGTGCTGCTCGCCCTGTGGGTGTACTGCATCTTCGACGTCATCGCCTCCGAGGACACGCTCATCCGCAACCTGCCCAAGGGGCTGTGGCTGGTCATCGTCATCTTCCTCCCCGACATCGGGTCCCTGGCCTGGCTGGCCCTGGGCCGCCCGCTGTACGCCGGCTGGCGCCCGGGCGACACCGCCTCCCGCCGGCCGCCCCGCCGCTCCCTCGGACCCGAGGACCGGGACGACTTCCCCGTCCGGGAGGACAAGGAGGACCGGCTGCGAGCCTGGGAGGAGAACCTGCGCCGCCGGGAAGACGAGCTGCGCCGCCGGGACGACCAGGACGGCGGCCCGCCGGCCTGACCGCCCGCAAGAGCGGCGTTCTTCCGCAACACCTGTCGTTGCTCAGGAACGCCGGAAGGATGGCCCCGGCAAAGCGGCGTTCTTGCGCAACACCTGTCGTTGCTCAGGAACGCCGGAACCACGGTGGAGACGGGCGGCGGCCCGGATGGCGAAGGCCCAAGCCGAGACCATGACGGCGATCCCGGCCCAGGCCACGACCGCCGGCCACGCCGGCCCAGGGTGAACCTCCCGCAACAGGACGTCCGAGTCAGCCGCCGCCCGCACCTGGCGGAGGGGCAGGGCGGGGACGGCCCCGGCATGGATGGCGGGATCGGCGGGGGCGTAGACCGGGAACGCCATCATGCGGGTACCCCGGTGGAGGCGGACGACCGTCTTCCACTCGCCGGTCACCGGGACCGGCCGGCGGGACCGCCACCGGCCCGGGGCGACCGGTTCCATCGCGGCCTGCACCCGGCCGCCGCCCTGCCAGGCGAAGGCTTCGAACCAGCGGGCGCCATCGGCGGCGGAGGCCGGAGCCAGTCGGGCTTCGACCACCGCCTCGCCACCTTGTCGCTCCAGGGCGATCTCGCCCCGGACGGTGGGGTCGACGGTGCGGGGGAAGGGCGCGGCCAGTGCCGCCACCACCGCGGCGCCGGCGGCGGCCAGCGCTACGCCCGGTACCGCGCCCGAACGGCCCACCAGGCCGCCGAGGCCGACGCCCAGCACCGCCGCGCCGACGGCCGCCAATGTCCCGACCGCGAACAGCTCCGACCCCAGCCGGCCGCTCCAGGGGTGGGGAGCGAAGGCGTCGACCCAGGTTCGCTCCCCCAACAACCCGACGGTGGCCAAGGCCACGCCGGCGGAGAGGGCGAAACGCAGGCGGGGCATGGTGCCGATCACGGCCCCGACGACCTCCACGGCCGCGGCCGAGGCGAGGTGGAAGGGCACGTACGGCATGGTGTGATCGAGCGCCACCCCCACGAACAAGGCCATGAGCAGGCGGAAACCGAGGTATCCGAGGGCCACAGCCAGCGCCCCGCCCCGGCCCAGCACCACCCGGGCTGCCGCCAGTACGACGCCGGCGGCGACGATGGTCAGCACCGGCTGGTAGAGAAGCTGGAACAGCGGGACGCCGAAATCGAACTCCCCCTGGAACACGTGCAGCTGGGCAAACACGCAGCATCCGGCGGCGAAGTGCGCCAGCCAGCCCCACGGTCCCCGAGCCGCCACTCGGGCCTCGGCGAGCACCAGCCACAGGCCGACGGCAGCCAGGTTGCCGCCCCCGATCATGAGCAGGTGGGTGGGGCCCCACATGGTGAGGTCGACGCCGTAGTTGCGGTGCCACAGCTCATCGAGAGGCATACCGGCGAAGGCGGCCAGTCCCCCCAGGCCCACCAGGAGGGCAGACCAGGGCAGCACCCGATTGCCCACGCGCAGCCCGCCGCCGAAGCCGGTGGGGCCAGCCACCGTCATGCCGGCCAGACCGGCGGTCAGGATCAGGCCGAGGGCAACCAGAATGAACAGGTGAGCGACGGTGATCTGGCTGTCGTCCCGGCCGAAGTCGACGTGCCAGGCGACGTCCCAGGCGACGCTGGTGACGGTCAGGGCCTGGGCCAAAAGACCGATGCCCAGGGTGGCGAGGGCCCATTGCGGCAGGCCGGTCCGGCGCTCCGCCGCCTCCAGCGCCGAGGTGCCCGCCCTCAAGAACCCACCTGCTCCCGCTCCCGCTTCCATTCCCGGGGGGCCCCGCCGGCGGAGCGGGGGTGGGCGTCGGCCCAGGCCTGCACCGAGCGGGCCAGGGCCGGCCCCATGTCGGTGACCGGCCGGGTGGGCGAGAGCGGCTCGAGGGTGGTCACGTAGGGCCGGAACTGGTCCAGGAGGGAGATGATCCGCAGCTGGCGCTCGCTCAGGTGTTCCCGGGCGAAGGGGAAGAAGAACCGCTCCCACCGTTCGGGTGGGATGAGCGGCGCCCGTTCCAGGGGAGCCAGGCCCCGGACCGCCCGCCACCGGTCGAGGGCGCCGAAGGAGATCTCGAGGCCTTCCCGCATCCGCAGGGCGTGGGGCCCGCCGCACACCGACGTCACCACCGTCCCCTCTGGCGGAGGCCCCAGAGCGGCGGCCACCACCTCGGCGGCCATCTCGTCCACGGGCACGATCTCCATGTACGCCTCCGTCTCCCCGACCAGGGCGGGGGTCAGGCCCGTGGCCAGGCCGTGGACGAAGGTGTACATGCCGTGGAAGCGGGTGATGGCACCGTCGCCCCGCCGGCCCACCAGGAAGGGGCAGCGGACCAGGCTGAGCCGGCGGAACCGGCGCCCCAGGACCCGCTCGGCCGCCACCTTGGCCCACTCGTAGGCATTGCAGAAGTCGTCCAGGCGCTCCGAGTCGACCGCCCCCGGCCGCCCCAGCCCGTAGGCGGTGGACACGCCCACCACCGGCGTGGCCGGGTCCACCAGCGCCGCCAGGGCCTCGGCCGGACCGACGTTGCCGCGCCAGGCCTCTTCCGGCGCCGGGCTCCACTGGATGAGGGCGGCGCAGTGCGCCACCACGTCGAATCCCCCACCCAGCTCGGCCGGCGGCGGCTCGTAGCCCATCCGCCAGGCCAGTACCCCCCTCTCGGGCGAGCCCCGGGCGCTGACCGCCACCACCTCGGCGCCGGCCGCCCGCAGGCGCGGCGCCACCTCGCTGCCCAGGACCCCGGTGGCCCCGGTGAGCAGCACCCTCACCCGGCGGCCTCCTCGTCGCCTACGAGGGCCGGGCCGAGCGAGAGGAGCATGGCCCGGGCGTTCTGGCGGATGGCCCGTTCCGCCACCGGGTCGAGCATGGTCCGCAGCATGGGGATGCCGATTTCGAAGCGGACCACGAGGATGGCTTCGGTGGCACGGGGCGAGAGGGCTCGGAGGCGCCAGAAGCCGTCGAACACCTCGAGGTCCCCGTCGAGCTGGTGGTAGGCCACGTGGTGGGCGGCGGCGTCGCGCTCCTGGCGCTCGACCCACTTGAGGACGCTGCCCTTGAGCACCACCTCCCAGGCGTGCACCGACCAGTTCGGCCCCTCGGACAGGACCCGCACCGAGCGCACCGGCTCCATGAAGCGCGGGTAGTCCTCCACGGCGCAGACGAGGCGCCACACGTCCTCGACCGGCGCCGCCAGCCGCTGCGTGACCTCAACCGTGGGCATGACGCCCGTCCTCCCCTAGCCGGCGGCCTGCTCCTGCGCCGTCACCCCGGCGGCGGCGCGCAGCGCAGCCTCGGCGAAGGCTAACTCCTCCTCCTCCAGTACGGCAGGGGGCGTGAAGCGGATGACCTCGGGGCGCAGCAGGCAGGGGGTGACGAGGAGACGCTCCTGCAGGCAGGCCCGGTAGAGGTCGCCGGCCACATCCGGTCGCCGGCAGGCGAGACCGAGCAACAGGCCCCGCCCCGACACGCCGGCGAACAGCTCGGGCCAGTCGGCCACCAGGCCCTCGAGCGCCGGGCGCAGCCGCCGTCCGAGCCGCTCCGCCCGCTCGGGGATCCGCTCGTCGGAGATCACCCCCAGGGCGGCCACGACGGCGGCACAGGCCAGCGGGTTGCCCCCGAAGGTGGAGGCGTGGAGCAGCGGATCCCGATCGAAGGGAGTGAAGGCGCGGGCTCTGGCGACCACGGCGGAGACAGGCACGACCCCGCCGCCCAGGGCCTTGCCGGTCAGGAGCACATCGGGCACGACCCCGGCGCGGGCGTGGGCCCACCAGTCGCCGCAGCGGCCCAGGCCGCTCTGGATCTCGTCGCACACCAGCAGGGCGCCCACGTCGTCGCAGGCGGATCGCAGCGCCCGGAGCACGGCGTCGGGCACCTCGAAGGCGCCGGCCTCGCCCTGCACGGGCTCGGCGAAGACAGCGGCCGGCTCCGCCTGGCGTACGGCCTCGGCCGCCGCCTCGGCGTCGTCGCGCCGGATCCGGGCCGTCCCGGGCACCAGCGGACCAGCCGGCTCCCGCAGGAGCGCCGAGTCGGTCAGGGCCAGCGCCCCCAGCGTCTTGCCATGAAAGGAGCCCTCCAGGTGCAGCACGGGCGTCCGCCCGGTGACGGCCCGGGCCAGCTTCATGGCCGCCTCCACCGCCTCGGTGCCCGAGTTGAGGAACATGACCTTGTCGAGGCCGGCCGGGACGGCGGCGGCCAGCGACCGGGCCGCCTCGGCGTTGACCGCCGACGGGAAGGCACGGCTGGTGCCGGTCATCCGGTGCAGCTGGGCCTCGACCGCCGCCACCACCCTGGGATGGCAATGGCCGAGGAGGAACACCGCCACCGACCCGCAGTCCAGATACCGCCGGCCCGACGCTCCCGTCACCCAGGCCCCGGCGGCCGACACCTCGACGTCGTCCACCCCGGCCAGGGCGTAGAGCAGCGCCCGGCCCGACGACTGGTGGCGCCGAACCAGGTCGCGCACCATCTCGCCATCGGTTTCGGCCATCGCCCTTCCCATCACCGTTCCGGATCGCGGCGGGCCACGAGCCCCCGCAACGCCTCCAGCTCCCCCCGCCCCACGGGGTGCTCGAAGAGCTCGACGGTGTAGGGCAGGCCCAGCGCCGCCCGGCCCAGGATCTGGCGGGTGGCGGCCCGGGTGGGTGGGTGGAAGCGGACCGCCTGGGCGTCGCGCCACAGCCGTCCGAGCTCGCCCGAACCGGCATAGGCGGCGGCGCCGGGGAGCTCGAGGAGCTCCCCCACCACCGAGACCAGCAGGTCGGAGGCGGACTGCTTGAGGGCGAGGCCCAAGGGCATGAGGTCCCGGGGATCGACGGCCGGGTCGTCCACCAGGGCGGACAGGGTCACACACCCGGCCTCGGCCGCCACCAGCTTGGCCACCGCCTCCCCCAGGGCGCCATGAAAGGACGGCAGCTCGGCCCGGGTGGCGTCGAGATACTCGACCCGGGAAGTGGAGAGCCGCCCGGTGACGGCGGCCAGGACGGCGTTGGCCAGACCCAGATAGGTGGCCACCGTGGTGGCGCAGAACCAGTTGACCCCGGTGGCGAAGACCTCGTCGTGGTCGTAACCGGGGGCGCAGCGGTGGAACACGAGGTCTTCGGGCACGAAGGCGTCCTCCAGCACCAAAGTGTCCGACTCCGAGGCCCGCATGCCCAGGGCGTCCCAGGAACGCTCCACCGTCATGCCCGGCTCGGACGAGGGGACGACGGCCACCAGCAGGCTGTCCGGCCCGGGCTCGGGTTCCTCGGCCTGGAAGCAGACCACGTCGGAGCGCTCCACCAGCGAGCACGGGGACTTGCGGCCGGTGACCCGCCACCCGCCCTCGACCGGGCGGGCCACGCACAGGGAGCGCAGGAAGCTGCCGCCCAGGCCGGGTTCGGCGAAGGCCGAGGCCACCAGGCGGTGCTGGGTGGCGATCGCCTCCAGCAGCAGCCACGAGGTGTCGCGCTCGCGCCGCCAGTGGGCCACCATCACCCCCACCGAGAACAGGTGCATGTTGAGGGCGACGGCCAGCGCGGGATCGGCCGCCCCCAGCCGGCGCTGCACGGCACAGCACTCCAGGGCACTGGCCCCGGCCCCCTCGAACTCCTTGGGCACGGGGAGGCCCAGGTAGTCGGAACCCCGCACCGCCTCCAGGCTGGCGTCGGGCAGCCGGCCGGTCCGGTCACCCTCGGCGGCGCCGGCGGCGACGGCGGCGAAGACGGCATCGGCCACCAGCCCCTCGGTGGAGGGCCACAGGCGATCGGCGAGGAAGGGGCCCGCCACGTCACCACAGTAAGCGCCGGAGGGAACGGGTAACCTGCCGTGCCTTGCTCGAAGGTATCGACGTCGAGGCGGTCACCGCCTGGCTGACCGCCCACGACGCGGACGCCCACCCCCCACTGTCGTTCTCCCTGATCGCCGGGGGACGGTCCAACCTCACCTACCGGGTGACGGACAGCGCCGGCGGGGAGTGGGTCCTGCGCCGGCCCCCACGCGGCACTCTGCTCGCCTCGGCCCACGACATGGGCCGGGAGCACCGGGTCATCGCCGCTCTGGCCGGCTCGGCTGTCCCGGTCCCCCCGGTGGTGGGGCTCTCCCCCGACGACAGCGTGAACGGCGCCCCGTTCTACGTGATGCGCTTCGTCGATGGGCTCGTGCTGCGCAACCCCGAGATCGCCGCCACGGTCGGAGAGCCGGTGCGGTGGGCCGCCTCCGAGGCCCTCGTGGACACCCTGGCCGACCTCCACGCCGTCGACCCCGCTGAGGTCGGCCTGGGTGATCTGGGCCGCCCGGACGGCTACGTGGAGCGCCTCCTCCGCCGCTGGGGAGGCCAGTGGGAGAAGTCGAAGACCCGGGAGCTGCCCGTGGTCGAAGAGGTGGCCGAGCGGCTGGCCCGGGACATCCCGCCCCAGGGGCGGACGTCCATCGTCCACGGCGACTACCGGCTGGACAACGCCATCATCGACCCCGAGGACGGCCGCATCCGGGCCATTCTCGACTGGGAGCTGTGCACCCTGGGCGACCCGCTGGCCGACGTCGGGATGCTCCTCATGTACTGGACGGAGCCGGGCGACGAGTTTTCACCCCTGTTCTGGGCGCCCACCATCGCCCCGGGGTTCCCGGGCCGCAAGGAGGTGGCCGCCCGCTACGCCGCCCGCTCCGGCCGGGATCTCACCCAGATCGACTTCTACGTCGCCCTCGCCCTGTGGAAGGCGGCCGTGATCCTGGAGGGTGTCTACGCCCGCTACGCCTCGGGAGCCTACGGCGAGACCGACGACAGCTGGCGGCACTTCGAGGAGGTCGTCCCCCTGCTCGCCAGAGCGGCCGCCGATGCCGCCACCCGGGCGGGGCGGTAGGCGGCGGGGATGGCGCGCCTGCTCATCACCCGGCACCTGCCCGACGGTGCCCTCGACCCCGCCACCGAGGCGGGCGTCGAGATCGTGGCCCGCAGCGACGATCGGCCCTACACCACCGACGAGCTGGCCGAGGCGGCGGGCACGGTCGACGGGATCGTGAGCCTCGTCACCGACCGGATCGACGCCGCCGTCCTGGCCGGCGGGAAGGGCCAGCTCAAGGTGGTGGCCAACGTGGCCGTGGGCTACGACAACATCGACGTCGCCGCCGCCACCGAGGCCGGCGTGGTCGTCTGCAACACCCCGGGGCTCCTGGACGAGACCACCGCCGATCTGGCCTTCGGCCTCATCCTGGCCGCCGCCCGGCGCTTCTCGGAAGCGGAGGCCGACCTGCGGGCCGGGCGCTGGGCGGGCTGGGAGATCGACCAGTACCTGGGCCGGGATCTCTACGGCGCCACGCTCGGGCTGGTGGGCTATGGCGGGATCGGCCGGGCGGTGGCCCGCCGGGCCCAGGGCTTCGCCATGGAGGTCCTCCACCACACCCGGACGCCCACCGGGGAGGAGGGCTGGGTGGCCGACCTCCACGAGCTGCTGGCCCGCTCCGACTTCGTCAGCCTCCATGTCCCGCTCACGGCCCAGACCCGCCACCTCATCGGCCGTCCCGAATTCGCCGTGATGAAGCCCTCCGCCGTCCTGGTCAACACCGCCCGGGGTCCGGTGGTCGACGAGGAGGCCCTGGCCGAGGCGCTGGAGGAGGGCCAGATCTTCGCCGCCGGCATCGACGTGTACGAAGCCGAGCCGAAGGTGCATCCCCGGCTGCTGGCCGCCCCCCGGGCCGTGCTCCTCCCCCACGTGGGGACGGCCACCGTCGCCACCCGAACGGCCATGGCCCGCCTCGCCGTCCGCTCCACGGTGGCCGTGCTGGCCGGCGAGGTGCCCGACACGGCGCTGAACCCCGAGGCCGCCGGTCGTTCCTGACCACTTCGGGCGGATGCGTCGGCTGCGGTGAGTTTCTGCTGTGACCACCGCCCCTGGGCGCTTTGCTTGATCACCGGCCACCCGGTCGGGCCACCTTCTCAATCCTCCGGACGGGTCATTCCGTGGGCGTCCCGGGATGAGACTCGCGGCCGATTGGGCGCGTCCGTCCCCGGGGACTAGTCCAACGGCGCCCCCGGTTTGGCTCGCCCGGGCTATGGCCTCCAATGCCCCGCGGCCCCATCGTGTCCCACAACGTCGTGGACGCCGCCGGGGCGCCGCGTTCCCTGAAGGAGAGATTCAGTGCTGCCTTGGAAGATGGTTGCTGGAGCCGTGGCCACGACGCTGGTCGCCGGCATCATCGGGGCCTTCGCGGTCACCGGCAACTTCCCGGTGGACCTCGGTGCCGCCGACGACCCCAACTTCAAGATCGAGGCCTCGGCCGAGGCCGACCACGCCGCCGCCGGCTCCCCCGCCGGCAAGGTCAAGGTCAACGCCACGACCCCCGCCGGCGACGCGTCCGTCGGCGCCTCCGCCCCGGCGGGTGGCGACCCGTCGGCCTCCGCCTCCGTCAACGGGCCCGCCGGCGCCAGCACCAACGGCCAGGCGTCCGTGGGCCTCCCCGCCGGCGTCAACGCCCCGGTGCTCGGCAACCTGCTCTCCAGCCTCCCGCCCGTCGAGGTGCCGGCCGTCAACAGCCTGATCGCCGGGCTGCCGGTGGACGCGCTGGGACTCATCAACTCGCTGCTCAGCTCCCTGTCGGCGGGTCAGGTCCCCGCCGTGCAGGGCCTCCTGACCAACCTCGGGGGACTCGGGGGCGCAGGAGTTCCCGACCTGGCCAACGTGCTCAGCCTGCTCCCCGCCGGGGACATCGCCGCCGTGAACAACGTCCTCACCGCCGCCGGCTCGGGCAACGTCGCCGCCCTGGGCGGCATCCTGGCCGACATCCCCGCCGCCGATGCCCTCCAGATGGCCGGGCTTCTCAACAGCCTCTCAGGCGACCAGGTGGCCGTGCTGGGCCAGCTGCTCAACACCCTGCCCGCCTCCGACCTGCCCATCCTGGCCGACGTCCTCACCCCGGCGGGCGGCCTCACCGGCCTCCTCGGCGGCCTGCTGGGGACGCTCACCAACCTGCTCAGCCCGCTGTCGGCCACCGGGGAGAGCATCGCCGGCTCACTGCTCCCGTCGCTGCCCACCAGCAGCCTCCCGCTCGTCGGCGAGCTGATCGAGGGCCTGACCTCCAGCCAGGCCGCCGGACTGGGCAGCCTGTTGGGCCTCCTGCCTACGGACAGCCTCCCTGCCGTCTCCGACTTCCTGTCCATGCCCTCGGGCAATGCCCACGCCGCCGCCGACCTCTTCGTGACCATGCCCGAGGCCGCCATCCCCTCGGTGACCAGCGTGCTGTCCACCGTCCCGGCCGAGGCTCTGCCCACCCTGGGCAGCCTGCTCACCGTGTTGTCGCCGGCCCAGCTGCCCATCGCCGGCGAGCTCATCGGCCAGCTGGTCTAGCGCCCAGCGCTTACCTGATCTGCACCTGCTGGCGGTCGGGCCCCACCTGGGGCTCGGCCGCCAGTGTGGCTTCCAGGGCATAGTCCCCCGGCTCGACGGCCAGCGAAGGCTCCTCCAGCCGGTACACCACCTCCTGGCCCGGACGCAGCTCCTGCCGGTTCACCGCCTCGGTGAAGAACCGGCCGTCCGACCAGCGGTAGACCTGCTGACCGGAGCCGTCCCGCAGGACCACGTCCCCTCGTTTGCCCGACGGGAAGGTGAGGGTGACCGCCGCCCCGCCGCCGTTGCGCACCGTGAGCAACCAGGTCACCGGCTCCCCCGCCGCCGGCGGATCGGGCTCGAAGGCCACGGAGAGGGCCACGCCGGCACCCGGCTCGCCGCCCGACGCCGGGCCGCCATCTCCGGCGCCGCCGCTGCACCCGGTGGCCACGACGGCCACTACGGCGAGCAGCCCGCACACCCTCATACCGCCTGCAGCGTGGCCGGGGTGCGTCCGCACACCAGCACCCGGGCGCCGAGCCGGCAGAGCTCAGCGGCCAGCACCCGGCCGAGGCCTCCACCCCCGCCGGTCACCACCACCGCCTTGCCCTCCACGCCGGCCAGCCCGCGCACGCTCCCGGTGTAGCAGGCCCGGCGCTTGCCCGGTCCACCACCGTGCAATAATCTGACGTGCACGGCAGATTTCTTGTTCCATAGGGGCCGCCCCCGCAAGGGTTCTGGCCCTGCCCTGACGAATCCGCCATACATGGGTAGGTTCTGACGCCTTGAGCCGCGAACCGCCGGGCGGGGGCAGGGGTGTTCCCCGGGGACAAAGGGGAGGCGAGAGCATGACCGTGACGACCAGGCGCCGGCGAGGTGCCCGTGCGGGCTTGGCGCTCCTCTCCGGCATCCTCCTCGCCGCCTGTGCCGGCACCCAGCCCCGGAACGTGGAGACGGTGGGTGGCCAGGCGGCCCCTCCCCTCGACACCGGGCAACCGGGAGGCACCACGGCCTCGAGCGTTCCCCCCGGTGCCTTCGGCGGCGCCCCCACCGGCGGGCTGTACGTCCCCTCGGTTCCCAACGCCGGGCGGGGGTCCTCCTCGGTCACACCCACGCCCCGGGCCAGCGGCTCGGGGTCGGGGTCTTCCACCCCGGCCACCGGCGCCTCCCACAGTCCCACCCCCGGCGCCCCGACCCCCACGTCACCGCTGCCCACCGAACCCAACCCCTTCGCCCCGCCGCCGGGTGGCAACGGCGGCGCCACCGACGTGGGCGTCACCGCCGACACCATCAAGCTGGGCGGCTTCTACATCGAGTCGGGCCCGGTCGGCTCACTCGGCATCACCCTCCTCAAGGCCGTGAAGGCCGTCTACAACGAGGTCAACGCCCAGGGCGGCATCTTCGGGCGCAAGATCCAGGTGGTCGACTGCGACACCAGCTTCACCTCGGGGGACAAGCCCCGCACGTGCTTCGAGAAGCTGGCCAAGCAGGACAAGATCTTCGCCTTCGCCTCGGCCGGCGACGGGCCGGCCATGGTCACCGCCAGCCCGTTGATCTGCAAGGAGCAGCTCCCCGCCATCTGGATGGACGGCCTCGCCTCCGACGAGTTCAAGTGCCCCTTCATCTTCCCCACCGGGCCCCCGGGGCGCAGCCAGTCCCACGTGGTGGCCGACTACTACGCCAAGAAGTACAAGCCCAAGACGGTCGGGTTCCTCGTCCAGAACGACGACATCGGCAACGAGTGGCTCCAGGGCGCCAAAGAGGTCTTCACCAAGTTCGGCGTCAAGGTGGTAGCCGAGCAGCGCTACAACCTGGGCGACACCAACATGAACGGCCAGGTCATCAACATGCAGGCCGCCGGTCCCGACTTCGTCTTCTTCGCCAACGAGCCCCTGGGCGGCATCCTCTTCCAACTCCAGGCCAAGTCGCTGGGCTACAAGCCGCCCATGCCCGCCGCCGGGGTGACCTGCAACGTGGAGATCTGGCCCCGGGAGGTGGGCGAGTACACCAGGGGGATGGTGTGCCAGCACCCCTGGTCCCTGCCCCAGGACGGCCTGCCCGAGCATGGCGTCTACGAGAAGACGTACAAGAAGTACTGGAACGACTGGGATCAGCGGAACTACTACACCGAGATCCACTGGGTGGCGGCCAAGGCGGTGGTGGAGACCCTCAAGGCCGCGGGGCCCAACCTGACCCGGGCCCGGGTACTGGAGGTGCTCCGGGGCGGGGCCCTCAACGGGTTCGACACCGGCTTCGGGGTCAGGTTCAAACAGTCCGCCAGCCCCGACGGCGGCAACATCTTCGACACCGAGGTGGCGGTGATCGAGATCACCGAGCCGTCGGGCAAGCCCTACTACTACGAAATGCGCCAGCCCGCCCAGCCTGACCCCTACTTCACCATCGGGTAGTGGCACTGAGGGACCCGCGTGGAAGTTGACGCCCAACGGGTCGTCATCGGGCTCACCACCGGGGCCACCTACGGGCTCCTGGCCCTCGGGTTCGTGGTCATCTACCGGGCGTCGAAGGTCCTCAACTTCGCCGAGGCGGGCGTGGGGGCGGTGGGCGCCTACCTCCTCTACGACCTCATGGAGGGATCGGGGGGCGGCTGGGGTCGCTTTCTCCTGGCCATGGCCGCCGGCCTGGCCGCCGCCGCCCTGCTGGGCGTGGCCATCGAGCGGGTGGCCATCCGCCCGCTGCGCCGGGCGCCGGCCATCGCCCCCCTGGTGGCGACCGTGGGCGTGCTCCTCCTGGCCCAGGCGGTGATCACCATCCGCTACACGGGCCAGGCCGTCACCATCGAGAACCCGCTACCCAAGGACCCGTTCCGGATCGGGCGCTTCGTCGGGCTCGACCGGGTGGTCATCACCGGGGAGGGCACCATCCTCCTCGCCGTCCTGGTGATCGTCGGTCTGGCGCTGATCCTCCTCGTGGGGCGCACCCGCTGGGGCCTGGCCGTGCGGGCCGTCTCCGAGGATCTCGACTCGGCCGCCGAGCTCGGGGTCCGCACCGGGCGGGTGAGCATGTCGGCCTGGGCGCTGGGATCGGCGGTGGGAGCGCTGGCGTCGATGCTCTTCGCCACCACCAGCCTGCTGACGCCCGTCAACCTCGCCTTCCTGCAGGTCAAGGCGCTGGTGGTGGCCGTCTTCGCCGGGTTGTCGGACCTGCGCCTGTGCCTCATCGGCGGGCCCCTCCTCGGGGTGGTGGAGCAGCTGGTGGCCCGCAGCGACGTGGCCGGTCTCGACCAGAGCATCGGCTTCTTCGCCCTGCTCGTCGTCCTCCTGCTCCGCTCCGGCACGCTGGTGGCCGAGGCCCGTGCCTAGGCGTCTCCGGAGGTCGAAGGAACCCGGCGAGCCGAAGCCCGAGCGCGCCGACGAGCCGCCGGCCAGGCGGCGCCGGGAACCGAAGCCCAAGCCCGTCCGCCTCACCCGGGCCGAGCGCCGGGCCAAGCGCCGGGCCGAGCGCCCCCGCCTGCCCTTCCGCCAGGCGGTCAAGGTCTACGTCCCCTGGATCGCCCTCCTCGGCGCCCTGGTCGCCTACCCGTACCTGGTCACCGAGTTCTGGGCCCTGATCGGCAGCTTCGTCGCGGTCTACGCCCTGGTGGCCCTCTCCCTCACGGTCCTCACCGGCTGGACGGGCGTCGTGTCCCTCGGACAGGCCAGCTTCGTCGGCCTCGGCGCCTTCGTGGCCGCCTACCTGACCAAGGAGGGCGTCCCCTTCGCCGCCTGGATCCCCGTGGCGGTGATCGCCTCGATCCCGGCCAGCCTCCTCACCGGTCTGGCCGCCCTTCGCCTGCCCGGCCTGTACTTCGCCGTGGCCACCCTGGCCTTCAACCTGGCGGCGCAGTTCCTCATCTTCATCCCCGTCGAGAACGAGGGGATCGAGCGCATCGCCCGGCCCCGGCTGTTCACGGTCGACTTCAACAACGAGCGGCTGTTCTTCCTCCTCGTGTGCCTGGTGGCGATCCCCTGCTTCGGCGCCGTCCTCCGCATCGGGCGGGGCAGGACGGGCCGGGCGCTGCTGTCGGTGCGCAACTCGGCCACGGCCGCCGCCGCCCTCGGCATCAACCCCGTGTACTACCGCATCGTGGCCTTCGTGCTCTCGGGGGCGCTGGCCGCCGTGGCCGGGGTGCTGCTGGGCGCCCTCATCGAGAGCGCCAACTCCAACCAGTACACCCCTTTCACCTCCATCGGCTACCTGGCCAACGCCATCATCGGCGGGCTGGGGTCGGTGCTCGGGGCGGTGCTGGCCGGTGCCGCTCAGCGCCTCCCCCTGGAGGCGGTGCGGCCCCTGATCGAGTCCAACCCGCTCCAACTGGCCCAGTTCACGCCCCTGTTCCAGTCGGCCCTGCTGCTGGTGTTCATCGTCGCCCGCCCCGACGGGCTGGTGGGTCTGGGCCGGGCCCTCACCGTGCGCCTGGGCTGGCGCCCGCCCCGCCCGCCCCGTGAGCTCGCCTTCCTGCCCAGCATCACGGGCGGCATGCGGACCCGGACCCGGGCGGCCGCGCCCGAGACGCCCGTGCCCTCATTCTCGCTGGGGCGCTTTGAGGCCCCCGCCGGCGCTCTCCTGGAGGTGTTCGGCGCCCGCCCGCCGGAGGCAGAGGACGAGATCGCCCCCGCCGCCCTGGACATGAGCGGCGTGTCGGTGCGCTTCGGCGCCGTGGCCGCCCTCAACGACGTTTCGGTGCGCATCGAGCCAGGAGAGCTGGTCGGCATCATCGGACCCAACGGCGCCGGCAAGACCACGCTGTTCAACGTGTGCTCCGGGTTCCAGGCGCCGGTTTCGGGCCGCGTCGTGCTCGACGGCTTGGACATCACCCGTCTGGGGGCCGCGGCCCGGGTCGACGCCGGCCTGGGCCGGACCTTCCAGACACCCCGCCTGGTGGCGTCCATGTCGGTGTTCGAGAACCTGCTGGTGGCGGCCCACCCCCGGCTGCGCCACGGCCTGCCCGCCGAGATCATCGGCTTCAGCTACGCCCTGCGGGACGAGGTGGCGGAGCGCGAGCGGGTCCGGCGCCTCCTGGAGGTGCTCGGCCTCTCCGAGCTGGCCGGGCGGGCCGCCGGCGACCTTCCGTCCGGGCTGCTCAAGGTGCTCGAGGTGGCCCGGGCCCTGGTGGAGGAACCCCGGGTGCTCCTCCTCGACGAGCCCTCCGCCGGCCTGGACCCGGCCGAGACCCGGTGGCTGGGCGAGCTGATCCGGGCCGTGGTGGGCGAGCTCGGGATCGCCGTGGCTCTCATCGAGCACGACATGAGCCTGGTCATGGGGGTCTCGGACTTCATCTACGTCTTCGAATCGGGCACGGTGCTCGCCTCCGGCCGGCCCGAGGACGTGCGCCGTGACCCCCGGGTCATCGCCGCCTATCTCGGCGCCGAGGAGGCGGCGTGACCACCCCCGGCACCGGGCCCGAGGGGAGCGTGGCCACGCCGCTGCTGCAGGTGCAGGGCCTGTGCGCGGGCTACGGACCGGTTCAGGTTCTCTTCGGCGTCGACCTCGACGTCCGCGCCGGCGAGGTGGTCGCCGTCCTGGGGCCCAACGGGGCGGGCAAGACGACGCTGCTGCGGGCCCTGGCCGGGCGCCTCCAGCCCACCGCCGGCACCGTGACCTTCGACGGGGAAGCGGTGGCGGGCCTCCCGCCGGAGCGGGTGGTGGAGCGGGGTCTCGTCCACGTGGCCGAGGGGCGCCGCGTCTTTCCGGGGCTGACGGTGGCCGAGAACCTGCGCCTGGGCGCCTACGCCCGCCGGCTGGGCAAGGACGAGCTCGCCGCCGAGGTCGACCGCGTGTCCGGCCTGTTCCCCCGCCTGGCCGAGCGCGCCAAGCAGCCCGCCGGGCGGCTGTCGGGCGGCGAGCAGCAGATGCTGGTCCTGGCCCGGGCGCTGCTGGCCGGGCCCCGCGTCCTCATGATGGACGAGGCCAGCCTCGGCCTCGCCCCCAACGTGGTCGCCTTCCTCTTCGACACGCTGGGCCGCCTGGTGGCCGGCGGGCTCACCGTGCTCCTCGTCGAGCAGTACGTCAGCCTGGCTCTCAAACTGGCTGGCCGGGGGTATGTTCTTCAACGAGGCCGGATCGCGCTGGCCGGCACTTCTGCCGAGTTGGGGCAGGCGGGAGTGGTCGAAGCGTCGTACCTTGGAGATAAGTCGGTTCGCACCGAACTCGTGCATGGGGGATGCACTTGATGACACCACGCCGCCGCAGAACCGCCACCCGCTGCACACTGGGCACCCTGGCCCTCGGGCTGAGCCTCTTCGGCGCCGGCGGAGGCGCCGTGTTCGCCGCCGGCGCGCCCGGCGACCTGGCCGGCGTCCCGGGCACCGAGCCCCGGGAGCCGGCGCCGCCCGCCGCCACCGTGCCCGCGGCCCCGCCGGCGCTCGAGGCACCGGCTCAGACGCCGGTTACCGCCGAGCCGGCCGGCCCGGAGCCGGCGGCCGAGAACCCGTCGCCGGTCCAGCCCAGTCCCTACGGCGACCTGTTCCCCGACGACGGCCAGCCGGCGCCCGACGTCACCAACATCAGCCTGACCGGCGAGGCCTATGTGGTCCGTCAGGACTTCAAGGCGCCCCTGGAGCTGCACCTGGGGCGTTACCCCCGGGCGACGGTGGAGGTCTCCAAGGACCTGACCACCGCCTTCGGCGCCTTTGCCGACCCCGGCTTCCTGGGCCGCTTCGCCGTCGCCGAAGGCGCCAAGTCCTCCGGTGACAAGGCGGCCACGGCGCCTGCCTGGGCCGAGTGTGTGTTTCCCAAGTCGCCCCTCACTCCCACCGAGGACATCCGCAGCCCGGGCCAAGGCAACGGTCCCACGGCGGCGGCCAAGTGCTTCCAGGGCGCGGCCCAGGCCGCCGGCTACTTCGCGGCCGACACCGACGCCGACAAGGGCACCGGCTTTCCCGTGATCGAGCCGGGCGCCGCCCTGTCCACCGTTGACGCCGCCTCCAACGCCGCCGGCGCCACCATCACCCACACCGTCTCCAGCCTGGGGGACGTCACCCTGGCCGGCCGGGTCACCATCAAGTCGATCACGAACATGGTCACCGTACGCACCAACGGCAAGCCCGGTGGCGCCGTGGTCGAGACCAGCGCCACCATCGGCGGGCTGTCCATCGAGGGCGTGCCCGTGGCCCTCCCCTCCGACTCCCTGGCCCAGGCCGCCCCCGTGCTCCAGCAGCTCCCGCCCGTCCTGTCCCCCATCGGGGTGCTGACCTTCGACGTGGTACCCGAGCAGAAGCAGGCGGCCCCCGACGGCACCTCCGCCACCGGCCGGGCCGCCCAGCTGCTGGTCACGCTCCAGAACGGTGAGGGGACGGTCAGCTTCGGGCTCGGGTACGCCTCGGCCCGGGGGCGCACCATCCTCAACGAGTTCACCCTGCCCGGGAAGGGCACCAAGCCGCCGCTGACCGGGCCCCGCACGATCCCCGGTTCCTCGGGCCCGCTGCGTTACGGCAGCTCTCCGAGCGCGGCCGACTACGCCAAGGCCCTCGGCTCCCCGCTCGGCTCCCGCGCTCCGGGGCGGTCGCCGGGCGCCGCCGGTGGCGCCGGTTCCCGGTCGATCCCGCCCGGGTCCTTCGGGACGGGTGGCCTCCCCACCACCGGGCTCAACCTGCTGCCGCCGCTTCCCAACCAGGCCCAGAGCCAGAACACGCGCGAGACGGAGGCCTACGGGGGGAACGGGCCGTGGCTGGCCTTGATCGGCGGTTCGGTGATCGGCCTCGCCCTCGCCCGCTACCTGGCGTTCTCCATGGCCGTCCGGCCCACGCCGACATGAAACGCGGCTGGCTGCCCGAGCTGGCGCGAGACCGCCGGGTGGAGGCGGTCGGCGTGGCCCTCATCGCCTTCGGCTGCCTGGTCACGGCCCTGGTGTGGAGCGGCGTCCGGGACGCCACCAACGTCGCCTACCAGCTGCCCATCATCGCCTCCGGCGGGCTCGTCGCCGTGGGATGCTTCATCGTCGGGGGCCTGCTGGTGGTGGGCGGCCTGGTCATGACCCGCTTCGCCCGCCTGGAGAACGCCCGGGCCGCCCGGCGGATCATGGTGGCGCCGGCCACCATGCCGGACGGGTCCGAGCACGAGGTGTCCCTCACCGAGGAGTCGGTGGAACGCCGGGAGAAGGTGAAGACCCGCCAGCAGGCGACCGACGCCGGGCCGGAGCCCTCCGAGAACTAGGGCGGCGAAATTCATGCGACGCCTCGACGGCGTCATGCCACGCTTTCTCGATGGATCTTGGAGCGGACTGGTCGGTCCGCCTCCGCGAGCTCTTCGATGAGTACGGAGAACGCGAGTGGGAGCGCCTCGAGGTGGATGCCCGCAGTCGCGCCTCCTTCGAGATCCACCGCCGTTTCCTGGCCCGATTCATGACTCCCGGCATGAGGGTCCTCGAGGTCGGCGCCGGGCCCGGCCGGTTCACGAACGAACTCGCCCAGCTGGGCTGTCGCGTCGTCGTCACCGACATCTCGCCGGTCCAACTGGCGCTGAACGAGGAACAGGTCGAGCGCGCCGGATTCTCCCGGGCCGTCGAGGAGCGACGCCAGCTGGACGTGTGCAACCTCAGCACGCTCGCCGGCGGTGCGTTCGACGCGGTGGTGGCATACGGCGGTCCCGTCTCGTACGCCTTCGAGGGCGCCGAGAACAGCCTCTCGGAGATGCTCCGGGTGACCCGTCCCGGTGGCGTGGTCGTCGTCAGCGTGATGGCGCTCGTCGGCACGTTGCGCTTCTACCTGCGGGCGCTCCCGCAGTACGCCGCCGAAGGTCGCCTGGACGTCCTCCGGCAGGTGGTCGACACGGGCGACAACCGCTACGACGGTCCCGCCCATCCGTGCCGGCTGTTCCGCTGGCAGGAGATCCTCGGGATCGTCAATCGCCTCCCGTGCACCCTGGCCGGAGCCTCGGCGTCGAACTTCCTCACCTGTGGGGACCAGGAGGTCGTCGAAGGGGTGGCCGCCGATCCCCTTCTCTGGCCGCTCCTGCTCGACTGGGAGGAGCAGGCGTGCGCCGAGCCCGGAGCCCTCGACGGAGGGACGCATCTCCTCTTCGCCATTCGACCCTCGTAGGCGTCAGCGGCCTTCGTAGCGGGGATCGCGGCGTTCCTCGAAGGCCCGGCGACCCTCGGCCACGTCCTCGGTCCCGAAGATGCCGGGCATGAGGTTCTCTCCCGCCCGGTAGTGGGCACCGGCCCCGGCGTTGAGGATGCGCTTGGTCACGGCCACCGCCAGGGGGGCCCGCTTGGCGATCCGGGCGGCCAGCGCCTCGTACTCCTCCCGCAGCTTGTCGTGGGGCACGACCTTGTTGACCAGACCGAACTCCCGGGCCTCTCCTGGGCTCAGATCGTCGGAGGTGTAGGCCAGCCAGGCCACCCGCCGGCGCCCGGCGATGTCGACGCCCCGGGTCACGGTCACCGCCGGCAGGAGGGCGTGGTTCATCTCCCGCAGCCCGAAGCAGGCCCGGTCGGAGGCGACCACCAGGTCGCAGGCCAGGGTGATCTCCAGACCGAAGCCGAAGGCGTAGCCGTTGACGGCGGCGATCACCACCTTGGGGAGGCGCTCGATGCTCTCGAAGGGGTCATGGCAGATGCGGATGAACTCGTAGCGGCTGCCGGCGTCGTCGAAGGTCATGCCGTCCAGGTCGGCACCCGCCGAGAACGCCTTCCCGTCGCCCCCGGTGAGCACCACCGCCCCCACCGTGTCGTCCCCGTCGAAGCTCCGGATGACCGACCCCAGCTCCCGGAAGAGCGTGGGGCTGCCGGCGTTCAGCTTGTCCGGCCGGTGGAGGATGACCACGGCGAAGCGTTCGCCCAGGTGCTTCTCCACGAACAGGGTCTCGTGATCGATCCGCTCAATGTCGGCCATGCGACCATGCTATTCCCGATCTTCCGTTGACGTAAGATCTTGCGCGACGGGAGGAGCGGCGATGCCGAGCAAGGTCGTGCCCCTGGAGGTGCTCGGGGACCTGGTGGAGGACGGGGCCTCGGTGGCCATCGGCGGGGGGTGGTTCTCGAACCATCCCATGGCCGCCGTGCGCCAGCTGGTGCGCGCCGGGCGCCGCCGGCTCCACGCCTACACGGTGGTGGGCTCGGTCGACATCGACCTGCTGGTCGGCGCCGGGGTCCTCGACCACCTGTCTTTCTCCATGGTCACGCTGGAGGCGTTCGGGCTGGCGCCCAACGTCCGCCGGTCCATCGAGTCCGGTCGCCTCGGGTTCACCGAGCTCACCGGCCTCGGCCTGCTGGTGGGACTGGAGGCCCAGGGCCGGGGAGTGCCGTTCCTCCCCTACCGGGGCCCCTTCGGCTCCGACATCCCCGCCCGCTACCCCGAGATCTACCAGACGGTCCCCTGCCCCTTCACGGGCGAGGAGCTGACGGCGGTGGCGGCCATCGCCCCCGAGGTGGCCATCGTCCACGCTCTCCGCGCCGACGCCGAGGGCAACGCCCAGTGGGACGGGACGTCGGGACCCGACGTGGAGATGGCCAAGGCCGCCCGGCGGGTGATCGTCACCTGCGAGGAGGTCGTGTCCCGGGCCGAGGTGGTGGCCAGTGCCCACATGACCAAGCTGCCGGGCTACTACGTGACGGCCGTGATCGAGGCGCCCTTCGGCGCCCACCCCACCAGCCACGTCCCGCGCTACTCCTCGGACCCGTGGCAGCTCATGGAGTACGCCATCGCCGCCGGCGGCGAGGACTGGAAGGACTACCTGAAGCGCCTGGCCGGAGAGGACGAGGGCGCCTACCGGGAACGGGTCCTGGGCGACGGCCGGGGCGACGTCCTCCGGGCCCTGGCTGAGCGGGCCCAGCCGCTCCCAGTCGAGGTGGCGCCGTGAGCTACGGCATCGAGGAGCTCATGGTGTGCCGGGTGGCGGCCGAGGTCGACGAGGACGGCGTGGTGGTCATGGGATCCTTCACGCCCCTGGCCTACGCCGCCTACATGCTGGCCAAGCTGACCCACGCCCCCGGCGCCTACCTGGTCGGATTCGACGCCGTGGGGATGGCGCCCATCCCGCTCAGCTTCACCGGCGCGGAAGCGGCCGCCTACAAGGGGGCGGTGGCCCGCTGGAGCATGCTCAACGAGATCAACTCCATCCACCTGTCCAACCACGGAGGGGTGGAGGCCGTGTCCTCGGCCCAGTTCGACGGCTCGGGGGCCATCAACCTCTCCACCATCGGACCCTTCGAGGCACCCAAGGTCCGCCTGCCCGGCGGGGCGGGGGCGGCCGAGGTCATCAAGATGTACCGGAAGATGGTGGCCTACTTCCCCAGCCACAACCCCCGCACCCTCGTCGAGCGGGTGGAGTTCGTGACCGGAACGCGGTGGAAGGTGGGCCCGGCGGCCCGGGAGGCGTCCCACCTGCAACCCGGCCCCATCGTGGTCGTCACGAACCTGGCCGTGCTGGTCAAGGACGAGGACGACCGGCCGTTCCGCATCGAGAGCCTTCACCCCGGCGTCGCCGCCCAAGACGTGGTCGCCGCCACCGGGTTCGCCCTGGAGATGCCCGCCGAGGTGCCCACCACCGCCGAACCCACGGCGGATCAGCTGCGGCTGCTCCGGGAGCAGATCGATCCGCTGGGCACGGTGCGGATCGACTTCGTCCCCGGCAAGGAGCGCCTGGCCTACATGAAGGGTCTCCTCGACACCGAGTGGGCCCAGGTCACCGGCACCCCCCCGCCGGCCTGAGCGGACCTCGTGGACGGCGCCGCCCTCCTCGCCGCCCTGGGGTCGGGGGCCGGCCCCCGGGCGCCGTGGATCCCCCTGCTCGGTACCGCCGCGGCCCGGCTGGGGCAGGTGGACGCCGAGGCCTTCACCGCCGACCCCCAAATCCACGCCATGGCCCTGGCTCAGGCCGCCGGCGCCCTGTCGGCTGACGTCGTCACCGTCGGCCTGGGCGCCGACCCGGTCATGGGCGCCGAGGCCGTGCGCCGGCTCCAGCCGCTGCTCGCCGGCCGGGGCGTGGCCGGCTGCCTGGCCGCAGCCGACGTGGCCGGCGCCCGGGCCTACTGCGAGGCCGGCGCCGGCATGGTGCTGCTCGTCCACCCCGACCGCTCCGCCGCCGGCCGCTTCCGCACCCTGGCCAATGCCTGTGCCTTCTACCAGGCCCTCGCCATCCTGGTGGACCCCGATCTCGAGGACGCCGCCGGCGTGGCCGCCGGCCTCGGCCTCCACGGCGCGGTGGTGGCCGCCCCCACCGGCGACGAACCAGGTGTGGTGGGGGGCGGTGTCGCGCCCGCACTCGACCTCCCAGCCGCTCCCCCGCGACTGGACCGCTTCTTCTGGTCCTTCGCCGGCGAGGTCCCCGCCGATGCCGGCCCGGAAGCCCTCGCCGCCCTCGGGGCCGGCCTCACCGGCGGATGAAATTGCCCAGGTGGTCGCGATTGACCCCCTCTCACGGGGTGTGACGCAACCACCTTCATCCGATGGAGCGGATCACGCCGGCGGGACGCAGGCCACCATCCCCATCGAACCGAGGCAGACCCGGCTGCCGTTGTCGTCGTCGCCCAGCGGACCCGAAGCGGCGCCCAGCAGCGCCACCGCCACCACCAGGGCGGCGAGCAAGCGGGGGAAACGCATCCTGATCTTCATTGGTCGCCTCCTTTCGGTAAGCAAATCCTACCCCGTTAGCCCCACCTTGCACATCCGCCCCAGCCCCTCACCCCAATCCTTCGTCGCGCGTTAGCCGAACCCGGATCACAGCCGGGTTTCGTTAACGCGGGATGGGGGTGGGCGGGTCAGGTTTCGTAGGCCTTGTGGATGTACTGGGTCTTGAGCGACGTGCGGGGCAGGGTGCCCTCCGGGATCAGGCGGATGTCGGCGGTGAAGTTGAGCCTGCTCTTCACCGCCGCCGCCACCTCGCCGGCCAGGGCGTCGTGGGAGCCGGGGGACACCACCGCCGCCACCTCCACCTCCACCGGCAGCGGCGGGGTGACCAGGGGGCCGGGACGCTCCAGCACGATCCGGATGTGTCCCGTGGTGCGGGGCACGAAGGAGGCGACCACATCGCGCACGGCCGAGGGGAACACATTGCTGCCCCGCACCAGCAGCATGTCGTCGGTCCGCCCCAGGGTGGCGATGCGGGGCGCCGTCCGGCCCGAGGGGGTCCGGCCCATCATCACCCGCACGTGATCATGGCTGCGGAAGCGGACCAGGGGCGTCGCCTCCCGCTCCACGGCGGTGTACACCAGCTCCCCCTCGGCCCCGTCCTCGAACGGCTTGGGCTCGCCCGTCTCGTGGTCGATGAGCTCCAGGTGCACCTCGTCCTGGCCGCAGAAGTGCATGCCGGCCTCGTCGTCGGACTCGGCCCAGCACACGCCGGCGATCTCCCCCATGCCCATCACGTCGCGCACCGGACAGCCCCACACCTCGGTGATCTGGGCCCGCACCACCGGGATCTGCCCGCCGGGCTCGCCCCCCACCATCAGCAGGCGCAGGCCCAGCTCGGCGGCCTCCACACCCAGGATGTCGCGCACCAGCTCGCCCAGGTAGCCGGCGAAGGACGGGGTGGCCCCCATGATGGTGGTCCCCAGCCCCCGGACCAGCTCCAGGGTCCGCTCGGTACCGGCCGTGGCCCCGATGGGCAGGGCGCAGGCACCGATGGAGGAGGCGGCCGAGATGGCGGGGACCCCGCCCACGAACATGGCCAGGTTGCCCAGCCCGGCGAAGGTGTCGGCCGGGCGCATCCCCATGGTCCAGAACGTCCGCCCCATGATCCGGTCCCAGGTGGCCAGATCGGCGGCGGTGAGGGCGAAGAAGGTGGGCACGCCGGTGGTCCCCGACGAGGCGTAGACCCGGGTCACCTCGTCCCGGGGCACGCACAGGTGCCCGCCCAAGGGCGGGTCCTCGGCCTGGCTGGCCCGTTCCTCGTCCTTTTCAAAGAAGGGGATGCGGGCCAGGTCGGAGGGTTGGCGAACATCGCCGGGCTTGACCCCGGCCTGGTCCAACTTGCGCCGGTAGTGGTCCGACGTGGCGTAGACCCGCTCGATCTGACGCCGGGCCTTCTCGAAGGTGCGCGCCTGCACCTCGACCCAGGGCGCGGTCTCCAGCTCCTCGTCATAGAAGACGCCTGAGGGCGAGGTCACCGGGGTCAGCTTCCCCGCCGGGGCAGCTCGGCCACGGCCACGCCCTTGGCCGTCACCTCGCCCCGCTGGTTGGTGGCCTCGACCTCGCACTCCACCAGACCACACGCCGTCCCATCGGGGCCCGGCTCCTCCCACATCCGGCTCACCCGGCCCGAGCAGCGGGTCAGGTCACCTACCAGGTTGTGCCGGCGCACCTGGGCGTTGAGCCGTCGCAGGAAGCCGTCGTCGCCGATCCAGTTGGTCATCAGATGACCCAGCCAGGAAATGCGCTCGGGGCCGTAGTCGTAGGCCCCGGGGACGCCCACCCGGGAGGCCAGGTCCGGGTCCCAGTGGACCCGCTCCGGCGGCTCTGGTGCCGAGTTGGCGTTGGGGATGGCCAGGGCGGGATGGCGGTCGAACATGTCGAAGGCCAGGCCGTGGGCCCGGATGTACAGGCCGCCCCAGCCCTGGTCGAAGGCGATGATGGACGTCACGGTGAGGGGACCTTTCAGGACCGTGGGCAGTTCCTCGCCCTGGGCCACGTCCTCGAACCAGCGCGGCTCGGGACCCCGGATGTCCTCGGCGGCGTACTCGGCGGCGATGGCCTCGATCTCGGCGGTCGTGTACGTGGCCGGCTCCACGTGCTCGTACTTGGCCCGCTCCCGGGCCACGTCCCGCTGGGTGCGGAAGCACCAGGAGTCGGCGTCGCAGATGACCTCCCCGGCCTCACCCGGGGGCCTGGGGGCGTCCCCCTGATGTGCCGTGAAGATCACCCGGTAGATCTGCTGGACGGCCCGGCCCGAGAACTCGCTGGGCCGGTCGACAAGCTCGGCCAGGTGGGCCCGGGCGGTGATCCGGTCTCCGACCCGGACGGGCCGGCGCCAGCGGAAATCGGTCCCGGCGAACATGGCGTGGACGCCGGGCAGCCCGCCGACGTACCCCGAACAGATCCGGTCGAAGGCGTAGAGGATGGTGGGTGGGGCCACGAGCCCGCCCCAGCGGCTGGCGGCGGCGTGCTCCTCGTCCCGCCACAGGGGGTTCCGGTCGCCGATGCCGTCCGCCCAGTGCCGGATCCCGTCCCGGCTCGCTTCCGTGAGGTACGGATCGGGGCCGGAAACCTCGATCCCGATCCGCGAGCGCAGCTCGGCAAGAGCCTCGTCGGTGATGATCGGGAACTCGGACACCAGCGCCATAATGCGACTCCTCTTGCTGCCCGTGCCTCGGGCGGCCCAGATCAGTATCTTACGTAGACGTCAAGTTTGCGACCGCACCACGGGAGGCCTCCCATGCCCACCTACGCCAGCCAGGAATGGCTCGCCGCCGTCCAGGAGCGCCTCAACGCCGATCCCGGCGTCGAGGCCCAGGCCAAGAACCTCGCTGCCGACCTGCAGTACGTCATCCAGGCCGAGCCCGACCAGGGCTTCCCCGAGACCCGGGAGGTCGGCTGGCGCATGGAGGGCGGCAAGTGCGTCGAGACCTGGGAGGGGATGCGGGCCGCCGACTTCGCCTTCGTCGGCCCCTACTCGGTGTTCAAGCGGGTCAACACGGGCGAGGCGTCGGCCGCCGACGTGATGATGAAGGGCGAGCTGCAGATCCAGGGCGAGCTGTCCGAGCTCATGGCCAACATGGGCGCCCTGGGGGCCATGCAGACCGTGCTCGAGACCATGCACAAGGACGGCGTCACCGAGTGGCCCGGCTGAGCTTTTCACTCGACGAGGTGGAAACTTCACGCTGAGCGGCATGAATCGACCAAATCAGGTAAAATACGGTCGTCCCCGGTCAAAAGGGATCGCGTCACACACTGGGGGGTGACGGGGATGCGGACCACGCTCTCGTTCCGGCGACGCGCCGGGATGCTCGTACTTGTCCTACTGGCGACCGCGGGCCTAGGCCCCGCCGGCGCCACGACCTCCGTGCGGAGCACGCACAACTTCACCTGGGGCACGGCCCCGGCCGCCGATCGGGCGGGACGGGTGGTGGCCATGCTGGAGGCCGGACCCATCGTCTACCTGGCCGGTGAGTTCACCGGTCTGGTGGCGCCCACCGGCGGCCAGCCCCTGCCCCGGGCCTATCTGGCCGCCATCGAGGTGGCCAGCGGCCAGCCTGTGGCCTTCGATGCCCGGGTGAGCGGTCCGGTGCGGGCCCTGGCCCTGTCCGCGGACGGGCGGCGCCTCTACCTCGGAGGTGACTTCGAACACGCCGGCGGGGGCCCGGCCCACAACCTGGCCGCCATCGACCCCGCCACCGGCGCCCTCGACCCGACCTTCGCCCCACCCCGCCTGAACTCCGGGGTGCGCACCCTCCTCCTCGCCGGCGACCGGCTCTACGTAGGGGGAAACTTCACCGAGGTCATCGCCAACGGCAAGGCCGTCCCCCGGCCCCAGCTGGCCGCCCTCAACGCCGCCAAGGGCACCCTGCTCAACTGGAAGCCTCCCGCCAACCGGGGCGGGGAGTTCTTCGGGCAGATGGGTGACGAGACGTCGACGGGCGACGGCCTGATCAACGACCTCGCCCTCTCCGGCGACGGCCAGGCGCTCTACGTGGCCGGCACCTTCCTGAACTTCGGGGGCCGGAAGGGCCTCGTCAGCCTGGGCACGGGCACGGGCAAGCCCACCCGCTGGCAACCGGCGATGGACCGGCCGGTCTTCGGCCTCGACCTGTGGCCCGGCGACCGCCACATGCTCTTCGCCGCCACGGGCGGGAAGGGCGGCACGCTCAAGGCGTTCCGGCCCGGCGGCGGCACCGAGCCAGCCTGGGAGGTCAGGACGGACGGCGACAACATGGCCGTCCTGGCCTCGGCCACCACCGTCTACCTCCTGGGCCACTACGACTTCATCGTCTCCGCCCAGTCGACCTGTTACCGGATGTGCCCGGGCGGCCCCCAGCGTCACCACCTGGCCGCCTTCGACGCCACCACCGGGGCCCTCGAGCCCTGGGCGCCGGCGGCCAACACCTCGACGGGCCCCTACTCGGGCACCCTCGGCGCCAACAGCCTGTGGGTGGGCGGCGAGTTCACCATGATCAACCAGGTGCCCCAACCCGGCGTGGCCCAGTTCCCGGGGGTCCCCTAGGTGTAGGGGACCCCGGCGACGTCGAGCATCCGGCGGGCTACTTGACCTCCAGGTCCATGTGCATGCCGAGGTCACGGTGGACCTTGCCGTCAGCCGTCTCCAGGATGCACTGCAGCTCGTAGGTGCCGGGCTCGAGCTCCAGGGCGGCCGACCCCTCGGCGTCGGGCGGCATGGCCTCGACCTCACCCACCGGCTGGCCGCTGGGGTCGAGCACCTCGAGCTCGTGGTCCTCGGTGCCGTGGTTGACGGCCTTGAAGAAGATCTTGTGGCCCTCGACGGTCTTGGGACCGTTGAAGCGGTAGTCCACCAGCTCGTAGCTGAGGACGGCGTCGGCATCCGCCTCCTCGAAGGCCGGCGCCTGGCTTCCCACCGTCGACGAGGTGGTGGCGCCCCCGATGGAGGAGGTCGTGGCTTCTGGATCGGTCGCGCCCTGCTGGGACACCTCCTCGGCGTCCCCGCAGGCGCCCACCACCAGCGCGCCAGCAACGATGCAAAGGGTCAGGCGGTTCCCCATTTCTTCTCCCCTCCCTGTTCAGCGCCCCCCAGGCGGTGACGGTGGGGACCCTACTAGGAAAGGTAAGGGATACCTAATTCCCGGGCGATGATGTTGCGCTGGATCTGGGTGGAGCCGCCGGCGATCTCGTACAGCTTCGCCTCCCGGTAGAAGCGCTCCATCTCGAACTCGGTGGTGTAGCTGTAGCCGCCCAGGACCTGCATGCCGCGGGTGGCGGTGCGGGTGCCGCACTCGGTGGCGTAGGCCTTGGCCATCGACGCCTCCTTCGAGCATGGCAGGCCCCGGTCGCGGCGCCAGGCGGCGTCGAAGGTGAGCCAGCGGGCGGCGGCCGTCTCCGTCTCCATCTCCGCCAGCATGTGGCCGATGGCCTGGAAGGTGGCCACCGGCCTCCCGAACTGCTGGCGCTCTTTGGCGTAGGCCAGGGCCATGTCCATGCAGCGCTGGGCCAGCCCGACGCAGAAGGCGGCGGTGCAGATCCGCTCCACGTCGAGGACCTTGACCAGCACCTCCCAGCCGCCGTCGACGTGGCCGACCACCCGCTCCGCGCCCACGGCCACGTCGGCGATGCCGATCTCGCAGGTCTGGACGGCGTGATGGCCGAGCTTGGGGATGCCCTTGATGGTGAGCCCGGGCGAGCCGGCGTCGACCAGGAACACGGTCAGGCCCCGGTGGCGGGACTCAGGGGTGCCGGTGCGGGCGGTGAGGACGAGCTCGTCGGCCACCGCCGCTCCCGACGAGAAGATCTTGGCGCCGTTCAGGACGAAGCCATCGTTCGAGGGGACGGCGCGGGTCCGGGCGGCGGCGGCATCGGAGCCGGCTTCGGGTTCGGTGAGGGCAAAGGCCATGAGCGCCTCCCCGCTGGTGGTCCGGGGAAGGAGGTGGGCCTTCTGCTCGGCCGAGCCCGACTCCACCAGCACCTGGTTGCCGAACATGCCGGTGGGGGCGTAGGTCATGACCACCGAGCCGCCGATGCGGCCCACCTCCTCGGAGACGACCGCCATCTCGACGAACCCGCCGCCTGAGCCGCCGTACTCCTCGGGCACGCCGATACCGAAGATGCCCTGGTCGGCCAGGCGCTTGTGCAGCTCGAAGGGGTATTCCTCCCGCGCCTCCACGCCGTCGAGCCACTCCTTGGTGCAGTAGGACTCGAGAAGGCCCCGAACGCTGCTCCGGAGCAGCTCCTGCTCCGCATTGAGGGAAAAGTCCACTGGTTTCTCCCTTGCCGAGGGATGCGCGCATAGTTTACGTTCACGTCAGATTTTTGCCATGGGGGAACGGGTTGGGCGCAACGGTCAGCATCGACACCGGCGGGACCTTCACCGACGGGTACTTCACCCGCGGCGACCAGTCTGCCCGGGTGAAGGTCGAGACCACCCCCCACGATGTCACCGAAGGTCTGGCCCGGTGCGTGGCCGAGGGGGCCACCGCTCTCGCCTACCCCGGCGTCCAGGCCCTGCTGCTCGACACCGACGCCTTCCGCTTCTCCTCCACCATCGGGACGAACTCGATCATCCAGCGCTCCGGCCCCCGGGTCGGGCTCATGGTGAGCGCCGGTGCCGCCGGAACCCTCTACGGGGACGGGCCGTCGCCCCTCTACGACGTGTTCCTGCGCCCCGACCTGGTGGTGGAGATCTCCGATCCCCACGACCGGGCCGAGGTGAAGGCCGCCGTCCGGCGCCTGCTGGTGGGGGGCGCCCGGGTGCTGGTGGCCTCCCTGGCCGGCTCGGAGGACGACCCCGGCGGCGAGCAGGCCATCAAGAAGACGGTGTACGGCGAGTACCCGCGCCATTACCTGGGGGCCGTCCCCTGCCTGGTGGCCTCCGACGTCACCCCCCGCCCGGGAGCGGCCCGGCGCACGGCCACGGCCGTGATCGACGCCTACCTGTATCCCGACATGGTCAAGGCCCTCTACAAGGCGGACGAGGACCTCCGGGCGCAGGGCTACCCTCACCCGCTCCTCATCGTCCACGCCTCGGGCTCGGTGGCCCGGGTGGCCAAGACGCGGGCCATCGAGACCTACAGCTCCGGGCCGGCGGGAGGGATCTACGGCTCGGCCCGACTGGCTCACCGCTGCGGCCTGCCGGCGGTGGTGACCATGGACATCGGCGGCACCTCGACGGACGTATCGCTGGTCACCGACGGGCAGGTCAATCCCGAGTCCGACGCCGAGGTGGCCGGGATTCCCGTCCACGTCGCCCGGGCCCGGGTGGAGGCCGTGGGCGTGGGCGGTGGATCGCTGGTGCGGCGAGGCCCGGACGGCGACCTGGCCGTCGGCCCGGATTCGGCCGGCGCCGTGCCCGGTCCCGCCTGCTATGGCCTCGGGGGCGCCCAGCCGACGATGACGGATGCCGAACTCGTCCTCGGGCACCTCGATCCGGCCTGGTTCCTGGGCGGGCGCCGGCGCCTTGATCCCGGCCGGGCCCGGGCGGCGCTCGAGCGGGTCGGCGACGGCGCGCCCGTCGAGGAGGTGGCCTGGGCGATCCACCGGGCCGTCGTGGAGAAGGCGAGGCGCGAGGTCGCCGCCCACGCCGGCCGGGCGGGCCGGCCGGCGGCCGAGGTCGTGCTGTTCGCCTTCGGCGGAGCCGGGGGGTTGGTGGCGGCTGAGGTGGCACTCCGGTGCGGCTTGGCCCGGGCCTGTTCACCGGCGGCCTCGGCCGTCTTCTCCGCCTTCGGAATCGCGGGGATGTACCTCGGCCACACCTACGAGGCGATGCCGGGACCGCAGCTGGCCGACCGGCTCGCCGACCTGGCCGGGCGGGCTGCCCGCGACGTGGCCGGCGAGGGATTCGATCCCGCCCAGCTGACCTTCCGCGTCGGCGCCGAGCACGCCGGTGGCGTGACCGTCGAAGCTGTGTCCCGGAGCTGGGACCATGTGGCGGCGCGGGTGATGACGTTCAAACCGCACGCCGTGGGCCTCCAGGCCGTCATGCCCATCGCCCGGGCGCCGCTCGAACCGCAGGCTCCGGCCACCACGCCCTCAGGGTCGGCCCGAAAAGGAGAGCGCGACGTCTGGAGGCCTGGCGGGGCGGTGACGGCGGTGGTCTACGACCGGGACCGCCTCGACCCTGGCGCCGTGCTGGAAGGGCCCGCCCTGGTGGACAGCGTCGACACCACCATCGTGGTGCCGGAAGGCTTCACGCTGTCCGTCGACGAGTACGCCACGGCCGTCCTGGAGGCGAGCGGATGAGTGAGAAGACGAGTGGAGCTCGGCTTGGCGGCTGGGGCTGGGGTCCCCAGCCGCACAGCGATGAGCCGCAAGGCGAAGAGCCATGAGCAGAGTCCGCATCACCGAGTACCTGGACATCGACCTGGGCACCGAGATGTGGTGCTGCCATGTCTGCGCCGCCGAGCTGGGAAGCGCCCGGGACAACTACAAGAAGGGCTGCCTGGTCCACGAACGTGACCCGGAGGAGATCTACCCGCCCATCTTCGGTCGGGATGGGATGGAATCGGAGTGGACCCTCAGCGTGGCGAAGGGCTATGGCGTCTTCGTCGAGTTCTACTGTCCCGGCTGCGGGACGATGGTGGAGAACGAGTTGCTCCCCGAAGGCTTCCCGCCCACCTGGGACATCCAGCTCGACATCGATGCCCTCAAGACCAGGCTGATGCCGTGACCGAGCAAGAGCCCGGGGCTCGGGGTGTCCCCGAGGAGATCGAGCTCGCCAACACGATCTCCATCGACATCGGCGGCACGTTCACCGACTGCTTCGTTCTCCACCACGGACGCACCGCGTCGGGGAAAGCCCCCACCACCCGGCACCGCCTGGCCGTGGGCTTCGACCAGGCCATCGCCGAGTGCGCCCGCAAGCTCGGCATCGATGCCGACACCCTGGTGGCGGGCACCGACATCGTGCGCTACGCCACCACGCTGGCCATGAACGCCCTGCTCGAACGCAAGGGACCGCGCCTGGGGCTCATCACCACCGCCGGCTTCGAGGACACCGCCTTCATCGGCCGAGGCGCCCAGTGGCACGACGGCGTGCCCCTGGAACGGAAGCGCCTTGTGGCTCGGGGACAGCGCCCGGACCCGGTGGTCCCCCGGCATCTGGTGGTGGGCCTCTCCGAGCGCATCGACGACGACGGCAAGGTCGTCGTCCCCCTCAACCCCGACGAGGTCACGTCCAAGCTGCGGGTGCTGGTCGACCGGGGGGCGATGGGCTTCGTGGTGGCACTCATGCAGTCGCACCGCAACCCGGTCCACGAGCACCTGGTCCGCGACGTGATCGCCGCCGAGTTCCCCGAGACCTACCTCGGCTCCCAGCCCGTCCTGTTGTCGTCGGAGGTCCTGCCCAAGCAGAACGAGTACCAACGGGAGATGACCGCCATCCTGGCCGCCTACCTGCACCGCACCATGGCCGAGGAGCTCACCGCGCTGGGCAACTCGCTCCACGAGCGGGGCTACCGGAACCCGCTGTTCATCGTGAACTCGGGCGGCGGCGCCAATCCCCTGCAACGGACCTCGGCGGTCGAGACCTACAACGCCGGGCCGGTGGCGGGCGTGATCGGCGGCACCCACGTGGCCGACCTCTACGGGATCGGCAACATCATCCTCACCGACATGGGGGGCACGTCCTTCGACATCGGCACCGTGGTCGACGTCGGCGAGCGCAAGGACGAGTTCCGGGGCCGGCACTTCCACGCCCACATCCCCATGATCGACCGGTTCCGGGTTGGGATCTCCATGATCGAGACCAAGTCGATCGGGGCCGGCGGCGGCTCCATCGCCCGGTTCAACCCGCTGCTGAATGTGATCGAGGTCGGCCCCGAATCGGCCGGCTCCAACCCCGGCCCGGCCGCCTTCGACCTCGGCGGCGAGCAGCCCACGGTCACCGACGCCGACGTGGTGCTCGGCTACCTCGACCCCGACTACTTCCTGGGCGGGGGGATCCCCCTCAACCGGGAGGCGGCCGTCCAAGCCGTCAAAGAGCACCTGGCCGATCCGCTCTCGTGCTCGCCCGAGGAGGCGGCCTGGCTGGTGAAGACGCTGATCGACGCCCGCATGGGCAACGAGGTGTTCAAGGAGACCAACCTCAAGGGCTACGACCCCCGGGAGTTCACCCTCTTCGCCTACGGCGGCGGGGCCGGCACCCACGCCTGCGGCTACGGCGGCTACGTGGAGACCAAGGGGGTCATGACCTTCCCCTTCGCCTCGGTGTTCTCCGCCTTCGGGATCGCCAACACCGACTTCGTCCGCTCCTACGAGGGGGGCCGGGCGGTCAAGCTCTACTCGGCCGGCAGCGGTCGCTGGCTCGACGACTACGAGCCCTTCAACCAATCGGTGTCCGAGCTCCGGGCCCAGGCGCGGCGCGACGCCGACGAGCTCGGCGCCCGCCACGTCTCCTTCGGGCTCGAGGTCCAGATGCGCTACGGCCTCCAGCCCCACGTCACCCGCATCCGCTCCCCCCGCCTCGCCCTGGGTTCCGACGATGACGTGCGGGCCGTCTACGAGGCGTTCGAGACGGAGTACGCCCGGGTCTACTCCCCGGCCGCCACCTTCCTGGCCGGCGGGGTGGAGGTGGTGGGCTTCACCCTCTGGAGCGCCATCCGCACCCGCAAGCTCAACCTCCCCGAGCTGCCCCCGTGGACGGGCAGCGTCGAGGAGGCGGCCAAGTCACGTCGGCCCACCTTCTGGGGCCCGGAGCGGGGCTGGCTGGACACCCCCGTCTACGACCTCGCCCTCCTCGGCCCCGGTCCGGTCATCGACGGACCGGCCCTCCTCGAAGCCCCCGACACCACGCTCGTGATCGACCCCGACCGTTCCTTCCGCATCGACGGTCGGGGCAACGGGTTCATCGACCTGAAGAGGTAACGCCCATGCCCCGAGATCCCGAGATGCTGCGCCACTGGCGCCCGGAGCCGACCACCAGGCGGGAGGCGGCGGCCATGGAGGACCTGGCCCGGGGCGACTTCGAGATCTACCGCAACAAGATGGAGCTCGTCTGCTGGGAGGCGTACCAGACGTTCGCCCGCATGGGGATCAGCCCCATGATCGAAGCCGGCGACGCCGCCGTGGGGATCTACACCCTCCAGGGCGATCTGGCGGTGGGGATCATGGGCACCCAGCTCCATTTGATCAACGCCTCCATCGGCATCAAGTGGATGATGCGCCACTTCTACGAGGAGCCCTCGGTCGGGATCCACGAGGGCGACATGTTCTACGCCAACGACCCGCTCTACGGCGGCATCCACAACTGCGACCAGATCCTGTTCATGCCGGTGTTCTGGCCCGGGGGCCCGGGGGTGTCCCCCGAAGACAAAGAGCTCGTGGGCTGGGTGGCCGCCGCCTCGCACGAGACCGAGACCGGTGCCACCGAACCGGGCGGTGTGTCGCCGTCGGCCAAGACCCGCTACGACGAGGGGCTCCTCCTCTCCCCCATCAAGATCGGCGAGAACTACCGGCTCAAAGCCGACCAGATGGAGATGATGGAGAACCGGGTGCGCGACCCCCGGATGCAGACCCTCGACATCAAGGCCCGGGCCGCCGCCGCCCACATCCTCGAGCGGCGCTGCCTGGAGATCATCGGGCGCAAGGGCGTCGACTTCTTCATCGGCTCGCTGCGGCGCATGATCGACGAGGGCGTGGCCGCCGCCCGCCAGAAGCTGGCCGCCATGCACGACGGCGTCTTCCGCACCACGCTGTTCCTGGAGAATGCCGGCAACGCCAAGAACGGCCTCATCGTGTGCCGGGTCGAGGTCGACAAGCGTGGCGAGGAATGCACCGTCCGCTTCTCCGGCAGCCCCCGGGTGGTGGAGGGGAACTTCAACATGTTCCCCCACATGATGATCGCCATGGTGGCCTGCTACCTCTTCCAGTACTTCTTCTGGGAGCTGCCCGCCACCACTGGCTACTACGAGCCCTTCCACTTCGAGTTCCAGAAAGGCTCCTTCTTCACCGCCGACCCCGAGGACGCCACCTCGCTCGGCGTCGCCACCCAGGCCCAGGTCATCACCGGCGTCCACGTGGCCATGGAGAAGATGAAGTTCTCCTCCCCCTGGCACGACCACGTGGCCGGCTCCTGGGCCGGGACCGCCTCGGCCCTGGCCGTGGGCGGGCTCAACAAGGAGGGCCTGCCCTTCGCCGCCTGGGACCAGGGCCAGCCCAACGGGGCCGGGACCGGGGCCCGGTGGGACTCCGACGGCATCGACGTGGCCGGCTTCATCTGGTGCGCCATCGGCGAGTTCCTCGACTCCGAGGCCATCGAGCACAACTACCCGCTGCTGCCCATCTTCCGCTCCGCCTACTGGCGTGACGCCGTCGGCTACGGCAAGTACCGGGGCGGGCGGTCAATGGCGGCCATGTACCGGATCCACGGCATCCCCTTCGCCGCCGCCGTTCCCCTGGGGGGGTTCTCGGCCCGGCCCATCGCCCCCGGGCTGTTCGGCGGCTATCCCAGCCGGCCCATGGCCGTGGCCATCATCCGGCGCAACAACCTCGACGCATTGATCGCGCAGGGCCGCACCCCCCGGGACATCTACGAGGCGGTGGAGCGGGTGGAGGGCGAGTGGACGGTGACCCACTCGTGCTCGGCCATGACCTTCGTGGGCGAGGGCGACCTCCTCATCGGCACCGCCTCCTCCGGCCCCGGCTACGGCGACGTGCTCGAGCGTGACCCGGAGATGGTCATGGCCGACGTGCGGGACGAGACCATCAGCCACCGCACCGCCCGGGACGTCTACAAGGTCGTGTACCGGGAGGACAACCTGGTGGTGGACGGCGCCGCCACCGACCTGGCCCGCAAGGAGGAGCGGGAGGCCCGCATCGCCCGGGGCCGGCCCTACGGCGAGTGGGAGGCGGAATGGACGAAGCGCCGTCCGCCGACCGAGTTGCTCAGGTTCTACGGCACCTGGCCTCAGGGCAGCTTCACCAAGATGGTCGACTGGGAGCCGACCGAGGAGCTCCTCGACGACCACGTGCGGGAGGGTGGCGCCCCCCGGCCCCGCCCCTCCCGGTATTGACGATGAGCATCAAGGGCGGCTGGGGTTGGGGCCCCCAGCCGCACAGCGATGAGCCGCCAGGCGAAGAGCCATGAGCACGGTGCCGACTCGGCGCCGGCGCCGGGGCGGCGATGATCTGCTCTCCATCGGCCAGCTGGCCGAGCTGACGGGCGTCTCCAGCCGTACCATCCGCTACTACGAGGAGCTGGGCATCCTGCCCGAGCCACGGCGCTCCCCGGGCGGGACCCGCAAGTACACCCGGGACCACCGCTTCTACGTGGAGGGCGCCCTGGCCCTCAAGGATCTCGGCTTCCGCCTCGAGGAGATCACCCTCATCGGCCGCATCGCCCTCGGCCAGGAGGTCTCGGCCGAGCAACGGGACCGGGTGGCGGAGCTGATCCGGCTGAACATGCGGGGCCTGGAGCACAAGATCAACGTGCTGACCCGCCTGCGGGACGTCCTCCTCGACAAAGCCGAATGAAAGCCGGATGACCGGGGCTCCCGGCGGCGGCCGTCGAGATGCGCGTACGGTTGCGGCAACCAGAAACAGGGGAGAAGGCATACATGTCCGGTGAGGCCGTATCCGGAGAGGCCGACGATCCGCGCCGTCGTGATCCGGCCTGGGTGCTGGCCGAGGCGCTTCGGCTGTCCGAAGTGATCTGGGAGAACGAGGATCGGAACGTCGAACACCGGCCCGGCTACGACGTCGACCTCACCGTGAACGCGGCGGTCGAGCTGGCGGGAGCCGTGAAGGCGCTGGACGGGCTGATGCAGGGCGGCTACCCGCTGCCGCATGCGTGGCGCAAGATCCACCCGGTCATGGGCGACATGCGTGAGTTCCACCTGCGCGGCTGGCGGCGCGCCACCTGGCGGGTCATCCGGCTTCCGGGCGTCAGCAACGCGCTGGGGTGGTTCCGGTGCCGCGTGCCGGGCATGCGCGGCCTTACGGGGAAGCTGACCGAACCCTGGACGTGGAAGCAGGGCTGACCTGCTCGCCGCTACTGGATCAGGTTGTGGATGGGCATGACGTCAGGCTCGCCCACCTTGATGCCGATCTCCTGAAGGATCGGCATGAGGGTCTGGCCGAAGGCCTCGAAGGACTCGAGTCCCACACGTCGTAGACCATCAGGTGCTCGTCGGGGCCGAAGCAGCTGTGGTGCAGGCGCCCCGGAGGGCGGCCGGCGCCGGCCGCCTCCAGTTTGCTGATGACCGAGTCGTACTGGGACGCCGTCATCGATTCGGGGTGGAAGTAGATGCCGATGGCCATCGGTCCCTCCTCGTCGTGGTAGCGCGGGCGGACGCTAGCCGCGGGCGGGCCGGCCGCGGCGAGAGATCGCTGAATTTCGAAGGCGGTCCGCCGAAACGACACCGATCCGACGCCGTGCCGTCACCGATCAGCCACCGGTGGCCAGCCTGCGGGCAGGGGGTCGAGGTCGTCGGTGGGACCGAGCCACTCGTAGCTCAGGGCCGGGCCGCCGGAGGTGGCGATCTCGATCCGCCGGTACAGGGTGCCTTCGCCTTCGATCTCGTCGAGGAGCCGGACGGCCGGCCCGGTCATCTCCGCCCCGAGCGTGACGAGGACGCCGGGGATCCGTTCCTCGGAGTCCTCGAAGCGCGCCGCCGGATAGCCGCGGCCGGTGTCCCACAGACGGCCGGGGGTGGTGGCCGGTTGCCACGAGATGGCATACGGGCTCAGGTAGCGCCAGCGGGGCTGACCGGGCATGAGCGTCCCGTAGACAAAGACCCGCAGCACGCCCACATCCTCGCCGCGAGCCCGCCGGCCGACAGGCAGGAGCTCGGGGACTACCGCTTGCCGAGGGCGCGGGCCAACTCGTCACGGCCCATCTTGGAGCGCCCCGGCAGGTTGCGGCGCTTGGCCTCCTCGTAGAGCTCGGCCCGGGTCTTGGGGCTGGAGGCTCCGGTGCGCTTGCGCTGGGCCACCGCCGCCCCCTGCTTCCCCAGGGCCGTGCGGGTCTTCTTCGGCATGCTGGCGATGCTCCGCTTCTGCTTCGCCGCCGCGATCGCCTTCTTCACGTTGCGCTTCGCCGCTTGGACCTGCTTTTCGCTTGCCATACTCCAGTCCTACCCAAGCCCCGGGGGCCGCCACCCTCAGGCGGTCCCCACCGGGCCGGTGGGCGGTGAGGGATGATGGTGGCGGTGGGCACCAGCGGCAGGCAGCGGCAGCCGAAGGCCCGTCCCTCGCGGCGGTCGAGTTCGGGACTGCTCTCCATCGGCCAACTGGCCGAGATGACGGGCGTCTCCAGCCGGACAATCCGGTACTACGAGGAGATCGGCATCCTCCCGCCGCCCCGCCGCTCACCCGGCGGGACCCGCAAGTACACCCAGGACTACCGCTTCTACGTGGAGGGCGCCCTCGCCCTCAAAGAGCTCGGGTTCCGGCTCGAGGAGATCGAGCTGATCGGCAGGATCGCCCTCGGCGAGACCGTGTCCGCCGGCCAGCGGGCCCAGGTGGCCGAGCTGGTGCGGGAGAACATGCAGGCCCTCGAGCACAAGATCAAGGTGCTGAACCGCCTGCGGGAGATCCTGATGTCCGAGGCCGCGGACGCCGCGGGAGACCAGCTCGCCCGCTACGCCGACGTCCTCGGCGTGCCCGGCGAGCCCGCCTGACCGCTCCCGGTCAGTGCCGGGTGACCCCCTTGGCCTTCTCGGTCAACTCGGTGAGGTCCACTTCCTTGGCCTTCTCCCGAGCGACCTCGGCCGCGTGGCGGGCCTTCTCGGGGAGGTCGGCCTCCTTCACCCGCTCCGCCGCCACCTCGGCGGCGTGACGGGCCTTCTCAGCCAGGTCGGCCTCCTTCACCCGCTCGGCCGCCCGCTCGGCGGCATGCCGCGCCCTCTCCGGAAGCCCCGCCTCCTTGAGGCGCTCGCCGGCGACCTCGGCCATGTGGCGGGCCCTCTCCTTCAGCTCGGGGGCCCGCTCCCGGAACTCATCCCGGGCTGTCCCCGCCCGTTCGACGGCGCCCTCCAGGATGTCGATCAGCACCCCGGCGGCCACCCCCGTCAACCCACCGATGACGAGACCCTTCCATACGTTGCGCATGATGGTTACGTGCCCACTCCCTTGCGCCTGGAAACTTCTGGCTTCTTCGCGTCCGGCGGGAACTTAGCCGACCCTCAGGACCGGCGCCGGGGTGTCTGAGTCCGGCGGCCCGTCCCAGCGCGCCGTCGAGCCGTCGTCGTAGAACTGGTTGACCTCGAAGGGATAGTCCCCGGCCTTGGCCGGCGTGCGCACCTGGAGGTCGAAGCGGGTCTCCACCGGGGCGGCGCCCCGGGTGAAGGTCACCACCGTCCGGCCCTTGGTCCCCGCCTGCGACCCGCAGGCCCACCCGGCCGGGGTGGAGCAGCCGGCCACGGCGAAGCCGCCGGGCACCTCGACGATCACCTTCTGGTTGTGGACGTCCGGTCCCTTCTCCTCGGGCACGTCCAGGGTGAGGGTCTGGTCGGCGTTGGCCGGCGCGCTGCCGTTGACGAAGGTGGCGTGCGCCCAGGCCACGCCCGGGACGGCGGCCAGGATGGCGGCCAGGCCGGCTCCGGCCAGTCGCAGGATCGTTGTGCGCTCCACTGTTCCTCCCCAGTGCGATTCGTGAATCCGGGAACTTCCTGGCCCCGGCAGGCGACCAACACTTCGAAGTTGCTCGTCGGGTGGGTGACTGAGGAGGAAGGGGTGGCGTGCCGGCCGCCCCTTCCTCGCGTGTGGCTACTCGCTGGCTGGTTTGTTCCGGCGCAGGAGGGCACCGCCGGAGAGCACGAGGGCGACGCCGGCCACCACCAGGGCGAAGACGCCCAGGCCGTTGACGCCACCGTCGTCGCTGGTGTTGGTGGTCGTGCCCGCCTGCTCCGCCGCCGTCGTCTCGGTGGTGTCGCCCGCGGGCTGGGCGGCGGCGTGCTCGTCCTCACCGGCGACGAGCTTGAGGACGGGCGCGGGAAGTTCCGGCTCCTGGCCGCTGGGGCCCGCCTCCTCGATCCAGCGAACGACCTCACCCGAGGCGTAGGTCTGGATGGCCTTGAAGAGGATCTGGTCGACGTCCTCGGGGAGCGGCCCGCCTGAGACCTCGAACTCCTGGAACTCCCCGGGGCCGATGGTCCCGCCCGACCAGGTGATCTTGGAGATGTACTCGGTGACGTCCTCCTCGCCCGGCTCCTCCGACTTGATGGGGGTGGCCAGCTTCTGGCGCTCGACCGTGTACGTCCACCCGGGCACGGGCCGAACGTTCAGGAAGGCGAGGGGATGATCGACGGGGAAGGACACCTCGACCTTGGTGGTGCCCGAGTCGGGCCGTTCGTTGGGGACCCGGAAGGCGAGCTTGGCGAAGCCGCCCTTGGTCGCCTCCCGGGGGTTGACGGTCACGTGGGCGCTCGCCGGGGCGGCCACCGCCCCGAGGGCCAGCGCTACCACCGCGACCAGGGTCTTGCGGGTCATCGTTGTTCTCGTTTCTGTCAGCGGACCGGAATGGTGGTGGTCGCCCGCACCTGGTCGATCTCGGTCAGGCGGACCACTGCCTCGAGCTGCCAGCTCCCCCGGAGGGGCAGCTCGGACCCATAGGCGGCGAAGTGACCGGGAGCGACCTTCTGGATGTTGAGCGGCAACGGCCCCACGTCCGCCGCCGGCAGGCGCAGGTTGGCATTGAATTCGGCCACATCCTCGACCGCTCCGTCGCGGGTGAGCGTGTAGAAGTGGAAGGTGGTCGGGCCTGCCTTCGCTGGGTCGACGATCACGTCGATCAGGACATCCTCGGTGGTCATCTCGGCCGAGAAGGGCCGGGCCAGGGCGGAGCGGGCCGGCTCGGCCGCCACCAGCAGGGACGTGACGGCCAGGACGACCACCGCCACCACGGTTTCCGCCCCGACGCTCCGCCGGAGCCGTGACACCGTCTCGGCGTCCTGGCCGGCCGCCGCTGTCCCCGGTCCGGGGGAGAGCTGGAGCGCCGGCACCCGGTAGCGGGCGTGGACCCACCGGCGGCTGAGGAACCCGAGCCCCACCATCAGACTGAAGAGGGCGAACTTCACCATCAGCAGGCGGCCATAGGTGGTCGACGTCAGGGCGGCCTTGGAGCCCACCTCCCGCCACCCCTGGAAGACCCCCGTCACCAGGATCGTCGCCACCGCCATCCCGGCCAGGCGGGAGAAGCGGGGCACCACCTCCGAGAGCTCGCCGGCCCGACGGCGGGGCAGGACGCACGCCACCAGGCACACCAGGCCACCCAGCCACAAGCTCACCGATCCCAGGTGCACGACGTCGGAGGCGATGGCCAGCGGGACGAGGTCACGGGTGGCGGCGTGGCCGGCCAGGGCGGGGGTGAGGAGCAGGCCGGCGGCCACCAGCCCGGCACCGGCCAGCAGCGTCGGGGGCGGGGCGGCGTCCTCGGGGCTGCGGGCCGTCCACCGTCGGAACGCCACCAGTACGACGGCCAGCACGCCCAGCAACAGGAGGCGGGCGCCCCACACCTGGCCGAAGCGGCTGTCGAACATGTGGCTGCCCACCGAGGACAGGTCCCCGATCCCGAGCCCGTTGGCGTAGAGCGCCTGGGTGGGGATGCCGAGGACGGTGGCGCCCCCAAGCACGCCGAAAGCCCACATCAGCAGGTGGCGGGCCCGGGCCACCCGCTGCCCGGCCGGCCAGATGACGCCGAGGAACACGAGGGTGCCCACCAGCAGCAGGAGCGAGCCGTAGGCCAGGAAGCGCAGCAGGCTGTAGGCGGCGCCCACCGCGGTGTCACCCCCGTCGGCGGCCAGCAGCTTGCGGGCCAGGGCCTGGTCGTCGCTGCCCGCCGCGGGCACGGGACCGACCCGGAACGTGAAGGCCCCGTGGACGGGGTGCGAGTCGGCCGACGTGACCCGCCAGGTGACCACGTAGACGCCGTTGTCCAGGTCGGGCAGGGGCAGCACCACCTCGTCCGACTTGCCGCGGGCGTGACGGGCGGTCTCGGTGGTGACCCGTTTGGCATCGCCGTCGAAGACCCGCACACCGGCCTGGGACACCTGGACGGCCTCGCTGAACTTCAGCATGACCTGCTTGGGGGCATCCCCGGCCGTGCCACCCACGGGCTCCGTGGACAGCAGCTGGGCGTGGGCGAAGGCGGGGGCGGCGGGCAGCACCAACCCCAGGGTGGCGAGCGCGACGACAAGGAGAGCGCGTCTCACGCCTCCAATAGTCGTCCGTCGCCCTCTGGAAGTTCCAACCCCACGCATGAGGTGACCGGTGCGGACGCCCGGAGAAGGGAGACGGGCGTCCGCCCCGGCAACCTGGCATGGTCCGGCCACTGGGGGGGCCGGGTGGCGGGCCGGCGCCGGGCCGGGTGGGCGGGCGGGACGGCACTGGACCTAGAGGCCGAGGGGAGGCAACCTGGGTCCGGTAACTCGATGTCCCGCCGGTCCACAGCCGGCTCAGCGACGGCTGGTAACCACGACGCCATTAGTCGTGCGGGTAGTGTCCGGAGTTCCCGGTCCGTGCCCGGAACTTCCTCGGAGGAACGACGGACGAGCTCACCTCCCTGCTGCTGGCCGCCCGCGACGGCGACCGGCCCGCCCTGGCCGCCTGGATCCGCAACAGCCAGGCGGAGGTGTGGCGGCTCTGCGCCCAGCTGGTCAGCCGGGAGGCGGCCGACGATGTCACCCAGGAGGTCTTCCTCCGGGCGTACCGGGCCCTGCCCGGATACCGGGGTGAGTCCTCCGCCCGCACCTGGCTGCTGTCCATCGCCCGGCGCACCTGCGCCGATGCCATCCGCGACCTGCGCCGGCGGCGGCGCCTGGTCACCCGGCTGGAGCGCCCCGAGCCGCTGGCCGACCCGACCCGGGCCATCCCCGTCGAAGCCCTCCTCGCCGGGCTCGACCCCGATCGGCGACAGGCCTTCGTGCTCACCCAGGTCCTGGGCCTGTCCTACGGCGAGGCCGCGGAGGTTTGCGACTGCCCGGTGGGTACCATCCGCTCCCGGGTGGCCCGGGCCCGGGCCGACCTCATCGCCCGCTTGAGCGAGGCCAGCTCGGAGTGAGGATGGATGTGAGCAGGAACTTACGCGTGATGAGAAGCGACTACCGGCACATGCGTCTGGTTCGTCGCGCCTCGTGGCTGGCGGTGGGGCTGGTGGCTCTCACCGCTCCGCCCGCTTTCGCCCACGCCCTCAACGGGGCGTCGCCCAGCAACTACCGCACCCGCATCACCGCTGTGGAACCCAAGCGGTCCGGGATCAAAGTCGAGGTCGTCGAGGCCGGGAACCGGCTCCTGCTCACCAACACCTCCCGGGACGAGCTGGTGGTGCTGGGCTACGCCCAGGAGCCCTATCTGCGGGTGGGGCCTGACGGCGTCTTCGAGAACGTGCACTCCCCCGCCACCTACCTGAACCGTGCCCGGCTCCCCACCACCCAGGTGCCGGCCGCCGCCGACGCCAAGGCGGCTCCGGAGTGGAGGAAGGTGTCGGACGCCAACCAGGTCCGCTGGCACGACCACCGGGTCCACTTCATGGGACTCCAGCCCCCGGGGCCGGTGCAGGCCGCTCCCGGCAAGGAGCACGTGATCATCCCGGCTTGGGAGGTCCCCTTCCTGGTCGGCCAGGACAGGATCCTGGTCAAGGGCGACCTGGCCTGGATCCCGGGGCCGTCCAACCTGCCCTGGCTGGTCATCGCCGCCCTCTTCGGCCTGGCGCTGGCCGGAGTGGTGCTGGGTCCGGGAGCCAAACGGACCCAGGTGGCCCACGTGGCCATGGTGGTGGCGCTGGCCGCCCTGGTCGTCCTCGACGTCGCCCGCCTGAACGGTCTGGCCAGCAACGTCGGCTCCTCGCTGGGGCAGGCGGCGGTCAAGAACCTCCTGGCCGTGGCCGGCTGGGTCACCGCCGTCGTGGCCTCGGTGTTGCTCTACCGGGGCGACACCCGGGCCGGTCCCGCCCTGGCCGCCGGGGCCGGCGTCCTCTTCGCCCTCGGCGCCATCGGCGACATCAACGTGCTGGGCCGCTCCCAGGTGGCCACCGACGCCCCCTACTGGCTGGCCCGCCTGTCCGTGGCCATCGGCCTCGGGCTCGGGCTCGGGCTGCTGGTGGGCGCCTTCGCCCCGCTGTTGTCGCCCGGCGGCGACCGCCTCCCGGTGGCGGCGGAACCACCCCCTCAGCCAGTCGCCGCCGACTGACCTGGGGCGGTGACCTCGGCCACCACGGGTCGGTGGTCGCTGAGCGACGTCTCCGGAGTCTCGGCCGAGACGACCTCGAGACCGGCGACGGCCACGTAGTCGATCCGGCTCCGGGGCGTCCGGGCCGGGAAGGTCGGGCCGGTGGCGGCGATCTGGTAGCCGGCCGCGGCCAGCACCGGCTCGACCTCCTCGGGGCCGAGGTTGAGGTCGCCCAGCAGCACCCGGGGGAGAGGGCGGCGGTCGAGGAGCCGGACCAGAGCCTCCAGTTGGGCCGGCCCTTCCGCCCGGCGGAACGACAGGTGGGTGGCGGCCACCGACAGGACCGCCGTCCCGTCGCCGGAGACGACCCCGGAATCGAGCTCGAGGCGGGCCAGGACCGCCACCCGGTACTCCCCCCGCTCGGGCCGCGGCAACCCCACGACCTCGACGTCGGAGAGCGACCCCCGGCCCAGAAGGGCGTTGCCGTAGCGGCGGATGGGACCCCGCCGGGCGGCCTCGCCGAAGGCGGCCGACAGGCCGGTGGCCCGGGCCACCAGGCGGACCTGGTCGGCGAAACCCGACCGGGTGGCCCGCCGGTCCACCTCCTGGAGGGCGAGGACGTCCGCCTCCAGGCCGACGCAGGTCGCCGCCAGCAGCCGGTTGTCGATCCGGCCGTCGAGCACCCGGCCGTGCTTCACGTTGAAGGTGACGATCCGCACCTTCGTCAGTCGTCGGGCCCCGGCCGGGCCCGTCCCCGCTTGACCTCGCCCCGCCGGCGCTTGGCCTCCACCCGCTCCCGCTGGGACGCCTGGGTGGGTTTGGTCGGCCGGCGGGGCGTCTGGACCTTGAGGGCCTCGGCCAGCCTCGCGGCCAGGCGCTCCAGGGCCAGCTGGCGGTTCCGGGCCTGGGAGCGCTCGTCCGAAGCCACCACCCGCACCTCCGGCCCCAATCGCTCCACCAGCCGGGCCCGCTGGCGGGGTCCCAGGGAGGGCGACCCGGCGATGTCGAAGCGCACCTCGGCCCGGGTGTTGGCGGTGTTGGCGTGCTGGCCTCCGGGCCCCCCCGAGGCCGAGAAACGCCATTCCAGCTCCTCGAGCGGGATGGCGCAGCTGGGCGACACGCGCAACAACTCGGGATCCATCGCCCCGAAGCTACCGCTGGGGTCAGGAAGGGCGGTCCGCCAGGAACTTTCCGTCGCAGATGTACGACAATCTCGGCATGGAATGCGAGCGCTACCGACACGCCATCTCGGCCCGCCTCGACGGCGAGGACACCGGCATCGACGCCGCCGCCTTGGCCGGCCATCTGGCCACCTGCTCGGCCTGCCGGAACTGGGAAGCCGACGTCATCGGCTTCACCCGCGCCGTGCGGGTCGCCTCGGCCGATCCGATTCCCGACCTCACGCCGGCCATCCTGGCCGCCATCGGCCGGGAGCCGGCACCGTCGCGCCTTGATCCGACGGCGTTGCGCTGGGGGCTGGGGGCGGTGGCCCTGGTGCAGTTCGTGCTGGCGATCTCGACCATCCTCTTCGGCACCAATGGCATGACCGGGCACCTGACCCGGGACGTCGGGTCCTTCGATCTGGCTCTGGCCGTCGGATTCGTCTACGCCGCCTGGCGGCCGGCCCGGGCCTACGGGATGCTGCCCATCGTCGGCGCCCTGGTGGCCTGCCTGGCCGTCACCACCACCATCGATCTGTCCAAGGGCCGGGCCGGGGCCGGGTCGGAAGCCGGCCACCTCCTTGACCTCATGGGTCTCGCCTTCCTGTGGCTCGTGACCCGCACGTCCATGGCGACCCCGGGGGGCCGCCGCCGGCTGGTCAGCGCCTGATCAGCACCAGCACCGCCTGATCGACCCGCCTGTCGACACCCCCCTCAAGCGCCGGGGCGGTCGGTCCGCAACTCCTCGACCAGGCCGGCCACGACGTCCGCCAGCGACGCCCCCTCGGCCACCATGCGCCGCTGGCGCAGGTAGCTCGGTCCGTGGTCGAGGATGCGGCCCGCCCCGGCCAGCTCGTCGGCGCACTTGAGCCGCTTGGCCACCGGCGCCAGCTCCTCCACCCGGTCGGTCAGGGCGACCCGCAGGGGCGCCACCTTTCCCGACTCGTCCAGGATGATCTCGGCGTCGATCCCGTAGCGGGCCGCCCGCCACTTGTTCTCCCGCACCACCCAGGCCCGGGGGCAGGGCAGCGTGTAGCCCCGCTCGTCGAGGGTGTCGAGCCACTCCACCAGGCACTGGGACAGGGCGCCCACGGTGACGATCTCGGACATGGTGGGGATGCCGTCGCAGATCCGCAGCTCCACCGTGCCGAAGCTCGGGTGGGGTCGGATATCCCACCACACCTCCCGGATCGAGCTGATCGAGCCCGCCCGGACGAGCGTGGTCATGAACGCCTCGAACTCGGACCAGTCCCGCATCTGCTGGGGCAGGCCGGCGGTGGGCAGCGCCTCGAAGACCTTGGAGCGGATGGACGCCAGGCCCGTGTCCTTCCCCATCCAGTACGGGCTGGAGGCGGACAGGGCCAGGAAGTGGGGGATGTAGGCCGAAGCGGCGTTGGCGATGGCGATGGCCTTCTCCGCCGAGCGCACGCCGACGTGGCAGTGGATGCCGAAGATGTTGAGCCGCCGGGCGGGCCAGGCCATCTGCTCCACCAGGCGCTCGTAGCGCTCGTTCCTGGTGATGCGCTGCTCGGCCCAGTCGGAGAAGGGATGCGTACCGGCGCAGCACAGGGCCAGACCCAACCCGGCCGCCACCGAAGCGATCTCCCCCAGGGTGTCCTCCAGATCGCTTCGGGCTTCGGCCGCCGTCTCGCAAACCCCGGTGACCAGCTCGAGGTTTGACTCCATGAGCTCGTTCTTGGCTTTGGGGTGGCCGCCGGGAAGGCCCTCGCCGGCGATCTCCAGGATCCGGGAGGCCCCACTGGCCAGGCCCCAGCTCTCCCGGTCCACGATCTGAAGCTCGACCTCCACGCCCAGGCTGGACCGTTCCGAACCGTTGAAGCCGATCTGCATGTCCCAATCATCCCCCGTACCGCCCGAGTTCATCTCCCCGAAACAAACAGGTGACGCCGGAGAAACAACGTGTCGTCAATCTGTCGCCGACGCAGGCGAAGAGGAGGCGGAATGGACAGCGGCAACACCGCATGGGTGCTGGCGTCGGCGGCGCTGGTCTTGTTCATGACCCCGGGCCTGGCCTTCTTCTACGGAGGCATGGTCCGGTCCAAGAACGTGCTCGCCATGCTCATGCAGAACTTCTTCTCCATGGGCCTGGTCAGCGTGCTCTGGGCCCTGGTGTCCTTCAGCCTCGCCTTCGGCGGCGGCTCCAAGTTCATCGGGGACTTCAACTTCGTGGGGCTGAAGGGCTTGGGCAACCCGGCAGAAGGCTTCAACCTCCCGGGCTACGTGGGCGACTTCGGACTCACCATCCCGCCGCTGGCGTTCGTGGCCTTCCAGCTCATGTTCGCCATCATCACCCCGGCCCTGATCACCGGAGCCATCGCCGACCGGATGAAGTTCAAGGCGTGGGTTCTCTTCCTGGGCGCCTGGCTGCTCCTGGTCTACTCCCCGGTGGCCCACTGGGTCTTCTCCCCCACCGGCTGGCTCTTCGACCTCGGCGCCCTCGACTTCGCCGGCGGCACGGTGGTCCACATCAACGCCGGCATCGCCGCCCTGGCGGTGGTCATCGTGCTGGGCAAGCGCAGGGGATGGCCGGGTGAGGCCATGCCGCCCCACTCCCTCCCCCTCACCCTGCTGGGGACGGGCATGCTGTGGTTCGGGTGGTTCGGCTTCAATGCCGGCTCCGCCCTGGGTGCCAACAACCTCGCCGCCCAGGCCCTGCTCAACACCAACAACGCGGCGGCCGCGGCCATGCTGGGCTGGCTGGTGGTGGAACGCCTCAAGGGCGGCCACGCCACCACACTCGGTGCCGCCTCCGGAGCCGTGGCGGGCCTGGTGGCCATCACGCCCTGCGCCGGGTTCGTGGGCGGCATCTCACCGCTCATCATCGGGTTCGTGGCCGGCGCCATCTGCTTCCTGTGCTGCCAGATCAAGTTCAAGTTCGGCTACGACGACGCCCTCGACGTCGTCGGCGTCCACCTGGTGGGCGGCATCGTCGGCTCGCTGCTCCTCGGCCTCTTCTCCGATCTGAACGTCAACCCCCTGGGCGCCGACGGAACGTTCTTCGGCGGGGGCTTCGACCTGCTCGGCAAGCAGGCGGTGGCGGTAGGCGCCACCATCGTCTGGTCGGGGGTCATCTCCTTCATCCTGGCCAAGGCCATCTCCGCCACCATCGGCCTGCGGGCCGACGACGACGAGGAGCTCTCGGGGCTGGACACCAGTGAGCACGCAGAGACGGCCTACGCCTACGGTGAGCTCGGGAGCATGGGGAGGATCGGTTGAAGCTCGTCACCGCCATCATCAAGCCCTTCAAGCTCGACGACGTGAAGGAGGTGCTGCGAGGCCTCGCCGTCCAGGGCATGACCGTCTCCGAGGCACAGGGGTTCGGGCGCCAGCGGGGCCACACCGAGGTCTACCGGGGCACCGAGTACACGGTCGACTTCGTGCCCAAGGTCCGCGTCGAAGTCCTCGTCGACGACGGTGACGCCGACCGGGTGGCCGGCGCCATCGTCTCCTCGGCCCGTACCGACAAGATCGGCGACGGCAAGGTGTGGGTGACAACGGTGGAGAGCGTGGTGCGGATCCGCACCGGCGAGATGGGCCGAGACGCCTTGTAGTGCTCGGACGTCGGGGCCGGCGTGAGGCGGCACCGGAGGCCCGTCCCGCCGCCAACCCACTGGCGGGACGCACCATCCGGGCCGAGCGGGACGCCCTCCTGGCCGATGCGGGACTGGGCGGGATCGACTTCTGCCGGTCCTACGCGGCCCGGGCCGACACCTGGCTGACCGGGCTGCTCGACGGGGCGCTGGGCGGGGACACCGAGGGCGTCGCCCTAGTGGCCGTCGGCGGCTACGGGCGGGCCGAGCTGGCTCCGGCCAGCGACCTGGACGTCCTCCTCCTCCACTCCGGCCGGCGCGACATCGCCCGCCTGGCCGAACGCATCTGGTACCCGCTGTGGGACGCCGGCCTCAAGCTGGGCCACGGGGTACGCACCTTGAAGGAGGCGCTGGCCCTGGCCGCCTCCGACCTCGACACCGCCACTTCCCTCCTCGACGCCCGCGTCGTGGCCGGCGACAGGGACATGGCCACCGATCTCGCGGCCCGGGCGCTCGGCCATTGGCAATCCCGGTCGGGGCGCTGGCTGGCCGAGGTGGGCAAGGGGGTGGCCGACCGCCACGACCGCTACGGCGAGGTGGCGTTCCTGCTCGAGCCCAACCTGAAGGAGGGACGGGGCGGCTTGCGCGACGTCCACGCCCAGCGCTGGGCCGAGGCGGCCCGGCGGATCCTCCTCGAAGGTGACGACGAGGCGCTGGCCAGCGCCTACCAGGTGCTCCTGGGCGTGCGCGTGGCGCTCCACCGCCGCACGGGCAAGGCCTCCGACCGCCTCCTGCTCCAGGAGCAGGACGGTGTGGCCGCCGACCTCCATTTCGGCGACGCCGACGCCCTCATGGCCGCGGTGGCCGCCGCCGCCCGGACCATCGCCTGGACCAGTGATGAGACCTGGGACCGGATCGCCTCGTCGCTGCGAGGGCCCACCGGACGAACCGCTCCCGCCGACCGGCCCCTGGGCGGGGGCCTGGTCCTGCGGGACGGCCTGGTGTCGCTCACCGCCGACGCCGACCCCGCCTCCGACCCCACCCTGGTGCTGCGGGCGGCGGCCGCCGCCGCCCAGGCCGGCACCCGGCTGGCCCGCTCCACCCTCGATCGCCTGGCCCGGGACGGGGCCGGGCCCGGCGACCCGTGGCCGGAGGAGGCCCGCCATGCCCTGGTGCGGCTCCTCGGGGCCGGTCCCGCCGCCGTGGGGGTGATCGAGGCCCTCGACCAGCGGGGCCTCATGTCCCGGATCCTGCCGGAGTGGGAAGCGGTGCGCTGCCACCCCCAGCGCAACGCCTACCACCGTTTCACCGTCGACCGGCACCTGTGCGAGGCGGCGGCCGGTGCCGCCCACCTGGCCGGCCGGGTCCGCCGTCCCGACCTGTTGCTGGTGGGCACCTTCCTGCACGACATCGGCAAGGGCTTCCCCGGCGATCACACCGGCGCCGGAGTGGAGGTGGTGGGCCGGATCGCGCCCCGGATGGGCTTCGTCCCCGAGGACGTCGACGTCCTCGTCGACATGGTCCGCCACCACCTGCTCCTCCCCGATGTGGCCACCCGCCGGGACCTCTCGGACGAGGCCACGGTTGCTGCCGTGGCCCGCCTGGTGGGCGACCCCGACCGGCTCCAGCTCCTGGCCGCCCTGACCGAGGCCGACTCCATCGCCACCGGTCCCGCCGCCTGGGGGCCGTGGAAGGCGGGTCTGGTGCGGGAGCTGGTGGACCGCACCGCCCCCGTCCTGGCCGGGCACGGGGCCCGGCCTGCCGTCGAGCCGCTGCCGGACGAGACCGACGAGCTCGTCAGCCGGGTGCGGGGCGGTGAGGAGCTCGTCCTCGAGGTCGACGGGCCTGTGCTCCACCTCGTGGCGCTCGACCGCCCCGGTCTCTTCTCCAAGGTGGCGGGCACTCTCGCCCTCCACGGCCTCGACGTGGTCTCCGCCCGCGCCTGGTCGCCTGATGACGGGCTGGCCGCCGAGCGCTTCCGGGTCCAGAGCCTGTACGGCACGGCCCCCGACTGGGCGGCGCTGGAATCCGACCTGCGCCGGGTCCTCGCCGGGCGGCTGTCATTGGAGGCCCGCCTGGCCGAGAAGGCCCGGGACTACGCCACCGCCCCCCGCCCGCCGGCCGCGGCCCCGGCCCGGGTGGAGGTGACGATCGACAACCACGCCTCGGAGGTGGCCACCGTGGTGGAGGTCCGGGCCCCCGACCGCATCGGGACGCTCTACCGGATCACCCGGGCCCTGGCCGAGCTCAACCTCGACGTGCGCCTGGCCAAGGTCTCCACCCTGGGCCACGAGGTCGTCGACGCCTTCTACGTCGTCAACTCCGGCGGCGCCAAGCTGACCGACAGCGAGCACCTGGCCGAGGTCAGCCGGGCGGTGGCCGCCCACCTCGGCTAGAGGCGGCGCCGCTCAGCTCGAGCAGCGCTCCTCGACCCGGCCCCGCCGGGCCTCGAAGTCGGCCGGGATGTCCCGGGCGGCCAGCTCGGCGGCCGTGAACTCGGTCAACATCCCGCCGGCCACGCACGCCGCCTCGGCCTGTCCCGCCCCGCCGTCGAGCGCTCCGGCGAAGGCGTTGGCCCGGGTGATGAGCAGGGCCATGGCCGCTTCGGCCCCGATGCCGGCACCGGCCACCGAAGGCGACGACGCCTTGGCCCCGGGGTCACACGACAGGAGCTCGACGCCCGAACCTGATCGCCGCACCGACGCCTGGGCCGAGGGCGCGGCCGCCCAGCGGTCCAGGGCCTGGGCCATCTCGTCCGTGTCGGCGGCGGTGTCACCCACGAAGGTGCTCAGCGTGCACACCCGCCCATCCCGTTCGAAGGCGACGTAGGCGTCACCCCCCCAGCCGTCGGCGGCGGCCAGGGCCTCGGGGGCCGGGATCCGCTCGGCCAGCATGAACAGCCAGGACAGGGTGCCGAAATCGGCCTCCTCGATCCGATGATCTCCCGCCTCGAGGGCCGAGGTCTCGACCTCCAGCGGTTCGTCGCCGGCCAGGTAGCGGGCCACGTCCATGAGCTGCTCCTCGCTGGCCGGCGGATTCCGGAGGGCATCGTCGACCGCCTCGGGGCCCCGGGCTGCCACCAGGGCGGTCACGAACGGCTCCCCGAGCACGTAGGGGGCCTGGGCGGAGGCGGCCATCCACCCGGGGACGTGCGCCGTGCCCGCCTCCATGTCCTCCACCAGGCCCGCCTGCTCGGCGTCGTAGGCGGCCCGCTCCTCCTCCGGGAGGCTCCAGTAGTAGATGTTCTCGATGCTGACGGCGTCGCCCTCGACCACGGCTTCGAAGGCTGAGTTCTGGGCGTCGGTGGGGAACGTCCCCGTGCGGGTGAGGTCGAAGTGCTGATCCTGGAGGACGTGGACCAGCTCGTGGACGAGCGTGACCCGCACCCCCACGGTCATCTCCGTCCCTCGGACCGTGATCCGCTTCGCCTCCGAGTCGTAGAAGGCGAGGATCCCCTCCCCCGAGAGGGTGTTCTCGGCGGCGAAGAGGTTGGTGCCGGCGCCGGCCAGACCCAGCGTCCGGGCCGCCGCCTCGTACTCCTCGATGTCCCGGCGGTCGGCGTCGGAGAGGTCGGCCTGGTCGGTGGTGACCGTGGCCACGAAGGTCTCCTCGGGCAGGAAATCGACGGCGACGGGATGACGGAACTCCAGACCCCGCTGGTCGGCCACGAAGGCGACCAGTCCGGCCACCCGGTGATCCCAGTGGGACGGGTACGGGTCCTCCTCCGGCAGGACGGCCCCGATGACGACCAGGCCGCAGAGCGCCAGCACGCTGGCCAGGACGGCGATCGTCCCCGTACCCCAGCCCGAACGGCGGCCGCGGGCTCCCACCGGCGGCCCGACCGGTGGTGGCCACTCTTCGTAGCCCGGGTGCGCGGGGACGGGGACGCGCGTTTCGGGCGCGGGCGGTGCCCAGATGCCGCCCCCGTGTACCCCGATGTCCATGCCGTCCTCTCCGCGCCCGTCCCCATGAAGGATCGGGTGGAGCGGGTCCGGGCTTGAGGTCCGGGAAACCCGTAACGATTACGCATGGCGGCCCGCGCCGGGCTCCGTATTGTCGAAGCCTGGTCCAAACGCGCACAAACGGGGGCAAGGTGCACGAAGAGTGGTCAAGGGGTTTTCTTGCCCCTTATCTGACGGGGCCGGTATAAATGGTCAGGTGCTGTGCACCAGGGCGCTGGTCTCGTCAGCTGCTTTCATCGTCGCCACAGAGAGTGAGCCAGGGGTTTCGGGGTGGGGGGAATCGAGCTGAGTCGTGTTCATTCGCCGCGCCGCTCGTGAGGGTCATCCAAGGCTGGGGAGCAAGGGAGGTCACGGAATGGGTTCTCGCCGTCTCTTAGCCCTACTCGTGCTAGGGCTGCTCAGTGCCGCCGCGTGCGGCGGCAGCGCGGCGCAGCGCGAGGCCCTGGAAGTTCAGAGCCAGGAGCAGAATCAGGCCGCACCGGTCGCCGGCGACACCGCCGGCGCCACCGACTACGGGTCGGCGGCTCCCGAGGCGGCCACGCCCGGTGAGGCCTCCGTCGCTCCGGGTTCGGCGGCGTCGGGCGGAGCGGCGACCAACGCTCCCGCCGCCGCCTCCGGCGCCGCCCCGGCGGCCACGCAGACGGCCGCGCCCAAGGCGGGCCAGACCGGCAGCGGCGCGGCCACTCCCGCCTCGCCGGCACCCGGCCAGTCCACTCCAGCTCCGGCGGCGCCCAAGCAGGGGGCGGCCATCGGCGGCGCCACCGACGAGGGAGTCACCGCCACCTCCATCAAGGTGGGCCACATCGGGATCTACTCGGGGCCGGTGGGCTCCTTCGGCGATGACCTCTCCTACGCCGGCCGGGCCGTGCTCCAGTCGATCAACGACGCCGGCGGCATCAACGGCCGCAAGCTCGACGTCCTGGTGCGGGACGACGCCTGGGACGGCACCAAGGGCATGAACGCGGCCCGCGACCTGGTCGAGCGCCAGAAGGTGTTCGCCATCTGCTGCATCATGTCGGTCAACACCTCCGACCCGCTCACCCCGTACCTGGACGAGAAGAAGGTCCCCCACGTGGGCGCCGACGGCTGGGGCGAGCCCCAGTACAAGGGTCAGTGGACCTTCCCGGTGTCGGCCTCGGCGGTGACCGAGGCCCACATGCTGGCCAAGTACCAGGCCGAGAAGCAGGGGGCCAAGCGGGTGGCCATCCTCTACATCAACAACCCGACGGGCCAGGCATTCGTGAAGGCCTACGACCAGGTGATCAAGAGGTTCGGCGGCCAGGTCGTCTTCTCCCAGCCGGCCACCTTCGACGACCCGGGCACCACCACCTTCATCGCCCAGGCCCGGACGTCGGAGATCGACACCATCTCCACCTACCTCGACCCGGGCATCTTCGCCCGCATGGTCCGGGAGGCGGCGGCCCAGAACTACAAGCCCAAGAACGCCTTCTCCGGCGCCGCCGGCCTGTACTTCGGGGTGACGCCCAACTTCACCGGGCCCCACGCCGAGGGCACCATCGCCGCCACCCACTGGGTGACGACCGACACCGACACGCCCGGGGTGCAGACCTACAAGGCCCTGGTCGAGAAGTACTACCCGAAGATCGACCACTCGACCTGGACCAAGGCCGGCTACGTGGGCGCCAACATCTTCGGCCAGACCCTCAAGGCCCTCGGCCTGAACGTGACCCGCCAGGGCGTCAAGGACCACATGGACCACCTGTCCAACTACGACAGCACCCTCGGTCCGGTCCTGTCCTGGAGCCCGGGCAAGCACCGCGCCAACAAGACCATCTACCTGGCCCAGATCCAGCGTTCCGGCGACAAGTTCGAATACAAGTACCTCGCCGGCCCGCTGGTCGATGAGTACGCCGAATCCGACTGACCCGACGGCCTGCAGGAGACACGGACGGGGGTGGGGCAGGGGCCCCACCCTCCGGAGGAGCCGGGCGCAGGGACCCGGCGGGGGGAAACATGGAGAAGCTGCTCCAGACCCTGATCATCGGCATCGTCTACGGCAGCCTCTATGCCCTCATCGCCATGGGGATCGTTCTGCTGTACCGGACGACCGGGGTGCTCAACATCGCCCACGGCGGCGTGGGCGTCTTCGCCGGGTTCATCGCCTGGGACCTGAACACCCTCCAGGGCTGGCCGTACTTCCCCGCCCTGGGCCTGGGTGTGCTCGTCGCCATCATCATCGGGCTGGCCTTCGAGTTCCTCGTCGTCCGGCGCCTGCACAGCCCGGCGCTGGCCACCGTGGCCACGCTCGGGCTCTTCCTGGTGCTCCAGGGCTTCGTGTTCATCCCCAGACGTTGGGGCAGCACCTGGGGCCAGGCGTTCATCTCCCCGGTGGCCAACAGGCAGCTCCAGATCCCCGGCGCTTCCTACTCGGTGAGCTACGACCAGATCATCCTCGTGGGCCACGTGATGCTGTTCTTCGGCGGCATCTACTTCATGCTGCGCCGGACCCGGCTCGGTCTGGCCATGCGGGCCGTCTCCGATGACGCCGTGGCCGCCCGGCTCATGGGCATCCGCCAGCGGCTCGTGGCTCCCGTGGTGTGGGGCCTGGCCTTCGGCCTCTCCGGCCTGACGACCATGCTGCTGGCGCCCATCACCTTCCTCGACAACCTGTCGCTGACCGCCCTCACTCTCAAGTCGATCGCCGTGGCCTTCGTGGGCGGCCTGGTCTCTCTGCCGCTCACGGTCATGGGAGCCATGATGCTCGCCCTGCTGGAGGCGGGCACCGACCTCTACGCCCCCCGGATCGACGGCCTGCCCCAGGCCTGGCCCTTCATCCTCATGCTGATCGTGCTGCTGGCCCGCTTCAGCCGGGGGACCAAGGCCCTGGAGGACACCGCGGTGGCCGGCGCATGACCGCCACCACCGAGGTGCGCCCGAGGCCCCAGGAACTCTCTGCCGGCAAGGCGCCGCCCCGCCCCCGGACGACCACCAATCGCCGGCTGGTGGCCCGGACCCTCGGCTTCGGTGCCGGCGCCGGCGTGCTCCTCTTCCTGCCCAGCCTGACCAACTGGGCGGGCCCGGCCTACGCCATCGACTACGGCGTGATCATCGCCATGGTCGTGCTCTCCGCCGCCGTGCTGGGCTGGATCGGGGAGTTCTCCCTGGCCATCGTGGCCATGATGGGTTTCGGCCTGGTGGGCATCAACCTGCTCCAGGACGCCCAGGTGCCCTTCGTCTTCATCATCCCGGCCGTGGCCATCGGCTCGATCCCCATCTCCCTCATCCTGGGCTCGTTCGCCCTGCGGCTGCGGGGCGTGTACTTCGCCATCGCCACCCTGGCCTTCGCCTATCTGGCCCAGAAGACCGTGTTCGAGACGATCCTGGGCGTCCAGGGCGGGTTCGGCGGCACCCAGTCCAGCCCCATCAGCCGGCCCTCGTACTTCGCCGGCAGCGACTTCCGCTTCTACTACCTGCTCCTCGGCTCGCTGCTGTTGCTGGCCAGCCTCTGCTGGGCGGTCAACCGGTCCCGCATCGGCACCTCCCTCACCGCCCTGCGGGAGTCGGAGATGGCGCTGTCGTGCCTGGGCCATTCGCCGGGGGCCTACAAGCTCTTCGCCATCTGCCTGTCGGGTGGCATCGCCGCGGTGGCCGGCGCCTACTTCGGCATGCTCCAGGGTCTGGTCCCGGCCAACTACTTCACTCCCGGCCTGGCCATCCTCTACTTCGCCTACGCCGTGGTCGGCGGCCTGGGGTCGGTGGGCGGGGCCATCGGCGCCGGGATCTTCTTCGGGTCCATCCCCAAGTTCGTCGACAGCCTGGCCGAAGGCGAGCTGGTCGGCTACGAGCCGTTCTTCGTCGGGATCGCCCTGATCCTGGTGGTGCTCTTCCAGCCCGGCGGGTTGGCCGCCATGGGGCACAAGCTGTGGGCCAGGATCGAAGGGCCGCCACCACCGGCCGACATCGACCTGACCGACGCCGTCCTGGTGGCACCCACGGTCGACTGGGCTCATACCTCCGAGGTGGGCGTGGGGGCGGGACAGCCGTGAGGATCCGCCGCTTCCACGAAGCCTTCGGGCCCGAGGCCCGCCGTCGCGCCGCCCGGTTCATGAGCGAATCCGGGAAAGAGGTGCGCTGGTCCAACGGCCGGAACGGCCACAGCACGCCGGTGCTCGATCCCGACAAGCTGGCCCGCTTCTCCCCCGCCCGCACCCGGGTGGCCGAGGTTCTGGCCGAAAGCGGCGGGGCCTTCGCCCCCCGGCGGATCGAGCGGCGGGAGATCCTCTCGGTCACCGGCCTGTCGATCCGCTTCGGTGGCGTCCACGCCCTGGAAGGCGTGAACCTCGCCGCCCGCACCGGCGAGGTCGCCGGGGTCATCGGTCCCAACGGAGCGGGCAAGACGACGTTCTTCAACTGCCTGTCCGGCCTGCTCACCCCGGACGCCGGCAAGATCGTCTTCGATGGCCACCGGCTGCGGGGCGCCCCCGCCCAGCGGGCCCGCAAGGGGCTGGGGCGGACCTTCCAGACCCCCCGGCTCTTCCGCAGCCTGTCCGTGCTCGACAACCTCAACTTCGGCTGCCGGGCAGCCGACTTCGCGGGGCGGACCTACGTGTTCGATCCCTCCCTGCACCGCCTCACCCACACCGAACGGGCCGAGCGCATCGCCGCCATGGTCGGCTTCCGCGCCCCGCTGGCGGTGCCGGCGGGCAGCCTCCCCTTCGGCGATCTGCGGACGGTGGAGCTGGCCCGGGCCCTGTGCGGCGCCCCGTCGCTGCTCATGCTGGACGAGCCCGCCTCGGGGCTGGACGTCTCCCAGGCCGAGGATTTCGTCAACCTGCTGCGCACGCTCTCCGACCTCGGGTTGGCCGTCCTGCTCATCGAGCACGACATGAGCCTGGTCATGGGCATCTGCAACCACCTCACCGTGCTCGACTTCGGCCAGGTCATCGCCGAGGGCAATCCGGCCGAGGTGCAGGCCAACGATGCGGTCATCGAGGCCTACCTGGGGAGGACGGCGTAATGCTCGAAGCCCGCAACCTCTCCGTCTCCTACGGTCAGATCCGGGTCCTGTACGGCATCGACCTCACCATCGGCGACGGCGAGATCGTCGCCCTCATCGGGCCCAACGGCGCCGGCAAGACGTCGACGCTCAACGCCATCGCCGGCCTCCTGCCCCGCGAGGGTGAGGTGAGCCTCGACGGCGAGCCGCTGCCCCCGGTGGCCGAGGAGGTCGTGCGCCGGGGACTGGCCCTGGTCCCCCAGGGCCGGCGCGTGTTCCCCACCATGTCGGTCGAGGAGAACCTCCTCATGGGGGCGTACACCAAGGGCGCCCGCTGGAAGGGCTCCAGGGAGCGCTTCGCCCCCGTCTACGACATCTTCCCCATCCTCGGCGAGCGGCGCCGCCAGGACGCCGGCAGCCTGTCCGGTGGCGAGCAGCAGATGCTGGTCATCGGCCGGGCGCTCCTGTCCGAGCCCCGGGTGATCCTCATCGACGAGCTGTCCCTGGGGTTGGCGCCCAAGATGGTGCTCACCCTGCTCGACACCATCCGCCGTTTCAACACCGAGATCGGCACGGCCTGCCTGCTGGTGGAGCAGGCCGCCACCGCCGCCCTCCAGATCGCCACCTCGGCCTACCTGCTGCAGCGGGGCGAGGTGGTCTACCACGGACCGGCCGACCGCCTGCGCGACGACGTGGACGTCCTGCGCAGCGCTTATCTCGGCCACTCCAGCTCAACCAGCCCGGCGCTTCGGAGGTGACCGTGAGACGCACAATGTCGATGGCTCTTCGCCTTGCGGCTCATCGCGGTGCGACTGGGGGCCCCAGCCCCAGTCGCCGGCCGACGCGAGCGTCGGCCTTGCTGATCCTGGCCGTGCCGTTGGCCTTCCTGATCCTGCTGCCTCCCGTGGCCGCGCAGGAGCAGGACCTGGGCGGGTTCCACGGCTTCGCCTCGTTCGAGACCCGAGCCCAGGGCCAGGTGGCCGAGACGACCGGCTTCCTCAACGCCTTCCGCGAGGACGACCGGATCATCGGCGCCCTCTCGGAGATCAACGGGCCACCGGCCAACTCCCGCAACATCGCCGCCCTCGTCCAGCGGGGCGAGGCCATGACCTTCGTCTACGGCGTGATCGGCGGCGGTGGTGGCGAGCGGGGCACGCTGCCCGACCCGCCGCCGGGCGAGGCCAACGCCTTCTACCCCACCGACCCGCCCGAGATGACCTTCGCCGGACCCGTCGCCTCGGGCACCAGCCAGACCCCCGACGCTCGGTTCCACGCCAAGGCCACTGACATCCCCACCGGTCGAGCGGACGCCGCCGTCATCAAGCTGGTCTCCGAAGGTCTTTTCACCGTCGAGGCGGCCACGGTGGTGTCCCACACCGAGCCGGCCAACGGCGGGGTGCGGGCCGAGAGCGTCTCGGTGCTGCGCCAGGTGACGGCCGGTCCGCTGCTCATCCAGACCCTGGTGTCCCGGGCGATGGCCTTCATCCCCGCCGCCGGGGGCGAGCCCACCGGCATCGCCTCCACCGTGGTGGAGGGTGCCACCGTCGGCGGCCAGCCCGTCCAGATCACCGACAAGGGGGTCCTGGTGGGCGAGAACGCCAACCCCCTGAACCAGGATCAGGTCAACAAGGCCTTCGCCGACGCCGGCTTCGAACAGGTCCGGCTGCTGCCGTCCACGGCCAAGTCATCGGACGGGGGCCAGGCCGTCCTGGCCGACGCCGGGGTACTCGAGTTCGTCAAGCAGGACCAGGCCTTCGGGGCCTCCAATCCGCAGGGTTTCTCCGGCGGGGGCTTCTCCATCGGCGGCGCCACCGCGGGGATCACCAGCGTGCGCTGCGCCCCGGACTGCCCCGAGGGCCTCGGCGTGCCCGAGGACCCGGTGACGGAAGAGGGCGACATCCCCTCGATCCCGTCTGATTCCTCCTCGTCCGACAGCACTGGCACCAACCCGTCCTACGCCTCGGGCGAGTCGTACACCCCGGTCGACACCGGCATCAGCACCGGGACGGACACCGGCGGCGTCTCGTTCGACACCGGCGCCTTCTCCGGGGGTGGCAGCCTGTCCCTTCCCTCCGGGCCGTCACTCGACTACAGCTCGACCACGGCGGTGACGCCGCCCGGCCTCGACACCGCCACCGGCGGAGCCCCGCAGCAGGCGGCGCCCGCTCCGGTGGTCAGCCAACAGGCTTCGCTGGCCTTCTCCGGGATGGGGCCCGAGGAGGCGCACTGGATGCGCGACCTGTATCTCGGCCTCGGCGTGGCTGCCGGGGTGCTCTTCGTCGGATCACGCCTCGCACAGGCGTTCAGGTAAAAGGAAGGAAGCATGGAGCGACTGCTGCGAGATCACTCCCGTCAGCTGGTGGGTGGCGTCATGTGCGTAGCGGCCCTGGTGGTGCTGCTCATCGGCTACGCCAACATCCGCGACGAGATCCAGGTCGCGGCCCAGATGCCCTATGTCCTCACCGGCGGCGTCGGCGCCCTGCTCCTCGCCGGGTTGGGCATGGTCGTCATCCGGTCACAGGACGACAAGGCCATCCTGGACCGCCTGGGCGAGCTGGAGTCCACCAACGACGAGCTGCGGGAGCGGGTCGACTACCTGACCCAGCTCCTGGAGGCGGCCCTGCTGCCCGACGAGGCCAGCGCCCGGCCCCGGGCGGGCAAGGTCGTCACCGGCCAGACCTCCTAACAGACCACCTCGGATCGGTGGCGAGACGCCGGGGTCACGCGACCCCGGCGTCTCCGCGTGCTGCCGGTCACCGAGGTGGTTGCGGTTGACCCCTTGTCAGGGGGAGAAACGCGACCACCTTCGCCGGGTGGCGTCACCGGCCGCCGTAAGGGCGGACTCTGACGCCGGTGGCGGCGCGCTCGCGGGCGTAGGCGGTGTACTCGGCGACGAGGGCGTCGACGGTCCGGCCCCGGGTGAGCTGGCGGAGCTGCATCGAGGTGGTGACCCAGCCGTAGGCCTCGGCCCCCTGGGCCCAGACCTCCCGGCGCTCGACGGCCGGGCTGTAGGGGGCGTAGTTGATCTCCGCCGCCCAGACGAGTTCGGCGCCGGCGGCCTTGACCTTCTCGAAGCGGAGCTCGTCGTGCCACACCGCCCCGTAGGCGGGGGGCTTCGCCGCCTTGAGCCACGCCGCCACATCCGCGGCGGCGGTGGTGGGGGTCTTGGCGCGCCGGCCCATGAAACGGGTGAACGTGGTGGCCTGGCCGTCCTCCAGGATCGACTCGGTCCCGGCCTCATCGAGGTCGAGGTCGATACCGGCATGCACCAGCGCCGCCCCCAGCCAGGCCGCCTGGACGGCGTACGGCGTCCGGTCGAAGACCAGCACGTGGCCGCCGGGTGAGAGGCGTTCGGTCAGGCCGGCGAGGGCTGGGGAGGTGAACTCCTGGCCCGGGCCGTCGACCTCAGCCACCGAGGAGAAGGGATCTCCGCCTTCGACCCGGTCCTGGGGGTAGACGCCACCGTCACCCAGGGCGGTGACCGCCACCAGCTGATCGAACTCGCCGCCGAGGTCGCCTGACCCAAGCTGGGCGAAGTCGGCCACGGCGAAGGTCACGTTCCCCGCTCCCACCCGCCGGGCCAGCTCCTGGGCGCAGGCCACCGCCTCGGGCACGGCGTCGATCCCGACCACCTCGGTGTCGGGCAGGGCCAGGGCGTAGGCACCGGTGAGCACCCCGGCACCGCAACCCACGTCGAGCAGCCGGGTGGCCGGCGGGTGGTGCTCGGACCACCAGCGCAGCCACGGGTGGGCGATGGCCACGGGACGGGCGGCGTACTCGGCCAGGGCGGTGTCGAGGTCCCGGTAGAGGAGGGCGTACTTGGCCCGGGCAGCGGCCTGCACCTCGCCCGGATCAGCGTCGGGATCCGCCACCAGCGCCACGCTGGCGTCCTCGGCCTCGGAGAACCGGTGCCACCAGTCCGGGTCGGCGGTGGCCAGGCGGCGGTAGGCGCCACCCTCCGGGCGGGTGGGGAGGCCAACACGCCGGAACCAGGCGTTGGCGGCGTGGAGCCCTTCGTCCCGATCGCGCTTGCGCCGTGACTGCTTGCCCATTCCCCCTCAGCGCTTCCGGCGGCGGAGCCAGACGGCGGCACCGGCGACCATCGCCACCGCCGGAACGACGCCGATCGCCCCGATGGCCATCTGCTGCCGCTGGCCCGGAGTGAGGGTGAGCCGGCGGAGGTCGGGGTCGACCCCGGGGATGGCCACCAGGTCCTCCTCGCCCGCCAGCCAGTTGAGCCCGTTGGCGAACAGGCGCGAGTTGGCCAGATTGCCGATGACGCCGTTGGTGGCCCACTGGGCGTCGGCGTAGACCAGCAACCGGGTCCGGGCGATGCTGGGGCCGCCACCGGAGACCCGGGTTTCGCCGCCGGGCTTGACCTCGGAGCGATCAGCGGCGCCGCCCAGCACCACCGGCCCGCCCCGGTCGCCCTGGTTGGGTTCGTAGGCGGCGATGCCGGGCGTGAGCTCCAGCCACGACGGGCCGCTCGACTGGAGGACCTTGGCCACGCTCAACCCCGGGTCGTCGCTGGCCACGGTGGTGACACCGCCGGCGGTCACCATCTGGACGGCGTCAACGTTCTTGGTCACGGGATGGGCGCTGGGGAAGCTGTTGACCACAAGAGTGGTGGGATCACCGGCCTGGCTGCGCTCGGGGTCCACCACCAGACCGGGGAGGAGGCGCAGCCCCCACGGCGTCGTGAGGGCGTCGAGGTTGGGTCCGTTCGGTTCGCGCAGGACGAGCATCCGGCCCTGGTCGCGCAGAAACCCCTGGAGCAGGCTCACCTCATTGGGCAGCAGCTCGGCCCGGGGACCCATGAGGGCCACGACGGTGCACTCCGGAGGAATGGCGTTGGCCACGGTGAGGTCGAGACGCCGGGCCTCGATGCCGTTGCGGTCCATGAGGGCGAGGGCCAGGCTGAACCCGTCGGGCTCCTGGGCGTCGAGCTCCTTCTCGCCGTGGCCGACCAAGGAGCACACCGTCTGCGGCTTCCCCCGGGCCAGGCGCTGGAGGGCGCTGGCCACCAGCCCCTCGACCAGGGGGGAGACCACCTCCTTGCGCTCCCCCACTTCCACCGCCACCTCGCCGTCGTCCACGACGCCGAGGCGTGAGGCCTCGCCACCGAACTTGGAGAAGTCGAGCACCCGGCCGTCGATCTTGCTGTTGACCCGCTCGATCTCGTCGAGGAGGACCTCGGCGTCCCGGGCCTCGCCCGACCCCTCGGGGGCGAAGGCGGTCACGCGGGCAGGCACGTCGACGTTGCGCAGCACCTCCTCGGTGGCCCCGGCCAGGGTGAAGCGACCGGTGGCGGTGAAGTCGACCCGGGCGCTGGCCGGCACCGGCATCAGGTTGACGGCCGCCGCCGCCACCAGGACGACGGCGGGGACCGTCAGAGTCCGCACCCCCAAGGTGCGCCGGAAGCCCTGCCACCCCGCCGCCACCACCAGGGCGGCGGTGGTGAAGGAGGCGAAGTACAGGGCGTCGTCGGCACCGGGCGCCCCCCGGGCGAACCCTTCCAGGTGGGGCTGGAAGGAAAAGCCCCGCACGGCCGGGACCCCGTTGGCCAGCTGGGCCACCACCAGCACGGCGAAGGCGCCGAGCCCGGCGGCCACGGCCGTGGGGGTGAGGGCCGAGGCCATCGTCCCCACGGCGCAGAACAGGCCGATGAGAAGCACCGCCCCCAGATAGGAGGCGACCATGGGGGGCCAGTCGGGATTGCCCCAGGCGGCCAGGAAGGCCACGTAGACAGCGCTGGGGACGAGCAGGAGGACGAACAGGGCCACCGCCGCCAGCCACTTGCCTACCACCAGGCCACCCGTACTGATGGGCCGGGCCAGCAGGATGTCAAGATGACGGCTGCGCCACTCCTCGGACAGCAAGCGGCTGGTGACGATGGGGGCGGTGACGAGCAGCACGAAGGCCAGGTTGGGGAACCAGAAGCGCAGGGACGCCTCCCGGGCCCCGTCGGCCACCACGTAGAAGATCACCCCGGTCAGGGCGAGGAAGGCCACGGCCACGCCGTAGGTCCAGGGCACGGCCAGGGAGGCCCGCAGCTCCCGCCTCGCCACCCGGAGGGCGCCGGCCAGGGGACGGCTCATGCCGGCCCCCCCCGTCCGGGCTGGGGGGGCGGGACCGAGGACGTCCCGGCCACGGCAGCCAGGAAGGCGGCTTCGAGGTCGTCGGGGGCGGGAGCCAGCTCGCGAAGATGCCAACCCCGGCCACAGACCTCGGCGGCGATGGCCTCCGCCACCGCCGGGGTGTCCACCACGCAGATCTGTCCGGGGACACCCTGGGCGCCGGCTCCGTCGATCGAGCGCACCCCAGGGACGGCGAGGAGGGCGGCGCGCAGGGCGGCGGGGTCGGCGCCGGAGACGACCACCCGGAGCCGGTTCCCGGCCGCCGCCCCGACGGCCCGCTCCAGGGCCACCACGCCAGCGTCGATCACCACCACCCGGTCGCAGATGGCCTGCACCTCGCCCAGCAGGTGGCTGGAGAGGACGATGGCGGCCCGGCCCTTGAGGTCGGACAGCAGCTGGCGCAGCGACACCATCTGGCGGGGATCGAGACCCTCGGAGGGTTCGTCGAACAGGAGCACGTCGGGCGCATGCACGATGGCGCCGGCCAGGGCGACCCGCTGGCGCTGCCCCTTGGACAGGCGGCCCACCAGCCGCCCGGCCAGCTGGCCCGCCCCCGCCCGCTCCAGCGCCGCCGTGGCCGCCTCCGGACGCCGGCGGCGGGGCAGCCCGGCCAGGCCGGCGAGGTAGGCCACGTACTGGTAGGCGGTGTCCTCGGCGTACAGCGGCGGGTCCTCGGGGAGGTAGCCGATGCGGGCCCGGGCCGCCGGCGCGGTGGCCGGGTCGGCCCCGTCCAGGTCGACGGTGCCTTCCTGGCCGGGGAGCAGCCCGGCCAAGCGGCGCAGCAACGTCGTCTTTCCGGCGCCGTTGGGTCCGAGCAGGCCGAGGATCTCACCCGGGCGCACCTCGAGGTCGACGCCGGCGACGGCCGTCCGCGGGCCGTAGCGGATCACCACTCCTGTCGCCGTGAGCATCAGGACCTGCGGAACGTCAGTGGAGCAGGGACTGGGCGGATGGGGTTGGGGCCCCCATCCCATACGACCCGCACAACACGGCCGCCCGCTGTCGCGACAACCGATGTGGGCGGATGAGCCGCCAGGCGAAGAGCCATGAGCACAGGGGGCAAGTTTACGGAGCGGTCACCCCGCCTCCGGGTCGGGCCCGCCCTGCTTGCCGGGGACACCCGGGCCTATCCTCGAAGAACACGGGGGGTTGATGGCCCAGAGAACCAGCTTCGTGGGGCGCGAGGCGGAGCTTGCCGAGCTCGAAGCCCAGTGGCGCCAGGCCGCCGGGGGAACGTTCCGCTGCGTGCTGCTGGTGGGCGAACCCGGCGTCGGCAAGACGCGCCTGGCCGACGAAGCCGGGGAGCGCCACGGGTCCTCCGCCACCGTGCTCCGGGCCCGGGCCCGTCCGCTGTCGGGCACCGCCTCCTTCGGCCTGTGGGCCGAGGCCCTCGAGTCCCACCTCCGGGAGCTGCCCCCCGAGGAGGTCGCCCGCCTGTGCGGTGGCCTGGTCGACGACCTGGCCAGCCTGCTGCGCAGCGCCGCCGCCGTCCGGGGGTCGGTACCGGACCGGGAGCCGCCCCGACCCCGCATGCTCGACAGCCTGGGCACGCTGCTGGCCCGGCTGGCGCAGCGCCGGCCGGTGGCGATCGTCCTCAACGACCTGCACCTGGCCGACGCCTCCTCCTGGCACGTCCTCCCCTACCTGGCCGAGCGCCTGGCCGGCGACCGCATCGTGGTCCTGGCCACGGCCCGCACCGCCGAGCTGGCCGACCATGCCTCGGCGCTGCGCGTCCTGCTCGACGTGGAGGAACAGGGCGCGCTGCGCCGCATGGAGATCGGCCCGCTGCCCGACGCCGCCTTACGGGAGCTGGCCGAGAACATCCTGGGCGGTCCCCCCGCCCGTGAGGTCCTCGACTGGCTCTGGGACCGGTCCCGGGGCAACCCCCTCTTCGCCGTCGGCCTCCTCCACGCCCTGCGGGACGAGGGCGCCGATCCCGCCCACCCCGAGCTGCGCCATCTCCCGGAGGAGCTGACCGCCCGGGTTCGGGCCCGGGTGGAACAGCTCGACGCTCCCGCCCAAGGGGTGCTCGAGGTGCTGGCGGTGGCCGGTGGCCGAGCCGAGCTGGGCGAGCTCACCCGCTTCGGCGAGCTCGCCCTCCCGGCGCTCGCTCCCCTGCTCCACCGGCTCGTCCGTTCCCGGCTGGTGGTGGAGGAGGAACGGGGCCGGGTGCCGGCCTACGAGATCACCCATCCCCTCATCCAGGAGATGATCTACGAGGAGATCGGCGGGGCCCGGCGCTTCGCCCTCCACCGCCACGTGGGCCGGACCCTGCTCGACATGGGCCGCCTGGGGGAGGCGGCGCTCCACTTCGCCAGCTCGGCCGAGACGGGCGACGACGAGGCCATCGAGGTGCTGCGCGAGGCGTTACGCCAGGCCGAGGAGCGCGGCGCCTTTCGCGAGGGCCTCACCATCCTCGGCTCCCTCGTCGACCTGCTGCCCAGCGGCGACCCGAGGTGGGCGGGGGTGGCCGACGCCCTCTTCGGCGACGCCGACTGGGTCGTCGACCACCGGGCCGACGCCGAGGCCCGGGTGGCCGTGGCCGCCCTCCGGGAGGTCGACGCCGTCATGGCCGCCCACCCCGACCTGGCCCGCCGGGCGGCGATCAAGTCCCGCCTCACCAGCTTCCTGTCCTGGGGCACGGGTGAGCTGGAAGAGGCGGCGGCCGCCGCCGAAGAGGCCATCGACCTGCACCGGCGGGCGGGGGATCCGACCCAGGCCCGCCTGGCCGCCCTGGAACTCGCCTACGCCCGGGGCATCAACGGCAGCATCCCCGCCCTGGAACAAGGGGCGGCCGAGGTGCTGGCCGAAGCCGAGGCGGCCGGCGACGAGGATGCCGCCCTGTGGGCCGTGGGCGTCAAGGGCACGGCCGCCTTCTACGGCGGCCGGTTCGGCGAGGCGGAGCTCGACCTGCGCCGCAGCGTCGACCTGGCCCGCCGCCACGGCAAGCACTACCGGGTGACCTGGGGGCTGATGTCGCTGGGCTGGTGCTTCGGGTTCGAGGGGCGCCTCAAGGAGGCCTACGACGCCTTCGCCGAGGCCAAGGCGGAGCCGGGCTGGCGGGACAGCAACGTGCTCGAGCTGGAAGCCCATGTCCGCTGGTTGGCGGGCGACTTCGCCGGTGCGCTGGCCTGCGTCCACGAGACGGAGCTGCACAACCCCGGCTTGGGGCTGCGCCGGGGTGTCAGCCTGGTGTGCGGCGCTCTCTGCAGTGTCGAGGTGGGTGACGTGGCCGAGGCCCGGCGGGCGGTGGCCGGCGCCCGCCGCCTCTACGGGAACCGGACCTGGTTCATGGCCAGCGGCCTGTCGGTCCACGCCGAGGGGATGCTGGCGTGGCGGGAGGGCCGGCTGGACGAGGCCGGCGCCGTGCTGGAGCGGAGCGCCCGGGAGGTGGTGGCGGTGGGGGCGCCGGCGCATGCCACCCCCGTCCTCCTCGACGTGGCCGAGGTGGCCGCCGAGGCCGGGGACCGGGGCCGGGCGGAGGCAGCGGCCGCCGCCGCCGCGGAGATCGCCGGGTCGGTCAACCGGGACCTCCATACGGCGCTGTCCCACACGGCCGAGGCCTGGGCGGCGTTGACCTCGGGCCGCCCCAGCCGGGCCACCGAGGCGGGGGCCGCAGCCGTGGAGCTGCTCCGGAACCTCGACTACCCCGTCCTCCTCGGCCGGGCCCTGCTGGTGCTCGGTCTGGGCCTGGAGGGCCGGGATCCGTCCCGCTCCCTGGCCGCCCTCCAGGAGGCCACGGCCTGCTTCGACGCCGCCGGCGCCCTCTGGCGCCGGGATCGGAGCCTGGCCCTGCTGCGGAGCCTGGGCAAGGCCGGCCGCCGGGCCGCGGGGGCGGCATTGGGAGCACCGGCGCTCACCGTCCGGGAACGGGAGGTGGCCCGCCTGGCCGCCCAGCGCCTCACCGCCGCCGAGATCGCCGACCAGCTCTTCATCAGCCGGCGGACGGTCGAGACCCACCTGGCCAGCGTGTACACCAAGCTGGGGGTCAACTCCCGGGCCGAGCTGGCCCGCAAACTCTCGAATCAGTAGTCGGAGCCAGTGACCCGGCTCCACGCCGTTCTGGTCACCCCACTCACCGGGCCGCTGGCCGGCTTCGGGCAGGCGGGGGCGGCGGCGCTGCGCCTGTGGGCCGAGCGGTCACCCACGCTCTCTCCCGGTTGGACCGTCGTCCTGTCGGTCATCGACGCCCATCCCGATCCCGCCGCTGCCATGCGCCGGGCGGTGGCGGCGGGCCCCGACGTCCTCTTCGGTCCCTACGGCTCCAGCCCGGCGCGGGCCGCGGTGGGGGCCACCGCACGACCGGTGTGGAATCACGGGGGGGCCATTTCGTCGTTGCGCCGGCCCCGGTATCCCAACGCCATCAATGTGCTGGCGCCGGCCAGCACCTACCTGGCCGGGGCGCTGCGGGCGGTGCGGGCGGCCGACCCGGGGGCGGCCACCGTGTCCCTCCTGCGGGGGTCCACCGGCTTCGCCCTCGAGGTTGCCGGCGGGGCCCTGGCCGAGGCGGCGGCGCTCGGCTTCGCCGTCGAGGTCACCGGTTTCAAACCGGGCGGGGCGGCAGCGGCAGCAGCCGCCCTGGCGCCCGCCGACCTCCTGCTGGTGGTCGGGTCCTTCGAGGACGAGCAGGCGGCGGCCGCCGTCCTGCTCGAGCGTCCGTGGCGGGCCTGCGCCTTCGTGGGAGCGGGCGTCGACGAGGTCCTGGCCGGCCTGGGCGACCGGCGGGAGGGGCTGCTGGGGCCGGCCCAGTGGGCTCCTCGAGTGGCGCCCGCCGAGCCCGAGGAGGGCCCGGACGCGGCCTGGTTCACCGCCGCCTTCGGTCATGCCACCGGCGACGAGCCTCCCTATCCGGCGGTCCAGGCCTTCGCCGCCGGGATCCTCTGTGGGCGTTGCCTGCGGGACGCCGGTGGGCCCGACGACACCGCCCTGCTGGACGCAGCCCGCCGCCTGGACACCACCACGCTGCTTGGCCGCTTCCGTCTCGACCCTGACAGTGGACTGCAGGCCGGCCACCAGGTGCTCACCGTCCAGTGGCAGGACGGCACCCGCCGGGTGGTGTGGCCCCCCGACCAGGCCGAGCGCCCGCTGCGGCATCCCCGGCGGTCGTATCGTGGCCGCTGATGGAGGAGGCCCGGTGGCTGAGCGGCGAGGAGCAACAGGCCTGGCGGAAGCTCATGGCCGTCACCACGCTCCTGCCCGCCGCCCTCGAATGCCAGCTGCAGCGCGACGCCGACCTCACCCTGTTCTCCTACTGGGTCCTGGCCATGCTGTCCGAGGCGCCGGAGGCGGCGATGCCGATGAGCGAGCTCGCCGCCCGGTCCAACTCGTCGCCCTCCCGCCTGTCCCACGTGGTGGCGAAGCTGGAGCAGCGGGGCTGGGTCCGCCGCCAGCAGTCGCCGGCGGACGCCCGGGTGAGCATGGCCGTGCTCACCGACGCCGGTCTGGCCAAGCTGGCCGCCAGTGCCCCGGCCCACGTCGACACCGTGCGGGCCCTCGTCTACGACGCACTCACGGCAAGCCAGGTGCGCCAGCTGGAGCGGATCTGCGACTCCCTGCTGGGCCGCCTCGACCCCAGGGGCAGGACGGCTTCGCCGCCGGGCTGTTGAACCCCAGGAATACTTGAAGCTTCAAGTTCGTTGTTCGGGGTACAAGCATTCACGCCCCCCTGGAAGGAAGATCATGGACGCTGCTCTGCTGCTTCTGCGGGTCGCCGTGGGCCTGCTGCTCATCGGCCACGGCACCCAGAAACTCTTTGGTTGGTTCGGTGGGTACGGTCTGGACGGAACCGGTGGCTTCTTCCATTCGGTCGGCTTCCGGCCCGGCAGGCCGATGGCCGCCCTGGCCGGCCTGGGTGAGGCCGGCGGCGGGCTGCTGCTGGCCACCGGACTGCTGGCCCCCCTGGCCGGCGCCGCCATCGTCGGCACCCTCCTCGTCGCCGCTTCGACCCACCGGGACAAGGGCGTGTGGGGGTCCAACGGGGGCTACGAGCTTCCCCTCCTCTACGCCATCGCCGGGGCGACGGTCGCCCTCGCCGGCCCCGGCACCGTGTCGCTCGACAACGCCTTCGGGCTCGCGGACAACTGGAGCACCGTTCTCGGCGGGGTTGCCGTTGCCGCCGGCGTCGTGGCCGCCGCTACGGTCGTGACCCGGGCCCGGTTGGCCCTGCGGGCCGATGCCCGGTCCGCCACCGCCGGAGCCGGCCAGCCCGAGACCGGCATGGGAGTTGCTGCTTGATGAACGTCGAGATCTGGTCCGACATCGCCTGCCCCTGGTGCTACATCGGCAAGCGCCGCTTCGAATCCGCCCTGGAGCGGTTCGAGCACGCCGACCAGGTCGCGGTGCATTGGCGCAGCTTCGAGCTCGACCCCGCCGCCCCCGCCGTCCGGCCGGGCGGCGTGGTCGAGCATCTGGCTGCGAAGTACGGCCAGACGCCGGCCGCGGCCCGGGCCATGGTGACCAACATCGAACACGTGGCGGCGGGCGAGGGCCTCGAGTTCCACATGGAGGCGACGCAGGGCGGGAACACCTTCGACGCCCACCGTCTGCTCCACCTGGCCCGGGAGCGCGGCCGCCAGCATGAGCTGAAGGACGAACTGCTGCGGGCCTACTTCACCGATGGGCGTCCCGTGTCTGACCATGCCTCCCTGACGGCCGCCGCCGTCGCCGCCGGCCTGGAACGGGCCGAGGTGGAGGCCGTCCTCGCCGGTCGCGACTACGCCGAGGCCGTCCGCGACGACGAGGAGCAGGCCTACAGCCTCGGCATCAGCGCCGTGCCCTTCTTCGTCCTGAACCGCAAGTACGGGGTGCCCGGAGCCCAACCCGCCGAGGTGCTCCTCGACGCCCTCCGCCGGGCCTGGACGGACGCACATCCGTTGGAGCCGATCGCGGTCTCCGACGACGGCGCCGCCTGCGACGGCGACAGCTGCAGCCTCTGACCCGGCCTGACGGCACCGTCGCGACGGTGCGAGTCGCACAACGGCCCTGCCGTCCATTTTGTCCGGTCCGGCCATCGACGGCCCCGACGGCCGGACCGACACTCGTCTTACCACGACGTTGCCGCCGCCATCGAAGCCGAAACAGAATCGTGGTGCCGCCACGATGCCCTCGCCGTCGTGGCCAAGACCCCTTGACAAATCCCGCCCTCAGCCGGTCAGCTCCACGACCTCCCAGTCGGCCCGGGGCTTCATGGTCTGCAGCCGGGCGACGTGCTCCACCCAGCACACCTCGCCGGCGAAGCCGTCGGGATCGGTGTAGCGGAAGCTGAGCATGGGCCCGAAGTCGCTCACCAGGCCGTCGTCGCGGCCCTCGGCCACCACTCGGCGCCGCAGCTCGGTGAAGGCCTCCAAGCTGGCGGCGTTGATTCCGAGATGGTCGAGCCGGCCGCGGTCGAACATGGGCCGGTTCGGGAAGGTGCGCCGGTCGGGCAGTTCGAAAGGGTGGAGCAGTGCGCCGGCGCCGACGTCGAGGACGGTGTGGCGTAGTCCCTCCTCCTCCATCTCGACGACGACCCGGGCGTCGAAGACCCGGCGGTAGAAGTCCACCAGCCGGTCCAGGTCCGGCGTCACCAGGGCGATGTGGTTCACACCCTCCGTCAGCTGCTTCGCCTGTGATGTCGTCCGGGCCATGCTCGCCCCTCCCAAGTCGGTTCGATATCCTGAACTTCAGGGTGCCTGAAGGCCGCCGGCCACCGCGTGCGCCCCGCCCACTCCCAGGTCTTCATCCACATCGACGCCGAGGGGACGCGGCTCACCACGCTCGCTGCTCGGGCGGCCATGACGCCCCAAGCCATGGCCGAGCTGGTCGATGACCTGGTCGAGCTGGGATACGCCGAGCGCATCCCCGACCGCGACGACCGCCGGGCCAAGCTCATCGTCCTCACGCCCGCCGGCTGGGCCGCCGTCCAGGACGCCTTCGACGCCCTCATCGACACGTGGAACGCCGCTTGGAGCGCCTCCTCGGTCCCCGCCGCCTGGCCGCCATGCAAACCGCCCTCGCTCAGATCGCCAGCGAGCTGTAACCCGGTCCCTGCGCGCCCCAGCCCGCCGCCGCGAACAGGGTGGCTTCACCGACTCATCGAGCCGAAGCCGAGCCCGGCGCCACCTGGGAACCTCGACGCCGCCGTCGGCAAGGCCCCCGAGCGTTACCTCCGCTCCCTGGCCGCCGAACCCGCCCTCAGCGTCGGTGGCTGACACCGCCCCACCTGGCCGGGCGCACAGCCTGGTTACCCTGGGCTGGTGCTCCACCATCTGACGCTGTGGGTGCCCGATCTCGACCGGTCCGAAGAGTCGTGGAGCTGGCTGCTGGGCGAACTCGGCTACGAGGCGGACCGCTCCATCCAACGGCTCGTGCTCTTTCGCCATGCCAGCGGCTTCGCCGTCGTCCTGGAGCAGTCCGCAGACATGGTGCCGGGCATGCTCTACAGCCGCATGCGGCCCGGGCTCAACCACCTCGCCTTCCGGGTCGAGCAGGCATCCGCCCTGGCTGACGTCGTCAAGCGGGCAGCGGACCACGGCTGGTCCGCGCTGCCCTCCGACCGCCATCCCATCGCCGGCGGCGCCGAGGTCGCCTACCTCGAGGACGGCGACGGCTTCGAGGTCGAGCTGGTGGCACCGACGGAGAACTGAACTGTCGGGTCCAACTCTGGCGTTCCTGCGCAACGACCGTGTGTTGCGGAAGAACGCCGGAACGATCGGGGCCAACTAGGCGGGCTCCGCCCGTCGTCCGGCCCACCAGGTCCGGTCGGCCAGCACCACGGAGGTTTCCATCTGCCGGGAGGGGATGGACCAGTAGCGCCCGAGCAGGGTGTCCTTCTCGCCGGCGGGGACGAGGCGGAAGCCGTGGCTCTCGTAGAACCGGATGGCCCAGGTGGCGGCGGCCCACGTGCCGATGAGGAGCGGACGGTGGGTCCGGGCGGCCAGGAACTCGAGCAGCCGGGACCCGACGCCCTGCCCCTGGAGGGCGGTGCGCACATAGGCGTGGCGGATCAGGGCGACGTCGTCGACGTCCTGGAGACCCATGACGCCGACCAGCCCGCCGTCCTCCTCGCATCCCCAGAAGACGACCCCGGCCTCGATCTCACCCTGCAGCTCCTCGGCCGGCATGTACGGCTCCGACCAGCAGTCCTCCGGGATCACCCCCCGGTAGGCGACGGCGGCGTCGTTGACGATGGCCAGCATCGTCTCGAAGTCCGCTTCCCCGCAGGGACGGATCACGGGTTCGGGGCCCCGGCGGCGCCGGCCAGGCGGGGAAGGTCGAGCATCTTGAGGGCCAGCTCCACCTGGAGGCGCAGATCCCCCCGCGAGGGGTCGCCGCCGAGCAGCGCCCGGATGCGCTTGAGGCGGTACTTGAGCGTGTTGGTGTGGACGAAGAGCCGGCCGGCGGCCTCGGTGACGCTGTAGTCGGCCGCCACCCACACCCGCAGGGTGTCGACCAGGTCGCTGCCGTGCTCGACGTCGTAGCGGACCACCGGGCCGAGGGCCTCGTCGATGAAGTCGCGCCGGTCCCGGGCGTTGTTGGGACCGAGGAGGACCCGGTACACCCCGAGGTGCTCGAAGAGCAGGGCCCGGTCGGAGATCTCCAGCGTCCGGGCGACGCCCATGGCCCGCTCCGACTCCTCCAGCGACTGGCCCAGCCCACCCGCCGAGGCCACCGCCGAGCCGAGGCACAGGTACAGGCGCAGGCCGGGCCGGACCTGCTCGCCGGCGGCCCGGAACCGGGCGAACAGCTCGGTGGCCACCCCCAGATCACCTTCGGGACTGGCCGCCGGCATGAGGAGAAGGAAGCCCGACCGCCACGGGGCGACGGCGGCCACTCCCAGGAGCTCGGCGCAGACCTCGGTGAGGGCGGTGTAGAGCCGGGAGTGGGGCCCCTGCATCTCCTCCTGCCAGCGGGCGGGGCGGGGCCTCGTCTCCGCCCGGGTGGCGGCGTCGACCCGCACCACCCGGCAGGGTCCGGTCAGGGTGTAGCCCAGGCGCCGGAGGAGCCCGGCGGCTTCCTCCTCGTCGCGGTAGCTGCCGGTGAACAGGTCCTGGAGGAGGTCGCCCTTGAGGCGTGACTCCACCTCGTAGGCGCTCTGCTCCCGCAGCATCTCCAGGGCGAAGATCCCGGCCGCGTGCTCGATGGCCCGGGTGTCGAGGACATCCAGGGAGGCGCCTGCGGGCAGCACGGCCAGGTACCCGCCGAAATGGGTGCCCACCGCGATGGAGGTGACGACGGGCTTGTCATCGCCGTCGCCGCCGGCGGGCTGCTCGGGCTGGCGGGCCCGGCGGAGCCACGCCTCGCTCGGCATCTGGTCGTCGGGCCAGCGGGCGCTGGCCAGGGGGCGGAGGGCGGCGTCGAGGACCATCACCGGCCGGGCGATGAGGTCGGCCAGACGCTCGGCCAGCGGCTCCATGCCCGGGGCGTCCAGCGCGGTGCGGGACAGCTCCGCCTGGAGGAAGACCGCACGTTCCAGTTGCCGCCGCTGCTCACGCAGCTCCTTGAACATCTGGGCCGACTGGATGCTGGCCGCCATCAGGGGGGCGACCAGGGTGAGGAGGTCGAGATCGGCCTGATCGAAGTCGCCGCTGCGCTTGTTGATGGCGTGGAAGACGCCGATGGGGTGGTCCTCCACCACGAGGGGGATGGAGATGATCGTGCGGGCCCGGAACATCTCCACGAACCGCTGGATGAGGCGGGGGTCGTGGGGGGCGTCGTTGGTCACATAGGCGCGCTGGGACAGGAACACCCGCACGGCGTTGCCCCCGGCGGACAGGGGGACGTGGTACTCGGAGATGGTCTTGGGATCTTCGATCCCGAAGGCGGGCTGCTGGAGGACGAGCTCGTCCCGGACCGGGTCGTAGAGGAGGAACCCTCCGGTTTCCACGTCGAGGAGGCGGCTGACGGTCTCGATGAGGGTGCCCAGCGCCTGCTCGTAGTCGGCGGCGGACACCATGGCCCGTCCCACGCGGACGAGGGCGCTGATCTTCCGCTGGCTCTCATCGATGCCGACGGCCATGTCCCCCCTGGCTCATCACCTGTCGCGCTGTGCAGCGTAAACGGCAGGCACCGCCGGAGTGTTGTCCGGTGCGGACAATGAACGGTGGACTGCTTTTGTCTTGACCGTACATGGCGGCCCCTTGCGACTCGCGCGAGGCTCCAACCCGGCCCGGTTGCCGCTCGGCCCGGGTCTCCGCTCCTGGAGGGGGGGTCATGTACACGGTCGACATCGACACGGGCGGCACCATGACGGATGGTCTGGTCGCCGACGGGCCCCGGCTGCACGCCATCAAGGTCGACACCACACCGCACGACTTCACGGTCTCGTTCCGCCAGATCCTGGTGGAGGCGGCCCAGGCGCTCGGCCACGGCGAGGATCTTGCCGGGTTCCTCGACCAGGTGTCGTTCATCCGCTGGTCCTCGACCATCACGTCCAATGCCCTGGGGGAGGGCAAGGGCGCCAAGGTCGGCCTCCTCGTCCGGGCCGGCCACGAACAGGACCTCTACGGCGAGGGGGTCTCCCCCGCCCTCGGCTCGCTGGTGGCTGAACAGAACGTCATCGGCCTGCCCGACCAACCCTCGGCCGTCGATGTGCTCGCCGCCGTCAAGCGGCTGTTCGAAGAGGGCGTCCGCCGGATCTGCGTGAGCCTGGACGGATCGTTCCCGGACAACACCCCGGAGCGGGACGTGGCCGGCGTGATCGAGAGCCAGTACCCCGACCACTACCTGGGGGCGGTCCCCGTCCTCCTCGGGAGCGAGATGGCCCAGGTCCACGACGATGCCACCCGCACCCACTGCTCGCTCATCAACGCCTACACCCACACCCGCCTGGCCTCCTCGCTCTTCCAGGCCGAGGACCTGCTCAAGTACGACGAGGGCTGGGACGGAGCCCTGCTGGTCGGTCACATCAACGGCGGGGTGGCCCGGGTGGGCAAGACCAAAGCGCTCGACACGCTCGAGTCGGGCCCGGTGTTCGGCACCTACGCCTCGGCCTACCTGGCCCGCCGCTACGCCCTCTCCGACGTCATCTGCCTCGACGTGGGCGGCACCACGGCCAAGGCCAGTGTCGTCCTGGGCGGCGAGCCGCTCTTCAGCCGGGACGGCGACATCTTCGGCCTCCCCATCCGGGCCCCCCTCCCCTTCCTCCGCTCCGCCGTCCTGGGCGGCGGCAGCGTCGCCCGGCCCGCCCGGGGATCGGGGGGTGCCCCCCAGGGAGATGGCAAGGGAGGGATCACGCTCGGCCCGGAGAGCATGGGCGCCGCCCCCGGGCCCGCCTGCTACGGGCTGGGGGGCAACCAGGCCACGGTCACCGACGCCTTCCTCCTCCTCGGCTACCTCGACCCCGCCCGCTTCCTGGGCGGGCGCCGCGTCCTGGAGGTGACCCGCTCCGAGGAGGTGATCAGCCGCCGGCTGGCCGAGCCGCTCGGCATCCCGGTGGAAGAAGCCGCCCGGATGGTGGCCGACACCGCCGTCGACATCGTGGCCGAGCTGGTGTCCTCCACCATGGCCAAGGCGGAGCTCAATCCCGCCGGCGTCACCCTTTTCGCCTACGGCGGCAACGGAGCTCTCTTCGCCGCCCCGGTGGCCGAGCGGCTCGGCATCGGCACCGCCCGGGTGTTCGGCCTGGGCCCCGTCTTCGCCGCCTTCGGCTCCTCGGTGTCCGATGTCGTCCACGTCTACGAGCGCAGTGTGGGCGCCGGCGCCTCCGGCGGGGCCGAGGCCGTCCGGGCCGCCGCCGGCCAGCTCGAGGCCACCGCCCGCCGGGACCTGGAGGCCGAGGGGTTCGACGCCGGCGCGGCGAGCCTGGAGGTCGAGCTCGACCTGCCCGCCAACGGATCGAGCGCCCGCACCGTCCGCGCCGGCTCCGTCGATGACGCCCTGGCCGACGCCAAGGGGGGCCACATCGACGTCGTCCGGGTCCGAGCCCGCTTCCCGGTCGGGGCCTACGAACCCGTCGGTCGCCCGCCCGAGGAGACGGCCACCCCGCCGCCCCTCGCCCGCCGGGCCCTCCAGCTCGGCAGGCCCGGGGCTCGGGGCGTCCCCGAAGACGATGTCCTTCAGGCGCCCGTCTATGACTGGGACGCCCTGGCCGGGCGGACCGGGATCGAGGGTCCCGCCATGGCCGTGGGCGAGACCATGACCTGCCTGGTGCCGCCGGGCTGGTCGCTCACCATCGACGAGTTCGCCAACGGGGTGCTGAGGGGGAGGGTATGAGCACGACACGGATCCGGTTCACGGAGTACCTGGACCTCGACATCGCCGACGAAGTCTGGCGCTGCAACCGCTGCGACGCCGAGCTGGTCTCGGCCCGGCGTCCCTACAAGGAGGGATGCCTGGTCCACGAGCGGGATCCCCGCGAGGTCCACCCGCCGCTCATCGAAGGGGCGTTCACCTTCTCCCCCGACCCCGACTGGGTCCGCATCCTCGAGTTCTACTGCCCGGGCTGCGGAGCCCAGGTGGAGACGGAGTACCTGCCGCCGGGCCATCCCATCACCGTCGACATCGAGATCGACCTCGACAAGCTCAAAACCCGCCTTTCCAGCGGCGAGCTGGTCGTGGCCGACGGCCGCCTGGCGGTGGCCCAGGGCCGGGAGGTGACGCTGTGACCATTACCGATTCCGGCGTCAGCGAGCTCAACTCCATGGACATCGACGTGGGCGGCACGTTCACCGACTTCGTCCTCACCCTCGGCGGGCAGCGGACGATCGCCAAGGCGCCCACCACCCCCTACGACCTCTCGGTCTGCTTCATGAACGCCATCGAGGAGGGCGCCGCCGAAGCAGGAATCACCCTCGAGGATCTCCTGCCCCGGATCGACGTGGTGCGGTACTCGACCACGGTGGCCATGAACCGCCTCATCGAGCGGAAGGGCCCCCGCGTGGGGCTCATCACCACCGAGGGCCACGAGGACGCCATCCTCATCGGCCGGGGTGCCCAGTGGACCGACGGCACCCGGGTGGCGGAGCGTCGCAACATCGCCGCCCAGAACAAGCCGGAGCCGATCGTGCCCCGCCGCCTCATCGTCGGCGTGAAGGAGCGCATCGACTCCACCGGGGCGGTGATCCGGCCCCTCGACGAGGACGACGTCCGGCGCAAGCTGCGCATCCTCATGGAGCGGGGCGCGAGGGCCATCGTCGTCTCCCTGTTGTGGAGCTTCATGAACCCCGCCCACGAGCGCCGGGTGCGCGAGATCATCCGGGAGGAGTACAAGGCGTATCACATCGGCTACCTGCCGGTGGTGCTGTCCTCCGAGGTGGTGGCCAAGCTCGGCGAGTACGAGCGGACGATGACCGCTGTCCTCGACGCCTACCTCCAGCGGGCCATGCAGACCGAGCTGTCGGCCACCTGGGACAAGCTCCGGGAGGCGGGCTACCGGGGCAGCTTCCTCATGATCCACAACTCGGGCGGCTCCGGCGAGGTGTTCAAGACGACGGCCAGCCGCACCTACAACGGTGGGCCGGTGTCGGGACTCATGGGGTCGTTCCACCTGGCCAACGCCCTCGGCTACGACAACGTCGTCGCCGGCGACATGGGTGGCACCAGCTTCGACATCGGTCTGGTGGTGGAGCACTCGGTCCGCAACTACGACTTCCGCCCCGTCATCGACCGGTGGATGGTGTCGATCACCATGCTCCAGACGCTGTCCATCGGCGCCGGGGGCGGGTCCATCGCCTGGATCAACCCGATCGGGAACCAGCTCAACGTCGGGCCCCGCAGCGCCGGGTCGATGCCCGGTCCGGTGTGCTACGACCAGGGCGGGGTGGAGCCCACCGTCACCGACGCCGATGTCGTCCTCGGCTACATCAACCCCGACACCTACTACGGCGGGCGGATGCCCCTCAACCGGGCCAAGGCCGAGCGGGCGATCAAGGAGAAGATCGCCGGCCCCCTCGGCGTCTCCACGGAGGAAGCCGCCGCCCTCGTGCGGCGCATCGTCGATCAGAACATGGCCTCGGCCATCAAGCGGGAGATCCACCTGCGGGGCTACCACCCCGAGGACTTCATCCTCTTCGCCTTCGGGGGCGCGGGCCCCACGCACGTCTCCGGCTATCTCGGCGACCTGGCCAAGGCGGTGGTGTTCCCCTCGGCGCCGGTGTTCTGCGCCCTGGGCAGCTCGATCATGGACATCGTCCATGTCTACGAGACGTCGAAGCGGATGATCTTCCTGGAGTCGCTCACCCAGCGCTGGACCGAGGACTACGAGACGTTCAACACCACCGTCCGCCAGCTCATGGACCAGGCCCGCCAGGACCTCGTCGCTGAGGGCCTGCCCGTCGACGACGCCGCCTTCAGCCTGGAGCTCGACATGCTCTACGGCGGTCAGGTGAACGTGAAGCGCATGTTGTCGCCGGTGCTGTTCCTCGAGAGCGAGAAGGACGTCATCGCCGTCTACGAGGCCTTCGAGAAGGAGTTCTCGGAGACGTTCAGCCCCCTGGTGGTGAACAAGCCCGGCGGGGTGTACCTCGACAACTTCGTGCTCAAGGTGACGGTGGCCACGCCCAAGCCGGTGCTCCCCGAGTTCCCCCTCGAAGGTGAGGATCCCAAGGCGGCGCTCACCGGGTCGCGCCCGGCGTACTGGCCGGAGCCGCGGGAGCGGGCGGAGACGTCGCTCTACGACGCCGATTCCCTGCGCCCCGGCAACGTCGTCGACGGGCCGGCGGTGGTCGAGGCACCCCTCACCACCGTGGTCGTCCCACCCGGCATGCGCTACTCGATCGACAGGTACGGGCTCGGGATCCTCGAGTCCCTCGATAACACCAGCGCGACAGACGGTCGCTCCGGCGCGGCGACTGGGGCAGGGGCCCCCGGTCGCACAGCGATGAGCCGCCAGGCGAAGAGCCATGAACAGAGGAGGGCGTCATGAGCGGCATCCCCACGCTCGAGGAGAAGCTGACCTGGCTCAAGCCGGTCGCCCCCACCGAGCACGAGCTGAAGTGCGTCGAGCAGATTGGCCTGGGCGACTTCGAGATCGGCTTCCAGCGCACCAACGACATCCTCGACGAGGGCATGGACGTCTTCGTCCGCTCCTGCCGGTCGGCCATGGGCATCGCCGGCGACTCCCTGGTGGGCATCTTCACCGCCGACGGCGACATGGTGAACGGGTCGTGCGGCACCTACCTGCACGCCGTCATCCCGCCGCTCATCATCAAGTACATCCTGGCCAACTACGCCGAGAACCCGGGCATCAAGGACGGCGACCTGTGGTTCGCCAACGACGCCGTCTACGGCGGGATCCACAACCCCGATCAGATGGTGGCCATGCCCGTGTTCTACGACGGCCAGCTCATCGCCTGGACGGCGGCACTGGTGCACACCACCGAGACCGGCGCCTCCGAGCCGGGCGGGATGCCGGTGTCGGCCACCGCCCGCTTCGAGGAGGGCCTCAACCTGCCCCCCACCAAGATCGGCGAGAACTTCACCCTGCGGGAGGACATCCTCAACGTCTTCCAGGCCTTCGGGATCCGGGCGCCGCAGATGGTGGCCGTCGACCTGAAGGCCCGCTGCACCACCGCCGACCGGGTCCGCACCCGGGTCATCGAGTTGTGCCAGCGGGAGGGCCTCGACTTCGTCATCGGGCTCTTCCGCAAGATGCTCCAAGTCGCCGAAGAGGGCGCCCGGCGTCGCATCCAGGCCTGGCCCGACGGCAAGTACCGCTGCGTCACCTTCGCCGACGCCGTCGGGCTCAACCAGGGTCTCGTGCGGTCCTGCGTCATGACCCTCACCAAGGAAGGAGACCGCCTCCTGGTCGACTTCACGGGGACGGGACCCGAAACGGCCTCGTCCTACAACGCCCACCCCCAGGCGGCCATCGGCCACTTCGCCAACTTCGTCTACGAGTACGCCTTCTACGACCTGCCCATCAGCAACGCCACCTTCGCCCCCATCGACTTCCTGTTCGAGCCAGGGACGTGCCTGTACCCCGACGTGCGGGCCGCCACCTCCAACTCGGTGATGATCGCCACTGGCGTCATGAGCGCCGTGCACAACGTCTTCGCCAAGGCGATGTTCGGCACCGAGCAGTGGGGGCAGGCGGGAGCGTCGCAGGGCAACGGCGGCAACGCCCTGGTGCTGGCCGGCCTGTCCCAGTGGCAGATGCCCTTCGCCGACATGCTCGCCTACAGCATCAACACCGAGGGCCAGGGGGGACGGCCGACCGCCGACGGGATGAACGCCTTCGGTTTCCCATGGTGCGTCTTCGGGCGGGCGCCGGACGTTGAGCTGGTGGAGAACGAGTTCCCGCTGCTCATCCCGGTGTCCCAGCACTGGAAGGACTCCTGCGGGCACGGCCGGTACCGGGGCGGCGTGGGCACGGCTCAGCTGTGGGTGGCCCACCACGTGCCCGCCGTCTACATGATGGCCATCGCCGACAACTCCAAGATCCAGACGCCCCAGCCCCTCTTCGGGGGCTACGCCCCCTGCACCATCCCCGGGATCAGCGTGCGGGGCGCCGACCTCGTCGAGCGCCTGGGCCAGGGCGACCAGCTCGACCTCGACGTGCCCACCATGCTGGCCGAGCACTCCGTCAACGGGCAGTGGGAGAACGAGTTCCAGGGCCGCATGGTGCGGCCCTACGCCCAGAACGACATCGTCACCATCGGCTTCGCCACCGGCGGCGCCGGTTACGGCGACCCGCTGGAGCGTGATCCCAAGATGGTCGAGGAGGACCTCCTCAACGGCACCATCTCGGAGTGGGCGGCCGAGCACGTCTACCAGGTGGTGTGGGACGCCGAGCGCAAGCGCGTCGACGTGGCCGCCACCGAGGAGCGCCGGACCGCCGAGCGCCAGGCCCGCCTGGCCCGCGGCAAGCCCTACGCCGACTTCGAGGCCGAGTGGTCCCAGAAGCAGCCGCCGGAGGAGATCCTCGCCTTCTACGGCTCGTGGCCCGACGCCAAGCCCCTCCAGCCCATCATGCGGCCGTGACGATGCCGGCGGACTGTGTTCCTGGCGGCGGGCACCCGGTTCCTTCGGAACACGCCCGCCACTTGCGGTGGGGTCCCCAGCCCCACCGCAAAGACCATCCGGAGTCATGACGCCGACTTCGAGCCCGCGGGCGAGGGTCCGGCTGCTGGGTCGCAGCGGCCGGGCCCAGCCCGGGATCTTCGCCCCGCTCGTCCTGGCCCAGGCCGCCGAGATCGAAGCCCTGCCGCTCCGCGAGTTCCTGACCAACCCGACCAAGCTGGCCAAGGGACTGACCGCGCTCCATCAGGCGCTGGCCACCGACGCGGTGGTGACGGCCGGGGCGGACGGGTTGCTGGCCGAGGCGGCCGGGGCCGAGCTGGACTGGAGCACCTATCCCCCGGCGGTGGCCAGCCACCCCGGGGCCGGAGGGACGCTGCCGGTGGAGACGGCCGAGCAAGCCGCCACCCATCCCCGGGTCGAGGCCGCCGTGGAGGCCACCGCCCGCCTGGCCGCCACCCTGCCCCGCGACCCCGTCCTGGTGGCCGCCCTCACCGGCCCGGCCACCCTGGCCGCCCAGCTGGGGGGCGAGTGGTTCGCCGCCACCGCCGGGGACGGCCGTCCGGAAGCGGAAACGTTTCTGGAAGCGGTGGGCCAGATTGCCTTGACGGTCACCAAACGCCTCCTCGAGGCGGGCGCCAACCTGGTCGTGCTGGTCGAGGAGGAGGCGCCCCCCGAGCCGGTCCACGAGGCGTGGCGCTCGGCGGTGACCCCGCTGGCCAACGTGACCCGCTTCCACCAGGGGGCGCCCGTCATGGTGTTCGAATCGGCCACCGCCCCAGAGTCGGCGCCGCCCACCATCGGGATGTGCGCCCCGTCGGGCATTGCCGTGCCGGGTCCGCCCGTCCGGGTCCGGGGTGTGGCGCTGCCCCCTGAGCCCGAGGAGTGGACGGCACCCCCCGGCGAGCCCGCACTCGTCATCACCGCCGGTGTCGTGCCCGGGCACTGCGCCTTCGCCGACACGCTGGCCGCCTGCGGCCGGCTGGCGGATCGATAGGTCCGAGAGGAGCCGGAGTGAGCACGTACTGGGACGAGGAGCTCGAAACCCTGCCCTGGGATGAGGTGGTCGCCTGGCAGGCGACCAGGGTGGGCGAGTTCGTGGACGGGCTCCGTATCCGCTCCGATTTCCACAAGGACCGTCTCCACTCCGCCGACCGGCCCCACGGCGGTCCCACCTCACTCGACTTCCTGGCCGACATCCCCTTCACCACCAAGGAGGAGCTGCGCCGCTCCCAGGACGAGTCCGCGTCGGGAGAGCCCTTCGGCCGGCACCAGGGCGTCCCCCTGGACGACATCGTCCAGGTCGTGTCGTCCTCGGGGACCACCGGCGACCCGCTGTACTACGCCCTCACCGCCGCCGACCTGGAGGTGTGGCGCCAGACCATCGCCACCGTGTTCTTCACCGCCGGCATCCGGCCCAGTGACGTGGTGGGCCATCTGGTCGGCCTGCCCGGAGTGGCCGGGGGGCTGCCCTACGCCGACGGGTTCCGGACCATCGGCGCCACCCTGGCCTGGCTGGGCGGGTTCCCCACCGAGCGGATCGTGCGCTCCATCCCCCGCCTCCAGGTCACCGCCCTCCTGTCCACCGCCTCGTTCGGCACCTACCTCACCGACCACTGCGCCGAGATCACCGGGGCCCCGCCATCGGCGCTCGGCGTCCGCAAGTTCCTGGGTGGGGGTGAGCCCGGCTTCGGGCAGCCCGAGATCCGCGACAAGGTGCGCCAGGGTTGGGGCATCGACCACATCCGCGAGGTCATGGGGCTGGCCGACGTCCTCTCGGCGGTGTGGGGCGAGTGCGACGACGCCACCGGGATGCACTTCTGCGCCCCGCGGGCGGTGGCGGTCGAGCTGATCGACCCCGCCACCTTGCACCAGCTGGACTGGGAGGAGGGCGCCAGCGGCGAGGTCGTCTACACCACCTTCGCCCGCCAGGCCACCCCCATGCTGCGCTACCGCTCGTCCGACCACGTCGTGGTCACCGGCCTGGACTGTCCCTGCGGGCGCACCTCCCCCAAGATGCGCTGCGTGGGCCGGACGGATGACATGCTGATCTACAAGGGAATGAACGTGTTTCCCGCCGCCATCCGGGACGTCGCCCTCACCGCCGCCGGCGTCGCCGTCGAGCCCTACCTGCGGGTGTGGAAGGACCGCCCCGACCAGGTCCGCTTCGACGACCCCATCCCCGTTGACGTGGAGGCGTCGGAATCGCTGAGCGCCGACCGGTATGGGATGGTGGCCCAGCGGATCGAGGGGGAGCTGCGGAGCCGCCTCCAGGTCCGGGCGGTGGTCACGGTCGTCCCGCCCGGCACGCTGCCCCGCAGCGCCTACAAGACGCCGCTCGTCCACGTTCGCAACCACAAGGACGCCCCATGAAGCTCGGCACCCCCTGCATTCCCCTCGGCCTGGCCTGGTCGTCACCCTTCGTCCGGTGGCAGGGCTCCCTGGCCGACGTCAACAGCCTCGACCTGGCCGCCACGGTGACCAAGGAGGCCTTCGCCCGGCGGGACGTCGACCCCGGTGTGATCACCCGTCTGGTCATGGGCTGGACCGTCCCCCAGCGCGAATCCTTCTACGGCGCCCCCACGCTGGCCGCCCGCCTCGGGGCCACCGACGTGAGCGGGGCGATGCTGTCCCAGGCCTGCGCCACCGGCGTGGCCTGCCTGGAAGCGGCGGCGGCCACCGTGGCCCTGGAGCCGGACGCGGTCGTGCTCTCGGTCACGACCGACCGGACCAGCAATGGCCCCGTCCTCGTCCACCCCAACGCCTCCCGGCCGGGGGGCACCCCCGACGTGGAACGGTGGGTGCTCGACTCGTTCGAGCGTGACCCGTGGGGTGGGACGTCGATGGTGGCCACCGCCGAGGCGGTGGCGGCCGAGGCGGGCATGACCAAGGGCGAGCTCGACGACCTCACCCTGCTCCGCTACGAGCAGTACCGGGACGCCCTGGCCGGGGAGCGGGATTTCCAGCGCCCGTGGATGGTCCCGGTGCGCATCGAGCACCGGCGGGGCGCGCCCCTGGTCGTCGAGGCCGACGAAGGGGTCCACGACACCACGGCCGAGGCCCTGTCCAAGCTGGCGCCGGTCCTGCCCGACGGCGTGGTCAGCTTCGGCTCCCAGACCCACCCGGCCGATGGCACCGCCGGCCTGGTGGTGGCGGGCGAGGAACGGGCCCGGGAGCTGTCAGGAGGGACGGGAGTGGCCCGGATCCTCGGCACCGGCTTCGCCCGGGTGGAACGGGGCCGGATGCCCAAGGCGCCGGTGCCCGCCGCGGCCAAAGCCCTCGACGACGCCGGCCTCGACATCGGCGCTGTCGACGTCATCAAGACCCACAACCCCTTCGCCGTCAACGATCTGTGGCTCGCCCGGGAGATGGGCGTCGACGCCGCCGCCATGAACCCGTTCGGCTGCAGCCTGGTCTATGGCCACCCTCAGGCGCCCACCGGCACCCGCGGCATCGCCGAGCTCATCGAGATCCTCCGCCGCCGGGGCGGCGGCCACGGCCTGTTCACCGGCTGCGCCGCGGGCGACACGGGGGCCGCCGTCGTGCTCCGGGTCGACCCCGTGTGACACCCGATTGCGAGCGTATATGCTCGCAGCATGTCGTCAGGGTCCGCCGCCTACGCCATCTGCCTGTCTGCTCGCCGCCAGGCCGGCCTGTCGCAGCGGGCCCTGGCCGCCGCCACCGGCGTCTCACCCTCGACCATCGCCCGGATCGAGAAGGGCCGGATGGAGCCGACGGTGGCGCTGCTCACCCGCCTGGTTGATGCCTGTGGGCTGGAACTCCGCCTCTCGCTGGCCGCACCGGCCGAGCGGGCGTCCGATGCCGCCCCGGCCCTCGGTGTCGAAGACCGCCTGCGGGAGAACGACCGCCTGGCCGCCCTGTATCTCGCCGGCCGCCGTCACCGTGGCGAGTAACCAGCGGCACTCCCTCGACACTGAACGTCTGGTGGCGACGTTCGCCCGCCACGAGGTTCGCTACGTGGTCGTCGGTGGCATCGCCGCCATCCTGCACGGGTGGCCCGGGGCGACCGCCGATCTTGACGTCCTCGGTGCCTTCGATCCCGAGAACCTGGACCGGCTGTCTGCTGCCCTCGACGAGCTGGGCGCCACCGGGCCCGGGTGGGACGGTGCGGCCGGCACCCTGGCCACGCACACGGCCTGGTCACTCGACACCGAAGCAGGGCCGATCGACATCATGTTCGTGCTCGAGCCCTGGGGCAGCTATGACGAGCTCCAACCGCGGTCCCAGGAGATAGCGGCCTTCGGCGTCGCCATTCCCGTCGTTTCCCTCGACGACCTCATCGAGCTCAAACGGGCTCTGGGCAGGCCCAAGGACCTGCGGGTGGCCGTCGAGCTCGAGGAGCTGCGCAGGAAACGCGGCCGCTGAGAATGGGACAATCTGGACCGATGAGTTCAATCGACTACGGGGAGCGCATCCCCAACAACGTTGACCTGGCCTCCGACCGGCGCCTGCAGCGGGCCCTGGAGAGCTGGCAGCCGAAGTTCCTGGACTGGTGGCGGGAGCTGGGGCCGGTGGGGTTCCAGGACAACGACGTGTACCTGCGCACCGCGGTCAGCGTCTCCGCCGACGGGTGGGCCAACTTCGACTACGTGAAGATGCCCGAGTACCGCTGGGGGATCTTCCTCATCCCGCCCGAGGCAGACAAGACCATCGGCTTCGGCGACCATCTCGGCCAGCCGGTGTGGCACGAGGTCCCCGGCGAGCACCGGGCCGACCTGCGCCGCCTCGTCGTCGTCCAGGGCGACACCGAGCCGGCCTCGGTGGAGCAGCAGCGCCACCTGGCCCGCACCGCCCCGTCGCTCATCGACATGCGCAATCTCTTCCAGGTCAACGTCGAGGAGGGGCGCCACCTGTGGGCCATGGTCTACCTCCTCCACGCCTACTTCGGCCGGGACGGCCGGGAGGAGGCCGAGGCGCTCCTGACCCGCAACTCGGGCGACGCCGACCGGCCCCGCATCCTGGGCGCCTTCAACGAGGAGACGCCCAACTGGCTGGCCTTCTTCATGTTCACCTACTTCACCGACCGGGACGGGAAGTACCAGCTCCACTCGCTGGCCCAGAGCGGGTTCGACCCCCTGGCCCGCACCTGCCAGTTCATGCTCATGGAGGAGGCCCACCACATGTCGGTGGGCACCAGCGGCATCGGGCGGGTGGTGAACCGCACCATCGAGCTCATGAAGGAGCACGACACCGACGATGTCCGCCCCTACGGCGGCATCGATCTGGCCACCCTCCAGCGCGCCATCAACTTCCACTACAGCGTGTCACTCGACCTGTTCGGCTCCGAGCGCTCCACCAACGCCGCCAATTACTTCACCAGCGGGCTCAAGGGCCGCTACCAGGAGGACCAGCGCGACGACGACCACCGCCTGGTCGACGGGGTGCGCACCGTGCCCGTGGTGGAGGACTGCCCGGGGTCTGGGGTGTCCCCAGGAAAACGGATCGTCGACCAGCAGGTGTCGCTCCTCTCGGCCGTCAACCACGTGCTGCAGAGCGACTACGTGGAGGACTGCCAGCGGGGCATCGACCGCTGGAACAAGGCGCTGGCGGCGGTGGGCGCCGAGCTGCGCCTTCCCCACCCCGGCTTCCACCGGGCGGTGGGCAGCTTCGCCGGCCACCACGTGTCCCCCGACGGCCGGGTCCTCTCGGCCGAGGAGTGGGAAGCCCACCGGGACGAGTGGCTGCCCGGCGACGACGACCGGGCCTTCATCGACTCCCTCATGGTCCAGGTCACCGAGCCGGGGAAGATGGCGGGCTGGATCGCCCCGCCCACCACCGGGATCAACCGCCAGCCGGTGGAGTTCGAGTACGTCCGGCTCAGCTGATGAGCCTGACCGGCGCCGGTCAGAACGCCGCCCGCCAGCCGATCTGGGGCATCGTCCACCGTCCGTCGGAACAACAGGCGCTGACCCCCACCGACAGCGGACCGGAGCGGTTGCCGGGCCCGAAGCTGGGCGGCGGCAGGTAACCGGACTCGTAGCCGTTCATCTTGGTTTCCATCGTCTGGACGAAGGCCTCCCGGCTGAGGTCGGGACCGGTACGGCGCAGCGCCTCGACGTACGTCTGGGCCAGGCTGTAGACGAGCAGCATGATGTCGTCGTCCTCGGCGCCGGTGTTGGGGGCGCGCTGGCGGACGACCTCGGCGTAGTGCTGGCCCGCCGGCGTGTCGAGGGTGGTCATGGAGGCGAGGGTGCGGATCCCGTCGGCCGCCCCGCCGCTGGCCGCCGCCACCACGTTGAAGTTCCAGCTGACCCCGACGCCCGTCCAGGTGGGCCGGTAGTTGAGCGCCTTGGAGTCGCGCAGCATGCAGATGCCGCCCAAGGGCCCGTTCATCATGTACACCAGCTCGACCTGCCTGGCCTGGAGGTTGGACACCTCGTTGGCGCAGGTGGACTGGTTCATGGCGATGGGCTGCTCGAAGACCACCTGCAGGCCCATCTGCGCCGCCTTGGCCTTGAACCCCTCCTTGGCCGCCTTGGCCGTGCTCGTCCCCTCGTAGACGATGCCGATGCGCTTGGCGCCGCCGCCCAGCGCGTTCTTGATGAAGCCGGGCAGGATGGTGGCCTGGCGTTCCCAGAAGGTGAACAGCGGGAAGGCGTAGGTGAGGGGCAGGGCCACCTTCTCGTCGATGTTGCCGACGAGCACGGGCACCTTGTGCTGGTCGGCGATGGGGGCGAGCACAACGTTGGATTCGCTGACGATGGAGAGGAGGGCAAAGGCCTCGTCCTTGGCCCGCTTCTCCTCCACCTGGATGGTGCTGGCGTTGGCCGTGCCGTCGTCGTAGGTCTTGAGGACCAGCCGGCGGCCGTGAATCGGCCCCGCCTCGTCGAGCGCCGCCTGGAGCACCTTGTCGGCGTTCCGCGCCAGGCCGGTGTAGGCGCCGGTCTTCGGATAGAAGAGGCCGACGTTGATGGTGTCCTTGGTCACCCCGGTGGTCGTACGCGGGCCGCTCGGGAGCGCCCCGCCGCTCCCCGGGCCGGTGGCCGGGGTGCCGGCCGCCCCGCCGCCCCCGCCCGGGGCGGTGGCGGTGGCGGTGGATGAGTTCGGACCGGGCTGACCGGTCGCCGAGGTGGCCGCCGGCGCGGGGCCGGCGGTCCCGTCCTGGGCGGCGCCGGACCGGGTGCCGGCGGCGGCCTGGGCGGTGGCGCTTCCCGGACCGGTGGAGGAGAACACGGCGGGCACGGCGCCGCCCGTGGTGGAGACGGCCTCCGGCCCGGCGGCGATCTCCTCGCCGCTCTCGGCGGGCGCCGAGCCCGTCGCGGGCGCCGCGCTCCCGGTCGGGGCCCCGGCCGTGACCCCGCCGGAAGCGGGCA